>CBFHOH010000001.1:0-4993 GCA_965657335.1 Candidatus Azotimanducaceae bacterium
CTCTAATTGGCCTCACGAACCTCTCGACCTGACAGGCAAGCGCGTCGCCGTCGTCGGCAGTGGAGCAACGGCAATTCAGCTGATTCCTGAGGTTGCCAAAGCAGCAGAACAACTCACCGTCTTTCAACGTCGCCCAAACTGGGCAGCACCTTTAAACAACGCACCTATCTCCAAGACTGAGATGGCAGAGATTCGTGAGCGTTATGACGAAATCTTCGCCACATGCGCCCGCAGCCCTGGCGGTTTTGAGCATGAACCCGATAGCCGAAGTTTTTACGACGTCGGCCCGGACCAGCGGCGCGCACTTTGGGACAGGCTCTACGACGAACCGGGCTTTGGTATTTGGCTTCAAAATTTCTACGAGATATTCGTCGATGAAAAAGCCAACGCAGAAATATCCAACTACATCGCCGAACGTATTCGCCAACGTGTGAACGACCCAATGCTAGCGGAGCGGCTGATTCCAAAAGACCACGGCTTTGGTGTTCAGCGATTACCCCTTGAAACTGGCTACTTCGAAACTTATAACCGTGCCAATGTTGAACTCGTCGATGCGGTCGAGACACCCATTGTTCGTGTCACACCCAAGGGTCTGGAAACGAGCGACCGATCATTCGAGTTTGATGTCATTGTGTATGCCACGGGTTTCGATTCGTTCACCGGGGCGCTTGATCAAATAGACATTCAGGGATCGGGCGGAGAAAGACTGCGCAATAAGTGGGCGGCAGGTCCGGTAACCTACCTGGGCCTCATGATCGGCGAGTTCCCAAACCTCCTGATGCTGATGGGGCCACAGACCGCGGCGGCGAACTTCCCGCGCGCTGCCGAGATGAGTGTTGACTGGGTTACGCTTTTCCTTGAGCACATGTGGGCGCAGGGCCATCAACGTTTCGATGTCGATGAAACGTCTGAGTCAGAATGGGTTGAGCATGTCAAAGCTATGTATAAGGGCGCGCTGTTACGCAAGGCTAAGAGTTTTTTTACCGGCTACAACTCGAACATCGAGGGTCACGAATACGGCAAGACGCGGTATAACATCTACAACGGCGGCGTCCCAAGGTATGCCAACATCGTAAATAAGGTAGCGGAAAACGATTACGAAGGTGTAAATTTCCAGTAAACACAATCGGGAGATAAGCATGAGAATCGCTGTTGATGGCGGCGCGATGGCGGAGGGCTCAACGGGCGCCAGTGACGGATTACGTAAACCGGCCCCCCACTGAAACGAAAAGATCACCCGCATGGAGAAATATGAAATGAATTTGGAGAACAAAATAGTATTAGTGACTGGGGGCGCAAGCGGTATTGGCCGCGCAACCGTCAATCGCCTTGCACTCGATGGTGCACATGTGATCGTAGCAGACAGACAGGTTGAGCTTAGCAACGAAGTTGTCACAGAGGTAATACAAGCCGGCGGAAGTGCTGAAATGTGTGAACTCAATGTTGCGGAAGAAGGCGCCGCTGCCGCCGCTATCAAAGCAATAGTGTCGAGCCACGGTCGCTTGGACGGCGCGTTCAACAACGCTGGCATTACTGGGCCAACCGTGAAACTACTCGACATTGACCCAAAAGAATGGGCGCAGGTGCTTGCTGTCAACCTAACGGGTGTGTTTAGCTGCGTACAAGCTGAGATTGCACAAATGGTTCAACAAGAAGCTGGCGGGAGCATCGTCAATACTGCCTCGATCTGCGGATTGGTCGCCCTGCCACACGCAACAGCTTACAACTCAGCCAAACATGGTGTTATCGGTTTAACAAAATCAGCGGCGCTAGAGTACGGACCCAAAAAAATTCGCGTCAATGCTGTTTGCCCTGGTTTCATTGATACACCAATGTTAGCCAAAGGCGCTGGCGCGAGTCCGGAGATCTTAGACGGTGTCGTCCGTCAACTGCCAATACGCCGTATTGCCGATCCAAGTGAGGTCGCTGATGTGGTCGCTTGGTTAATGTCCCCACATTCGAGCTACGTCACCGGCGTCGCTATGCCGATTGATGGTGGTTGGACAGCGCAGTGAATTGTCAATAGGGTTACTCAGAAAGGAGCGTTAAATGGCCGCCAACACAGGTCAAACAGGGCCAGATGATATTTGGCTCGCAACATTACAAGAGGAAGTACTTGAGCCAGCGCTACCCATCATCGACCCACATCACCATCTATGGGTACGAAGTGGCTACACCTACTTAATGCCAGAGCTTGCCGCTGATCTCGAAAGTGGGCACAACATCGTCGCGACTGTTTTCGCTGAATGCCATTCAATGTACCGAAAAGAAGGCCCGAAAGCAGAGCGTTCGTTAGGGGAAACTGAATTCGTTCGGGGGCAGGCAGCGATGAGCGCCAGTGGCACATTTGGTCGCGCTAGGGCTTGCGATGTCATGTTCGGCAATGTTGATCTCACGCTGGGCACTGCTGTTGAGCCAATACTTGAGCAACATATAGCAGCTTCCGACGGCCGATTCCGAGGTGTTAGGATTTCCAGCGGCTGGCACGCCGACAAAAAAATTGGCAACGTCACCGAGCAACCAAACCTTCTGATTGATCCGCGCGTTAGTGAAGCCGCAGCAGTCCTTAGCCGCATGGGATTATCTCTCGACTGCTGGCTTTACCATCCTCAACTCGATGAAGTTGCAGAACTTGCTGACGCCCATCCGGAGCTGACAATCATTCTTAATCATGTTGGCAGCCCGATTTTAGGCGGTCCATATCGAGGTAAACCTAACGAGGTATTTAAGGAGTGGAAGGCCGCTATTACTCGTGTTAGCAAACGTCACAACGTGTTTGTCAAACTCGGTGCCATGCCGATCCGCATGCCGAGCTTTGAGGGTGACCGAAGTTTGCCGCCGGGTTCAGAGGAAGTCGCTGCAGCATGGCGACCCTGGATGGAGACCTGCATCGAAGCCTTTGGTCCTACTCGTGCCATGTATGAGTCAAACTTCCCTGTGCAGAAACGATGGTGCAGCTATCAGGTCTGCTGGAATGCGTTTAAACGAATATCTGCCGGCGCTTCAGTTACTGAAAAGAACGATTTGTTTTATGGCGCAGCAGCGAGGGCATATCGTATCGAAAACTAGCTGTCTTTCGCAGCGACGGAACCGACACGAGCGGGCAGTGGGCCCTGAGCGCTGCCGCAGGCGTGTAAGGGTCATACCGGGCCTTCTTTTCACTGTGCAGCGATAAAACCTTTGCGTGAGGAAGCATGGGTAGGCAGGTTATATTCTGCGGCGCGGACGCAACTATACGTGAACTAATTGAGAGATTTCGTCCTGAAGCGTTTCGCTGTTGGTGATTCTGGCAAACTTATCTTCGTCAGTCGTGCCGTTGATAAGCCCCAAAAGTACACCGAGCACGGCGCCACGATGCACGTTATCTCCACCGAGATTAGTATTCGCAATGAGCCCCGCCATTAAAGAATCCGCGTACTTGAATGCCAGGTACAAAACGCCTGGCCACGAGTCCGAAATATAACAAGCAGGGGAAAAAATTTGCCCGATCACACCGCGGTCGTTATTCGATATTCCAATCAGTTTCTCTAGGTCAAGCCCTATGCTTGTTTTTGCAAACACCCTTAATATCTCCTGTGCGTCTTGCCCAGGATCACGAAACAAAAGTTGATCGATCAGCGCCGCGTAGCTGCGCACGACGGTGACGAGGGTTTCATCGGGATGCGTTAGCAAAAGGTGATCGTGGCAATGTTGAGAAACGTCTGCCAAGGAAACCCCGCGCAAACGGGCCGCAATCACGATGGGCGCAATCGTCACTAAACCGCCTATTGAAGCGGTATCGTGGGTAACCGCACCGCACTTATCTCGTGGCTTACCCGCCTGAAGATTGGCGAAGTACCCGCGATGGTAAGATTCCGCGTACGTATCCGGGTGCTGTGCTGGGTCAGCCGTCATCAGGTTGATATATGCGCCGAGAAAACTATCTGGGCAGTACTGTCCTTCGTGTCTGTTCAGTGTCCGCATCAGCGTCATCGCACAATGGGCATTGAGCGTATTTTCACCCGCTGTCATACGATGGTGGTAATGCTGGTTAGGTACACCCCAATGTTTGCGCTTCCCCTTCAATATTACATCACCAATAATTTCAGGCGAGGCTGTCGTTTTGCGCCTTTTGCTACCCCGGCCGCCTTGGCTCGTGGAATGCAGACTCATAATTGATGAAGGGTGATATTCGGGCGCGTTTTCAAAATCGGTTACACCGCCCGGAAACTGACGCTCGATATCCATGACGTTGTAATACCAATGCACCGGCATTGCGAGTGCATCACCAATAAAAAGTGACTTCAAAGCGGCAACCGCTCGTCGTTGGACAAGGTTTTTGTCGTGCATAGGGATTTCCATCGTAATTTTGACTATCGCGGTGTGTTTTTTCGGGCTAGAGATCTGCTTTCGTGGGGGTCGGCTCAGTCGCTCCGCCGCTTTGCCAGTTGCTCAACTGGACTTCTTCAGGGTTATAACCCAACTCTTCGACCCGACTCATCAGTGACTTAAGCGTGGCGTTCGATACAGATTGCTGTCGCGACATTACCCAAACAAAGTCACGCTTTGTTCGACCAACAATCGTATGTTCTCTGTCTGGACTCTGGTACACAACCCGATAGTCAGCCCGGATAGGCCAAAAAAACTGCATTTCCCAAATGGATTGTCTACTGCTGTCGGGAATAAAGCCCGTCGCGTTCATTGATTTCAGTGGCCCCTTTGGGCCCCCTTTGTTGTAAGAAAAAACGGTTTCTACAGTACCGTCGGCGTTAAGGCTATAATTTTCTGTCGGATTAAATGCGTCTCTCTCAAAGTATGTTGGTATGCTAGCTATCACGAACCAACTGCCCATGAAACGCTCTAAATCGAACTGTTCGACAGCGCGCATTGGCTTTTGCTCAGTCGTCGAACAACCTTGTATGAGGAGCGCCACCATCAGAGTGATGCTCAGTTTCTTGCTTTTGCTGCTAGTCTTGTGCATAAATCTATTACGAAAGCACAATCGATTTGGATT
>CBFHOH010000001.1:5093-59617 GCA_965657335.1 Candidatus Azotimanducaceae bacterium
AGAGTGATGCTCAGTTTCTTGCTTTTGCTGCTAGTCTTGTGCATAAATCTATTACGAAAGCACAATCGATTTGGATTAACGACAGTGGTCCGAATACCGGTCACTAGCGTAGTTTATTGTTAATACTACTCAATTTTTAAAGAGCCCCCGTATGTGCGCCACTAAAACCGAACCTCAAACATACGAAGTTGCACTCTTCCCGATACCTAATCTCGTGGCTTTTCCTGGCACACTGGTTCCTCTTCACATTTTTGAACCGCGGTATCGCCGCATGGTCGACGACTGCGTTGCAAACAACGTGATGATGGGTGTGGGACACACGCAAAAAGAAATAAGACCAGCACCCGCCAACCAAGTTAGAGAGAAAGCGCTAAGCACCAATCAAGCTACTTACCAACCGCATCAAATCTTTTCTGCTGGCGCATGCCAAATCATTGAAACCCTCGACGACGGTCGCCTCCACGTAGTCATCGAAATTAGCAAAAGGCTCTCTCTTGGCGAGGAGGTCCAGACCCTCCCATATCGCATTGTCAAAGCGCAAGAGGTGGTTGACAGCGATCGTGATAGTATCGACAACACCGAAAGTGAGATTTTCCAACTCCAGTCTTCCATCAATGGCGCACTAATCAAACTCACCTCACGTGATCACCCCGCCATGGCCGAAACATTTTCACAACAAGATTGGGTTCATCAACTGCCCGACGAATTTTCCTTTCGAGTCTTTCAATTCCTACGCTTCGAACCTGACCTCATGCAGCAAGTTCTCGAAACCTCAAGCATTCTCGAACGCTTGCGCACCATTGACGACCTTCTGAGCAACTCGGCCTAACAACATTTACAGCGACGCCAGATTTTTCAAACAGTATTCACCGCGCGCCAGCGTTGCTTCTTGCATGTCTTTTTCCTGTTTATCCCAATTCCTATAGACCATACCTATCCTCGGATTATTCTGGAACTTTTCCCTATGTCGAGCCATGAAGTGCCAGTACAGTGAATTGAACGGACATGCCTGATCGGTTGTTTTTTCCTTCACGTTGTAGTGGCAAGAACCGCAATAATCACTCATTTTGTTAATGTAATTACCGCTAGCAGAGTAGGGCTTGCTCGCGATAAGGCCGTCATCGGCAAACTGGCTCATCCCTCTCGTGTTTGGCATTTCTACCCACTCTATCGCATCGATGTATATGCCGAGATACCACTCATCCATCTGTTTTGGGTCAATACCTGCCAACAGCCCGAACATACCGGTGACCATCAGTCTTTGAATATGATGCGCGTAAGCAAATTCAAGAGATTGTGTAATCGCTTTCGATACGCAATTCATTTGCGTTTCGCCGTTCCAAAAATATGCTGGCAGATCATTCTCCGCAGCAAGTGCGTTCAATTCCTCGTAACCAGGCATGTTTGCCCAGTAAATCCCTCTGACGAATTCGCGCCAACCCAATATTTGCCTAACAAACCCTTCAACTTGAGAGATATCAATGTTGTCTTGTGCGTGGTACGCAGCAATTGCGGCGTCTATGACCTCTTTCGGGTGCAACAGCTTTGCATTCATCGAAAACGAGAGTCTTGAATGATAAAGGGACCACGCGTAGTCGCTTTTCCCTGTCATCGCGTCTTGAAAATCTCCAAACCTTGGCAGCCCTGTGGCGCAGAAAAAACTGAGCAGCTGCAATGATTGGTCTCGCGTGACAGGCATAGGCAGCTGATTACTGATTCTACCGACCGTTTCTATGTTGTGCCGCTCCAACCTTTGCTGCACCTCTTCCACATTGCTTGTAAACAGCAGCGGCGCTGGAATCTCTGCAAGATCAGATTTTTTCAATTTGCTCCGGTTTGTCGCATCATAATTCCACTGACCGCCTGTAGGCTCATTCGCATCCATCAGCATGTTATGTTGCTTGCGCAATTTCCTGTAGAACTGTTCCATGCGATGCTTCTTCCCCTTCGAGAAATAAGCGGATAACTCGTCGAAAGGAACCATGAAATGTTCAGTGTCACACTCGTGTATTACGATATCTGGCAGCGTCAGCGATCTTAACTGCTCTAGCAACCGATACTCGTCCGGGCGTTGATATTCCAATCTGTCAGGCCCATAGGTTTCTGCTAGTGAACTAGCAATTTGGTCAACAGAGCTCAAGCCAGCGGTGTCGTCTAGCGTAAGGTGAAGTATGTTGTGGCCGGCTTCTTTGAGTGTTGCAGCGAAGGCTTCCATCGCAAGAAAAAATGCATGCACTTTTTGGACGTGATGACGTGCATAAGTTGCTTCTTCAACAACTTCGGCGATCACGTAGAGTGTGTTTTTATCTTTTGTCGTGAACCAGCTATGTTGGTGGTTCAGCTGGTCTCCGAGAATGATGCGAATCGTTTTTATGCTGTCAAAAACGGGTTGCGTAATCAATGAGGGTCACTTGTCGAGGACATTGTATGTGACACCTCAATCCAGTAATCGAGCAATTGGTTGATACGGGCATTCGCCTCAATGGTGTATTCGAAACCTAAGAAAGCACAGCGAGATAGTTCGAAAATCGCTCCAAGCATCTGCTCCTGACTGCTCGTATCTTCCACCATATTCAGTACGCCGGAGAAATACACAAACTCGTCGATCGCACCCTCGTCTCCGAAAAGTTTCAGCAGTGCGTTGAGCGGTTCGATAAACTGCGATTCTACAATGTCTTCAAAGTCCATTATTTATCCTGATGAGGACCTTGTGAAGTTTGGCCCGAGTAAAACAGTTACGATTACATACATTAAGTGGATCATTCCTGAGGCACAGCAACTGTCATCGAACACAACATTCAAGCCTCTATATTCGTCAACACAAGCACGGGATTTTTTCGGCTCAGGGGCCGATCTGTCGACATTTACCACACGCCATTTCTGGTTCAAACTGATCCTGATCGCGAGCACAGCCGTAACATTCATGTTAACTAACGGCCAAGGACAGTATTGTGAACAAAATCGGTGTGAAGCAGCTCGCAGAAAACCGGACGATTATTTCCGAGCTGCAAATTCGGAGCGTTGAAGCGGCGTTGTATACCATGCAAGTTGAGGTTGCTGGCCAGCTTTTCCAATTAACGGATGCAAAGGGTAATGTCCCCATACACCGCAGTGCAGAGGCAGCAAAACGCTTTTGCCAGGGGCTCAACATCAAACAGACGGTACTCGTGCAACAAAGCGCCTACGACGAGATGATCGGCATGCCGGACAAAGATCGCGCCGCACTCGAGATGAAAGTGATCATCGCTAATCCAGCACTCGGTTAAACAGGCGTGAGAACTGGCAAGAACGGGCTTCACCCGTCATCCAACAGTTAGGAGGATAAGCACGATGCAGAAAAGTGAGACGCAAGGCGCAGCATACTGGGTCAAAGCACTCCTAGAGATTCGGACTGACCTCGACCAAAATAACTACAAGCCAGGGCCCTGGCACAAACTGACCAAACTACTCGCTAAAGCACCCGCAGGAGAGAAAGCCGAAGTCAGCGAGCTTGTTAGTGAGGTCAGCAACCTGCTCCACAGCCGAAAATACAAATTCAGGGCCCCATTTCTCGTCGGATATGCAGCGGAGTGGATTATCTTAGTCCTCAGCATTACGTTGATGCAGGCTGATCACTTGTTATTGAGACTCGCCTCTGTGGGTCTACTCGCCTTATGCCTGCAGCCAATGATGAAAGTCACAGCCGGCTTGTTGCTCGGCGTGCGATATGCTTACGTCTACCTCTGGTATATCGAACCCAGGTTTAAGATGGCTTATGGTACTTACATGCAACTTGGACCGGCGAGGCAATGTGCTCTGCACTTCGCTGGATCGCTCGGCACGCCGGCAGCGTTGATGGTCGGTATATTTTTGCTCAACGACAGCTTCTGGCTGCAGGCGCTCTGTTTGGCAGGCTTTTGTGGCGCGCTCGGCTTGCAAATTGGTGCCTTTGTGCTCGTGATGATAGGCGTCCGGAAGGTTGGCTCCTTCCAGCTTACCACCTTGACAACACCGGCCATGCTCGCCGACGTGTATAAGTCCACCAACTCACCTTAATCGAGTCGGGTCCAGCATTCTCTTGCCGAGAGCACCAATCACTGGCTTTTCCATCCTTCTGAACCTTCACGTTGGTTGAATTATTGATCTATCCTTTCGAGAACGGCGTATTCACTGCATGCCAGAAGGTCCCGAAATCAGACTAGCCGCCGATAAACTCGAGCAAGCGTTGCGACATCACGCGATTGAAGCATTCGACTTATCACACCCCTCAATTAGTGACGCCGCCCATGCTTTTCAGGATCATGAGGTATCGGCTATTGAGTGCCGCGGCAAGGCGCTACTGACCCATTTGTCCTCAGGCTATACACTCTATTCTCATAATCAGCTCTACGGTGTTTGGCACGTCACACCGCGAGGCAAGCCCGTTAGGACCAACAGAAACTTGAGGCTTGCAATCCATACCCGAGAGCACAGCGCTTGGCTTTATAGTGCGACAGATATTTCCCTCTGGAAAACCAAGGATATTGAGCAACATCCATTTCTCCAGCGACTGGGCCCCGACGTATTGGCGCCTAGTACTGACGCCGATTTGATCTACGCGATATTACGAGGCAAAACCTGCAGTAACCGGCAACTCGCCTCACTTTATCTCGACCAAGGTTTTGTTGCTGGCCTTGGCAACTACCTTCGCTCTGAAATTCTATTCTTCTCCGGTGTGAACCCGTCAGACAAGCCTAGACATCTCGACGACGCGCAAGCGAGTCTTTTAGCAAACAATACGATTAAAATAAGCCAGCGCAGCTATCGCACCTCTGGCGTAACGCTACCAAAAAAATATCGGCCAGCGATCAGAAAGAAATCGGGCCGAGCTTACGAGCAAAATAGATTTGCGGTTTTCGCGAGAGCCGGCAAACCCTGCCACTTCTGTAAAACACCGGTAGAGAAATCGGTCGCCACGTCAAGACGCATCTATTGGTGCCCAACCTGCCAGCCGAGGCTAGCGTGATCCGCGGACCGGCACCCAATATCATTACCAAGTTGGTGACCGCACTCGCATATGCTGGGACGTTACCGATGTTTGCGTGTGTTTTTTGGATTAACGAAAGCTGGAGTCTGCCTTTATTCAAAGCGTATTCAATGGCGATTCTCGCGTTTCTCACCGGTGCATGGTGGGCTTTCGCTTTAATGAATCAAAGAAAGTTGTCGCAACTCAATATAAGCCTCACCCTGATCTTGAGCAATCTCGTCGTACTTTCCGCTGTCGCCTGTTTCGTTTTAGCCAACGAAGAAACCCTCTTGATGTTCAGCTTTCTGTTTGGCTGTTTGCTTGTGGGCGAGCGAAATTTGGGTGTTTTCCTGCAACAACCGAATTACTACAAAAAGTTAAGACTTGTCGTAACTTCTATCACAATAAGTCTGCAACTCACTGCTTACGGATTAACACGATGAACACGCTTTACTGGTTCACTGACGACCTTCGCGTTGAAGACAACCCCGCGCTGTTCGCCTCATCTGGTGACACTGCGTTAACATGTGTTTATTGCATCGACGACGCTTCTTTCAGGACTGATAGGTTTGGCAATAAACCGATCGGCAGACACCGTTGGCAGTTTCTTTGCGAGACTTTAGGCGACCTAGATCGCGCGTTGTCCGAGCTGGGGCAAACGGTAAATATTCTTAAAGGCGAACCCTTTTCAGCTATCTCGACGCTGCTCGACACGGCACATTTCGACAGAATTATTCGCGCCAAACAGCACACGTTTCGCGGCGACGATCCGTGGCAAAAACTGCAATCAGACTTCCCCGGTGTGCGTTTCGACGAACTCGATGTATCGACACTTTTCAGCAGCGAAGACCTTCGATTCGAGCACACTTTCCCCGGCACGTTCTCCAAGTTCAAAAAGGCTGTAGGGGACCTGCCGTACAGAGTTGTCAAACCCGTTCCTGATCGTCTGCCTGCTTCCACGATAAAACTGGAAAAAGTTCAGCTTGAACCAACGACTAACTCAGGCGTGCTGACCGGTGGCACAAAAGCGGCCGACTTACATTTAGCCAAGTATTTTGGCAGCAAGGCGGCCTCTACGTACAAGGAAACCCGCAACAACCTTTCGGGCGAAAATAGCTCAACCGGATTATCCGCCTGGCTTGCTAACGGGTCGCTATCGCCGCTAGGGGCAGTCAGGCATCTTAGACAGTACGAGGCAACACACGGGGCAAATAATTCGACCGGTTGGATCCTTTTCGAACTACTTTGGCGGGAGTTTTTCCGCTGGTACGCTGAGTTCCACGGTGACAAGCTTTATGCATTTGAGGGTGTTATCGGGCGAAGGCCGCTAACCACGTTTTATGGCGAGCGCTTTACAAGAGTGGCGAACCGGACAAACTCCTTGGCGAATCGTCAACGCATGCATGAATGAATTAAACGCGACCGGTTTTTTGAGCAACCGCGGTCGACAAATCGCAGCGAGCTGTCTCGTCAATGAGCTGGCGTTGGATTGGCGCTGCGGCGCACAGTATTTCGAAGAAATGCTGGTCGACTATGACCCCTGCAGCAACTTTGGCAACTGGCAATACATCGCTGGCGTGGGCGCGGATCCTCAAGGTGGGCGCCATTTTAATCTCGAAAAACAGGCAGCTACCTGGGATGCAGATTTCGCTTATCGAGATCAATGGGCAAAAAGCGAACCGCCAGCGTCCATTGATTCTTTAGATTATTATGATTGGCCGATTGAAGCTAAGAATAATGGCTCATCGTAAACCTCACTTACCCAGCAAGATTTGCGTCACCTGCCGTCGTCCGTTCGCTTGGCGCAAAAAATGGGCGAAAGATTGGCAACAAGTTAAATACTGCTCCAAGCGATGTCGCGGGCACTCGGACCCAAGCTCACGATAACAAGAACTTGCCGCTCACTTCAGCTAACTTGACAGTTCCCGCGAAAATTTGATCTATTCTTTTCTAGACGTTACCTATACACAACAGGAAAAGACAGATGACCGACAAACCCTACGTTCTAACCACCGCAGATCGCGTCGAGATCCACGAGCTTCCCGGTCGTTATGGTGATGCTATTGATGATCGCAACTGGCTTGGCCTCGATGCAGTGTTTACTGAGGACGCAATTTTCGACCTGACCGGGGTTGGATCACGGGTCTGCAACGGGCTTGACGATATTAAAGCATTTATGGAAACGGAGGCTGCGCATCCACGTACACATATGATGACGAATATTTACGCTGATTCTGACAAAGATGGCATTAGCTTACGCTTTCGCATCGTGGCACTTATCGGCAAAGGCAAAACATCAACGGGCAGTTACTACGACAAAATCGTTAGGACTGAAAATGGATGGCGAACGCAGCATCGTTATGTCTCAAGCCGAAGGCGTGACAAGCGCGAGGCCGAGGTAGATCGAAAAGGTATTTCTCTCTAGATTGCCCGAAAGCAATATTTCTGTCTGCCAAACCACTTAGACGTGCGGCTTAAACAGCGTATTAATATTTCCTGGCTCGGCGAGCGGCTGCGCGGTGTCCATGTTTGTGATTTCTGCTATGTTTTCCATCAAGTCTTCGTAAGTACTGTTTTCATCTAACGCAACCCCGCTGTTTGCAAAGGTTTCAGAACGTAAATAACGCCCACTCAATGCGTGCATTACAGCTCCTGTCGGTGCATTTTCACTGGCAAGATACAAGGCAAGTGGCGTGACAAGATGGGGGTGTGACCCTGGCCGGGGATTGTTAGCATCGATCCCGGTTTCGGTATCCAGTGCTGTCATGCGAGTGTCGGCACCAGGTGAAAGACAATTAACCTTGATACCACGGCCACGGCCTTCCAGAGATAGGACATTCATGAGACCAAGCAAGCCCATTTTTGCAGCGCCGTAAGCGCTTTGACCAAATTGTCCAAATATGCCTGAAACCGATGTCGTCAAAACGATACGACCGTAATTTTTCTCATACATGATTGGCCAAGCCGCATGGGTAACGTACGTGGAACCGAGTAAATGGACCTGAACCACAAGCTGAAAATCTTCTAGTGTCGTGTTCTTAAATGTACGGTTGCGCAGAATGCCAGCGTTGTTTATCAATATGTCCACTGTCCCAAATTCAGCTATCGCCTGTTCAACAATAGCCGCAGCACTGTCTGGCTCACTGACCGAGTCATAATTAGCAACCGCAACGCCACCGTTGGCTCTGATCTCTTGAACCACTGTATCCGCCATCGGACTGCCACCGTCGCCTCGCACATCTGACCCTAAGTCATTAACCAAAACACGGGCACCACGGCGTGCAAACTCAAGCGCGTGTTGGCGACCAATGCCGCCACCCGCACCCGTAACGATAACTACCTTGTTTTCAAAATCCGTCATTCGCAATTGAGTCCATGCATCGAGCCCTCATCGCGCCAGGCTTTAGTAATTTTAAAGTAGGGACGTGAACCCTTTCCGTAAGGCCCGTTCTGAACACTCTTTGGATTGGGTTGGCCTTCATTGTTGTAATAACCGGGCGTGCACATCGCTTGAAATTCCTCGTTATAACGCGATACGGCGATAATTTCGTCAACCCACGCATCTTCAGCTGTCTTGGACACTTCCACCGTCGATATATTTTCTTCTAGGCAACGATTGAGGATGTAACCGATATGACACGCTGTTTCATCCATCGAATGGGGGAAATTAGTCGTAAAGCCTGATTGGGAATTGCTGATGATAAATAGATTAGGGAAGCCGTGGGTATGGACGCCATGTAACGTCCTCATGCCATCAGACCATTTCTGAGACAGGCTAAGATTGTCTTTGCCAATGACATCGTATCCGGCACGACGTGTGTAGTCCGTGCCTACCTCAAAACCAGTCGCAAAAATAATGCAATCAACCGGGTACTCCTTGCCATTAGCTACGACGCCATTGGGCGTGATCGAGTCGACGCCTTTGCCGTTAGTATCAACAAGTTGTACGTTGTCTCTATTAAATGTTTGCAGGTAGGCGTCGTGGAAACAGGGTCGCTTGCAAAACTGCCGGTAGTAGGGCTTGAGTGCTTCGGCGGTCGCTGGGTCGGCAACTATCTCTTCCGCTCGCGCACGAATTTGCTCCATTTTTTTAAAATCTGCGAGCTCCATCATTTTGGGCACTTCATCCCAGTTAGTATCTTTACCGCGATAGTTTGCCATCGAGACGAGATTCCTGATGATCTCAGTCCAGCCATCTTTGACCAGATCTTCCTCAACGATGCCGCCGGAGCAAAGTATGTTGAAGTTTTCCATCCGCGCTTTTTGCCAACCGGGCTTCAAGCTAGCAACCCACTCTGGATCTGTTGGGCGATTTGCTCGGACATCGACGGAGGAGGGTGTGCGCTGAAAAACATAAAGTTCTTTCGCAGACTGCCCTACGTGGGGAACACACTGCACCGCAGTTGCGCCTGTACCAATCACAGCAACACGTTTGTCTTTCAGGTCGGATAGGTTGCCCTCACTTGTACCGCCGGTGTAGGCGTAATCCCAGCGGCTTGTGTGGAATGTATGGCCTTGGTAGCTATTGATCCCCTTAATACCTGGCAGTTTTGGTCGATTCATTGGACCATTCGACATTACAACAAAGCGGGCACGCATCGCATCGCCACGATTCGTGCGAACAATCCAGCGCTTTACGGATTCGTCCCACTCGAGCTTGCTGACCTCTGTTTGTAAACACGCTCGGTTATATAAGTCATAATGCTTTGCAATATTGCGACAGTGCTGCAGAATTTCAGGCGCGTGGGTGTACTTCTCTTTTGGCACAAAACCAAGCTCTTCAAGCAGCGGTAAATAGATGTAAGATTCGGTGTCGCAGGCCGCACCAGGATAGCGATTCCAGTACCAAGTACCACCAAAGTCACCACCTTTTTCAATCACGCGGATGTTGTTAATACCCTTTTCGCTGAAGCGCGCAGCAGTTATCAGACCACCGAAACCGCCACCAATAATGGCCACATCGATATCATCATTCAATGGCTCTCGCTTGTGCGTCGCATTGACATAAGGGTCTTCAATGTAGTGGCTGAAGTCTCCCGCTACCTCGTTGTATTGTTCACTACCTTCAGGTCGTATTCGCTTGTCTCGTTCAAGTTGATATTTACGGCGCAGTTCATCCGGGTCAAAATCCAGTGCTTCACCATGCTTTTCTGCATTAGACATTTATATTCCTCTTTGATAACGATGACTCTAAACGAACGTCTTCAGCGCCTCTCTTATCTTGTTGGTAACAAACCACATTGGGCGACCTTGATCATGCCGGATAGCCCTGAATTCCTTACTTGTTTGGTGTGGTACCACGTGCGCTTACATTTCCATTTTCGATCTAATCGCACTTCGGCATATTGTTAGCGTGTTATAAGAATAGTAAAGCACAATGCCTGTAAAAACTAAATCCTGTCTGATCGGCCTATATTAAAGATGAAACCTTACTTCATAGACCTAACCACATTGAATTTTCTCTGTGCAAAATTTTCTTTGACAATCTGCAACCGGTAGCAAAATATCGCCCGGTTGCAGTCGCTCTTCGAAGATCCATCAATCAGTGCTTCAGTTTGCTGCCTGATCTATTTCATCGAACTCAAGAACTCTAGCGTCCGCTCAAATGCGCCATCTTCAGTTGCAACAATCGCAGCATTGAAGTCGGTCACCCCGGCGTCTTCAAAACGCTTGATTTCACCTCGCAAAGTATTCTCATCACCAACGATCGCGATATCAGCAGGACCCTCAGCACCTTCTCGGTCCAACATCGCTCGGTAGCTCGGTAATTGACCATAGATCACAAGATCTTTCGCAATTTGCTCTCTTGCTTGATCAACGTTGTTCGTCAAAACAATCGGCACGCCGCCCACAATCGTAGCATCTGGTCCAATAGCAGGCGCAATGTGCGAAGCCATGGTTTTTGGACCTACCATCCAAGTATTTGTACCGTCGGCTAACTCACGCGCAATTTTCAACATCACAGGTCCAAGTGCAGCCACGACGACGGGCATTGGAAATGCCTCAGGGATGTCGATCGCCATACCATTAACCTTGTATTCGTCACCAGAAAAGTTAACTGTTTCGCCCCGCGCCAGTGGCATCAATACGCTTAGATACTCACGCATGTGTTTTGCCGGCTTGTCATAAGACATACCGAGCATATTTTCGATAACAACTTGATGGGACAACCCGATTCCCAACGTAAATCGGTTTTGTGTTGCAGCCGCAGTGGTTAGCGCTTGCTGCGCAATAGCGGTCGGATGTCGTGGATAGGTTGGCGTTACTGCAGTGCCCAGACCGATTCGCGGCACTTCTCGACCAATGATGGCGAGCGAAGTGATGGCGTCAAGGCCAAAAATGTTTGCGAGCCAAATATTATCGAGCCCAGCGGCTTCAACCTGCTTTGCAGTATCAATCAAGTCATCCAGCCCTCCCGGGCCAGTAGCGCCAAGCATTGTTCCAATTTTCATAGCGACCTCTCAAAATTATTCGAGTGCGAACTATAACAGGGATTACCCACCTTGACTGAGAATGATCGTCTAAGACTTTATTAGCTGAAGTCACAACATCTTGCGGTGCGTTAACTGTTTCGACTTCTGAGAAACCGCTCGAATACTTCGGCTGAGAGAGAATCCTAGCCGAGTTCGTTGACAGCACGAGACGCCATCGCCATCGCTGTTTTTGCATCGGCACCGGGCGCTGAGTCGCAGTTGGCAATTGTTATTCTGCCGAAAGGCTGGCGGCCTATCTTCGTCGAGTTTCCGGGTCCGGCAAGTGTATAACCATGCGCCCATCGATTGACCGATATGCTGGCGACATCTTTATCAAAGTCGAATTCGTCCTTCGGTAGCATGCCGTTCAGATGACTTCTTATTTCTGACTCATAATCTTCGTAACGCGTATTCAGCATTCTGTAGCGTGCCTCGCGAAATTGTTCGTCTCTCTCTGCACCAACAGTTTCACCGTAGGGGCAACTAATCATTTGAATGATGCAGGGATCCGCCGGATCTGCGGTAAAATTATAACCGCCAATACTTATCGGGAAATCCATCAAAACAGCCTGATGCATATTACCCGGTGACATTGCCACCCCCATGCCTATCTCTTTAATCGCTCGCCAATTCCTCAATCCGACTGTCGTGTACTGCAACGGGCTCTTGGATTGCAGTTTCAACGCCGAAGACTGTTCTTCTGATAAGCCCGCTACAATGTGCGGAACCATCATATTGTAACAAGCCATCACGACGCCTTTACCCTTCACCCGGTATGACTGATTACCGGCAATATAGGTGACGAGAACTTCATTTGAGCTCTGAGCATCGCCGACATGTCGCACGTTAACAACCGTACTGTTAAGTCTGATTCGCACAGCGCTGTTCGCTTTATCCAACTCGCTATAATTGAATTTAGCCAGCACCAATGCTTCTGCATTATCTCCTTCGGCGACAGACGGGATCATCTTCTTTACTAATGCACGGGCAACACCTGCATTGCCATCTGGATAATGATAGATATAGGGATTGTCTTTATCGTATTCGGCCACGGGAGCAAACCCCAGCGCTCCACAACTTTTCGCTGATGCAATAGACATCAATTCAGTCGGCGAACTACCCCAGTCGATACCGGAGTGCCTTGCCATTCTCAGCACACCCGGGTCATCGACGCCGAGCGTGTGCTGCAGATAGTCGAAGTAGGCGTGCGTCGCAATATAATTTTCTACCTCGCCGGGGGGCACTGGGAGCATGTGTAAACCGCCATTTAGCACCCGTAACAGCTGAGCTTTACCTTTTTTACTGAGCGGAGCCTGCTGCGCAGCCTCGGCATTTGATAGCCGCGTTTGCGGTAATCCGTGAACGTAATTTGGATAGTTACAGTAGGGGTGTTTGACGACGGTATCTGCGCCGAAGCTTGCCTTGTTGAAGTAAGTGATGCCGCCTAGATCGTGTTTTCTATAAAAAGCTTCGTCGTAAGCTGCGCCGAGACGATCTATGTCGACGCCAATATCCTTGAACAGTTCAAGTATCGTTTGATCCGCGTTATTTGGCTCTACAATCGATTGTGATCCACCATATCCAATAAGCGTCTGCCCATTTATTTTATGTTCATTCCGCTTGGCATGTCCTCCGAAGTCATCATGATTATCAAGGACCAAGACTTTTTTATGCTTACCGTGCTTTTGCTGATAAAAATAAGCCGCTGCCAGTCCACTAAGTCCCCCGCCAACAACGACAAGGTCATAATCCTGCTCAAGTTCAGTCACCGCGCCCCAATCTGAGCGTTGTTGCCAAGCGCGGCTATGCGCATGGTCATTTGATCCTGGATGACTACCCCGCAGGCCTTTTCGCGCAGGAGGATAATAGCTGGGTTCTATGTTAGCCAAAATTTGCTGACCCGCCGCGCCTTTGCCAAACAGGGCGCTTCCTGCCGCGATCAAAGATCCGTTAACAAAATCTCTTCGTTTAATCTTGTCGATCTTTATTCTCCCGATTGATCTTTTTCTCACTTTAGCTCGAAAATCATCATACGGTATTCACATCAAACCTCCACAAACAACGATATTTATACGATTTACCCAACATCCGCTACAGATTCAGCCGCCCCAAGCGACTGAAGCCTCTTATTAGAAAATCTGATATAAAGTGACACATGAGTCTCTTTCCACAATCGAAAGCGCTCGCTGAACTGGATCGAAAATAATGATGTGCGAGGTCACATAGCGTCATACGATCTCTACAAAAGAAGGAAACCTGCAAACAATGAAACCTGCTGATGATTCTAAATATGCTGGCCTCGGTGACATTTCAACGAAGAGTGATGATGTTGCCCAGTACTACGATGAATGGGCCGGTGAATATAATAAGACCTTGGCAGATTGGCGTTACGAAGCGCCATCACACGTGGCATCCATGCTGACCGCGAAGCTCGCTTTGCACGCGTCGATACTGGATGCTGGTTGCGGCACAGGCCTAAGCGGCAAAGCCCTGACCGAAAAAGGTTTCGCGTCCATCGACGGAATCGATGTCTCTGATCGATCTTTGGACGTGGCGAGAAAATGTGGTGTATACAACAAGCTCAATGCAATGGATATGCAACAGCTTCCTTTGGACATTCCCGATGACCGCTATGACGGCCTTGCTTGCGTCGGTGTATTGACCTATCTGACCGATAGCTTATTAACACTTCGCGAGTTCTGTCGAGTGACGAAGCCGGGTGGATATGTGGCTATGACTCAGCGCAGCGACTTGTATACTGAACGCGCTTTTCAAGCTGTGCTTGATACGCTATTGGAGGAAAAACGCATTACTAACGTCCACGTATCTGAACCGCACCCGTACCTGCCGGATAACAGCGAGTTTGGCGATGAGATTCTTGTGCACTACATTGGATATACCGTCACTTAAGGCACCAATATCGTATTAAGCACGCAGACTGACCTTTGTCGCATCTCATCAAGACGCATTGTGGCGCAGTGACGCATGACAATGTAAGAGAAAAACACGAACGCATCGCAAACGTAGCGGCAAACTGGTGTATTTCACCTATGGTGATACCATGCCAGTGATTTAAGAAAATGTGTGGAAAAGAGGAAACCTGTGTCTGCTGTCAAACCCCTGAATGGCGTTAAAGTAATCGATTTTTCTATGGCCTACGCCGGTCCAATATGCGGCCGCATGCTAGGTGACTGCGGTGCCGATGTTATTAAGATTGAACCCCTAGGTGTTGGTGATGGCGTGCGAGGTGACACTCGAATTTTTACCCATTTTAATGCAGGTAAGCGCGGCATTCAGGTTGATCTTTCTACTGTCGAAGGTCAGCAACTGGCCCTTGGACTGATGGACCAAGCTGACGTGCTGATCGAAAACTATCGACCTGGAATTATGGCGCGGTTTGGACTGGACTATGCTTCGGTAAAGGCGCGCTGTCCTAACCTTGTTTACTGTTCTATATCCGGTTTTGGCCAAACAGGGCCTGCAGCACAACGCGCCGCATATGCGCCAATTGCCCATGCTGCCAGTGGTTATGATGCTGCACATATGGATGCTCAAATTCACACTGACGATTCAACAAAGGTAAGACCTCCTGCGTCTGGCATCATGATCGCAGATATGCTCACTGGCGCTTATGCTTTTGGCGCTGTTCAAACGGCATTACTCGGTCGCGTTAACACAGGCCTAGGTGACTTCATTGATGTCACGATGATGGAGTCAATGATGACGCTAATTCCGGCTCAGCAGCAGGCAGCGCAGATAGCTGATTCACCACCGCGTGGTGGTTTTTTACCCGTGAAGGCTATAGACGGCTACATCATGGCTTGTGTTGTCACGGATAAAAACTTTGCCGGTTTATGTCACGTCATTGAACGCCAAGACTTGCATCAGGATGGGAGGTTTGAACGATTTAATCGCATCAAGAATCTGCATCACCTCGTAGCAGAAATAGAAAAGTGGTCAGCCACGCGCACAGTTGCTGACTGTGAAGCTCAGCTTAACGCGCGAGGTGTGCCATGCTCGCGGTACAATTCTGCAGAGGACCTGTTCAATGATCCGCAGTTGCAGCACCGTGAAACCTTTTCGGTCGCTGAGGATGGGGAGGGCGAATACTTGGTGCAAAACCTGCCGTTTCAACTCGCCTCTCAAGACAAAGCAACCAAGCCTGTCGCGCCTGAGGCCGGACAACATACAGAGAGTGTATTAAGGGACAGCCTCGGTCTTGATATTGAGACGATTTCTGCGTTGCGCAAAAATCAAATTATAAGTTAATCATTGGGTTGAGCTAACCAAAGCAGCAGTTAGCTCAACTCTTCGAAACCGGCTGCTTTCTAGCCTATCTTGACGCCATCAAACGTTCCTTTCTCACGCCACTGCTCGAGAATACGAAAGAACTTGATAGGCCCGCCGCCGTAACCGCTGGTAAAAAAACCGTTGGGGTTCGCCTGTTTACCTTCGTTGTTGTAATAACCCGGCGTACACTCAGCGCGGAATCGCTCGCCAAAACGAGAGGTCCGCTTAACTTCATCCAGCCAACTCTGTTCTCCTTCTGGCGTTGCTTCCACCGTATGCTCACCGCGCGTGCGTACTTCGGCTAATAGGTGAGAGATGTGTTTCGCTTGCTCATTCAACGTGTGAGGCACGTTTACAGTGACCGCTCCTTGCGTGAAACCCAGGAAGAAGCAATTGGGAAATCCATTAGTGGTGAAGCCGTGCAGCGTTTTTAATCCGTCTTCCCACTTGTCACTCAGTTTATTACCCGCTTTACCAGTGACATCATAACCGGCACGACGAGTGTAGCTGGTGCCAACTTCAAAACCAGTCGCAAAAATCAGACAATCCAGTTCGTGTTCAACACCATCGACCACAACACCTTTCTCGGTCACCTGCTCAACGCCTTTACCTTGCGTGTCGATCAAATGCACATTGGGTCGATTGTAGGTCGGCAGATATTCGTCGTGAAAACACGGGCGCTTGCAGAACTGCCGATACCATGGTTTCAGGGCCTCAGCGGTTGTTTCGTCTTTTACAATCTCGTCAACGCGACCACGGACTTCATTCATTTTTTTATAGTCAGCCATTTTCATCAGCTTGCCTTTTTCAGCGCTGGTGAGGCGTCGACCCAGCTTACGGGAGGCTTCTTTCGCGGCGATACCGGTCAGATTTCGGAATATGTCAGTCCAGCCGTCTTGCACCAAGTCCTGTTCTTGATCACCGCCACTGACCAGCACATTGAAATTCTCCATGCGCTCGTACTGCCAACCCGATTGCAGAGATTCAGCCCACGCTGGGTCTGTTTCACGATTGTTACGAACATCAACAGAGGACGGGGTACGCTGGAACACTTTCAGTTCGCCTGACCACTCACCCAAATGCGGGATACACTGCACGCCTGTGGCACCTGTGCCGATTATTCCCACTTTTTTATCTTTTAAGTTTTTAAGACCACCCGTTGAATCTCCGCCCGTGTACTCATAGTCCCAGCGGCTGGTGTGGAACGTGTGACCCTTGAAACTATCGATGCCGGGAATACCTGGCAGCTTAGGTCGGTTTAGCGGGCCATTAGCCATCGCCACGTATCGCGCGCGCATTCTGTCGCCACGATTGGTGCTCACAATCCAATACTCTGCTTCTTCATCCCATGTCATGTCGGTGACTTCAGTCGACATACAGGCGTTTTTGTAAAGGTCGTAGTGCTTAGCGATATTTTGCGTATGCTCCATGATTTCCGGCGCAAACGAGTATTTATTTTTCGGAATGTACTCCAACTCTTCCAACATTGGCAGATAACAGTAGGATTCAACGTCACACATCGCACCCGGATAACGGTTCCAGTACCAGGTACCACCGAAATCACCACCTTTCTCAATAACGCGAATATCTTTAAAGCCTTGCTCACGCAGTCGCCCGCCCAACAGCAAACCGCCAAAGCCACCACCAATGATGACAATCTCAACGGTGTCATTTAACGGCTCGCGTGCTACCTGCTGCTCGTAGGGGTCATCGACATAGTCCGAGAAATCCCCTTGCACCTCAATGTACTGCTCATTGCCGTCATTACGCAGGCGCTTGTCCCGCTCAGCGAGATATTTCGCCTTCAGTTCGTCAGGGTCAAAATCTAGTTCGCCGAGAGTCAGCTTAATTACATCTTCCTGCATCAGAGGGTCCTTCCGTTTCTGTTTTCGTCACGCTATCAACTCATAGCAGACTCGACAGTTCAAGCCTTGTTTGAGCCGTCATCAATCCGGTTTATTATGTCGATGGTGCGCTTTAGCCGCTCTCTCACTGCGCGTCTAGCGCAGAGACAACCGTTTGCCCAACTTATTTCTGAGGATGCGGTTAACGCTGAATAACATCCAGATCACTGGCAGTGAACTGAGGCAAACTGTTGCTCGCCGTCACAACTTTGCAGAGTGACGCTATCCTGTCATTGCCCCAAAATACATGTTTGGCTTCGCCAGACTCAAACACAAAGAAGGGCACTCCAAACACTCCATCAGCCTCGCTTAATCGAGCCATGCTCGAAGTAACGTTGTCGTAAGTTCCCGCGTCGCATGATGCAAGCATCTCCGTTGGGTCTATATTTATAGACTCAGCGATTGAAGCTAAAACATCTTTTTCCATGACATTTTTTGCCAATGAGCCATCGAAGCCGAATCGAGCATTGAACACCGCATCAGCGAAAGTCCAACCTTTGTTCTGGTCTAAAGCATACAAAAATGCGTGGTGGGTCAGCCGCCAGTTTTCAGGAGGCATCTTCAAACCAGCTTTCTCAGCGCTGAAATCAACATCACTCGGGATAGCAAGATTTTCGGCGAAAGCTTTCAAAAGCCCAGTATGCAAGCCTGCTTCCTCTGCTTGTCGCGCTGCGTCGGTGAATACATATGAAAGTTTAAACAGATTATCTGTAGGATTATCCATGTGCCCACCAAAAATAATCTCGGGCCATACCGGAAGTAATTCGACATCAAAGTCGTTAAAAATTGCCAGGCGGCGCATGCGGTAAAACGCGATACCAGCGAAGGGTGAGCGAAACGAAAAGTAGAACTTTATCTTGGGAGTCACGGCTTGTACCTTAATTATTCTCTGATGGTCGTTTTACAATTTTGGTGCTGAATAGGCATCAACGGTTCACGTTATCTCCACTCAACGATGGTTGCCGCCAGCCCGCGCCAACTAACTATGCTCGAATATCGCTTCATCGCTGGTCGCTGCATCCAAGTCAACGCCCTGTTTTGCTAAAAACCGCTTCCGAAGAGGGTAGTAGCCCACAGCGACAACAGACCATATCACCAGACTCCAGATGACTGTGGCAGATAGATCTCTTGATAAAAAGTAGATGCCAACAAACGTAGATAATTCTGAAAATACGAACAAAAACCATATCCAAATAGGTTTCATATTAAACATCGAATTAGCATATCTTTCAGGATACCGTGTGTGAATACGCGTCAAAGCCCAGTAGACAAATATAGAGGGTAGACTCGCGGAAATTGTTGCAGCCCGCGCGATATCTCCGATGTCTAACCCGACAATGAGGGGGATCACTCCTACGGCCATCATAATGACGAGAATGAAGTAGGGTGCACCAAACCTGTTTAATCGACCAAAGCTTTCGGGAATCAGCTGGTCCCAGCTGGCGACAATAAAAGTCCGTGGCAGTTGTATGAACTGGGAATTTAATGTCGTGCATATCGCAAGCCCAGCGCCACCAACAAGGAAATAGGTCATTGCCCAGCCTGGCAAAAACTGCTGTCCGGCAACAGTAAGGGGCTTGTTCATCATCTCTTGCCAGGGCACGACACCAACACTGGCCAACGCTACAAATGCATATAGGACAGCAACAACAATGGTTGCTGATGTCATTACAATGGGAATAACACGTCTCGGGTTCTTCATTTCGCCACTGAGACCAACAATCATGTAAGCACCGCCAGTGGCAAATTTGAGCAAAAAAACTGCCGTTACAAACCCGATGATCCCCTCGGGCAACCATGGTTGAAGCAGGTCGCCTTCAATTGCGGGCATCGCGAAACCGGCATATAACGCAAGCGCCGACACCAATATCGCTACCAGAACAACCTGAACTTTAGCGGCGAGTTGTAATCCGAACAAATTAGCAATAAAGATCAGGACGATTACAAATATACCCCATTGATTAACTGTTAGTATTGGAAATAACGGATTTAGATAAAGACCGAAAGAACTTCCGTAAAGACTCAATGACACGCTCGCTAAGAGTATCAAAAACAGCACGATAGACCCTGTCCAGCCACCGCTGAGTCTCGAACACCAAGTATAGTAAGCGCCCACGGCGGGTAAGACGCTACCTGCCATCATAATGAGGGTTGTCACAATCAGCACGAGCACGGCAGACAACAGGTAAGCGAATATCACCGAGGGTCCAGTCATGCCAATCGCAATACCGGTTAGAGCAATAACGCCAGCGCCGATGATTTGACCAATGGCAATGAAAAACACATCCCAACCTGACAGCACTTGTTCCAGCGAATTTTTGCTCAACTCAATTCATCTCCCAACAGATTAAAGCGGTTAGACTGTGGCACTTTTAACTTCCCAGCACTTCGCTTGGAGATCCAAGTGATTATTGATGTCGTCGCACCAGAAAAATAAAAGACAAATCCAATATTCCGTGTGCATGGCTTTCGATCCTCTTTTCCTCAATTCACTTTCTAGCCGCTAGTACTATCTGTTAGGACCACGCTCCATCGGATACGGTTGCCAACGCTCAAGAGTGACTCTTGGCAAAACAGTCGGATTTACAGCACTCATCGGCCATTTTCCTTTCATGACCAATGCGACCTCGCGCGCAGCACGGCGACGGGTTTCTATGCGCATGCGACTTGTCGCGCTTGCTGAATGTGGCGTAATGATGACGTTGTCCATACCAATCAGAGGATTATCTGGATCGGGCGGTTCCTTCTCTAGCACGTCCAAACCAGCGGCGGCGATCTGCCCCGTCTGCAGTGCATGCGCCATGGCTTTCTCATCAATGACGGGACCTCGACCACAATTAATAATACAAGCCGAGTCTTTCATCGTTTCGAACTCCGAGGTACTCAGCATATGGTGCGAGTCTTCGTTTAGACCTGGATGCACTGAGATATAGTCTGATCGTTCAAGCAACTCCTGATAGGATACGGGCTCAACACCTTCGCCGGTCATCTTTAGTTCAGAAACATAAGGGTCATAGGCAATGACATTCAGACCAAACGGCTTTGCGCGACGCGCTACGGCACGCGCAACATTACCAAATGAAATCAGACCGAGCGTTTGTCCCCAGATCCTCGGAATATCATTAAAGACCGGCCGCCCTTTATACCAACGCCCCTCAGCCACCATTTTGTCCATGAGTTTCACTCGGCGATAACATCCAAGTAACAACATCATCGTGTGATCAGCTACTTCCTCTATAAATATATCAGGGACATTGGTCACCACAATTCCGGCATCAGTCGCGGCATCTACATCAACCATATCGACCCCAACGCTTCCAACACCAATGATGGCACACTGCTCAAGCGCATGAATGACATCCGGGGTAAACCGCATGCCCCATGAGGTTAAAATGCCATCCGCATTTTTTGCCAGTCTCAGAAAACCCTCCGTATCGCTGGTATCTGCTTCAACGAGCGTCGCAACGTTACCTAGCTCTTCCAGCTCTAGCGCACACTTTTCCGCGAATGGCACGTCTCTCTTGGCGATGCCTGGCAGGGCAACCACCACACTTTTCTTATTGCTCATCAAACTTACCCCTCTTGCTGCTCAGCTTGAAAATATCGCGTTACCAACGATCAACGCACACATAGACGCGCGGACTTTCGTTATCTAGCGCGCCAAACTTTCTTGTTCAATGAACCAAACATTTCCGACAATTCGACACGCATAGGAGTGATTCTTACTGGTAAGAAATTCGGGTCTTCAGGCCCAGTAGAGCCGAATTGTGTTAGGTCGTAGTCAATCGCATCCCATGCGTGCTTTTTTGTCGCCTCGTCGCTAATTAACTCAGCCGTGCCTCTGACCATGACATGTATAAAATCCGGCGGTGCAACTTGGTATTGGATATCAACACTCGAATTTTGTCTCAATTGCTGGGCTTTGGGGGACGTCGGCCCGGTCGCAAACCAAAGCACATCACCCTCCCATGTTGGATGTACAATTCTCACCCGTGGTTCGTCATCCGCAATGGTAGCGACGGCACACCACACGGCTTTTTTACATGCTTCGTCCACTGCGCTGAAAAAATCTTCTTTTTCTGATTCGCTTACCTTTGCCATGTTGATCCCCTACTCAGCTGAATGTGTTTTTAGAATTGTGTAAAAGTATCATAAATTCTTTGGAGGCCTATATTCCGTATGCGCTTTCTCACGCGTTTTTAGCCGCTGCAGCGGGCCCTTCAAAGGACTTTAACTCCTCGTACCAACCTGAGCCTTTAATTTTCATCGGGATACTGCCAAATTTTTCTCCGGTTTCAAGATGCCGCTTGCGGCCTTTCCAAGCGTTTAAGTCGCTCTGCCATTCATTTAAAACGCGCTCCGCTTCTTCGTAGGACGGCGCATCAACCTCATACAAAGACAGATAGGCCGAGCGTGTTTCGAGGTTTAGATGCGGACCTGCGAGTTTAAAAACCCGGCCCTGAACAAAATTAGGGCAGTTGGTTGTGTCTTCGATGTGCTGCTCGATAAACCATTCGTCAAACGCAGCCTGATGTTCTTCAGCTAGAGGCTCGCATAGCCCGATTAAGACAAATTTCGGCATTGGGTGCTCCCCGTTCAATTGAACCACTACCATAGACCAGTCTTTCTTGAAATTGCAAAACTACCTGTTAACCTGAAATCCTAGCCATCGCTTGAGACAACAAATACATTCGCGATAGCGCTAATAGACGTAACTTAAAGTTTAATTGGTTAGATAATCTGGAGATTCTAGTTATGGCAGCAGTCCCTGAAAAGACCCCTTCTCACCTACGAGGCAATGGCCGACCAGTCACAGAGGAACTTTCGCTGGCTGACTTAAAAGTCAACGGCACAATACCCAAAGGACTGAACGGCCGATACGTAAGAACAGGCCCTAATCCAATTACAGGTACCAGCACCCATCCATTTTTAGGTGATGGCATGTTACACGGTGTACGACTGCGAGACGGCAAAGCTGAGTGGTACCGGAACCGATACGTACAAACCCCGTTTATCAAGGACCCTTCAGTCGATGTGCTTGATCTTTCGGTGATGATGGATATGAAGTCCTCCAAAGCAAACACCCATGTGCTTGGGCATGCAGGTAAGATTCTGGTGCTTGAGGAAGGACACTTTCCTTACGTCGTTGATGGCGAACTTGATACCGTAGGTCCAACAGACTTTGACGGCGCGCTAACAGGCTCATTCACAGCCCATCCGAAAATTTGCCCAACTACGGGAGAAATGCTCGCATTTGGCTATTCCGCGGTCGAACCCTACCTGCGTTATTTAAGGGTTTCAGCTGATGGCAAACTGGTACAGACAGAGAATATCACCGTCGGTGGCCCTACGATGATGCATGATTTTAATATCACGCAGAACCACGTCATATTTATGGACCTACCCGCCGTGTTCAATATGGAATTAGCAATGACAGGTGAAATGCCGATTCGTTGGGATGAGAGTTATCCCGCAAGGCTCGGTGTCATGCCGCGTAATGGCAATGACACACAGGTCAGGTGGTTCGATATTAACCCATGCTATGTGTTCCACCCCTTGAACTCCTATGAAGATGGAGACAAGATTATTCTCGACGTTGCGCGATTCAGTCACATGTGGAAAGCCTCTACCATGGACTTCCCACCGCCAGCACTGTGGCGCTGGACGATCGATACAGTGTCGGGCAAGGTCCATGAGGAACAGATTGATGATCGTCCTGCAGAATTCCCGCGTGTCGCAGATAGCGTTATCGGCATGAAACACAGGTATGGCTACCTCGCAGCCATGTCACAGTCCAATGATCCAAGTGACGCCTCGGGCGCCATCTTGAAATACGATCGCGAAACGGGCGTGAGATCAGACATCGAGTTTGGTCGAGGCCGAACGGGTGGCGAGCCGGTATTTGTCCCCGCCGAAAATACCAATGCTGAAGATGATGGATATCTGATGACCTACGTCTATGACGCAAGCAGTGACAGTAGCAGCTTTATTATTATGGACGCCGCGTCCATGGATAGCACCCCTGTCGCGTCGATAGATTTACCGCGAATTCCTGGTGGTTTTCATGGTAGCTGGATAGACGCCTCTGTCGCGAACTAACTGGCAAGATGGTTACCAACACTTTACGTATTATGCTGTTAGTTTTTTAACGTAAACTCAATGTGTAATTCTTTTAACGAACGCAATAAAAAATGTGGATGAATATCGA
This sequence comes from Candidatus Azotimanducaceae bacterium, assembly GCA_965657335.1. Classification (GTDB taxonomy): domain Bacteria; phylum Pseudomonadota; class Gammaproteobacteria; order Pseudomonadales; family Azotimanducaceae; genus UBA4582. The sequence goes on from CBFHOH010000001.1 coordinate 28,953, forward strand.
AGTTGTTTTTACCCTCAGAAAAATTTAGGGAATCAACTTCTTCGGTTAACACCTTAAACCCCCACCATAGCTCACGACGGGCAAGCGGCGCTCCAAGACAATGGTGAGCACCTGATCCAAATGCCAGGTGCGTTGCTGGCTTGACTCTATTAAGGTCAAGCTTTTCAGGTGCGTCAAAACGCCTTTCATCTCGATTTGCCGAAGCATAGCGAACCGCAATTACTGCACCTGCCGGCAGCTTTACTCCCGCAATCTCTACATCATCGGTTGCCATTCTTAACAAGCACTGCACCGGAGATTCCAGTCTCAACACTTCTTCCACAAATGTTCGAAGATACTTGTCAGGATCCGACTTCAGTTGCCGCCAGGTTTCAGGTTGTTCTGCCAATAATTTAACACCCGCCGAGAGCGCATTAGTGGTCGTTTCGCTACCTCCGACAAAGGTGTCTGCCATCATTTCAGCATGCAGTTCGTTATCGGTGAGCGTCCTTCCCCATTCAGGGATCTCCCGATTAACCAGTTCGGATAGTAATGTGTCATCGGGTGTTTCCCTCAGTCTTTCGAATATCGGCTGAAAATAATGCTGCGCCTCTATCTCCTTGTCTACAGTTGCGATTTCTTCGTCTTCAGATAGCATCATACTGATACGCTTAAAAAAAGCATCGGTCCAGGATTTGATGCGCCAAAGATCAGCGGTGTCAGCTCCCATTTGCCTAACAATTATTGACAGGGGTAAAGGAACAGCAAAATCACGCACCCATTCGCAACGACCTACATCTCTAAAACTCGCAAAAAGATCTCGCGCGGTGCTTTCAACAAAGGGATCAAGCTGATTAATTCGCGCGGGTCTAAAAGCTTCATTAAACATTGCGCGCATCTGTTTATGATTGGGTTCGTCTCGGCTAATCAGTGTGGGTCCGGGCAACCATCCTTTCTCCTGAAATCGGCTATTAACTTTCAACTGTCGCTCGGAGGGTGCTCGACCACGAACGTTTCCTGAAAAGAGTTCGTGGTTCGACAACACAAAGCGAACATCTTCATAACGACTGACATGATAAATACCTGTGGTCGCGTCTTGGTATACAGGATCATCATCCCTTAGCGCCTTGTACTGCTCATAGGGGCATTTCTGTATTTCAGGGTCATAAAAATTAATAGGCTGCATAAGTTATTTACCGTAAAGCGGACTTTGTTCCGGAGGAAGGAGCGATAACTTTTCCAAAAGGTTACCGGCAACTGGGATGCCAACAATGTAAACCATTCGCTCTTCAACCTTACCTTCAGCATGGATTGCTCCAGCGGGTATCTGAAGTTTATCGCCCGCGCAAAGCTGAACACGTTCGCCCTTTTCGTTTAGCACGTAGCTACTGCCTTCCATTACATAGCCACAGTTGTCCAAGTCGTGCCAGTGCGGGGGCAACTCCTCCATCCGCTCCGATACGTAGACTGTTGGCCAAAGATCAAGCTTCTTAATGTCGTCCAAAACCTCGTCTTTCGATGAGTGAAAGTTCTTGATCACCCGCATTGGACCTGGTTCAAGTGCCATCGTGGACTCCTTTTTTGTCTTTCCATAGTATTTCTAGACTCGCGCCTATTTGTCAATGGCAGGGTTAGAGCAAGCAGCAAACGTCAAGAAGAAAACGGGGAAACGGTTGTCGTGCTGTTCTGTTACAATCGGCCCCCACTTTTAGACGTAGCGGCTTGATCGATCTATTTTTTAGTCGCTAACCCGAAAACGGAGTACCGGCGTGAAATCTACATATACCGTGGCGATTGTAACTGCAATCATCCTTACCACTTGGCTGATATCCGGGCAAATCGAGGCTCCGGAGACGCCTGAAAAAGCAGACACTTCGCGCACTGAGAGTCTCAGCAGAGTCCAGACGCGTATCAGCGCAGCGATACCTTTTGTCGTTCAGATTCGTGCTGCCGGCGAAACAGAAGCCAAGAGGATCGTCAAGGTGCGTGCGGAATCTAGCGGCCGTGTTATTTCTTTGCCGGTCGAAAAAGGCGTACGAGTGAACGAGGGAGACCTTCTTTGCAAATTGGCCCTTGATGACAGAAAAATTAAACTTGAGAAAGCAAAATCCCAACTACGTCATGCAAAATTGGAGCATCAAGGTTTAAAAAAGCTCAGCCAACAAGGCTTCCAAGCCGAAGTGCAAATGGCCGCGGCTGAAGTCAATCTAATAAACGCGCGGGCACATCTTAAGTTGCAGGAACTCAATATGGCCCATAGGAACATCATCGCGCCGTTCGATGGCTTAGTGCAGTCACGCCCAGTCAACACTGGCGACTTCCTACAACAAGGTCAAGTCTGTGCAGACGTGCTTGATCCTGACCCTATGCTAGTGGTTGCACATGTCACCCAGCAGGAACTGGGGGAACTTACACTGACAGGTGCGGCGGATGTTCGCATTGGCGATCGGACAATTCGGCGCGGGTCGGTTTCTTTTATCAGTCATGCTGCGGATCCAGTGACCCGAACCTATCGTGTTGAAGTTGAAGTGCCAAATAGCGATTATTCTGTTCGTGACGGGCTTTCCGCTGAATTAATTCTTACGCAAGGCTCAGTTATGGCCCACAACGTCTCTCCTGCTTCTCTATCTTTGAGCGACACTGGCGCCATTGGAGCGAAGATCGTTAACGATGATGATGTCGTCGAATTCATTGAGGTAGAAATTGTTAGCGATACCGCCGATGGTGTTTGGTTAACGGGTCTGCCTTCAAGCGCAAGACTCATTACAGTTGGTCAGGAGCTGGTTTTTCCGGGTCAACGTGTCAGCGCTGTATCTGAAACAACCCTGGCAACGGGAGTTTAATGATGCAAGGCGTTATCGAAGCGATAATCAGACATCCTCGCACAACTATCAGCGTGTTAACTATGCTGGTGCTCGCGGGTATCTTTGCCAGGGCATCTATAACCGTGGAAGCAGACCCCGATATTACGATTCCTTTGGTCATGGTTACGATTCCCCACATCGGCATTTCTCCAGAGGACGCAGATAGACTCATTGTGCGACCCGTAGAATCAGAGGTTCGCTCCCTTGAAGGCATTGAGGAGGTCAATGCCTACGCTCGAGAGGGTATGGCCACGATCGCCCTGATGTTTGATATTGACTTCGATCCAGACATCGCAATCGCCGAGGTTAGAGCCGCTGTCGATCGTGCCCGGGCTGAACTGCCTTCTACCTCTGAAGAACCGATAATCAGAGCAATCACCATGTCAGACAGTCCCGTTATCGCCGTGAGTTTAGCAAGTGATACCGTTTCAGAGCGCGTGTTATATCAAAAGGCAGTGGCGTTGAAATACGCTTTAGAATCGATACCGGCGGTCACTGAAGCGCGTCTTTCTGGACATCGGGAAGAACTTTTGGAAGCAATAATCGATCCCGTAAAACTAGAACATTACAAAATATCGCAGCAAGATCTTTTTACCACGATCCGTAACAACAACTCTTTAATCGCCGCAGGAGCCATGGATACAGGTCAGGGCCGCTTTGCAATCAAGGTGCCGGGATTAATTGAGGATCGGGACGATGTGTATAGCTTGCCGATTAAATCAAGCGGTGAAACGGTCATCACACTGGACAAGGTGGCATCGATTAGGCGCACTTTTAAAGACAGAGATGCTTTCACCGCGATCAATGGTCTGCCCTCAATTACAGTCGAGGTACTTCGCCGACCCGGCGAGAACGTGATCGATTTGAATGCGGCAGTCAGAACACTTACCGCGGAGGTCACCAAAGACTATCCAAGTGAAATCTCAGTCATCTTCAGCCAAGACCAATCACCTTTTGCTAAGCAGCAAGTGACCGAACTCCAAGGGAATATCGTTACTGCGATGGCGCTTGTCATGATCCTTGTTGTCGCGGCATTGGGTTGGCGCTCCGGTTTACTGGTGGGTGCAGCAGTGCCCACATCTTTTCTCTTTGCTATCACCGCCATTTACGCGTTTGGCTTGTCATTCAATTTTATGGTGATGTTCGGCATGCTTCTAGGTCTAGGTATGTTGATTGATGGCGCTATTGTCGTCATTGAATATGCAGACAGAAAAATGTCTGAAGGTATGGAGAAAAAACTCGCCTATATCGCCGCAGCAAGGCGCATGTTCTGGCCTGTGCTCGCCTCGACATCGACTACGCTGGCAGCATTCGTGCCACTCTTTTTCTGGCCGGGCACCTCTGGTCAATTCATGCTGTACTTGCCAATTACCGTATTCGCTGTGTTGTTTGGCTCGCTACTTTATGCGTTGTTTTTCGGCCCGACGTTAGGCGGGCTGTTCGGCAAAGCGGGCAGCGCTGATGCTAAATCACTCGAACAGCTCCGCATACTGGAGCACGGTGACGTGCTGACGTTAAAAGGACTCACCGGCGTATATGCCCGTTTTTTACGCTGGTTGCTGAACTATCCAGTCATTATTCTCACGCTTACCTTCTGTTCATTGTTCATGATATTCAAAGTTTATGGAAACTACGGCGCAGGGTTTATTTACTTCACCTCAACGGACCCAACGTTCGGCCGCGTCAGCATCAGCGCTCGCGGAAACTATTCCAAGTCCGAGCTACAAAACATCGTCACTACATCTGAAGCGACATTAATGCCCCTAAGCGGTGTCGAAACCTTCTTCACGTCAACGGGTCGCGGGCAACAGGTGAGTTTCTTTGGCGGTAGTGGGCCAGCAGATCAAATTGGTACGATATTCTTGGACATGGAACACGCACGTGAGGCTGGTACCACGGGCAACGAGGTGCTTGAGCTGGCGCGCGAAAAATTAGCGCCGATCGCAGGTATTCAATACGAAATAGTCGAACAGGAATATGGTCCACCCACGGGCAAAGACATCCAGATTCAGGTTTCTTCCAAGTTCCGACAGGATCTTGAACCCACAATCAAAACGATTAGGCGTCATCTAAACGAAATGGATGATTTACGTGACGTGGAAGATACCAGAGTATTGCCTGGTATCGAATGGGAACTTGCGGTCGATCGTGCCAAAGCTGCGCTGTTTAATGTCAATGTCAATGAGGTAGGCGCGGCTGTCCAACTTGTCACTAACGGCCTGTACCTAGGTGAATATCGGCCGGATGACGCTGAGGAAGAGGTTGAAATTCGACTACGTTACCCCCTCGAAGAACGCAATATGGATTCATTAGACCAGTTACGAGTGACAACGCCAACAGGCTCTGTGCCCGTGAGTAATTTCGTTGAACGGCGTGCAAAAAACAAATTGGACTCTATCGAGCGAGTTGATGGTGAGTACATCATGACAATTCGGGCCAACGTTAAACCCGGCATCGTCGCAGATAACAAGGTCATCGAGTTGCAGGAAATAATTCAAAAATCAGCGTTTGACCCGCGTATAAAAGTTATTTTTCGTGGCGCCACGGAGGAGCAAACCGAGTCACTTGAATTCATTGGCTTCGCTTTTTTTATGTCTTTGTTGTTGATGTTTATTTTGTTGGTCGCACAGTTCAATAGCTTTTATCAAGCCTCTCTTATTCTCTCAGCGGTCGTCATGTCTACCGCAGGTGTATTACTTGGCCTCTTAACATTTAATCAAACATTTAGTGTCATACTTACGGGTATCGGCATCGTCGCTTTGGCGGGTATCGTCGTAAATAACAATATTATTTTAATAGACACTTACAATGAGCTTCGCCGCGCTGGAATAGAGGTTGTTGACGCTGTTGTGAAAACTGGCGCCCAGCGATTACGTCCTGTCTTTCTTACGACAACAACAACCATATTGGGTCTTCTACCCCTTGCGACTAATGTCAGCGTTGACATTATCAATCGGAACATTGTCTATGGCGGGCAAGTATCGGCCTACTGGGTGAAACTGGCCAGCAGCATCGTCTACGGCTTAACCTTTGCAACAGTGCTGACTCTAGTTGTCACACCACTAATGTTGGTGCTGCCAGAACACTTTCGTGCTTTTAGGCAGGAAATTAAGGATAAGAAAACGAATTGGTTTCCGCGCGGTCAAACGCAAACCTAGAGCGACCAACCACTTGGAGGCACAACGATGAAAGGCGGTTTGCCGCGATAGTTTGTTACAACAGTTTGGTCCTCGACAAAAAGATGGCTAGCTAACGATCTGCAGCAAGCGCAACCAGCACCTGACGCTTTTTCTCACCAGCATAACTGCGCCGCCCGTGCATGGTGCGGTGATTGTCGACTAAAGCAATATCACCATCCTGCCAGCATAAATCAAAAGTAAACTCGTCGGTCAGACCTGCAATATAATCTAACTGGGCGACTTTAAACTCAGACCCGTCACCAAATGTAATAGCACTCTTTGGATTTTGTTTCACGCCTTGCCAACCTTCGTATGCGGCAATCAGCTGATTATAAAAAGCTTTCTCTCCTGTCGGCAGCACTTTGACTGCAGGTAACCTGGGAGTTGTCGCTTCCAGTGTGTTATCGGTACGCCAATGCCATGAATAGCCGAGTATTTTCAGTTTTTCCTCTGCGTCGGATTTATCTTCAACGCTGAGCGTACTTTTCCAGCTGCGCCCTTGGCCTGAATTTGGATCATTTTGATCTGGCATGATTGTCGTATATTTAACGCCCTTTTCTTCAAATTCAGCCGCCCACTCTGGTTTTTCGTTGGCTAGCTTCTGGAATAGCTGATCAGATCGACATAGAGGCGTAGCACCGCCCGTTTCTGCCGCGGTCTGACAATAAAAAAATAATTTCGATGGAGAAACCGGTGTCTGCGCCATCTCATGATGCAAAAAGATTTCAACTTCAGGTGGCGCTTCATTGGCAGTAAAAACGCGCTCGGTAAAATTGATTCGTACTGCGTTCGACAAAGATTCGGCGTAGGTAAAATCTGGATAACTAAATGCTGCAGAAAAAGCGTCAAATCCTTCGGCAGAACTAACCGGAAAACCTCTGAACAGAACGGCGCCGGACACGTTCAGTGCTTGTTCGATTGCTTCCTTATGGGATTCGACCCAAGTCGCCACATCATAATCAGGCGCAGAATCAAAAATAACAATACGTGGGAAAGCCTCTCCGTCGTACAACAATTGTTCAGGGACTGAAATACAATTCAATTTACTCACTAACTTTTCCTTAAGGTTGCAAGCATCAGATGCTTTATTACAGTGCTAGTCGTAGATAGGATAAAAGGTGTTAAAAGCCTCTTCACAGAAGTGCCCTGGATCGTTGAAGCGCCGATTGATATTTAGGGATGATATTTCCAGCATCTCATCATCAGACAATTCGAAATTAAATATATCGAGATTTTCTCTCATTCGGTCCGCTCTAATCGACTTTGGAATCACCGACGTACCGCGCTGTATGCCCCAACGCAAAACAACTTGCGCCGGTGTTTTTGCCACATTGACGGCAATACGTTTAACAACCTCGGACTCCAAAACGGATTCAGCGTTATCCGCCATGTCCATCTCAAGGTAGGACGCGGCGCCAAGAGGAGAAAAAGTCGTCACGTTTATTTTGTATTGTTTCGCTAACCTAATCAGGCGCTCCTGCGTTAGGTAGGGGTGAGACTCAATTTGTAGCACGTCCGGTTTATGTTTCGCATAACTCATTAAATCGTGGATGAGCCCACTCGAGTAATTGCAGACACCAATATTACGAACTAGGCCTTGCTCATGAAGATTTTCCATGGCGGCCCAGGTTTCACTTAAGGGAACATTCGATAGCTGCATTGCAGGTGATTGTGCTTCAGGATCAAACAGCCACTCTGGAGGATACCTCGTTTCAAACGGCACAAATTCCAGCGCAATAGGAAAATGGATCAGATACAGATCTAGATAATCCAGCTGAAGATCCGCCAATGTTCTCGCTAGTGCAGGCGCGACGTCTTTTTCAGCGTGATAGGTGTTCCACAACTTAGAGGTAATCCAAAGGTCTTCGCGACAACATAAACCATCATTCAAGGCTTTCTTGATACCCTCACCGACCTCTTTTTCATTGCCGTAATCGCAGGCACTATCTAAATGACGATACCCCGACTTAATCGCTTCATATACTACGCTGGCGCAATCATCCGAGGAGATTTTCCATAGCCCGAAGCCCACCTTTGGTATGTCAATATTCATTCGTTACTTGTCCGTAGTTCCATTTTATTAGACGCATAGAATAACATCCGAATGAAAGCGCTGCCCTCGTTTATATCACGCTATTAACATTTTCAGTTTGATTCTATAATCAAACCTTTCATATCCTGAGAGAACCATGAATAAAATCGGTGACGGTCAAAAAGCTCGCAGTTTTGCGACCCAACGCGCTTTGATGCATACGGCAGAGCAGCTGATCGCTGAAAAGGGTATACAAAACGTTACCAAGCGAGAAATCACTAAAGCTGCGGGTCAAAAAAATGAATCAGTTCTTCAGTATCACTTTAAAAATCTTGAGGGTCTGATTAGTGCAATTATCAAAGCCAGGTCTGTTCAGACGCAAGAGAAACGTGCCGAACTACTCGACCAACTACTGAGTGAAACAGCGGAACCTACCTTGCGAGATATCTGCAAGTTAATGGTACTGCCTTCCTATCTGCTCGCAAAAGCAGATCTCGGCTATTCTCGGTACGTCCGCGCTTTCAGTCTCGAAACCGCGATTACATCCGATTCGGCCTATTTGCTCATTAGAAATAAGGGCGCTGGCGGGGAAAGTGGAAGAGAAACTGCGAGATTACTCCGAAATATGTTACTGCACTTAGACGAAAGCGCCTATCAGCGCCGCATCGATAGCGCTATAAGATTCGTGTCTATTTCGATGAACCACCAGGCTCGCGCACCAAAGGCTTTCAAAGCTGCTGATACCGAACTCTTTATCAACAGTCTCATTGACGCGTTACATGGCTTATTGAATGCGCCAGTTTCTGGTGAAACCCTCGCATGGGGAAAGTCATTTGCTTCTAAGAAGTAACGCTTCGTGAAAATCTGGCTTACTTTAGAGTCGTTTTACATCAGCGCTTTTAAAAATCTAACAATAGCGCTATTTGTTCCCTCAGGATCTTCTTGCTGAACCCAATGGCCCATTCCTGGTAGCAGCGTAATTTCTCTTAGATCAGACATCACCGGATTCATCATCGTGCGCAGAGCCTGCTCATTCGCGCCTTGTATTACCTGATCGGCAGCGCCGGATAAGAACGCAGAGGGAATTTTAATGACAGGATCTTGGTCTTTCATGAAAGCCCAGTTAGCATCAAAGTTTCGATAATAGTTTACGCCACCACGAAATCCTGACCTCGTAAACTCATCAACATAATAATCCAGGTCAGCCTGACTTAACCAATCGGGTCGTTCAACAGGTTGACCTATTCTTCCAATCCAGCCACCCGCCGAGCGGGCAGGATCAGTGATCGTAGGCGGGTGCCGTACGGTATCTGGCGAGGTATACAACATCGACAAAAAAGATCGTGGATCACTATCGTATTCGGCTTCCGCTACCCCGCCGGCCTCGTTGTGGTAGAGGATGTAGAAAAACTGATCGCCCATTGCTTTTCGCCACCCTGTCGTGGGTGCTTCGGCGCCAACTCCCCCATAGGGCACGCTCATGCCCATCACACCTGTGAAGCGCTCCGGATAAAGCAATGCGGCATTCCATACAACCATCGAACCCCAGTCATGTCCCAGCAGCGCCGCTTGCTCTTCGCCAAAAGCGTCTAACAAACCAATCAAATCAGCAACGAGAATATCGATTCTATAATCAGCTGCGGCGACAGGTGAACTCGTATTACCATAGCCTCGCATATCTGGCGCAATGACATGATAGCCGCTTTCGGCTAACCCACTGATTTGATGGCGCCAGGAATACCATGACTCAGGCCAACCATGAACTAACAATACCAGTGGGCCTACGCCAGCTTCTGCGACCCGCATTTGTATGCCGTTCGTTTCGATCATTGAAAACGTGATATCTGTCATTTGCTTTCCTTTACCAGCCTAAAGTCGATGTACCTGAACAGGTAAATTAGTGATGCCTCTGACGAAGCTGGAAAGCAGCCGTTCAGGCTCGCCCACCACTTCTACCATCCGGAATCTCTTCAAAATTTCTTCCCATACAATTCTGAGTTGCATTTCAGCCAACCGATTACCCATGCACCGATGGATGCCGAAGCCAAAGGACAGGTGGTGCCTGGCTCTTGATCGATCAATAATAAAATCATCGGGACGATCAATAACATCTTCGTCGCGATTACCCGAGACATACCACATCAACACCTGATCGCCTTTTTTAATTTGCTTGTCTCTAATGACGATATCTTCATTCGCGGTTCTCCGCATATAGGGCAGGGGTGTCTGCCAACGAATAATTTCCGGCACCATATTCGTAATCAGTGAGGGGTCTGCTCGCAACTTGTCATACTCGTCTGGATTTTGGTTCAGCGCGATCACGCCCGCACTCATCGAATTACGGGTTGTGTCATTTCCACCGACGATGAGCAAAATCAAATTGCCTAAAAACTCATAAGGCGCCATATTTTTGGTCTCTTCACCGTGAGCCAGCATTGAGATCAAATCCGAGCCTGGCTCATCAGCATCCACGCGCTCGTTCCATAATCGCGTAAAGTAAGCCAAGCACTCTAATAACTCTTCACGGCGTTGATCGGCTGTATCGACAATCCCCGTCCCGGGGGGTGCGGTGGCAACATCAGACCAACGCGTTAACTTGCTGCGGTCTTCAAAAGGGAAATCAAATAACGTTGCCAACATTTGCGTTGTGAGTTCAATTGAAACGCGCTCAACCCAGTTAAAGGTCTCACCTTCTGGCAATCCGTCAAGCACCTTACAGGTGCGCTCGCGGATAATTGATTCCATCTTTGCCAAGTTGGGGGGAGCAACAACTCCACTGACCGTCGCCCGTTGCAGGTCATGTTTGGGTGGGTCCATTGAAATGAAACTATTAAAACTGAGTTCGTCAGCGCTGGGTTCCAAATCAATTTGCGGGCCTAGGGCAATGCCCCGAGCCGAGGAGAAAAGCTCATGATTTTTATCCACAAACATGATGTCTTCGAATTTTGTCAAAGACCAATACCTACCTATGCCGGGTGCTTCATTGAGATGCACGGGGTCTTCTGCACGCAGTCGCTTAAAATGGTCCCAATGGATGTCTTGCTGAAACAATCTACCATCAACAACGTTAATTTGTTCGATCGGCACTGAGTAGGGATCGGTGATGACCGGTGGTGCATCGTCTCGGAGGAAAGGATTTCCAAATCTTGCAAGTGCTACTGTCTGATTTTTCGTTTGCTCGCTCATAGCGCTGTCTACACTGGATAAAACAGACAATTACAGTAGCAGATTAATGGACACCCCAAAAGGTTTTGGCATAAAGTCCTTGTTACAGCCCCACTTGGAACATCGACTGGCTATGGACACAGAACAACACCTCGCAGAAATACAGGCACAGGGTTTTACCATTATCCCAGATGCCATCGAACTTGATCTCATCGATAGCCTGAACAACGCGTTACTCGAAATTGAAACGCAACAAAAGATTGCCCCTGGCAAAAATGCCTTTGAAGGGCACCGTACAATACGGGTTTACAATTTGTTGGCACAGCAAAAAATTTTTCAGCGCATTCCCACTCACGACCTGCTGCTTCCTATTGTCGAAGGTGTGCTTGACGAGGGGTGTCTAGTATCGTCTCTTTCGTCCATTGCAATTGAACCCGGCGAGATTGCTCAACCTATTCATGTTGACGACGCGCTTTACAATTTTCCACGACCTCATCAGCCGCTGGTTTGCAACTCGATGTGGGCGCTCACCGACTTTACGGAAGAGAATGGCGCAACTCGCATAATTCCGGGTAGTCACAAACGCACCGTCAAACCTAACTACACAAACGAATATGAAACCGTTCCTGCAACGATGACGAAAGGCAGCTTGTTAATCTGGAATGGCAGTCTTTGGCACGGAGGCGGTGCAAATCAGTCACAGGAAAGGAGAGTCGGCATTGCGATGAATTACTGTGCAGGCTACCTCCGCCAGCAGGAGAACCAGCAACTGGGTATTTCATTGAAAAAAGCGGCAACTTTTTCTGACCGACTCTTACAACTGACAGGCTTTGGCACCTATAAAGGTCTCGTCGGACATATTAACAAGCAGAGCCCAACACAAGTTTTGCTCGATCGAGATGATCATTTCATTAACGTGTGGGACAAAATTGGCTAACCGGCTATCGCTTGGTCTACAACCTCTCTCGCTATGCCAACAATTGACGCTCGCCATTCATCCGAGTCAGGGTAGAAAGCATCCATCATCATGCCTTTAATTTGCGCTGCCTCGGGCGAAGTTGGGCTTCCGTAACGGTGCAACCACTGATCTGCGACTAGCGCCAAAATGACATCTCGACCCGCCACGGTGCCAAACTCCAGCCCGGCACCAACAATTGCAGGATACGTTTTTTGCAATCCGCTTATCATCGAACCCGCGACCGCAGCCGAGTGGGAGTCTCCGGACAGCATACTTTTTACCCGATCACCCCAAAGTTCAGCACTTCGCCGATATGCTTGTGATGCCGGATTGTAGTCCACAATACATTCAGCGGTACCAAAAGGCCCCAACGCCGTGTGAATGTCGATCCAGATAATCTCTCCCGCATTCTGTAGGTAGGTAGCAGCAACCTGACGAATCGTCAGATTCGACCAGGCAGGCTCCAAACCGCCGTAGAACATACCGCCGGGAAATTCATACTGGCCGCTCGACAGTGCATTCTGATACCACTCCAGACCCTTGCTTTTAACAAATTCGCGTACCTTTGCCATCAGAGATTCGTCTTGGTCGGCACTCCAGCTTTTCAGTTCAAAAATGTCTGCTATTTCACGATATCCAACATTTTCAGGCAATTGCTCGAAAGAAATGAAATTTCTGTTGAGATCAATGTTGGATTCATTCGTCCTTCGCTGCCAAGCGAAGCCATAAGGGTTTACACCATGCACCATAAGCAAACGAGTACCCTTGGGTAGGCGTGCGCAAACCTCCTCGTGGAGCAATAGAGATTGAATACCCGAACCTGTGTAACCTTCAACACCGTGAGTTCCTGAGGAGATGACAACTACCCGCTGCGCATCTTCGGGTCCAAAGCAACCAACATCCATGAAAACATCTCCATCAGGACCCAGTTCTGGATGCTTGATTGACGCTAACTCGCCACCACAGTCCCGGCAGGCCTTTACAAAATGTTCCCTTGCTTGTTGGTAGGTTCTAAAAAAATGCTCATGCATATCGGCTTCTCCAAGCGGCAAAGACATTGGGTAATATCGCCCATTTAAAACGAACAGAAAGAAGCATTGCAACTGTCTTTGCATCTGGTTAGCCTGCCAGATATCGCTCAACCTGAAGGGCGTGGTTAACCCTCTAACTTTAGTTAGACTGGCAGACAGGAAACTTTTACGTTTAAGGCAAACTGACAAGCGCGGATAAATCAGCAATATTTGATATCCCTGCAAATTAAGCTTGGACTAAACAAGGATTTTCACAACTCGAGCAACCAACACAGTACAGACCCAAATTATTTAACATCTGACCGGATTAAACCAATTGGAGAAACGATCATGACGCTATTTGTTCTTGGTACTATTATTTTTTTTGGTGTGCACTTCCTTCCATCGACGCCGCTCAAATCCGTCATGATAGACAGACTTGGCGAAATGGGATTTAAAGGACTGTTTAGTCTTTGCGCTGCTTTGGGACTTGGCCTGCTTATCTACGGATTTAGCCTGACCACGTTTCAACCACTATTCGACCCATTTGTTTGGGGGAGGAGCGCGGCAATTTTAATCATGCCGGTTGCAATTATTCTTATCTGCGCAGCTCAGATGCCTAACAATTTGAAAAACTTCGTTCGACACCCGATGTTAGCAGGCTTAATTTTGTGGGGCTTGTCTCACATGGTTGCGAATGGGGATCTGGCCAGTACGATCTTGTTTAGCAGTTTCGTACTATTTTCTATCATCAATATTTTGCTTGTAAACGCCCGTAACGCCTACGTTGCGCCAGCGCCGGTTAGCAAATTTTGGGATCTCGGCGTGGTCGTGATCGGTCTATTGCTTTACGTTGTACTATTTCAGTTTCACGGTTTATTTGCCGGCATACCACTGAAGTAAGCACATCGCTATCGTTCGCCAGATCTATGGAAACAGGATGCTCGGATCATTCTGCTTCCATGGTTTGTACTTCACCATTACTGAAACAAACAATTCATCAGCGATCAATTCACCTAACCATTCTTTTAAGGCCGGATAGGGCGCCCGTGCAAACCACTGCGCGTCCACCATAGAAAACTGGCGAACAAAAGGGAAAATCGCCACGTCTGCGTAGGACATACTGGCTGAAAATAGATATTTTTGATGCTTCAGTTTCTGTTCTAGCTTCTCAAGATATTCATGACAGCGGGAGCGATAGTCGGCTTGGGTGAATTCTGGATACCTGTCAGCATATTTATAGCGATCAAGTTCCGGCTTAAATGAAACATCGTTTTCTTCAACAAGGCTCGCCATTTCAATCAACACATCGGCTGGATAAGCTTTCCAACCAGCCGGATCGGAAATCGACAAGACCCAATCGATAATGTCAATGCTTTGTTCCAACACCTCTCCATCACCGCGAAGCACCACTGGCACAGTTCCCTTCGGCGAAATTTGCAACAACTCTGGCGGCTTATTCTTTAGCACGACCTCACGCAGCTGCACCTTGACGCCCGATACAGCAATCGCCATTCGGGTTCGTATCGCGTAGGGGCAACGTCGAAAACTGTAAAGAATTGGTACGTCATTCATTTCTTTAATATACCACGGGACTGCAAACGATTTTTTACTGCGTCTGAGCAACACTTACTACGCGTTAGTTTGCTCCGGCGTCATTTTTCACCATCAGCTGATTATTTTTATTTGCTCATTGTTCAGGTTCAAAGATGGTTCAGAATATCATCGCCGGCAAAAATCGATCCGTGCCCCGGATAGACCGTTTGAGGCTTCAATCTCCTTAGTTTTTTAACCGATCTACGCATTGCCGCCGGGTTATCATAGATTGCCGGGTGAACTAGACGTCCCTTACTGCCACTGCCTAACAGCGTGTCACCCGTGATCAGGCTCGCTGTCGGGTGATGGAAAAGACATATACTGTCCCAACTGTGACCTGGCGTATGGACTACCTCCCAGTTAGGGAATCCGTCGAGTTTCGCCTTATCGACCAATCTAAGTTTTGGTAGCACGAATCTCTGTGCCGCCGGTTCATCGAGATGATGATTGTGTATGTGCTCGTAACGCTGGTTGCGTTCTTTGTTCATATACATATTTCTTGATCTCGAACGAAAGGCTTCACCAAACGCCGTTGCAATCTTGACCATTGGACCTATTGGGTTGCGATAAAATTTTAGTGTGGGGCGTTTCGAGGCATGTGGTATCGCGGCTATCGCGTGACAAGCTTTAGCGAGCGGTATCACTCCTCCGATATGATCGGGATCGTCATGCGTACAAACAACGAGTGCTACTGATGAGACTTCGCGCTTTAACACCCGCACGATGTAATCGAGTACAAAACCATCACATCGCATCGCAACATCCGCGACCAATAGCTTGCCGTGTTCTTCAATCACGTAGGTGTTGGAAAAACGTGTCTTAACTAAATGTATGTTCATTAATTGAGGAAGTTCAAACTTAATGTCAGAGAGAATTGGCGAGTCGCAGCGAGTAGCGCAGTCTAACAGTGATTTCATTCAGCTGGTATCCTGAGCGTTGTTACGACGCAAATATCGCTGATTTAATCTATACTCAGCGACTAACTTCCCCAAGTACGCAACAACAAATAACTTTTGTGAAAGGAGTTCTAATGATCAATCTCGACAGAGAAGGCGACGTATTTATTCTTAGCATGGACGATGGAGAAAACCGCTGGAATACTACATTTGTCCGTGAATTTGCGGCGGCGTTGGATGAAGCAGAGGCCTCAACCGGTCCCGCAGCACTGGTCACCTCCTCAACGACAGAAAAATTCTTTTCTAACGGTCTTGATCTGGAATGGCGCGCCTCCGAAGGTGAGCATAGGGGTGGCGATAGAGAAGCTTTCGGCAAAGAATTTATGGCATTGATGGGTCGTATTATCACATTTCCAATGCCAACATTAGCCGCGGTCAATGGGCATGCCTTCGGCGCGGGTTTTATGTGCGCGCTCTGTCATGATATTCGTTTCGTGAGAAGCGACAGAGGGTTCATGTGCGCAAACGAGGTCGAGATTGGTATGGTTATCCCTAATCCTGAGCTCGCACTGTTTCGGCACAAACTACCCATGAATACCTTCTTTGAAACGGTGCAACTTGCACGACGTTGGACCGGAAATGATGCCGTAGTTGCCGGCGTGGCGCAAAAAAGCGAGCCTCTCGATACTCTACTTGAATCATCGATTAAACGCGCTTCAGAGCTTGCACGCCTTGGTGCGAATCGAAAAGTCTACGGCAAACTGAAGCAATCAATCTACGGAGAAAATGCAGCGATCAATCAGCCTCACGGACCCGCATACATGCTCAGTAACCCTGCAGAATTCCACTAGTTGCTACAACAAGCATATTAGCCCTTTAGCTTAAGCTGATGCTTAAGCCGTGGCTCGTGGCTTCAGTGATTTTCAGATTTTAAATGTTATCGCCTAGTGTAGGCCTATTACAGATATCTGAATCATTTGACCACTTGAGTAAAAGAGCGCTATTTGGCGGCGCTCTTTTCTCTTCAGCTAAATAACCTTTAAAGTTTTCTGATTCCCTCCGCGGACTTCGTTAGCCTGCGTTTATCCCGCTCTATCTATATCGTTAGCAATCCAGAATGACCACATCTATCTGGCCCCATTTGATTATCTACACATATTGCAGAGTCAATCGAACACCGAGTTGACTTACGTCAAGGTTTGTTGGCATCGACAGGTCTACCGTAGGTGGCTGAATATTCCGAGGGAGAAACCTTATGAGTGCTGTGGAAACGACAGAAGACAAAGATCAGGTTCGCGAGAATTTGATAGACGCCTACAAAGCAGTCACGGACATCAGTTGGAATTTTGACTACGAGTCGAGCATACCAAAAATGCAAGACCTCTATACTCGGGCTAAAAATAATCAGTGGAACGCTGATGATTTGGACTGGGATATCGTCATCGATCCTTCAAACCCGATAATGAGTAGAGACAGTACTCAATATTCTGAGATGCCTTTTTTTAAGCGGTTATCTCAAAGCCAACAAGAAACATTTACAGCGCACTCCACCGCACAAATGCTGTCGCAGTTTCTTCATGGTGAGCAGGGAGCAACCCTAACCGCCGCGACCATCACTCACGGCGTACCTGATATGAAAGCCAAGTATTACGCTGCCACTCAGACCATGGATGAGGCCCGGCACGTTGAGGTTTACGATCGTTATGTCAACAAAATAGCGATCCACTATCCGATTAACCCGTGGCTTAAAAGCCTAATTGACGTGACACTGCAAACTGAAAATTATAAAAAAATAATGATCGGTATGAACATGATTGTTGAGGGGCTTGCGCTCGGGGCGTTTAACAACATGTATCGTCAAACAGATGAACCGCTTTTAAAGTCTATCACTTTTAACGTTATGCGTGATGAGTCCAGGCATGTCTCATTTGGGCATACCTACCTCACGCCAATCGTCGCTAAAATGCACCCTGATGATGTCGAAGACCTGGCACAGTTTGCGTTCGACGGCGTCAATATTTTGATTCAAGGTCAGACTGATATGACTGACGGGTTTCTTAAGGTGTTAGAGGTCAGCGGGATTGAACCTAGTGATTTTGCAGCAGGCATGAAAGAAGCGGCGGCACTCGGGCTTGTTAACAAACTTCCACCGGGACAAGTACATTCTCTTAACGATCTGATGATACCAGCGCTAGTTCGTGCCGGGTTAGTGACCCCACGCACCAAGAAATTATTTGAAGAAGCCGGCGTTCCCGTCAATGAAAACCTGACTATTCTTAATGCGATGGAAGACGCAAAATCCGATCAGAATGTGCTGAACGAAGAGGGCGCTTCTTATTAGAGGCGCTTTTCAAGCAACGCTAGGGGCAGGTTAATTTGAGTTTTATCGAATCAAAAGCCGTTCAGTTACTGAACGACCTGCCCGAAGCATTACTGATCACGACCGTCACTGGCAAAATCGTATTTTTTAATCATTCTGCCGCGATCCAATCAGGTTTTACTGACGAAGAGATGATTGGCGACCACGTGTCCCGCTTGTTGCCCCAGTCGCATCGACGCAAGGTAGATGTCATCACCTGGTTTGGACGTTGGGCAGATAACCCCGATCCTGAGCAACTTCGATATCTGACGCTCGATGGCGTGCGAAAAAGCGGTGAGCCGCGGCGGTATCAGGTCAGAGTTTCTCGTAGTAAAGAACAGGGAGAAATCTACTTCGTCATTGTGTTACGCGACGTAACTGAGGAACAGGAACAAACAGCTGCGCTGAGACACTCACAGCTCATCGCGAATCGAATCATTGCGATAGGGGAAGACGCAGTATTAAGTATAGACCAAGACTCGAACATCTGTTTCTGGAACCAGAAAGCTGAACAGCTTTTTGGCTACACGGAGAAAGAAGCGATGGGAGCCAATGTGAATATGCTACTGCCTGAACACACCCGTGACGTTCACACTAAAAGTATTCAGACATTCGGTAGCGGCAAGGCGCCCTCGCGTTTTATGGGTGAAAGAGGAGAGATCACTGGCCTGCACAAGTCAGGAAAGATCATCCCGCTTGAGGCTTCAATTACAAAAACATATGTTGGTGACAGTTTAATCCTGAGTGCACAAGTTCGAGATATCTCCCAAAGGAGAAAAATCGAAGCTGATCTGGCAGAAAGGGAAGCAAGATTCGGCGCTGTTTTCAATCATGCGGTTGAAGCCATCGCTTTGCTCGACAACGAAGGGCGCGTACTCGAAATAAACGAAGCCGCGCGAGAAATGTTGCCTTTAGACGAACCCGTTATCAACCTGCCTCTCTGGCAACTACCCTGGTGGCGGCAATCAAATGCCAGCAACCAAGCTGAGTCACGGGAAAAGCTGCGCAGTAATTGCCAGCAAGCCATGTTAGGCGATACCGTCCACACGAGAACAAGTTTTGATGCAGGAACTCATTTACTTGATCTTGATTTTTCTTTGACTCCGGTTTCCGACAGCAACAATCAGGTACTGTATTTGATCGCGGAAGCTAGGAAATTAGTTGGTTCATAACTTCAATGGCAAAAATAATATATGTTGAGCACAACGGTACCGAACATGAGGTACAAATACCGAACGGTCAATCTTTAATGGATGGTGCAGTCGCGCGGATGGTGCCGGGTATCGAGGGAGACTGTGGTGGATTGTGCGCCTGCGCGACCTGTCATATTTATGTCCCAGAAGAATGGGAAAGTAGGTGTGGGGTACCTGAGGAGCTGGAGCAAAACATTCTGGATTTTGCGTTCGACGTTCAGCCAAACAGCCGACTTTCATGTCAGATTAAAGTATCAGAAACACTGGACGGTATTCGCGTACTTATGCCGGAAAGACAGTATTAGTGCAGCATATTTTTACCTGCGCACTTCACTTGCGCCGAAATATTTACGTTGGCGCAACCCAGTTCCCTGAGATGGATCAACATCGCAATGCTCTCGCCGCTCATTGATCGAGCAAATTTTCACTCGGATGCATGTTATTTCAAGCTGCAGGCTTTCGCGGAGCGTCAAGTAAACACTTCGCTTGAACTCTCCGATCACTTCCAGAATGCAAATCGTTTCTTGCTCTATCAGCGCTCGTGTTGTCTGACGCCTGACTCAACGGGTGGCCTATTAGGACAATAGCAACCGGTAAGCAGGGTTATCAGTCTCTTCCCAGAATCGATACCCAATGTCCCGCAATTCTCGGCGTAACGACACCATTTCATCATCGGCAGCCTGGACACCGACCAGAACCCGCGCCCATGCTGACCCGTGATTTCGATAGTGGAACATCGAGATATTGTGCCGGCTGCCAATTCCCGTCAAAAACCGCAGGAGCGCACCCGGGCGTTCGGGAAACTCAAAACGAAAGAGTCGTTCATTTTCAAGACCGACGCTACGTCCCCCAACCATGTGCCTAATATGCAGGACCGCCACTTCATTTTCGGACAGGTCTACGAAGGTATACTTTTGGCCCAGTTTTTCTAGCAACGCCTGTTTATCAGCGGCGTCAGCATTCGTTTGAACACCAACCAGCACCTGCGCACGGTTATTGTCAGCGTACCGATAGTTAAACTCAGTAATGCTACGCTTTCCAATCGCATGACAAAACTTCCTAAAACTTCCGGGTTGCTCCGGGATAGTTACGCACAACAGAATTTCTCTTCTTTCACCTATTTCAGTTCTTTCTGATATGTGTCGGAGGCGATCAAAATTAACGTTTGCTCCGCTAACCACGGCGACACACTGCTGCCCTGTCGGCTGTTCAGCTCGCTCAAGATACTGCTTCATGCCCGCAATGCCGAGTGCACCAGACGGTTCGGAAATCGTACGAGTGTCTTCAAAAATATCTTTGATGGCGGCACAAATCTCATCGGTACTTACCCTGATGACTTCATCGACACAATCTTTTGCGAGTTTGAAATTCTCTTTTCCAACCTGAAGCGTTGCCGTGCCATCGGCAAATTGATCAAGCTCATCAGGATCAAGCCTCACCCGCTTGCCCGCATCAAGCGCTGCCCACATGCTTGCAGCACCCTCTGATTCAACGCCAATAATTTTTACCTCGGGTCTTAAATACTTTATGTAAGTCCCCACGCCACAAATCAACCCACCACCACCGACCGGAAGAAAAATTGCGTCGATGTTTCCTGTCTGCTGCCTGAGGATTTCCATACCTATCGTACCCTGTCCGGCAATGACCTCCGGGTCGTCAAATGGATGCACATAGGTGTACCCTCGAGCCTCACATAGCTCAGCGGCATGTGCCGCGGCCTGATCGTAACTTTCGCCAAATAAGATAACCCTGGCACCCCAACGTTGAACCGCCTCGACCTTAATTGAGGGCGTATTCTTACCCATCACGATGACGGCACGCGTATCTAGTTTCTGTGCGGCCATTGCAACGCCCTGTGCGTGATTACCTGCTGACGCGGTGATAACACCTTTCTTACGTGATGCAGCATCTAACTGACGAATCTTGTTGTAGGCACCTCTTAGCTTGAAACTGAATACAGGCTGCAGGTCCTCACGCTTCAACAAAACCTGACTATTGAGCCTTGTTGAGAGAACCTTTGCCTCATCCATAGGGCTTTGAATCGCAACATCGTACACGTCTGCTTCCAGAATCTTTTTAATGTACTTATTTTGCATAACATCACCGTCTCAAAAAATACGCATACTATTTTAGGGTTAAAGAGCTTTCTCGCTCGACAGTATAAGCCCGCTGGCACAAAATGGCTGCTACTCTTGTCGTTCGCTATTTCAATAAACTTTTTTCGCTGGAATGATGCGCCAAATACCGAGGCACAACAAATGACACCAACGCAAGACGATCTCAAGCTACAGGTCGGAAAAGCTGCAGTCGATTATATCGACAAACACCTCACTAACGACGCGATTGTAGGTGTAGGTACTGGCTCTACAGCCAATTTTTTTATTGATGCATTGGCAAAAGTAAAGCACAAGTTTGATGGCGCAGTCGCCAGCTCTACCACGTCTGCTGATAGATTGAAGGCCCATGGCATTCGAGTTTTCGACCTCAACGCGATAAAAGATATGACGTTTTATGTTGATGGTGCAGATGAAGCCGATTCTTCAAGACAACTAATCAAGGGCGGTGGTGGTGCACTCACCCGAGAGAAAATTGTTGCTTCCGTCGCTACCAAGTTTATTTGCATCGTCGATAGTTCCAAGATGGTAAACCGGTTAGGCAAGTTTCCAGTGCCGCTGGAAGTAATACCGATGGCTAGATCCGCTGTGGCCCGAGAGATAGTCAAACAAGGAGGGCAACCTGTTCTGCGAGAAAATTTTGTCACAGACAACGGTAATATTATTCTCGATGTTCACGGCTTCAAGATTGACACCGAAAATGCCAGATCACTGGAAGCCAGGCTTAATAATATTACCGGCGTGATCACCAACGGTATTTTCGCCCTGCGACCCGCAGATGTGCTACTGATTAGCTCAGCAGCCGGCACCACATGCGAAGAGTAGACCCATCATGGACCTTGAGTCTATCTCAGGTCACCACTCGCGTATTGAGCGGCAATTTTTTCTAATGATATCGGCTTGATACTCGAAGCATGTCCAGCCGTGCCAAATGCCTCATAGCGGGCGACCACTATGCTTTTCATTGCCTTTATTGACTCAGCGAGATATTTCCTTGGATCAAACTCTGAACGGTTACCGTCCAAAAATCGGCGGATAGAACCGGTAGATGCCAAACGCAAGTCTGTATCGATGTTGATTTTTCGCACGCCGTGCTTGATGCCTTCCTGAATTTCTGTCACCGGTACACCGTAGGTTTCAGGAATCTCGCCGCCAAATTCGTTGATCACCGCTAGCCAATCCTGAGGCACACTGGATGAACCATGCATCACTAAATGCGTGTTGGGTATTCGCGCATGAATTGCTTTTACCTGATCTATCGCCAACACATCGCCCGTCGGTGGGCGAGTAAACTTGTATGCACCGTGACTGGTGCCAATAGCGATTGCCAGCGCATCGACTTTTGTCTGTTCAACAAAGTCTGCTGCCTGTTCTGGGTCAGTTAACATCTGGTCCATTGATAATTTACCTTCAGCGCCGACGCCATCTTCCTCACCCGCTTCTCCGGTTTCTAGTGAACCCAGACACCCAAGCTCACCTTCCACAGTCACGCCACAAGCGTGAGCCATTTCTGTTGTCCGCCTGGTCACTTCAACATTGTATTCATAACTCGCCGGTGTCTTTTGATCTTCCATCAAAGAGCCATCCATCATCACAGAAGAGAATCCCATCTGAATAGACTGCTGACAGGAAGAGGGAGAAGCACCGTGATCTTGGTGCATGACAACCGGGATATCAGGAAATTCCTCTATCGCAGCAAGAATCATATGACGGAGGAAGTTGGATCCTGCATATTTACGCGCCCCAGCAGAGGCCTGAACAATCACCGGGCTGTTGGTTTCTTCAGCCCCTTCCATGATCGCTCGCATCTGCTCAAGGTTATTTACATTAAATGCGGGTACGCCGTATTGGTTTTCAGCGGCGTGGTCCAGCAACTGTCTCATACTTACTAATGCCATGATTTTTCTCCTTGCCATGACCAACACGGTGATCACGATTTCTTTCATCACTTAAAAAAGTTGATTGACACCCGCCACTGCAAGTACCAAACGATGTTTGTCGATTTTTTGGGGCTAACTTGCTTCCCTAAACCTTTTTTGAAGCACTGCTACAGCAGGTAATTCCTTGCCTTCCACGAATTCAAGGAATGCGCCGCCGCCAGTGGAAATATAGCTTACCCGTTCGCCGACGCCGTATTTATCAATCGCTGCCAGCGTGTCGCCACCACCGGCAATCGAGAAACCCTGATTATTGGCGATGTCTCTTGAAAGCTGTTCAGTGCCGCCAGCAAATGCATCCACCTCGAAGACCCCGACGGGGCCATTCCAGATAATCGTACCGGCATTTTTTAGAATTTCACTTATCGCATCTCTGCTGCGTGAGCCAATGTCCAGTACCATCTCATCCTGTTGAATATCGTCAGCGGATTTTTCGATGGCGCCACTTACGTCGTCGAGTCCTTTCGCCACAACAACATCTACTGGTATCGGGATGTTTACCTTCTCCAGTAAAGCGCGGGACGTATCAAGCAGATCCATTTCACACAGTGACTTGCCTACCTCCACGCCAGTTGCCGCAAGAAAAGTATTTGCGATGCCGCCGCCAACAACAAGGTTATCTACCTTTTCAGCAAGCGCATCTAGTACTTCAAGCTTGGTCGAAACCTTACTACCTCCCACCACCGCAACTACCGGTCTAGCCGGGTTCGCTAGCGCGAGTTCAAGGGCATTGAGCTCTGCCAGTAACAGAGGGCCCGCGCACGCGATCGGCGCGAATTGTGCAACGCCTTCCGTTGTCGCCTGGGCCCTGTGAGCGGTGCCGAATGCATCCATTACAAACACATCGCATAGTCCGGCTAGCCGCTTGGCCAGTTCGGAATCGTTACTTTTCTCACCTTCGTTGATACGTACATTTTCGAATAAGTGGAGAGTGCCACCCGCTAACTCGGGTGCAAAAGAATCATCGAGATAATTTCCGACTAACTTGACCTTCGTGTCAGCACCTAGCGCCTTTTCCAGATAGTCAGCAACCGGAGCCATGCTCATTTCCGGTTGTTCTGATATCGGCATACCCTCTTTAGGACGACCGAGGTGGGACATCACCATGACAATGGCACCTGCAGATAAGGCATATTTGATCGTCGGCAATGCCGCTCTTATCCTTGCATCGCTGGTTACTTGACCATTTTTTACAGGCACGTTCAGGTCCTCTCGAATCAGCACCCGTTTACCTTTAATATCCAGCGTCTTGAAATCGAGAACCGACATTAGCGGCCCATCTCTTTGACACGTTTAACAATATTTTCCGCTGTAAAGCCAAAGTGTTCCAGTACGTCGCGCCCTGGTCCGCTTTCACCAAAACCAGACATCCCGAGCACATCACCATCGAGACCAACCCACTTTCGCCAGTAATCGCCATGACTTGTTTCAACGGCTAATCGCTTGCGACACGCACCCGGCAGCACACTTTCTTGATACTCGCTTGACTGCAGCGCGAAGGTATCAGCACTTGGCATGGATACAACCCGGACCGCAATATTTTCATTCTGAAGGATTTCAAAAGCCTCGATTGCTAGCGCGACCTCAGAACCCGTTGCGAGAATAATGACATCGGGGGCATCTGTGCTATCCCTGAGGATATAGGCGCCTTTACCTACTTGTTCTAAGAGCGCTTTGTCTCTTTCGATATAAGGTAGACTCTGCCTAGAAAATATCAGAGAAGTTGGCGCTGTCTTTCTCTCTATAGCTGCTTGCCATGCAACAACGGTTTCAACGGTGTCACAGGGTCGCCATACAGACATATTTGGCGTCGTACGAAGACTCGTTAATTGCTCAATGGCCTGGTGGGTCGGACCGTCCTCTCCCTGTCCGATCGAATCATGGGTATAGACGTGAATATTCCTGATACCCATCAGTGCCGACATTCTGACAGCGTTCCTCGCGTATTCCATAAAAATAAGAAAAGTTCCGGTAAAGGGGAGCAGGCCACCGTGAAGCGCCATACCATTCGCCATCGCCGTCATACCAAATTCACGCACGCCATAATAAATGTAATTTCCGTCCGCATCATCGGACGTCACCGCTTTCATATCCGGCCAGCTGGTAAGATTGGAACCCGACAAGTCCGCAGAACCACCGGTCAATTCAGGCATAAGCTTTGCCAGCTCAGCGATCACTTTTGCTGAGGCCTGACGAGATGCCATCGATTCTGCCTTCTCATAAACTTCTTCTAGCAGCACCTTCATTGACTGATCAAAACCGTTGGGTAATTCGGCCGACATTCGGCGATCAAATTCCGCAGCAAGTTCAGGAAAATGCTTTTGATACTCAGCAAAGATTTGTTGCCAATGTGCTTCAGCATCAGCACCCTTATCCTTGCAATCAAACCCATCATAAACATCGGCTGGGATATCAAAAGGTTCATGGCTCCAGCCTAGTTTCTCTCTTGCACCCGCTATTTCTTCCGTGCCTAGCGGTGCGCCATGACTGCCTGCAGTCCCCGCCTTATTTGGCGCGCCGTAGCCGATTTCAGTCTTGCAACAAATGAGCGTTGGTTGGTCAGGGTTGGCGCGTGCAGCCGCGAGCGCAGCGGCAACAGCCGAGTGATCGTGGCCGTCAACTGCGGGAATGACTTGCCAGCCATAGGCTTCAAACCGTTTTGGCGTATCGTCAGCAAACCAGCCTTCAACAGATCCATCGATAGAGATGCCATTGTCATCGTAAACACAAATCAGCTTGCCAAGCCCCAGGGTGCCTGCTAGCGACGCGACCTCGTGAGAAATGCCCTCCATCAGACAGCCGTCTCCGGCAAATACATAAGTATCGTGATCAACGATATTAAGTGCTTGGCCATCTATAGATCGGTTGAAGTGCGCAGACAACATTTTCTCCGCTAGCGCCATACCGACTGCGTTTGCTAACCCCTGACCAAGCGGTCCAGTTGTTGTCTCAACACCGGGCGTGTAACCGTACTCCGGGTGTCCGGGCGTTTTCGAGCCAAGTTGGCGAAAATTCTTCAACTCTTCGATCGAGAGATCGTATCCTGTCAGGTGAAGCAGGGCGTAGATCAACATTGACCCATGGCCATTCGAGAGCACGAACCTGTCCCTGTTTTGCCAGTCCGGATTTTGCGGATTATGTCTCAGAAACTGAGTCCACAATACTTCCGCGATGTCTGCCATGCCCATGGGGGCGCCTGGGTGTCCACTTTTCGCTTTCTCGACGGCATCCATCGTAAGGGCGCGAATAGCATTTGAACGATTTTGTTGAGCACTCATGATGGTCAGCCTGACAGAAAAATTAGGTCGCTATTTTCTACTAGCGGGGAGGTGACATCAACAGATGAAAGCAACCCGACGGTTATTTATTTTATAATTTCTGTGCGCCACGAATTTTATGACTCTCAACTCACGCCAACACTGTATGAGGGGCAATAACGTTGATCATGAGCTATTATCACTCCTGAACTATGTCAAATTACACTGAGCCACTCTACAATTTAGCGCTTTCACACTAGACCGCTGAAACACCAACAATAATCGAACAACAGGTAAAGATTACCCATGTCAATAAATAGAACATTTACTTCAGAATCCGTCTCCGAAGGCCACCCAGATAAAATGGCCGACCAGATTTCAGACGCTATCCTTGATGCAATCCTCGCTGAGGACACAGAGGCTCGCGTCGCCTGCGAAACCATGGTTAAAACTGGAATGGTCATTATTGCAGGGGAAATCACTACAAGTGCCTGGATTGATCTGGAGGAGCTCTGTCGTGACGTTATCCTCGATATTGGCTACGACAGTTCTGATGTCGGGTTTGACGGCGCCTCGTGCGCGATTATTAACGCCATCGGTAAACAGTCTCCTGATATTGCAATGGGTGTTGATGACAGTGCAAATCACGAACAGGGCGCTGGCGATCAGGGTCTGATGTTTGGCTATGCCAGCAATGAGACCGACGTGCTCATGCCCGCGCCCATTACCTACTCTCACCTGCTTGTAAAACAGCAGGCAGAGGTGCGTAGAGCCGGCAAACTGGACTTTTTACGACCAGATGCAAAAAGCCAGATTTCTTTCAAGTACGACGAAAACGGTCAGCCTACTTCTATTGACGCTGTTGTGCTTTCTACTCAGCATGACCCTTCCGTTTCCCTCGAAGATCTGCGCGCCGGCGTGATGGAGGAGATAATCAAACCCGTGCTGCCAGACAATTGGCTACACGCCGACACTAAGTATCACATTAATCCAACGGGTAACTTTGTAATTGGCGGTCCCGTCGGTGACTGCGGTCTTACTGGTAGAAAGATTATCGTCGATACCTATGGCGGCATGGCCCGCCATGGCGGTGGCGCCTTTTCCGGAAAAGACCCATCAAAAGTCGACCGAAGCGCAGCTTACGCTGGCCGGTACGTCGCCAAAAATATTGTAGCTGCTGGGCTTGCCGATCGATGCGAGATTCAAATTTCCTATGCTATCGGCGTTGCAGAGCCGACTTCAATTAGCATCAACACCTTTGGTACCGGCAAGCTGTCCGACGAAAAAATTGAAGGCCTTATTGCCGAACACTTTGATCTACGACCCAAAGGCCTTATTGCCATGTTGGACCTCAAGCGACCAATCTACAGAGACACGGCAGCTTACGGCCACTTCGGCAGGGAAGAACCCAACTTTACTTGGGAGAAGACCGACAAAGCCGACGTCTTGGCCAAAGCGCTTTAGCATTAGATCCGGACATTAAACGTGACGTTACAATCAACCTTCAAAAAGCAATTCAGCTGTGAGTTTTCAGCCCCAAAGTCCGAGGAGGCCAGCGCCAAACTCTTGGCTGCACATGACCGCCTTGCAGCGCTTAGTCCAGAGTATTTTTCGGTAACCTACGGTGCCGGTGGCTCAACGAAAGATGGCACCAAGCAAGCTGTTCTCGATATCAGAGCCAAAGGTTCAGATGTGGCACCCCACCTGTCCTTTGGCGGCGACAGTGCCGACAAGATTGAAGCATTGCTGAACGAATACAAAAGTGCTGATGTGACTCGCGTGGTTGCACTCCGCGGCGATACACCTTCCGGCACGGGTGGTTCCGTGAACCTGACCTATGCCAATGAGCTGGTTGAGTTTATTCGGCAGAAAACCGGAGACCACTTTCATATAGAGGTTGCCGCTTACCCTGAAGTTCATCCGGATTCTCGCAGCGTCGAGTCTGACCTGAACTTTTTTAAGGCCAAAGTCGACGCGGGGGCAGACAGCGCCATCACTCAGTATTTTTATAACGGAGCTGCCTACTTCAACTTTATCGATGCCTGCGAAAAAAAGGGCATATCAATACCGATTATCCCTGGCATCATGCCTATATCGAATTTTCAAACCTTGATTCGTTTTTCAGACATGTGTGGAGCAGACATCCCGCGTTGGATCCGAAAAAACTTGGAATATTATCAAGACGATAAAGAAAGCCTAAAATCATTTGGGCATAATGTGGTCCAGCAACTGTGTGAGGACCTTTTAACCGGCGGCGCACCAGGTTTACATTTTTACACGTTGAATCAAACTAAACCTACGATCAAATTGTGGAACAGCCTTGGGTTGTAGGTCAGCGAAATGCGCCTTTCTCGATTTTATATTGAACAGGAATTATCAGTAAACCAGAACCACACCCTGGGCACAGACCTCACCCACTACCTTCGCAATGTCCTCCGACTAAAACCCGGCGACAAGATCGTACTCTTCAATGGCAACGGTGGAGAATACCTTGCACGGATTGAGACAATCGGCAAAAAAGAAGTCGCTATTTTTATTATTCATTTCGAGCCCCTGAGCCGTGAATCTGAACTGGCACTTTGCCTTGGCATCAGTATTGTCAAGCGCGATGCAATGGACGCGATCATTCAAAAATCGACTGAATTAGGTGTGCGTGAGATCCAACCGCTGATTGCCGATCTCACGACCGTCTCGGCAAAGGCCATCAAACAAAGAACGGCACATTGGCGAGCAATTGCGATTAGCGCTTGCGAGCAATGCGGCCGCAATAAGCTGCCAACAGTGCATGACCCCATCGCCACTCAAGATTGGATTCCGCATCAAACACTGGGACTCAAACTGGCAATGGACCCATCGGGCGACTATTCCCTCATGGATTCATATTATGGTGAGGATGCAACCGTTACACCTGAGCGTATATCTGTGCTTATCGGGCCTGAAGGTGGCCTGAGCGATGATGAGCTTAAACTCGCCGAGCGCCATGGATATCTGACAACACGCCTTGGTAAACGAATACTCCGTGCCGATACTGCACCAATCGTTGTGCTTTCGATTCTTCAGGCCAGATTTGGTGATTACTCTTCGTCGTCAGAGGCCACTCGGCATATTTCTGACTCAATGTAATCCAGATTCGGAATCGCCAGCACCTCAGCACCGTAACAGACCTTCATTGATTCCGTGAGTTCGACCGTCTCCACCGACTCCGTGAGTTCGGTCGGGTGAATATGAACAAGTCTAGGTAGCGACTGCGCGACTAGCGCAAAATACTGAATATTTCCTGTCTGCCTTGGTGCACGAATGACGACTAAGCTGGCCGATGAAACTGACACCAGTGAAAAGCTGGCACGTTCTACGGTTAACATCTCGAAGGACACAACAGGCACCTGAACACCGCGCCAAGCCAGAAAACCAAGAAACCAATCGACGGTACCCTGCACTCTCTGCAGAGGTTCATAGGGAATGATTTCTGCCACCGTCGCATTGGGTACGAGGATGTTACTCTTATGCAGCGGGACCCAAAAAGTCGGCAGATCGTTGAGTTTCTCGCTCATTCTGAATCCTGTTTCTTAACCTGAACGAGCACTTCTTCGATCGTGCTCATCAAACCAGCTTCCTGAAACGGTTTACCCAGGTAAGCATTAACACCCAACTCAAGTGCCTGCTGCTGATGCTTTTCACCCGAACGTGAGGTGATCATGATGATTGGCAGATTTTTCAATCGCTCGTCTCTGCGGACCGACCTGAGCACTTCAAAGCCATCCATTTTGGGCATTTCAATATCAAGCAAGACAATGTCAGGGTGGACGTTCTGTAACTGCTCGACTGCCTCAAGACCGTCTTTGGCCGTCGTTACCTTCCAACCCCGTCTTTCCATGAGACGAGACGTCACTTTACGGACAGTGACTGAATCATCAACAATCATGACGGTTTTTGTGCCAGTCTCGCTAGGCAAAGGATCATCGCTGGCATATTGCTCGGTAAGCGCATCCGCGTTCCGCACAAGCGCAAGCACATCAAGAATCACCACAACGCTACCATCGCCCAAAACCGTCGCACCCGAAATGCCAGCGACCTTATCAAACTGACGGCCTAACGCCTTTACCACAACTTCTCGAGACCCAATTAC
>CBFHOH010000001.1:59825-64835 GCA_965657335.1 Candidatus Azotimanducaceae bacterium
CCTTCTATCGTATTGAGGGGCACAGCATAAGTTTCTTCTTTCACAACAACCATCAGCGCGCGATTGATGGAGACTGTAAATGGAATTCTAATAGAAAATTCGGTGCCTACGCCCAGCTTTGAATCGATATGGAGCGAACCACCTAGTTGCTTAATCTCGCTGTTAACAACATCCATGCCAACGCCGCGACCAGAAATCTGGGTGAGTTTTTCGGCGGTACTAAAGCCAGCACCCACAATGAATTGCATAGCTTCTTGATCGGTCACCTGCTCCACCGAATTAATCAAGCCTCGTTCTACCGCTTTCCTTTTTACAGCCCCTACATCTATACCGGCCCCATCGTCACTGACTGTCATCACAACGTAACCGCCTTCACGCGACAGTCGCAGACTGATCTTACCGGTTTCAGGCTTGTTGGCGGCTATTCGATCTTTTCGGGACTCAATGCCGTGGTCGATCGCGTTACGCAGCATATGCTCAAGGGGTGCAACAATGCGCTCTAGCACGCTTCTGTCGAGTTCACCCTCGATGTTGAACGCATCAAATTTGACAGACTTGCCAACCTCTACACTGATTTGTCTAACATTTCGCCTTAGTCTTGGAATAAGCCGTGCAAAAGATACCATGCGTGTTCTTGTTAGACCTTCCTGCAATTCGCTGCTCAGTCTTGCCTGTTGATGCAATAAGGTTTCTGCATCACGACTTTTGTCCAGCAGGGTATCTTTCAGGTCCATCATATCGGACGAGCCTTCGCTCAAAGAGCGGGAGATTTCTTGCAGCATCGTGTAGCGATCAAGCTCGAGCTCATCAAACCCGGCATCGGCATCTTTCGAGTGACTTCGGAAAACGGTCTCACGCGACTCCGCTTCTATTTCCAACCTGCGCACTTGTTCTCTGATTCGAACAATGGTTTCTTCCATCTCTTCGAGAGACTCACCAAAGTCTGTAATCTGTTGCTCAACACGCCCCCTAGTAATACTGGTTTCACCGGCAAGGCTGACCAGCTCATCCAATAGGTCTGCAGAAACACGCACCATCTCCTGGCTTGGCACCAACGGTCTCTCGGCTGCCTCAACGTTAGACGCCGGAGATGGGTCGGTCGTAGACACATCTTGAGATTGGGCAGGGCTAGCTGAATGATTCACCGATACAGTTTCATCCGTCTCAGCGCTGCCTTCCGACGCCCTTCTATAAATTGCGATTTGACGTGTTATTTCATCTTGATGGCGATTGAGTGATGCAAAAAAATCGTCATCTAATTCAACCGGATTCTGTTGTACACCGGTCAAGAAAGTTTCTAAATAATGCGCGTTATCGCCAAGACTGTTCAATCCTGCTAATCTCGCGCCGCCTTTAAGTGTGTGCAAATACCGAAGCAAGTTATTCAAGTAGGTGTGATCGTTTGTCGCGCCGCTCCAATCCAGAATACTTTGATCAATGGACTCGAGCAGCGCTAACGCCTCTTCGATGAATATCGGGAGAATTTCGAAATCAATATCGTCTGCCGATAGACGACCAGCCGTCGTCTCTTGGCTACTTGCAGCGCCCGAATCAGCATTATCAGAGACCACTACCATGTCTGGTATCGATGTCTCTGACCAAGTGGAATCTAAACCAACCAAGATTTTCGCCTGCTGCATTGCCGACATTTCTTGTTCCGTTGCTGTGCCTTCTGCATAGCGAGCATAAATGCCGATTCTGCGGGTTATCTCATCCTGTCTGTCGTTCACTCGCACAAAGAAGTGCTCATCGAACGTTTTTCGCTGCGTTCGCAAACTCATCAAATCTGTCTCAAAATTATGCGCGTACTCACCGAGACTGTTCAGCCCGGCAATTCTTGCGCCTCCTTTCATGGTGTGCAGCAACCGCAGGATGTTATCCAGATGGGAAATTTCAGTCGTGTTCTCGCTCCATTCGAGAATGCTCTGATCAATGCCCTCGATCAAATCTTCAGCTTCCTCAAGAAACAGCGCAAGTACGTCTAGGTCAATGTCATCTGCTGGGAGGTTTACCATCCCTGGATTTGCACTCGATTCGGTATTCTCCATACTTGGTTCGGCTACAATATCTTCACTCTCTTGCCCTCTTTCCAGAGCGGCAAAATCGATAGCATAGAGGGCTTGTACAACTTCCGGAGCAGGACTCACTTGCTGACTCGCAGCAATGCAATCGAGCATAAGAATTAATTGCTCATGAGCGTCAAGCAGTAATGATCGCGTTTCGTCATTGGGACGGGACGAGAGGTTTTCGTGGGCAACCAGTAAAGCTGTGGCCATTTCCTCCACAAACACTTGCTTAAGCCTAGATGCCTGCGCTCGAACATTTTCCAACTCTAGAACAACCTCACTTAACTGGCTTGCACTCCAGCCCTCAATGATTTCTTGCGGTTTGTTGAGTACCTGTATTTCCTCAAAATCGAACGAGGACAATGCGTCTGGCATGTCAAGTTCAGCAATTTCCGAAAGCCTGAATAGCAACTCATCTACCCCATGCATCTCAAACCTGAGTTCGTTCAGGTTAAGCAAGCACTCTTCCAGTAATTCAACCGTCTTATTGACGTACCAGAAGTATTCCGTCGACACGTTGGCGGAGATCATGAATAGATCGCTCGACCACTTTTCCATCGGTGCTGCTAGGCGAGCAATCGAGGTAACGCCAGCAACACCTGCACTTCCTTTAAGAGTGTGGAAAGCTTCAATGACATCGGGTGTGAGGGCTCCTTCTCCGACAGCGAATGCCTTAATAATGGCAACCTTTTCACTGGCCTCGGCAACAAATATTTCATCGAGTGCCGGATCCCACTCAAGATCAACTTCTCTTTTTCTTTCAATCGGTGCGCTATGGCTGCCTTCGTGTTTTTCAAATAGCGAGACGCTATCTGTCGCGATCCCTGTTTGGCCGGTAGCCATCGCCTGGGCCTTGGCTATCAGCTCATCAACCTGATACGTCTCGTGACGACCCTGCCTGAGAGCTTCGATGCCCTCAGAAACACTGTTAGCCACAACGGCAAGGAAACCTGAGAGATCAGAATCTGCTGCGACGATTTTATCGATTACCCGAGTAAGCATGTTTTCAATTGACCCGGAGAGTTCACCCAACTCAATTGCACCCACGATGCGAGCGCTGCCCTTGAGAGTATGAAACAGGCGCCTTATTCCGATCAGGGACTCTTCTTCGGGCGAGCTGTTTCGCCAGCGGAGTAAATATTCGTTGATACCATTAAGAATTTCGTCCGCTTCCTCAATGAAAACACTTAATATTTCATCATCGACCGAATCGCTTTCACCCCGTGTCTCTGTTTCAAGATGAGAGCCTTCAGCGATCACTTCTAAAGAGCCTTCAGTGGGTACTTCTAAAGAGCCTTCAGCGATCACTTCTAAAGAGCCTTCAGCGGGTAATTCAGCAAGCGCTTTTTTGCGGTTCTGAGCCGAGCCCGCTTCGGCATCTATCTGAACAGCACTATCGACCGCATATCCCAACCTTACAGCGGCTGCCTCTGCAACCTCCAACATCTGTAGATAGGGCTCTTTGGCACTCTCTAGTAGACGTTCAAGAAAGTAATCTACACTGGTAATTGCATCCGCAAGGTCGTCCATTTGCGACAATTCGGGCCGACTTTGCTTTTCGATGAGCTCTCTTTCTATGAAAGCTGCTGCGGCTTTAAGAATGTCGCCTGATCGTTGTTGACTAATCACACTTAAACCACCAGCGAGGCTTCGGAGATTTTCGGGCACAGATAGGATCTTTGATAAGTCAAACTCAGAAGACACAAACCCAATCACTTGGTCTTTGGAGAGCCCAAGGGTGTTTCGTGTTTCTCGGATAACCGATGCCATTGCTTCATTAAGATCACCGAAATTATCTCTTCTGCCTCTCTCTTCATCTTCACCCATCACCTGAGCAAGCGCGGATCCAACCTCAAGAAAGGCTTTTGCCATTTCCAAAAGCTGGTTTTCGGAGGGACCCTGCGCATCGCTTTCGAGCTGTTTAATTATCTCTACCTGACCAAGTAACACGGTCTGCTCATCAGTCATGTCGATCACAGTTAGCGTGCTTGCGATTTGTTCTAGCGAAGGTATCAACTGATATAGTTCAGCAGCATCTTGACTCGACGATCGAACGAACAAATCCAACTTGTCGGTAATACTGCGTAGCTCCTCGACAATGATTTTTGAAACTGTTGACAGGGTTTCGTTATCAGGACCAAAGTTGATATCCTCAGTCTCCGGGTTAGCGATATGCTGCACAGAGAAAAGCGATTTAACGGCAGCAATTCTCGGCGTTTCTGCATTGGCGCCATTAACAAGGGCTAAAAGTTCGTTCCCGAGTTCCGCGGAAACTTCACCCAGAGATTTCGTCCCCCGGGTTGCAAGATCTTTCAATTCCGCATCGATGCGCTTAAATTTGTCGGCAGTGCTTGCATCCATTTTTATGGCGCCAACACTGACGCCCTCTACCACCGCAAGTGAAAGTCTGAATAGGTTACCCTTGGCTGACACGCCGCACATCTTTACCAGCATGGAAAACGCCTTACCCATTAATTTGAGATTTTCACGTGGTTGCTGCTTTTTGAGCAGAGCTACTAGCGCTTGTTGGTATCTGTGTCGTATCTTACGTGCCGTTTGATGGCTCTTTTGTTTTTCAAAGCGTGTTGTTATTTCTGCCGCGGGTTTTACCTCCAACTGACGCGCCGGTTCAGTGTGCTTGGCAACATTCGTTTTATCTGTCTTAGCTTCTCCTCTGGCAACGCGCAGATTGTTTACTACAGATATCACGAAGTCAGATGAGTCTCTTTGTTCTGTCTGAATTCTATCGAGATAGCTTGGCATCTGCAGAATCGTCTGCATGAGAATCTCTTGTGCTCTCAGCTTGTCAGGGATTTCGCCGTTCACCAAACCCTGAGCAAGTTGCTCCATCTCGGCGGCAACTTGAATAGGTCCTTCGAGTTCAACCATCTTGAGCGTACTGTGTGCCTGGTGAATCGACGTCAAGCAAGAGAGCATGCTGCTC
>CBFHOH010000001.1:65210-76801 GCA_965657335.1 Candidatus Azotimanducaceae bacterium
GATGATGTCTGCCAACGATTTTGATACGTCTTCGATTTCACCAAGAGAGATACCAGCATCCTGCGCAAGACGCGTCCCACGGACCACCTCAGATGTCGTTGTCTCCATTGAAGTGACAGCCTCATGAGTATCACTTTGAATTGTTTTTACCAACGCAGAAATTTGTTTTGCTGCAGCGCCGGAGCGCTCAGCAAGCCTTTGTACTTCATCCGCAACCACAGCAAATCCCTTACCCGCATCACCGGCCATTGAGGCCTGAATAGCAGCATTCAAAGAAAGAATGTTGGTCTGATCAGCAATGTCATTAATCAGAGATACGATGTCGCCAATTTCCTGCGAACTCTCGCCTAGCCGTTTCATTCTTTTCGCCGTTTCTTGGATTTGACCCCTTATCTTGTCCATGCCACCGATTGTATTTTGCACGGCTATTGCGCCATTGCCGGCTATTTCAACGGATCTTTCAGCGACGGATGAGGACTCCGCGGCGTTGTAGGAAACACGATCAATAGAAACCGCCATTTCATTCACAGCTTCAGATACCGAGGTTATCTCATTGGCTTGCCTTTCCGATGCGGTAGACAGTTCTCCAACAGAATTTTTAGTTTGATTTGCAGCGGTTGAAACTTCCGCTGAAGTCTCGTTAATTTTCGAAACAAGCTCTCGCATTTGATCGATAGAGAAATTTATCGAATCAGCAATCGCGCCAGTAAAGCTTTCTGTGACCGTAGCCTGAACTCTGAGATCTCCGTCAGCAAGATCAGCCAGCTCATCTAACAACTGAAGGATAGCTGCTTGGTTTTGCTCATTTTGCTGTGCGGTTTCTCCAACATATCTCTTGGCTTCTAAATAAATTAACAAACATATGATCGCTAATATGATTAAGGCCGCGATTGCACACCCAAGACCGACCATCGGAGATTTGATACCTGTGCCACGTATAGATTCGTAGCTTGAAACCAGCGAACCTAACAGATCTTGCGCATCACCGGAGCTTTGAAAAACTGACTCTGCAGATTTTTTCAATTCTGCAACATGAGCTGACCTTGCCGTAATCTCGACCATCCGTGTTGTGACGGATCTAAATAGTTCATCGATACTGCTAAGGCTCGCCTGAACATCTACATTAGTCGAAGCGGTTAAAAGCAGCTCTCTATCTCCGTTAGCAATGCCTTCTAACACCCTGGTAAAGGTTCCACTGTCACGAGAGAAGCTATCAGATAGCGCTTTGGTAACACCGAGCTCGGTCATTTTATCTACGGAGCGGGACATTCGCTCTATTAGTTGCGTTTGACGTTGTGCTAATGCAACTTGGTTAGCTGGCGTATTAGCAAGTAGCATCGCTGCGACGATCTTATTGTTGTCCTGCTGTATAACGGACATCGTAATCGCCAGATCGCCTGAAATATCCCGTAATGAAACGATTGCATCACGGTTGTTCAAAATAACGTCAATTTGCTTTCTGGTTTCACTCCATAAAGCACTCGCTCGGTCGAGTTGGGTCTTTATCGCCGCTGGCGATGCTGGCAGGTCCAACATCTGGTTGCCGTTGATAAGATATCCCAGAATCGCGTCTATGTTGCTCCTATTTTCTGCCAACACACCGAAGATAGCAGTCTGACCTTGAGCCGCCGCCTTGCTGTTCTTGGCGACTTCCTGTGAGAGTGTCCTGAGTTCATTTGCATAACCAAGATATGCACTTGTTGTTCTGGCCTCCTTCGCAACAAGATAGTAATTAACACCGGCACCACCCACCAGTAATGCGACCAAAAAAGCCAATCCAAGGATCGTCGGTGTAATCAACGCATTTCCGTTTACTTTCCTTCTCTCAACCATATTTTGATTCTCAAGTTCCTTGTCATGCTTCCGATGCTAATTGTTCGAGGCTTGGATCTGCGGCCAATTTTGACAAACTCAAAACTGGCCATGCCTGTCCTGCGACGAAATACCCACCATCCAGATAGGGATTAAATATCTCATCGATCGCTTCTACGTCTTCTCGATAGGCATCGCTCGGAAAGTGCTGCATGCCCAGTGATTCGTCAATCATAAATCCGAAGTATTGTTCCTCGTCTTCAACCGCTAGGATTCTGCGCTGCGCGGCCGGTATTAAGGAGCCTTGGCCGAAAAATGCGGCTAGATCAATAATCGCCATCAGCCTTCCTCGGACATTCGCGATACCGGTAACAAAAGGTTTTACTCCCGGCAGTCGGGTCTGAGTAGGTAATCGCATCAACTCGCTCACCTCACTCATGGGGACAACGAACCTCTGCCCAAGCAAGTTGAAACCAAGGCCTTTCCAATGGGTTTGAGCGTTTTCCCGAGACGGTAAATCATCCGCAACTTCCTGACTTCGATTTGCCATACCAACCAACAACGAAAAAGGGCTCGTATCACTCATCGACCATTACGCTTTTTATGACCGCTGCCAAACTTTCTTCATCCACGGGTTTCGTGACATAACCGCTAGCACCTTGTCGCTGCCCCCAGACCTTGTCTGTCTCTTGATCTTTACTGCTTACGATGATGACCGGAATATGGCTGGTATCAGCACCACGGCAAAGTTCCCTAGTTGCGTGAAATCCGTTCATATCTGGCATCACAATATCCATCAGCACAACGTCAGGTTGCTCTGCACTGGCGAGCACAACGCCATCACGGCCGTTTGCTGCGGTAATCACCTCAAAACTTAAGTCTTCGAGCATTTCCTTTAGCCGATAAACTTCTGTGGGCGAATCGTCAACGACGAGCACTTTACTCATTTCACCTTCCAACTAACTTGCTGAACCAACGTGATCACGAATCGCCGTCAGCAATTCTTCTTTACTGAACGGCTTTGTTAGGTACTGATCTGAACCCACTATTCGACCCTTCGCACGATCAAACAACCCATCTTTGCTGGAAAGCATAATGACAGGGGTATGTTTGAACACGCTATTGTTCTTGATGAGCGCACAGGTTTGATAGCCGTCGAGTCTGGGCATCATAATATCAACGAATATAATTGCAGGTTGGTTATCGGCTATTTTCGCCAAGGCGTCAAAACCATCAACGGCAGTCACAACATCACAACCGACTTTAGCGAGCAATGTTTCTGCCGTGCGGCGAATCGTCTTGCTGTCATCAATGACCATCACTTTGATGTCCCGAAAATCGTCTTCCATACCCTTTGCCTTCCGCTTACCGACCAGCTATAAAAATTTGAAAATTACATTTCATATCGGTAATTTACACGCTTTTTTTAACACAGTTGTTGAACCCATTCCATAAGTACCAAGCGGCTTAGGGAATTTTGCTACAAAGCTGGCACAAGTGGTTTACAATTGAATTCGTGCCACTCACAAGACTGCCTTTTCAACGCTAAAGGTCGCTTGCTGCTTAAATTAAACCAGTATGAGGAATCGTCGTTTTGAGTTTTAATCTTGCCGTACTGATGGATCCGCTAGAGGCCATCAACCCAAAAAAGGATAGCACTCTTGCTATGATGTTGGCGGCCCAATCAAAGGGATGGAACATCTATTTTTTGCAACAATCCGATTTGTTTATTCAAGAAGGTGTCGTTTTAGGTAATTTCAAACAGCTGGCGCTGACCGAGGCCCTTGTAGACTGGTACAGCATTACAAATGAGCATACCGCAGCACTGGCAACTATGGATGCTGTCCTCATGCGTAAAGAACCCCCTTTTGATATGGAGTTCATTTACACAACTTATTTGCTCGAAATGGCGGAAAAAGAAGGACTGAACATTCTCAACCGTCCCGGCAGCATTCGCGACTGTAACGAGAAGCTCTACGCATTGCAGTTTCCTCAATGTTGCCCGCCTCATATGGTTTCGCGCGACCCTGATTTGCTGAAAGCGTTCCACAGGGAACACGAAGACGTGATTTTCAAGCCGCTCGATGGCATGGGAGGGTCATCAATCTTTCGCGTGGCCGGAAGCGACCCAAATCTAAATGTCATCATTGAGACGCTGACAGACCATGGCAAGCAACAAATCATGGCGCAGAAATTTATTCCTGAAATCGTTGACGGCGACACACGTATATTACTGATCAATGGAGAACCGGTACCATTCGGTTTAGCTCGAATACCCGCAAAGGGTGAGACCCGTGGGAACCTCGCAGCCGGCGGCACAGGTGTGACGCGCCCGTTGAATGATCGAGACAGGTGGATTTGTGAACAAATTGGCCCTGATCTCAAAGCGCGTGGCCTTTACTTTGTTGGCATCGATGTCATTGGCGACTACTTAACCGAGATAAACGTCACTTGCCCCACCTGCATTAGGGAGATCAGTAAGGCCCACGATATCGATATCGCCGGTGATTACGTAGACTTTATCGAGGGTATCTGTCGCTAATGACGGCGATGAGCCCCACCATCACCCCGGCGGATCGATTAAGTTTTACCTTCTTTTTGGCGGGAGCACTCCACGTCGCAATCATTCTCGGAGTGACCTTCACTTACTTGGATAGATCTTCTTCGACTCACACGATGGAGGTGACACTCGCACAACACCGCAGTAACAACCAACCTGAGAAAGCTGATTTTCTTGCACAGTTCAACCAACAGGGCAGCGGTACCCTAGAAGAGAAAGCACTTACCACGACCACAACAAAAGCTGAATTTTTCGACACGGTAGTTCGCGAGACAATGCCTGTAGAGGAAGCGCAAACCAGGGCTAAAGCCGTCGAAAAAAGACAAACTGTGATCACCACCAATAAAGCGGATCTGAAAGCTGTTACGCAAACCAATCCTGTCGAGCGCAGCGATAATGAGAGTAAAGACAACACGACCAAAACGCTTCTCCAGCGATCAATGGAAATTGCGAGCCTCGAGGCGCGCCTCGACAAACA
Organism: Candidatus Azotimanducaceae bacterium; assembly: GCA_965657335.1. GTDB lineage: Bacteria > Pseudomonadota > Gammaproteobacteria > Pseudomonadales > Azotimanducaceae > UBA4582. The sequence continues at coordinate 70,061 of CBFHOH010000001.1, forward strand.
ACGTCAGGTTTACGCAAAAAGACCCCGTATAAAAAGGTTGACGAGTCTGTCGACTAAATCCAGCGCAGATGCCTACTACCTGAACTCCTGGCGACGAAAGATCGAAAAAATCGGTAATTTGAATTACCCTCGTCAAGCAAGCAGGCAAAATTTGTTTGGCAGTCTCAGGCTCATGGTTGCCATTAGACCAGATGGCAGCTTGAAGGAGGTCAAACTGTTGGAAACCTCAGGACATCAAGTATTGGACGACGCCGCCATTCATATTGTGCGGCTTGCTGCACCGTTTGCTCCTTTTCCCGATGAACTCAGGCAAACAACTGATGTGCTCGAGGTTATTCGCACCTGGCAGTTTCGCAAAAACAGTTCGCTTCGCAGCTATTAAAAGGATAGGACCTATGATGGAAAAAAACGCGGAGGAACCGGAAGAGCGTGATCAGTATTTCGAAAACCACTTGCTCGTGTCACTCTCACGACTCTCCGGAGATTACTTTCACAATACAGTCACACTTATACTACAGCACAACGCCGAGGGTGCATTTGGACTGGTGCTAAATCAACCGCTGGATGCTGAACTCGACGGACTGATTGAGAACATGCCGGCTGACATTGATGCCCTGATTCTCGAAGGAGGTCCTGTCGAACAAACCCGGCTATTTTTTCTCCATTCCGATGAAAAGTCCTACGCCGGAAGTCTAGACACAGGCCTAGGCGTGATTTTGTCTTCTTCCGATGAACTAATTTCAGATCTTAGAGCCCGAATGATCCCTGAAAACATCTTATCGGTACTCGGTTATGCCGGCTGGGGGCCGGGGCAATTAGAAAATGAATTAATAGAAGATGCTTGGCTTATCACACCAGCAACAAAGGAAATCATCTTTGAAACCGCGCCTACGGATATGGCTGAAAAAGCAGCGGCGTTGTTGGGGATCGATTTGAACCTATACCATTCCACAACACCGCAAAGTTAAGCTATGGCATCGCAAGACGTTATCATGGGTTTCGACTACGGCACCCGAAAAATCGGCATCGCTGTCGGCCAGCTGATCACCAAGACAGCCAACCCGATCGCTATTATTGCTGCCCGAGACGGCATTCCTGACTGGGCTGAGATTGAAAAGCTAATCGCGGAATGGCAGCCGTCTCAGCTGATTGTTGGTCTTCCACTCAATATGGACCAAACTGAAAGTGAAATGTCTCGAAGGGCCCTCAAGTTTGCCCGCCGATTGACCGGCAGGTTCAATATCCCGCATCACACAATTGATGAAAGGCTGACAAGCAGAGCAGCAAGAGCATTTCATGAGTCGCAGCCGCACGCTCAACGGAGCGCCGGACGTCGTTCCGAGGAACCTATCGACGATATTGCCGCTCAAATTATCTTAGAATCCTGGCTTAAAATGCAGTAAGTTGCGCTGTCGCACCAGCAGAAGACAGCGCTAAAAACACGTCAATGATTAGTCGCCAAACTGCACAATAATTATTTGTAAGCTATTGTGCAGTTGAGCAAGGCGTCGATACTAGTTCAATCCCTCGTCACTTTCCTCGAGTGAGAACCCCTGAATGTTGCCCGATGTTTCTGCAGGTGCACTGCCCGCTAGCTTAATCATCAGGCGCAAATCATTTGCCGAATCTGCCGACGCGAGTGCAGCATCGTAGGTAATGTCTCCCGCGGTATACAGCTGGAAGAGCGCTTGATCAAATGTCTGCATACCCTGTTCCGTTGATTTAGACATCACTTCTTTGAGGGTATGTACCTCACCTTTGCGGATCAAATCAGAGACCAAGGGCGTATTTAGCATGATTTCAATTGCCGCCCTACGACCCTTTCCATCGGGCGTAGGAATCAATTGCTGCGCAACCATACCGCGCAAGTTTAACGATAAATCCATCCAAACCTGTGCGTGACGATCCGCAGGAAAAAAGTTGATAATCCGGTCCAATGCCTGATTAGCATTATTTGCGTGAAGCGTCGCGAGACACAGGTGTCCAGTTTCGGCAAAAGTGACGGCGTAGTCCATCGTCTCTGCACTACGAATTTCACCAATCATAATTACATCGGGCGCCTGTCTCAGGGTGTTCTTAAGTGCAACATCAAAGCTTGGCGTGTCAACGCCCACTTCTCTTTGCGTGACCATACAGCCCCTATGCTCGTGAATAAATTCGATAGGATCTTCGATGGTGATAATGTGCCCTTTACTATTAGCATTGCGATGACCGATCATCGCGGCTAACGAGGTCGACTTACCCGTTCCGGTTGCGCCGACAAAAATAATCAGACCTCGCTTTGACATGGCAAGCTGTTTGGTGATGTCCGGTAACAGCAGATCGTCACAGGTAGGGATGTGGGTCTCAATTCTCCGAAGTACCATACCGGCCTGATTACGTTGATAAAAAGCGCTTACCCGAAACCGGCCTACGACTGGCGAATGAATCGCGTAATTGCATTCATGTTCTGACTCAAATTCCTCTACCTGAGCCTCATTCATCGTGCTGTGCACCAGTTCCCGGGCTTGCTCAGGTGTCAGTGGTGTTTTCGACATGGGCATCATGCGACCACTGACTTTTATCGAAGGAGGCAAACCCGCGGTAATGAACAAATCGGAGGCACCCTGTTCAACAACAACTTTAAGCAATTTATCAAAATCTATCATGGTTCGAATGTTCTCATCCTGAGTACAAATCAGCCCAACTAGCTACGTTGTGCATGATTAATGTTGCACTTATTTGAAGTCGTCTGGAATTTTAGCTTTCTCCGCCGCGGCTTCCCGGGTGATCAAGTTTCGATCAAGCAAGCCTCTCAGGCATTGATCTAGCGTCTGCATGCCCAGTTTTCCACCGGTCTGGATGGCTGAGTACATCTGTGCAACTTTATCTTCCCGAATCAGGTTTCTGATCGCTGGTGTGCAAAGCATGAGTTCGTGAGCAGCAATCCGACCTCCGCCGATTTTCTTTAGTAGGGTTTGTGATACGACCGCAGCAAGAGATTCTGAGAGCATCGAACGGACCATCGACTTTTCTGATGCAGGAAATACATCGATGATTCTGTCGATCGTCTTTGCAGCCGATGAAGTGTGAAGCGTACCAAACACCATGTGGCCAGTTTCTGCCGCCTCAAGTGCTAACCGGATCGTTTCCAGATCTCTCATTTCGCCCACAAGAATGATATCTGGATCTTCCCGCAGGGCCGAGCGAAGCGCTTCATTGAAGCCCAGCGTATCTCTGTGGACTTCTCTTTGGTTGATCAGACACTTCTTACTGTCGTGCACAAATTCGATGGGGTCTTCCACGGTTAGAATATGTTGGTAACGGCTATCATTGATATAGTCCATCATCGCTGCCAGCGTTGTACTCTTGCCAGAGCCTGTCGGTCCGGTGACAGTAATTAAACCTCTCGGGGTCTCAGAGATATCCTTAAATACCTGCCCCATACCAAGATCATCCATACTAAGCACTTTTGAGGGAATTGTTCTAAATACAGCACCAGCACCTCTATTCTGGTTGAACGCATTGACTCTGAACCTGGCAATACCCGGCACCTCAAACGAAAAGTCGCACTCGAAGAACTCTTCGTAATCCTTACGCTGCTTGTCATTCATGATTTCGTAAATCAGAGCGTGAACTTCCTTGTGATCAAGCGCAGGTAAATTGATCCGGCGTATATCCCCATCCACTCGGATCATCGGCGGTAATCCCGCAGAAAGGTGCAGGTCGGATGCGCCCTGTTTTTCACTGAATGCTAATAGTTCTGTAATATCCATTGAGAATTGCCTTTAACTAGGAAATATTGATGGTGCGCATGTTACCCTTCTATTATTAACGTTCTGTTGGATTCAACAGATTCTACCGTCAGATTGCAGGCTCACGTTCTATCCAAAGCTAACCGACCTAAACCGAATGGTATTTTCACCAACAATCTCCGTGAAGCAAACATTACACCATACTCTGACCCATAGCCTAAAGCGCAGATTTTCGTAGTCGGCTGCGCTAATCAAAGTATTTATTATGAACCAGAAAAGTATCAAGCCTTCAGAAGTAAACATTCAGACTAGCCTGGAGCAGGTCAAGCTTAGAATGAAGTCCGCTTGCGAGAAGTTTGACCGTAATCCAGCCGATGTTTCTTTACTCGCCGTGAGCAAAACTAAACCAGTCAGCATGATATCGTCTGCGATTGCAGCAGACCAAATCGACTTTGGTGAAAACTATCTACAAGATGCGCTGACCAAGATCGAGGCGCTCAACAGTCAAACCGCGCCAATCAAACCTATTTGGCATTACATTGGTGCAATCCAGTCGAACAAAACGAGAGCAATAGCGGAGCACTTTGACTGGGTTCACACCGTTTCGAGCGCCAAGATTGCTAAACGCCTAAGTGATCAACGACCTGCCGACATGCCGCCTATCAATATTCTGCTGCAGGTCAATATTGATGCCGAGCCGACAAAATCTGGCGTCCAACCCCAACAGCTGATCGAGCTGATACTGGCTATTGTAAAACTTCCTGGCATTCAGCTCAGAGGTCTGATGGCAATTCCAGCACCGGCTGCTGAATTTGAATCGCAGCGTGCGCCTTTTAAAGCGCTCAGAATTCTAAGGGAGCAGTGCGCGGCTGAGCTCGGCGAAGAACTGCAGCATTTTGATCAATTATCGATGGGCATGACAAGCGACCTCGAGGCGGCGATCGCCGAGGGTGCAACTTGGCTACGTATCGGTACCGCAATTTTTGGTGAGAGAAACTGAGGAAGAAAACAATGCAAAATAAAGTCGCATTTCTAGGGGCGGGTAACATCGCGAAAGCCATTATGGGTGGCATGCTTAAACAAGGCATGTCCCCCTCTAGCCTGTTTGCTGCAGACCCAAGCCAAAGCCAGATCGCATCGCTCGCACAGGGGATCGAAGGTTTCTCTGACAACCTCGCGGCAATTAAACAAGCCGATATTGTCGTTCTGGCAGTTAAACCTAACACCATCGCCGAACTCTGCGTATCACTCGCGCCAGCCATTGAGGACCGCTTGGTGATCTCCGTTGCAGCAGGTATTCAAAGCGACACACTTCAGGCTGGTTTGGGCGCATCGGTGCCTATCATTCGTTGCATGCCAAACACGCCGGCACTCGTTCAAGCCGGCATGACAGGTTTGTTCGCAACATCGAATGTGACTGACGCACAAAAACTAAGTGCTGAACACATCCTGTCAGCTATCGGCCTATTCGAGTGGTTTACTCGCGAAGAAGATTTGGACGCCGTTACAGCAGTTTCCGGTAGCGGACCCGCCTACTTTTTTCTAGTGATTGAGGCAATGGAGGCCGCTGCGGTCGAGCTGGGCCTGACAGCCGAAGTTGCACATCAGCTGGTCACACAAACAGCGCTTGGCGCTGCCTTGATGGCGCGTGATGCCGCGGACCCAGTGTCAACACTCCGCAACAATGTGACCTCACCCGGAGGCACTACGGCTGCGGCGATTAATTCGCTTACTGAGGACCAAATTCCAGCAATCTTTGCCCGCGCGATGGCGTCAGCGCACAAACGTTCAATTGAGTTGGCAAATGAATGAGCTTCTCGCCCCTTTACGGCGTATCTTGTAATATTGTGTTTCCAAACCTGTGGATACCGCCCGCAACCGTCGTTTGCTGTACCACGAGAATTTATAAGGGATAGAAATGGGACAAAATTTAGCCAGTGCAGGTATTTACCTCATTCAAACTTTTATCGGCTTGTATGTGCTGATGATTATGATCCGATTTCTGATGCAGATATCCCGGGTCGATTATTACAACCCGATTTGCCAAGGTATCGTTAAAATTACAGATCCCGCAATCCGCCCGTTCAGAACGCTACTGCCGACAATACGCGGTGTGGATTTTGCTTCCCTGACCGTCGCGTTCATTGTTCAGCTGATTGGTGTTGTACTGATCATGCTGCTTTCTGGCAATCCGCTTATTCATCCCGTGTATTTTGGTTGGGTTGCGATTGGCTTGTTTTCAATGATCTTTAATATCTACTTCTTTGCGCTGATCATCATGGTGATATCTAGCTGGATCGCGCCGTATTCCAGTCATCCGGCGCTGATGCTCGTTCACCAGATTACAGACCCGATTTGTACGCCTGCCAGAAAACTTCTACCACCGATGGGCGGATTAGACTTATCGATCATTCTTGTGTTCGCGGCACTACACATTATTGACGAGATACTCGTCATTAAACCGATCGCTATGTCACTGCGGATACCGGCGGGTCTGATTCTTGGACTGCCTTAAATTTTATCCCGTAAGCAACAGCGTTAGCGGCATACCGAGAAGCTGATATTGATGAGATCACCCGTTTTTACCATCACATTTATCATCCTTTGCCATCTTTCGATGATACCGGCAACGCACGCCGAGCAGTTTGTGCACTGGCAGGGCTTTGATATCCATTACAACACCTTCAGCAGCTTGTTGATTCCGCCGGAGGTCGCCAAGGCCCATGAGATATCGCGTTCCAGGTACAGCATCGTAACCAATATTTCAATTGTGCAGGACGGCAAACCTACGACAGCGAATGTCACCGGGCAATCTCTGAACTTGATAGGGCAACTCACCCAGCTCGAATTCGTTGAGGTCAATGAAAGCACCGGTATCTACTACCTTGCCAATCAAGTTGTCGATGAAAAAGACACTCTAAGATTTTCCATCAGGGTTAAGCCTTCCGGCTCAGAGGAAACGTACAATCTCAATTACAACCGAGAGTATTATTAAGATCGGTCCTAC
>CBFHOH010000001.1:77003-92495 GCA_965657335.1 Candidatus Azotimanducaceae bacterium
AGCGGTTTGGCGGCAATCGCTGATGATTCAGGACTGGAAGTTGACTACTTAAACGGTGCGCCAGGTATTTATTCTTCGCGGTTCGCGGGTGTCAATGCCACCGATGATCAAAACAACATTAAGCTTTTAGAAGCACTTAGGGGCGTACCTGCCGACCAGCGCATGGCACGATTTCGTAGCATTATCGTGATGCTCAGGCACAAGGCTGATCCAACCCCGGTCATCGCAACAGGGACATGGGAAGGGCAAATTCTTACAAGCCCAAGAGGAGCACAGGGCTTCGGATATGATCCAATATTTTTCGTGCCCGGGTTGAACCGGGGCGCTGCAGAGCTGAGCCAAGACGAGAAAAACGACCATAGCCATCGCGGGCTCGCATTAAAGCAGTTAAACCTCATTCTGGCTCAGAGTTAGATGAAGGAAAACTACTCGCTCTATATCCACTTTCCTTGGTGCGTGCGAAAGTGCCCCTATTGCGACTTCAACTCTCACGAGAAACCCGACGGTATCCCTGAGCAGGATTACATACGGGCATTACTCGCTGACCTTGACGAAGACCTGAACAAAACCTTTGTCGCATCAAACACTATTGAGCTAGGCTCTATTTTTATGGGAGGCGGGACACCAAGCCTTTTCTCTGCCGAAGGGATCAATTATCTGCTTGATCAAATTAGGCAACGGGTCGACTTTTCCGAGAACATAGAAGTGACGATGGAAGTGAATCCGGGTAGCATTTCTCAGGAAGCTCACGAGAACGCCCCATTCAAATCGCTCGTTTCAAAAAAACACCAGACCGAGCTGTTGGCGGCTGAAAAACTAGCGGGTTTCCGAGATGCAGGCGTAAACCGTCTCAGCCTCGGCGTTCAGTCGTTTGATGCTTCACAGCTACGCCGACTTGGTAGGATACACTCGCCTGAAAGTGCAATTCGTACCTATGAGCTCGCCAGAGCTGCAAATTTTCGTAATATTAACATCGACCTTATGCACGGATTGCCAAACCAGAACCTGACTCAAGCAATGAGTGACCTGCAAGCTGCTATTGATCTTAAACCCGAACACATTTCTTGGTATCAACTGACCATCGAGCCCAACACCGTTTTCTACAAACACCCACCACGTCTTCCTGACGAGGATGCTCTTTGGCAAATTTATGAAGCCGGTCTCTCCACGCTAGCCAAAAACGATTTTCTTAGGTACGAGGTCTCCGCGTTCAGTCGCCCGGGCTATCAAAGCGAGCATAACCTCAATTACTGGTCTTTTGGTAACTACCTTGGAATAGGTGCAGGCGCGCACGGTAAATATCGGCAGGGACAAGCGTTTTATCGCAGCACCAAGACGCGTCTACCGACAGATTACCTAAAAGGTCATCACCCAAAGTACAAACAAGTACCTGCCGACGATCTCTTGCTAGAGTATCTGATGAACACAATGAGGCTGGTAAGCGGATTTAGCTATCAACAGTTTGAGGAGAATACGGGGCTCAGCAGAGACGTCCTTAGATCGTTCACTGAAAAAGCGAAGGCAAGGTCGATGGTGATTGAAAATAGTAATGGCCTACAACCGTCGCCGCAGGGTTTGCAGTTTCTAAATGACCTTCTGTTGCTAGCCTAAATACCACTTTTCTTTTTAGTTAGCGTATTTGTAGGCCAGATCTGTCACGACATGTCCGAGCCGCAGTCCCCTTTTCTCGTACTTTGTTAACACGCGTTCAGGCGCAGCGCATTTTTCGAACGCTGACGTGCGCGCCATCAACTCAGCAATGTCATCAGCGTAGGGCTCCCAGTCGGTCGCGATATGAAGTAACCCGCCGGGTTTCAGTTTCGCTTGGATCAACTCAACGAAAGCGCTGGTGATAAGTCGGCGCTTATGGTGCTTCTTTTTGTGCCAAGGGTCGGGAAAGAAAATTTGCACCTTGTCCAGAACATTGTCAGATAACCCGTATTTTAATACGTTGACCGAATCCGCCTTAAAAAATCTGACATTCTTAAGACCTTCTCGATGGACAAGGCTCAGCAGATGTCCTACTCCCGGTCTATGCACCTCTACGCCGATGAAATTTATGTCCGGTGATTGCATTGCCATTTCGAACAGCGAGTCGCCCATGCCAAAGCCGATTTCTAAGACAACAGGTTGCTCGGTTAAAAATGGCAGGTTCTTGTCAATTGGTTTGCTTTGTGGAGTCGGGTCTTCCGCCAAATCAAAACCGTAGATTGGCCAATAATCCTCGAGCGCTTTGGTCTGACCCGGCGTGATACGCCCGTCACGAATAACAAAGCTCCGAATCTCTCTCTTATAAGGCTTATCTGTTTTTCTAGGCTTTTTGCCGTCCATTTTTTATTCTCTTTTTCTTAAAGCCAGGTTATCGCATGTCATCGGACGCCGTTTGGCGCTCGCCAGATGCCAATAGCTAGCAAGGCCCAAGCCAATAAAAGTAACACGCCGCCGATGGGTGTTACCGGCCCAAGCCAATGCACTCCGGTCAACGCTAAAAGATAAAGACTACCTGAGAACAAAACGATGCCGACCGTAAAACTATAGCAGGAGAATGTTAACTGAGGATTTTGTCCGCGAACCTCGATGACGAGGAGGGTGATTAACAATGCAAGTGAATGTGCCATTTGATATTGCACGCCGGTTTTAAATGCCGCCAACATCTTGGGCTCTAGGATACTGCTCAGCGCATGAGCACCGAAAGCGCCGCATGCGACGCTGCACAATCCACTGACCGCAGCAAAAATGTAAAAGAATTTAATCATTGGAGCAGGGCACAATCTTTGTTGGAGCGGGTCTTCGTGAATCGCCTCTCATCAACGAAGCCTGCCAATCATCGATGCTCGAAAATTTAAGCTTGAATTTGATTACGCAGTTTCTTTATCGCGTTTTGTTCAAGCTGGCGTACTCTTTCTGCTGATATGCCAAATCGACTTGCTAATTCGTGTAGGGTCATTTTGTCGTCACGCAGCCAACGGCTTTCCACAATTTCTTGCGCGCGCTGATCTAGTTGTGAAAATGCTTCACGTAATTTCTTTTGTTCAGAATCGGCGTGATCTTGGTTTTCAGTAATCAGCGCCGGGTCTAGTGCGGGGTCATGCAGATAGTGAGCAGGAGAGTAAGCTTCTTCGTCATCCTCTGCAGATCCGTCGAAGGCATCGTCTTGCGCTGCCAATCTTCCTTCCATCAGTCGCACGTGATTAGGCTCGACTCCAAGTTCTTGGGCGATGTGATTCACCTCTTGCTCGTTCATCCAGCCAAGTCTTTTCTTGCTACTTCGTAGATTAAAGAACAATTTTCTCTGGGCTTTTGTCGTGGCAACTTTGACGATGCGCCAGTTTTTCAGGATGAACTCATGCATTTCTGCTTTTATCCAATGCACGGCAAAAGAAACAAGCCTAACGCCGAATTCTGGATTGTAGCGTTTCACTGCTTTCATCAGCCCGACGTTACCTTCCTGTATCAGGTCCGCTTCTGACAGCCCGTAACCAGAGTAGGATTTTGCAACATAGACCACAAAGCGCAGATGTGACATGACGAGTCGTCGTGCGCCGTCTAGATCTGCGTCGTAGTACAGTTTTTCTGCCAGTTCTCTTTCCTCTTCCACGCTAAGCAGTGGAATCGTATTTACCGCCTGTATGTATGCCTCCAGATTAGCACCTGGTGACATAAGATCGACTGGCTGAATATTAGTACTCATTGATGACCTTTTATTTTCGGGAGCGCAGTCTAGCACTCATTACCTAAGACTGCCATTTTCCATTAGCCAATTATACGAGCGTCGAGGCGTTTCGAGTGCAAATTTAGCAATAAGTTTTGTTACCCGCGCTAATATCCGCCATATTTTTCGATTTAACGGGCTTCCGCGGTATGTAAATGCTTACTAACCGCTAGCCTCGCACCAACAACACCCAGCAGTCCGCCGCAGAGAAGCAGGGTAAAAGTGTCTACAATGCTAGGCCCAGTGAGCCCAAAAGCATTGCCATAAGAGGTCATCAGTCGCTCTATTGGACCCGCTAGGAACAGAAAACTAACCTCAATGAGCAGCCAAGCCATCACGGCCCCACCTGCACCGTACCAAAACCCGAGATACAAAAAAGGTCGTCGGACGAAGCTGTCTGTTCCTCCAACCAGCTTCACTACTTCAATTTCTGCACGGCGATTTTCAATCGCCAACCTGATCGTATTGCCAATTGATAAAAGTACACCCAAGCCAAGAAATACACTGAGGGCAATGGCAAAGCGTTCTCCAAAAGCGACCAACGCCTGCAACCGCTCGATCCATTCCAGATCAGAATCGACCGACTCTATCCTGTTATCTGCTTCCAATCGGGCAACTAAAAGGTTTAATTCGGCGGCGTGCTCAGTCGCGGGCGCCAATTCAATCACAGCCGGTAATGGATTTTTGCCGATACTCGCGATGACATTGGCTAGACCAGACTGAGCCTGAAATTCATCGAGCGCCTGCTGTGCAGAGATGTAATTGGTCGTTAAAACCTCGCGCTCATCCATAAGTGTCACCGCTAACGCCCTACCATCGCTCACACTCACTTGTTCTGTCAGATAAACGCTAACCCGTGGTTGACCATCCCAATCGCCACCAAGTTCATTCAAGTTACCCAGCAGTAAATACAAAATCGCGGGTAACGCCATAGCAATGCCTATCACTAGCCAAGTCATCAGACTTGTCACCCAGGCCTCAAGCAGCTGACTCAGGCTATCCCGGGCGATGCCGCGATGATGGCGAAACCAAGATTGAAACTTATCCGTCAAACTGCGGGATGATGGACTTGCGCTTGCGCCGGACGACATCTAACTTTCACCTTCAGACAATCGACCCTGCCTGAGTATAAGCTCACGCTTGCCCATACGCGCGACCAAGTCCAAGTCATGAGTCGCAATCAGAATGGTCACGCCAACTTGATTAAACTGATCAAAAAGATTCATTGTTTCCCGCGACAACTCCGGGTCAAGGTTACCTGTAGGCTCATCAGCCAATAAAATCGTGGGGCGATTAACCACTGCCCGCGCAATGCCCACTCTCTGCTGCTCACCACCCGACAACGCGACCGGGTATTGCTTTTCTTTATTGCTAAGTCCCAATTTACCGAGTGCCGCGCGAACGCGTCGGCCCACCTCTCTAGGCTGATAGCCAGCAATGGTGAGCGGAAGCGCGACGTTATCAAAAACCGTACGATCAAATAGCAATTGGTGATTTTGGAACACGACACCAACATTACGGCGGATATAAGGCACCTGCTTAGCACTGATACGATTCAGATTAGTTCCGTTGACGATCACCTGTCCCTGACTCGCCCGCTCCATGACAATGATCAACTTCATTAGCGTGCTTTTACCCGCACCCGAATGCCCGGTCAGAAAAGCCATTTCACCGGAGGGCATTTCAAAATTCACTCGCGACAAGGCTTCCTTACCGCCTTCATATCTTTTACTTACCTGATCAAATCTAATCACAACGTCTGAGAACCTATGTCTACACCGTCAAATATTGCGTCGACGTATTCCTCAGCATTAAATGGCCTGAGGTCATCGATCTTTTCGCCGACGCCAATAAATCGGATAGGAATGTTGAATTCTCGCGCAATATTGAAGACAACCCCACCTCTGGCGCTGCCATCGAGCTTAGTGACCGAAAGACCGGTTACATTGACGACCTGCAAAAACTCGTTAGCCTGAGACAATGCATTCTGACCGGTTGTAGAATCAAGCACTAGCATCACTTCGTGAGGCGCATCGGTATCAAGTTTACCCATGACTCGTCTGATCTTGCTCAGTTCTTCCATTAGATTCTTTTTGTTTTGCAATCTGCCGGCAGTATCAGCAATCAACACATCAACTTTTCTGGCGCGAGCCGATTCAAGCGCATCAAAAATCACAGAAGCACTATCTGAGCCAGTCGCCTGCGCGACCACTGGCACATCATTACGTTCACCCCATACTTTTAATTGCTCTACCGCGGCGGCACGGTAAGTATCGCCCGCGGCCAACATGACAGTTTTACCTTCGGACTGAAAACGTTTTGCCAGCTTCCCCACCGTGGTGGTCTTGCCAGCCCCGTTTACACCTACCATGAGAATCACAAAAGGTTTGTGATCCGCCGGATCATCAAAGGTAGGAATCGTTAGCTCGATATCTACCCCTTGCAATAAAGTTGTCAGCTCCTGCTTCAAGGTTGTATACAACGCTTGTGCATGCCCCAATTCCTTGCGCGCAACTTTTTTTGCAAGATTCGCCATGACATCTTCTGTAGCCTGAACACCAACATCAGAGGTCAGCAGCAACGTTTCAATTTCTTCCAGCAAATCTTCATCGATGATCTTTTCACCGAGAAATACCCGGCCCATGCCTTCGCTGAACTTGTTCTGGGTCTTGGATAGGCCCGCCTTTATCCTCGAGAAAAAACCCGATTTGCCTTTTTTTGCATCATCTGCAACATTGTCTTTCATTACGGTTATTACCTGGTTTGTATCAAGCCTCGATACCGATTCCATTGACGCGGCACGAAAACGACTTCTGAAATGAACTCATCCATTTATTCTATGCGAATTATCGGCGGAAAGTGGCGTGGTCGCAAAATATCTTTCGCGCCGCACGATGAAATCCGACCCACGCCCAGCAGAATCAGGGAAACACTGTTCAACTGGCTGCAGGGGTATATTCATGGCGCCAATTGTCTTGAACTTTATGCCGGCAGCGGTGTGCTAAGTTTCGAATCTTTATCGCGAGGGGCTAGTTCAGTTACGCTAGTAGAGCATTCAAGCCTCGTGCATTCGCACCTAGTAACTGAATTAAAACATATCACCGACGCATCGGACGCATTTCAGTGCTACAACACATCTGCCGCGGCATGGGTGCAGCAGCCTCACAACAGCCCTTTTCAGATTATCTATTTAGATCCACCCTTCGCTGGCGCAGAACTCAGCAAGATATTGCCACTTATTGTTGACCAGGGTTTACTATCGGCGGACGGGCTTATCTACGTCGAAAGCCCCACGATGATAATCCCTGCTGCGCTGCCAGCATCACTCGAAATTTTCAAACAAAAAAAAGCCGGAAAAGTGCATTATTGCCTGTGCCGGTTCAGCCATCAGCCCAATATTCAATGATTTTCAGATAATACCAAGGCATCTAATCATGGGTGTATCCGAAATTAAGCTCATGTATGATTCATTTTCCTAAATCAATGTACCCGACGACCAATGAGAACTGTACTTTATCCAGGCACCTTTAATCCGATACACAACGGCCATGCCGACCTCGTTGAGAGAGCAGCGAAAATTTTTGGCAGAGTCGTTCTTGGGATCGCTACCAGTCCGCATAAGAGTCCAGGTGAATTGACCGTAAGGATCGATCTTGCCAAAGAGGCACTCGCTCATGTCAAAGATGTTGATGTCATTGGCTTCAACACACTGACGGTCGATTTTGCCAAGGAAATAGATGCAGAGATTATCCTGAAAGGTATTCGAACCTTCACGGACTTTGAATATGAATTCCAGATGCTAAACATGAATCGCGCGTTAAAACCTGGATTGGAAACAGTGTTTCTTGCACCATCTGAAGAGTTCTCTTATATCTCTTCTACGTTAGTCAGACAGATCGCCGGCTATGGTGGAGATGTTTCGCAATTTGTTCATCCCGCGGTTGCTAAAGCGCTGGCTGACGGAACCATTTAGTGGGTCAAGTCTGACAACGCGTGCAAAATACCGTTGTTCTTTGGCCCAAGCGAATCTCTTTTAACGCTCTGCCGCAACTGAAGCAATCCTCACCACCACGCCCATAAACATTGAGTGATTGTTTGAAGTAACCCGGTGAGCCGTCTTCTCGCACGAAATCTTTCAGTGAGGTGCCGCCGGCTTCGATCGCTTCAGACAATACTTGCTTTACAGCCCCCACCAGTCTCAAATAACGCGCTCTTGACGGTTTGCCAGCAGGAATATCCGGCCTGATGCCAGCCATGTGCAACGCTTCATTTGCATATATATTGCCAACGCCCACAACCACTCGGCCATCCATCAGAAAAGACTTTAATAGTGTTTTCTTCGAGCGACTGGTGTCATAGAGGTAATCCGTATCAAACTTTGTAGAAAGCGGTTCAGGTCCAAGGTTCTGCAACAACGCGTGTTTATACTCCTCATTCAACCAGAAAATTGAACCGAATCGCCGAGGATCGTGATAACGCAGCGTTCGCCCGTTTTGTAGCACAAAATCAACATGATCATGGGCCGCGGCGACAGTGTTCGAGTCAATTATTCGAAGCGAGCCAGACATTCCAAGGTGAATCATGACCTGTCCTTGCGCGGTGTTGACCAACAAGTATTTCGCCCTTCTTTCGACCCCTAGAATGACTTGCCCTGACAACATCTGAGCTAACTCGGGTGAGATCTCCCATCTCAACTTTGGTTGTCTCACGATCACCGAAGCAACCCGCTGACCAATCAAATGTGGCTCAATTCCCCGGCGGGTGGTTTCAACCTCTGGTAGTTCAGGCATAAGTCAAATTGCTTCTGGGTGATTAGTGCGTCAAGTGTATACAGACGGGGTTGCTTCCACCACACTGCCGCTATACCGTGCTTCTACTTTTTTGATTAGGATCGAAGTAAATCGACATGAGCAGCAAGTCTTCGCCCATACTCGGCATTGATACCGGCGGCACTTTTACTGATTTTGTCTATCTAGACCAATCAGCGGGCAAACACCAGGTACGGGTTCACAAAGTACTTTCGACGCCTCATGCACCGGATGAGGCGATCTTGCAGGGAATCGAAGAAATGGCGTTGACGGAGTCAGTCAGCGTCGGCGACATTCTTATTATTCATGGAACAACAGTTGCCACCAACGCCGCACTTGAGGGCAAGGGCGTCCGCACCGCATATATTACCAATAAGGGACTGGCAGACGTTCTAACAATCGGCAGGCAAACCAGAGAGAAGCTTTATGATCTTACACCGGATTCACCGAAGGTTCGCTTTGAGCCATCACTGAACCTAGAAGTCGATGCGAGAATTGACGCAGCGGGGCGGGTAGTCACGCCGCTAACACTCACGGCGCTGGAACAGTTGGAACGTGATGTAGACCGCCTTAAACCACAAGCAATCGCAATAAACCTATTATTTTCCTATCTTGATCCCGCTGATGAATTGAAAATAGAAGCGTTGTTTCAGGAACAATACTTCGTTTCGCGCTCATCTTTTGTATTACCAGAGATCAACGAGTTCGAACGAGGTATTTCAACTTGGGTGAACAGCTGGATTGGACCTTTAATCAGGGACTATCTTAACGCTCTACAGCGCCGACTAGCGCCGGCACCGCTCGCGATTATGCAATCCTCAGGACACACCGTAGCGAGTCACCTTGCAGCAGTGCGCGCGGTAAACCTGCTACTCTCGGGGCCTGCCGGCGGACTAGCCGCCGCCATGCATATTGGCAAAAGCATAGAACAAACAAATCTGATGACCTTCGATATGGGAGGCACCTCTACCGACGTTGCTCTGCTTGAACACAAGATCAGGTTGACTAACCAAGGCAAGGTCGCGGGCTTTCCGATCTCGGTTCCCATGGCAGATATCCACACAATTGGCGCTGGCGGTGGTTCTATTGTCAGCATCGATAGCGGTGGTTTGTTAAAAGTTGGACCCGAATCGTCAGGCGCAAGTCCGGGACCCGCCTGCTATGGCCAAGGTGGCACCGCGCCGACGGTAACCGATGCGAACCTTATCCTCGGGCGAATCAGCCAGACGGCTTTCCTCGGCGGTCGTATGATGCTAGATATTCAGGCTTCCTTTGATGCTTTGGCACCGCTAGCAACGCAATTCAACATGGGGGTGTCAGAACTCGCTGAGGGCATTGTAAGACTGGCCAACGAACACATGGCTCAAGCGCTTCGAGTTATCTCAATTCAGCAGGGTTTTGATCCAAGGGAATTTTCGCTCATGTGTTTCGGCGGTGCAGGCGGACTCCACGTCTGTGAATTAGCCGAGGCTCTCGAGATTCCCGAGGCGATCGTGCCACAAAACAGCGGCATTTTATCAGCGCAGGGAATGGTGACATCCGAGCCTGGCAGGGAATTGGTGCAAACCTGGCGCTGCCTTATCGACAAACTAGAGGCATCCACGCTTGAAACTCGCATTGAAAACCTGATTGAACAAGCCCGAACAGAACTAGCCGCAGAGGGCATCACAGATATCCGATCAAATACGAGTTTAGATTTACGCTATCTCGGACAATCACATACGTTAAATATCCAATACAGCACAATTGAAGAGGCCATCATTTGCTTCCACAATGAACATGAAAAGCAATATGGTCATCGTACCGAGGTCGATATTGAGCTGCTAAATATACGACTGAGCGTGGTTGGGCTTCAGACAGCAAGGCAACTGCCTTCAATGCCCGCCGCCAAGGGCACCGGCAAGGTATATCGTGGAGACCCAGAAACCAATGCTCCTGTTCCGGAACAAAAAACGTTAGTGACCATTCATCGCCGTCAACTGGGCGCTTCGGATGCGCTTTTCGGACCCATTTTGGTTCTGGAGGATCACGCAACAACGTTTATTAAGGCGGGTTGGCAAGGGATAGTCGACTTACAGGGGAATATTCGATTGTCTCGGAGTATTGATGCGCCAAAACGCAAAAGCCCCCGAGTTTGAAGTCGAGGGCTATCACAATCTGCTTACCGGAATGCCGCTATTTGATCTTCGATTCCTTGTAAGTCACGTGCTTGCGCACGACCGGGTCAAACTTCTTTATTTCCATTTTATCCGGCATTGTTCGCTTATTTTTTGTCGTCGTGTAGTAATGTCCTGTGCCTGCAGAGGAGACCAGCTTAATCTTATCTCTCATAGTGTTTACTCCTAGATTTTTTGACCAGCTGTACGCATTTCTGCCACAACAACTTCAATGCCTTTCTTATCAATAATTCTCATACCCTTCGCGGATACTCTCAGTTTCACAAAACGGTTCTCGCTTTCAAGCCAGAACTTATGGTCGTGGATGTTGGGTACAAACCGACGACGCGTTTTATTGTTCGCGTGGGAAACGTTGTTTCCAGCTACCGGGCGCTTACCTGTTACTTGACATACCTTGGACATGACGTCGTCCTTCTATTCTCGTTTATTCGTTTCTTTGACAGGTGCCCTGCCAATCGGATCAGCTCTTCCGCAACCCATGGATACTAATCTCTGACCAGGCTGCCTACCGAGAGCCGTGCTTTATACCAGAACCCCTTTTTGTTTTCAAACGATTTACGATATTGACGTTGATCAAAGGCGGTTTCCCCAGCCCTCGACATAAGTGATTTTGACCCCTATGACGTCATTTCACCGCTCCTAAAGCAACCCTCTTTCGGCAAACGATAATACTTCCTTGTCGCCAACGATCATGTGGTCTAACACGCGAACATCGACTAATAACAATGCAGATTTCAACCTGTCAGTGATCCTTTGGTCTGCCTGACTAGGTTCAGCAACGCCCGAGGGATGATTGTGCGCAAATATTACCGCCGCCGCGTTATGTTTTAGCGCGTGTTTCACCACTTCTCTAGGATGAACGCTCGCGCCATCTATTGTGCCAAAAAAAAGCTCCTCATATTTGATCAGGCGATGCTGGTTGTCCATAAAAAGACAGGCAAATACTTCGCGGGCATATCCTCTTAACTTACTTTTCAAAAATCGGCGCGTGGTTCCCGGGTCTGTTATCGCCTCACCACGTTCGAAACCTGCCTGTAAATATCTCTCGGTAAGCTCAAGGGCGGCATGGAGCTGGGCAAATTTTGCTTCACCAATGCCATAGGCACCTATCAACGTCTGCTTATCAGCTTCCAGCAGACCTCGAACACCTTGAAATTCGTTCAACAAGTCCCTGGCCAAATACATCACCGGCTTCGTTCTCGTACCGGTGCGGAGAAATATCGCCAGCAGTTCTGCGTCTGACAGCGATGCGGCACCAAAGCTGAGCAATTTTTCTCTCGGCCGTCCTTCTATCGGCCATTCTGTTATTGCCATATCACAATCACCTTCTCACTAAGTATTAAACCGCACCCAAGGGGCATAAAAATGCTATCTTTAAACTGTTACAGCGTTACAACCACTCGCCATTCCTGTCTGCGAGGAACTGCTCATATGCAATGATTTGGCGCCATAATTCGGCCGGCAAATGATATTAAACAGTGTATCGAGCCCCGCATGCCTGTCTGCCAGATGAACCTGAATTTAAGTGTGAGATAATCACCCGACTCGATGCAGGAAACATCACAGCCGCGGTGGCTGATAGTTGCCACTTTGATAAGGCTACATTTAAGTAATACACAGCGATGAAAACTAATATGGATAATAAACTTCAAGTTAAACTTTTAGACGAGTCGATAGGCAAGGAAATCCCCATGCCTGCTTATGCCACTTCGGGTTCAGCGGGCATGGATTTGCGTGCCTGCATTCCTGAGCCAGCCACGCTGAAGCCGGGTGATTGTCAGCTGATTCCCACTGGACTCGCTATTTATATCGAAGACCCAGGTTACGCCGCGTTGATCTTACCAAGATCCGGTCTGGGTCATAAACATGGCATCGTTCTTGGCAATCTCGTCGGGTTGATTGATTCCGATTATCAGGGAGAGCTCATGATTTCTTGCTGGAATCGCGGTGAAACTGAATTTACTATTGAACGCGGGGATAGGATTGCCCAGCTCGTACTGGTCCCCGTTGCACAAATGACTTTCTCTATCGTCGAGGATTTTGAAGAATCCATCAGAGGTGGCGACGGTTTTGGTTCGTCAGGTACCAGCTAAAAAGGGAATTGAGTGAATAATTTACACGAACTTTTTAAGTTCAGTAAAACCCAACTTGTTTGTGTTCTCCTGGGGTTCGTGTTGTGCACACTCGCATCTGTGTTCTTCCTACAATCGAGCATCAATGAAGATTATCAGCAGCGGCTAGCTGATCTCGCAGCCGACAATTTGCAACGCCGCTTGAATCAGAAACTAAATGACTTGCTCGCTCAGACAAACAGCGTCGCGACGAGTATGCGTCTCAGTCAACTCATGAGCGATAGTGACGTCGCAGCGCGCGCGCTTGAAGAAGCGAGATTACAAGAAACGATTCCCGACGCAGTGAGGGTCAGACTAATCCGACTCAATGAAGCCAAAGTAGAGCGGGAGGCGATTCCTCCTTTCACTTTTACTTCCCTTGATCTTGTAAATCGCGTTGAAACCAACGAAAAAGTATTTCCCGAAGCCGTGAACGTTAATGGCCGCTGGCTTATCAGCGTCACCGCACCTATTATATTGCCGTCAGATACGAGGATTAGAGGCACATTATTCATTTATCTAGAGGCCACCGCCCTTGGAGATATTTTTGGCGATGAGCTTCAAGGTGAAGTTACGATTCACCAAACCTTTGGCAATTCAGAACCCACTGCGATACTGAGTCGAGGTGTCGGTGAGTCCGACCTCATATTGCAAAGGTCGCTGGATAATCCACATTGGAGTATCAGTTATAAACCTAACGTTGAACTCATGGATCAGCCCATTGGCAGCGCTTATCTTTATCTACTTCCAGGACTACTTTTTTTGTCGATCGCGATGGTCGGTATCATCATTGGTGCCCGCAAATCCATGTCACTAGTCGAAGCGGACACGGCACTGCTACAACTACAAATGGACGATGTATCAGCCGGCACGTTTAAGCCTAAAAATAGCTATGGTCTGCATGCCTTCCTCGCGCTTGATACCTCACTGGTCAAAATTGGCAGACGAGACAACATGCCCACAGCGGTCACAACGCTAGACGTTGATCTCAGCTCACTAACTCGCGAGCAGGAAACGGTCCCAGTTTCAACTATGGCGAAAGGGCAGACGGAAACGGAAGAGCTCAGAGCAGTTGAGAGAGAGGTTGCGCTCACAGAGGAAAGTAAAGTCAACGAATGCGCCGAAATTCGCAGCGAACCATCGACTGAGAACGGGCTTGCAACAATCTTTCGAGCCTACGATATCAGAGGCATTGTAGACCAGACGCTGACAACTGAAGTGATTCGAAAAATCGGCCAAGCGATTGGGTCTGAAGCCAAGGAACTTGGGGAGCGAACTCTGATCGTCGGCGCTGACGGTCGACTGTCTAGCCCTGCCATATTAAATACGCTTATTGACGGCATTCTCACAACAGGGACAGACGTCCATAGCATCGGTGCAGTACCAACCCCGCTAGTATACTTTGCGACTAACACCCTTGAGACTCAAAGCGGTATCGCGGTTACAGGTAGTCACAATCCCCCTGACTATAATGGATTCAAAATCGTTCTACAGGGGCGAACTCTGATTTCAGAGGACATCCAAAAACTCTACCAGCGCATCATTAATGCAGATTTCCAATCCGGTGAGGGCCAGTTAACAGAAAGCGACATTCGTGCAGACTATATCAATACGATTGCTGACGATGTTGTCGTTGCGCAATCTCTCAGAGTCGTTGTTGACTGCGGCAATGGCATTGCAGGCGACATCGCACCTGACTTACTCAGCGCGTTAGGCTGCGAAGTTTTACCGCTCTACTGTGAAGTCGATGGCAACTTTCCCAATCACCACCCCGATCCGACAATTCCCGCGAATCTCGAAGATCTCATTATCACAGTCAAATCGAATGACGCTGATCTCGGTATTGCGCTCGATGGTGACGGCGATCGACTTGTTGCCGTCACCCATAATGGGGAGATTATATCGCCGGACCGGCTACTTATGTTATTTGCTAAAGACGTGGTATCGAGGAATCCAGGTTCGGATGTTGTCTATGACGTTAAATGCACTCGCCACCTCAACAGTGTTATTAGCGGCTTTGGTGGCAGACCGATAATTTGTCGCAGCGGTCACTCCTATCTGAAGGAAAAAATTCAAGAAACCGGTGCAGTGCTCGGTGGCGAACTATCGGGCCATATTTGCTTTAGCGAGCGCTGGTATGGGTTCGATGACGGGCTGTATTCCGCAGCAAGACTACTGGAAATTGTTGGCGCGCACACAGAGAATCTGCAAGACTTACTTAGCGAGTTTCCTGTTAGCATCTCAACTCCTGAAATTCAGATGTTTGTTTCTGAAGCAGAGAAATTTGATATCATTGATCGATTCAATCAGCTGGCAGATTTCGAGGGTGGCACTCTAAACAATATCGACGGCGTTCGTATTGATTTTTCGGATGGTTGGGGTCTTGTTCGGGCTTCAAACACAAACCCGTATCTTACTTTGAGATTTGAAGCAGATGACGCTGAAAGCCTTGAGCGGATAAAGAACGAGTTCAGGCAAAAACTTAAGGTGATTGATGGGTCTCTGGAGTTCTAGCGCTCATGTCGTTTGCCTATTTTCACCTTTTACTTATTGGTAGATAAAAATGTCTCTTTCACGTGATGATGCAACTAACGTCGCTCAGGTCCTTACTGAAGCGCTGCCCTATATTCAAAGGTTTACCGACAAAACCATCGTCATAAAATATGGTGGCAACGCGATGGTCG
>CBFHOH010000001.1:92833-129433 GCA_965657335.1 Candidatus Azotimanducaceae bacterium
CTTGATATCGGCCACGTTGGTGAAGTGGTGGATGTTAATCAACACATTATCGATATTTGTGTTTCATCCGATGTGATTCCTGTCATCGCACCGATTGGATATGGTGACGACAACGAGACCTACAACATCAATGCCGATCTTGTGGCTGGCAAAATAGCTGAAGCACTTAATGCTGAAAAGCTAATCCTGCTGACTAACGTGCCAGGCCTCGAAGACAAGGAAGGCAACCTGCTCACAGGGCTGTCTGCAGAGGACGTTGATAACCTTATCGACGATGGCACAATTACGGGCGGTATGTTGCCGAAAATCGAGTGTGCACTTAGCGCCGTCAAAAACGGTGTGAGTACCTCCCAAATCATCGATGGAAGGATTCCACACGCCGTGCTGCTGGAATTATTGACTGATGAAGGGATTGGTACGCTGATTTCAAAGAGTGCACAGTCGTAAACAAATCACTAGAATAGTATCCGCGAGTTACAGCACAAAAAACAGGACCACAATCAAAATGCTTGAACCGACTCCGAAAGTTTCTAGGCGAGATCAGATACTTCAATCACTAGCAGAAATGCTCGAGCAAACACCCGGTGGGCGAATAACAACGTCCGGCCTCGCAAAGCACGTGGGTGTTTCCGAGGCTGCACTTTATCGCCACTTCCCAAGTAAAGCGAAAATGTTCGAAGGTTTGATAGAGTTTATCGAGGAAACCATATTTTCTCGAATTTCGCTGATTCTGAAAGAAGAGAGCAGAGCAGAACCACGCTGTCGCCAGATTCTTAACCTACTGTTAACCTTTTCCGAACGAAACCCTGGCATTACCCGAATACTAACGGGCGATCCACTATCCGGAGAAACTGACCGTCTGCGAATTAGAGTTGCACAATTTTTTGAGCGGCTAGAAACACAGCTTAAACAGCTACTAAGAGAAGCCGAGCTTCGAGAGGGTATCGCACCAAAACTTGACATCGCTGTTGCTGCTAATTTGATGCTCGTGACTGTAGAGGGTCGGATCAGCCAATTTGTCCGGAGTGATTTCCGCCGGCAACCAACTGAAAGTTGGGATCCTCAATGGCGGGCGTTGAGCATTATTCTTTTTTGAGTCTAGTGCTTCGCTGCTGGCAGCAGGCATGGTCTCGACGCTAACCTTCCGGAGCACTATAGAGCTGTTTGACCCGTTGCAGATCGGCGGCAAATGATTTTTCTAGCACTTTGAGCTCATTTCTCTTTTCAACAATTTCACTTTTCGTTGTTTTGATGCGGATCTCAACATTTTGAATTCGATTAAGCGGATCCTTGGGGATTGTGCCACCGGCCCTTTCAATGTCCGCAAGCGTCGACTCAAGGTTTCGCTTCTGAATTTCCAGTCGTTGGAGATTTCCCTGACTGGTTCTGATGAAATTGTTAATGCTCGTCATTTTTGTGTCTCTGGCACGAATGACATCTTCTGGCGTGCTGTAAATACGCAACAAATTTTGATCAGCTATCTTTTGTTCACGTTCTACTTTTTCCTTTTTTTGCTGCGCGGCCAGCAGCCTGTCCCGTTCTCGAATTTCCTCCTGAGTCAATGCTCGAGCTACTACCTCCAACACCCTGCCATCGAGGCTCAGGATCGTGTAGCCATCTTTCACATATCGTGCGGGTACATGACTATCCAGCACGATCACGCCATCTTCGTTGAGGTATTTGTAGAGTTCCGCGTTCGCGTTGCCGATAGATAAAGCGAGCAGTAAAAATGCGCTACAACCCGTTACAATACTTTTGAACCGTTTTGCCGCAGGGCTTGAAGGCAAACGAACAAACGCGGCGAGTCCTGGCTGCTCTGCTGATCTCTTAACACTTACTTTATTTGCCAAAACTCTCATCTGCATCATCATTCATAGTGCTTTTGCAAAGGGGGCTGCCATCACAGTGAACTGACACTAATTACCGACACCGTATTGCGATCTATAGGCTGAAATAAGTTCCAACTCTCTGACATAGCCACCACTTTGTTTCAAAAATGCCACGATGTGTTCCAACTTAACGACGCTCACAACGGAAAGACCATAGTCTCGCTCTACTTCCTGAATCGCTGACATCTCGCCCTTACCCTTTTCTTGCCGATCGATTGCAATCAGAACACCCTGCGCAATCGCCGACGAGCTCGCAATGATATCCATCACCTCCCGGATCGCGGTGCCGGCAGTGATGACATCATCAACAATGACAGTTCGACCTTTTAACTCAGCACCAACCAGCAAACCGCCTTCGCCGTGGGTTTTGCTTTCTTTACGGTTAAATACATAAGGCACATCGATGTTATGTTCCGTTGCCAACGCGATCCCTGTTGCAGCAGCCAACGGTATTCCTTTGTAAGCAGGACCAAACAACAAATCATAATCCATACCGGAAGCAACAAGCGCCTGGGCGTAAAACTTACCCAGCTGGCTGAGTGCCTTGCCAGTGTTGAAATTGCCTGCGTTAAAGAAATAAGGGCTTGTTCGCCCCGATTTCAATTGGAATTCGCCGAATTTGAGCACGCCCTGATCGAGCGCAAATTCCAAAAACTCTGCCTGATAATCTTCTATCATCTAAACTCCGACGCTCGCTTTCTGGAGCTCGAGTAATTCACGAATGCCTTTTTCACCTAGACCCAGCATTTCATCAAGCTCTTCTCGGCTAAATGGGTTGCCTTCCGCTGTTCCCTGAATCTCAATGAAGCGACCATCTTCAGACATCACAACATTCATATCAGTTTCAGCTTTTGAATCTTCAGTGTACTCAAGGTCAAGTACCGGTGTGTCATTAACGACACCGACGGACACAGCACCCACCCATTGCTTAAACGGGTTTTTCTTGAGTTTTAATCCCGCAACAGCATCGTAAAGCGCAATACAAGCACCTGTTATCGAGGCTGTTCTGGTACCGCCGTCAGCCTGTATTACGTCGCAATCCAACCTAATTGTATATTCACCCAATGCCTTCATGTCGACACAGTTTCGAAGTGAACGTCCGATCAAACGTTGTATTTCGACCGTTCGCCCACCCTGTTTACCCTTTGCCGCTTCTCGATCCATTCGTGTATTGGTAGATCGCGGTAACATGCCATATTCGGAGGTTATCCATCCTTGCCCCTTACCTCGGAGAAAGGAGGGCACACCAGCGTCAACGCTCGCTGTACATATCACTTTAGTATCTCCGAACGAGATCAGCACTGAACCCTCAGCGTGCCGGGTAAATCCTCGTTCTATTTTGATCGGACGCAGCGCATCGTTGCTTCTGCCGTTGGGGCGTTGACTTGTTTGGGAACCCATTTTCTCTCCTTCGGTTTAAAACTCCATTATACTGTGCATCGGTTACTTTAATCCGAAATTTTATCAGCCCAAAATTCGCCCGCATGGGTTAGCTTCAGGAACAGACGCAATGACGAAAAGTATGACGGCTTTTGCCCGCAGTGAATCGGGACATATTTCTTGGGAACTCAGATCGGTCAATCATCGCTATCTGGAAGTTGGGTTTAAAATACCCGATGCATTTCGATCCCTGGAAATGGGTCTTCGAAATAAGCTCAAAATAATGCTCAGCAGAGGGAAAATAGACTGCCAATTGCGCATCGGTCAATCTCAGGCTTCGGACGCCGGCCTTGCTATCGATGAAAAGCTACTAGAGGATCTCAACGGCGCGCTGGCTGCTATCATCCCTAAAATTCAGCCAGTAGCACCTGTAAACCCGCTAGAACTGCTTAAATGGCCGGGTCTACTCAGTGAGCAGACCGAAGACGAAGCGACCATCAAAGAAACTATCGTTGAGCTCTTCGATCAAGCCTTGACCCAGCTTATTGAAATGAGAACGTCAGAGGGTACCGAGCTGAGGAAAATTGTTCTCGAAAAACTTGCAGATCTTGAATCTATCGTCGAGCAGGCTGCAACCGAAGCGCCGATTATCAGTGCGCGACAGCGAGACAAGATGATTGCCAGGCTGAATGATCTGCAAATTGATGCAGATCCCGGTCGAATAGAACAGGAGCTGGTCATTATGGCTCAAAAATCCGACGTTGCGGAAGAACTGGATCGACTCAATACGCACATCGAAGAGGTCAGCACGACATTAGATAGCGACGATGCCGTAGGACGCCGGCTTGACTTTCTTATGCAGGAACTGAATCGAGAGGCAAATACATTGTCTTCAAAGGCAGTTGCCACCAACACAACAATACAGGCGGTCGAGCTTAAGGTAGCAATAGAGCAAATGCGCGAACAGATACAGAATATTGAATAGAATGCACAATGTAATGTTCTGCACACACCAGTTAGTCAACGCAAAATACGACAGGTCGGAAGAGAAAACCAGTGACTGAAATCGAATCTCAGGGCAATTTGTTTGTTGTAGCCGCGCCGTCGGGCGCAGGCAAAACCAGTCTCGTTAAAGCACTTATCGAGTCTTCCAGCAATATTGAAGTGGCTATTTCGCATACCACACGCGCGAAGAGAAAAGGTGAGTCAGACGGCGTCAATTACTATTTTGTTAGCCAAGCCGAATTTCAAGCGCTACAGCAGCAAGCGGGTTTCGCCGAATTTGCAGAGGTATTTGGTAACTACTACGGCACAAGCAGATCTGAAATTGAGCGAATTACCAGCAACGGGCGAGATATTGTCCTTGAAATTGATTGGCAAGGCGCAGATCAGATTCGATCAAAAATAATGGATGCCCGTACCATTTTTATTCTACCGCCTTCCATGCGCGAGCTCAGCAATCGTCTCCACGGCAGAGGGCAAGATGATCAAGACACGATTTCTGCCCGAATGGCGGAAGCCATCGACGAGATATCGCACTATCGTGAGTTCGACTATATCGTGATCAACGATAATTTCGAGGTTGCGCTCTCAGACATGAAACGCCTTGTTCGAGGCGAGGGCGAAGATCTCCGTCTGGATGCTTGCCAAGAAAAGCTTAAACCTTTGCTCAATGGCCTATTACCCTCAACATAGCCGCTCGTACTCACCGTTTATTGCCATTTGTTTTACGCATTCAATGTCGGTAAACTGCGCGGTTCTGAGTGGCTGGGCCCCAATTTGATGCTGGCCTAAACACCCCGATGAACTTTCTTTAATGTCTTTCGTTCGAAATTTGAGAATCGCGCTCTTGCCAAATGAGCGGCAGCCGTCGTCAGTCAGCGGCTTCAATTCGAAGAAAAAGGAGCAAATATAATGGCACGAGTCACCGTAGAAGATTGTCTGGAAAATGTAGACAACCGTTTTGAACTGGTTATGGTTTCCAGCAAAAGGGCACGACAGATCGCAACTGAGGGCAAAGAGCCCATGGTCGCCATTGAAAATGACAAGCCAACAGTTCTTGCGCTCCGAGAAATCGCCGAGGGTTTAGTAAGCGCGGATATCCTCACCGAAAAGGTAGCAGAAGAACCCGATTTAATGGCACTCACCGCCGTAGCACAAGATGAATTCGAGCGGCCAGCTGACCCCGAATTCTAATTTCGTTTCACGACCCCGCTAATTCGTAAATCCCTCTATCCGTCTATGGATTAGAAGACCAGACATCGGCTATGCTTGCAGCCGATGTCTAACTTTTTTCGAACCAGTTTCTTACCCGACCAACGCCCCGATTTTCGGAGCGCTCAATGCTGACCATTGACGCACTCACTGTGGAACTTGGCGAATACCTCGAACCCGACCAGATCGAGCAGGTTCGACAAGCTTACCTGTTCGCCGAAAAAGCGCACAAGGATCAAACTCGTCGTTCCGGCGAGCCTTATATCACTCACCCTCTGTCCGTTGCGGGCATTCTTTCCGAAATGCACATGGATCACCAGTGCTTAATGGCCGCACTGCTACATGACGTTATAGAAGACACGGGGGTTCTGAAACACACTATTGGTAAAGAATTCGGCGAAGACGTGGCACACCTGGTGGATGGCGTCAGCAAGCTCAGTAATATTTTCCAAAGCAGGGCAGAGGCTCAGGCCGAGAATTTTCAAAAAATGACCCTGGCCATGGCCAAAGATATCAGAGTCATCATGATCAAGTTGGCAGACAGGTTGCATAATATGCGCACCCTCGATCACCTCAACTCGGAGAAACAAAGAAGAATCGCGAAAGAAACACTGGAGATTTATGCCCCAATCGCCAACCGGTTAGGCATGAACAACATCAGAGTAGAATTCGAGGAAAGAGGATTCCAGGCACTGTATCCGCTGCGATCAAGCATGATCGAGAAAGCTGTTAGAAAAGCCAGAGGCAACAGGCGCGAATACGTCAACACTATCTTAACCGCTTTGCAGTCAACCTTAGATCGGGGTGAGATCGAAGCCGAGGTTTTTGGTCGAGAAAAACACCTCTATAGCATTTACGACAAAATGCGAAGCAAGCGGCGGTCATTTGCTGAAATCATGGATGTTTATGCATTCCGCATTATCGTAGATTCAGTCGATACCTGTTATCGAGTGCTTGGCATTGTGCACAATCTTTACAAACCAGTCGCGGGCAGATTCAAAGACTACGTGGCAATTCCAAAGGCAAACGGCTATCAATCACTGCATACAACGCTGTTTGGCTTACACGCACTGCCTATCGAAATACAAATTCGAACCCGCGATATGGAAATGGTCGCCAACAATGGTATCGCAGGTCACTGGTTGTACAAGTCCAACGAGGAGTCTGCCAGCGGTAGCCATCAACGGGCCCGGGAATGGATGAAGGACCTGCTCGAACTTCAACAGAGTGCGGGAAATTCGCTTGAATTCATCGAAAACGTCAAGATCGACCTTTTCTCCTGATGAAGTTTATTTATTTTCACCGCGCGGGCAGATTTATGACCTCGCTCAAGGGTCAACTGCTGTAGATTTCGCGTACGCAGTGCATACCGATATCGGTAACACCTGTGTGGCCTGCAGAATTGATCGCAGACTAGCGCCCTTAAGTGCGACACTGGAAAGCGGTCAGACTGTTGAAATTATTACCGCACCGGGTGCGCAACCTAATCCAGCTTGGCTAAGCTTCGTTGTCACTGGCAAGGCACGCGCCAGTATTCGACACGCACTCAAGAACCAACAGAGAAATGAATCGGTTATCCTTGGGCGCAGACTGTTAGACAGGTCTCTACAAGCGCATGATCTTAACCTAAAGGATGTTTCATCCACCGTGATGAACACAATGCTTGAGGAAAAGAACTTCGATAGTCTGGATGACCTGCTCGAGGCTATTGGCCTCGGCAACCTGATGGCCTACGTCGTCGTAAGGCGGTTGACCTCGAACCCTGATGTTTCCGGCGAAGTTGCAACACTTGGTCCACTGGCGATTATGGGAACCGAGGGCATGGTTGTTTCTTATGCAAAGTGCTGCAAGCCAATAAAAGGCGATCCAATTATCGGCCATATTAGTGCGGGGCGAGGTATTGTTATTCACACCGATACCTGCAAAAACATGGTCGAAGTTCGGGAAAAACCTGAGGAGGCTATGGATGTGCGCTGGGATCCAGAAGTTGATCAGGAGTTCTCGGTTGAACTCAAGGTTGAACTCGAACACGAGCGTGGAATTATTGCTGTATTGGCTTCTACAATTACTAACACAGATGCCAATATCGAGCGCATTAATTTGATCGAGAAAGACGCAAGACTGGGTACCGTTAATATTGTATTAACAGTCAAGGACCGGATCCACCTTGCTCATGTCATCAAGAGGATACGACTGATTAAGGGCATCAACAAAATCCTCAGAACAAAGAATCAGGAACGAGAGAAAATTTTATGACCAAGAAATTTATTACCACCACTCAGGCGCCGGCTGCCATCGGCGTCTACTCACAGGCGGTTGTATCGGGCGATACACTTTATATTAGTGGTCAAATTCCTTTGCTTCCGGATTCGATGGAAATTGTTTCTGATAACATCGACGATCAGATCGAACAGGTTTTCGACAATCTAACAGCCATTTGCACAGAGGCCGGCGCAAAACTGGACGACGCAATTAAATTTAATGTCTACCTGACCGATCTTGCTCACTTTCCCAAGGTAAACACTACGATGGAACAGCGACTTGCTGCGCCTTATCCGGCGCGTGCGGTCGTTGAGGTCAGCGCATTGCCTAAAGGGGTTCAGGTGGAAGTCGATGCGATCGTAGATCTTTCCTGAGTAAATGGCTGCGCGCTCACTTGATCAGTCCTCAGTTGCCTCTCTAAAAGGCGTAGGACCTGCGCTTGAAGAGAAACTTCATCGGCTCAACATCAACAGCGTTGCTGATCTCATTTTTCATCTTCCGCTTCGCTACGAAGACCGCACTAAGGTCACCCCCATTGGTGCGGTACAGCCAGGTCAAACGGTTGTACTGGAGGGTGATATTGTTGCTTGCGACGTGGCATTTGGCAGACGCCGCAGCCTACTTGCCTACCTACAAGATGACACAGGCAAGATTGCGCTGCGTTTTTTCCACTTCTCGAATGCTCAAAAAGAAGCTTTAAAGAACGCGTCTACCCTGCGCTGTTTTGGTGAAGCACGCCGTGGCGCTGCAGGTCTCGAGATTTACCACCCCGAGTATCAGACCGCTAATTTACTCCCCCTTGAGACAACACTGACTCCGGTTTACCCCCTCACCGAAGGGCTTGGCCAGAACAAACTCAGAAGCCTACTCAACCAAATACTTCAGCGCATTGAAGATGGATCTTCTCTCAAAGACTACGTCGCCGGTCACACCAAATTTTCCTTACCGTTGGCTGATGCCCTGAAATACGTGCATTCTCCTCCGCCAGACGCCGACCTTGAAAAGCTAGACAATGGTACCCATCCCGCCCAACAGAGACTGGCATTTGAGGAGCTGCTCGCTCACCAGATCAGTATGCGGTTTATTCGACAAGAGATCTCTAGGCAAAGCGCAGTGTCTTTTAAACCGCCCGCTGCGCAATGTGCAGCATTGCGACAAGGCCTTGCGTTTGAACTCACCAATGCGCAACAGAAAGTTCACTTAGAGATCGCTGAGGATCTCGCAAAATTTTCACCCATGCTGCGTCTGGTTCAAGGCGATGTTGGTTCTGGCAAAACAGTTGTCGCTGCGCTTGCTGCACTACAAGCCATCGAAAACAATGTTCAGGTTGGCATTATGGCGCCCACTGAGATTTTAGCTGAGCAACATCTTGTCAATTTCACAGGATGGCTCGAGCCGTTGGGTGTATCGATCGCTTGGCTGTCTTCAAAAGTGAAAGGTAAGCAGCGTACTGAAACTGTTAGACAGATCGCTGAGGGCGAGGCAAAAGTCATCATTGGCACTCACGCACTGTTTCAAAAAGATGTTATTTATCACCACCTTGGTTTAGTTATTATTGATGAACAACATCGATTTGGTGTGCAACAACGGATGGCTTTCCGAGAAAAAGGCGGGGCTAGCGCTACCGTTCCTCATCAGTTGGTGATGACAGCGACTCCGATACCTCGGACGCTGACCATGAGCATGTACGCGGATATGGATTGCTCTGTTATTGATGAATTACCGCCTGGTCGAACACCCGTCACGACATACGTCATGCCCGACAGCAAACGTGAGGAAGTGATCAAACGAATCGCAATTGCTTGCAAAGGTGGGGCTCAGGCTTATTGGGTTTGCACCTTGATTGAAGAATCTGAGGTGCTGGATTGTCAAGCCGCAGAGGTCACCGCTGCAGAACTCGCGGCACTTCTGCCTGATATTCGCGTAGGTTTAGTCCACGGTCGACTCAAAGCAGATGAGAAGTCAGAGGTTATGGATCGCTTCAAGGCAGGAAAGATTGACCTGCTGGTCGCGACGACTGTAATAGAAGTTGGTGTGGATGTGCCCAACGCTAGCTTGATGGTCATTGAAAACCCCGAGCGACTGGGCCTCGCCCAACTACATCAGTTAAGGGGCAGAATCGGCCGAGGGAAGGCCGTCAGCCATTGCCTGTTGCTTTACCATCCGCCGCTCGGGCAGTTAAGCAAACAGCGTTTAAATGTTATGCGAGAGAGCCATGATGGCTTTTATATCGCAGAGCAGGATTTATTCATCAGAGGGCCGGGCGAAGTATTTGGCAGTCGGCAATCAGGCAGTATCGAGTTTCGGGTGGCAGACCTCTTGCGCGATCAGCACATGCTCGAAGATATTAAGGAAGTTTCCGATTTGCTTGTAACTAGGCACAAAGAGTCAGCTCTGGCGCTCATGGAGCGCTGGCTCACAGATCCAACTCAAACGGGACAGGTCTGATAACGCCTGAGCAACCGGCGTAAGACTAGATCTGCCTATCAGGCCAACTCTTAAGCAATCTGGTCCCGAGTCTTTCGACCCTCAAAGACGGCCATATCGAACTTATCTTCGCTTCGCGCAACAACAGCTGATACAGCGGCGTCTCCAGTGACATTCACCGATGTTCTCATCATATCGAGTAACCGGTCGACACCGATGATAAGTGCAATTCCCTCTACCGGTAATCCAACCTGCTGCAACACTAACGCCAGCATGATCAGACCAACGCCCGGAACACCTGCGGTGCCAATTGATGCGAGTGTTGCAGTGAGTATGACCATCAAGTAGTCGCTGAACGTCATATCGATGTTAAAGGCTGAGGCAATAAAGACCGTCGCAACACCCTGCATAATGGCTGTGCCGTCCATGTTGATCGTCGCACCAAGCGGAACCGTGAACGAGGCTATCTCATTTTTGACGCCAACTTTGTGCTCCACTGTCTCAAGTGTGATGGGCAAGGTCGCGTTGCTTGAAGAAGTACTAAACCCATATGCCATCACCGGCGCCATGCGCTTAAAGAACGTTATCGGATTCAGGTTTGCCAAGAAGCGAACGGTTAATCCATAAGTAAACACAAAGTGCAGCAACAACACGCCGGCCACGGTAAAGAAGTACACAATTAATTCAGAAATCGCCGTGAATCCCATCCTTGAGAACAGGCTAATCAGCAAACAAAATACCCCATAGGGCGCAACCGACATCAACATCATGACCATCATCATGATCACTTCATTCCAGTCATTGAGATGTTCTCTAATGCGTTCGCCGACCTCGCCACATTTTGATATTGCTACGCCCACCAATATGGCAAAGACAATCACCTGTAACATATTGCCTTCAGCCATCGCTTTAAGCGGGTTTGATGGAAAAATGTTAATAATGACCTGTTTGAGTGAGGGACTTTCCTTTGCAACAAACTCGGTATCGGTCGTCCGGTCCATACCTGCGCCCGGATCGACGATCGTGGCAATGGTCAATGCGAGGGTGATCGCCATCGCTGTGGTGAATAAATATAGGCCTAGGGTTTTTAACCCGATTCTTCCCATGCTTCCGCCACTACCAAGACTGCTAGCACCGCAGGCTAGAGAAACAAAGACAAGAGGAACAACGAGCAGCTTGAGGCTGATGATAAAAATCTTGCCGCCAATATCGAGTGCGCCGTCAACCACTAGCAACCAAAACAATCCGTCTTCTGCCGGTGAAAGCGCGTGAATCACAGAACCGAGCAATATTCCCGCGATCATTCCTATAACAATGTTTCGAGTCAGCTTGCTGTGATCCATCTCATGCCCCTGTTCTTATATTAAAACGTTTCTTAGTAGGTTGTTTATGACGAACGTTTTCCTGAGAGACCTGACTTAGTGGCAATGTCAGGATTTACATCTCTTCCATTTCAAAATCTTCTTTGCTTACCCCACATTCAGGGCAACACCAGTCCTCAGGAATGTCTTCCCATTTTGTGCCGGGTGCTATGCCCTCTGACTCCAGACCTTCTGCTTCATCGTAGACGAACCCACACACAATACACTGCCATTTTTTCATACTTAGAACACACCTCTGTTTTTGATTTATCAGCTTTCGGTCATCGCCCGGTTGCGGCGAGAGATAAGCAACGTATACTAACTTATTTGCTGACACGCTGTCACAGTCTGGTCCTGCACAAAACAGGGCCTGTTAACTATTACCTGAGCGAGCTCGGACGTTGCGATTACCCCCGATTAGCACCTTGTTTCGCAACTTAAGTCGGCTTTGGCTTGCTTTCGTTGTTGCAGATTCTTCAAAGATACGACAATTTCAACGGCAGCGATTGCCAAAGCTGCCTCACTTGCTGAAGCTTGCCAGACTCGATCGCCCTATCGGTATTTATCTCCTTCTGTGGCCTACTTTCTGGGGCCTCTGGATCGCCAGTGAAGGTTTCCCAAGTGTTCATCTATTTTTAGTTTTTTTCTTGGGTGTCGTACTCACCCGCTCAGCCGGCTGTGTCATTAATGATATCGCAGACCGGGGCTTCGACGGCCACGTGAAGCGAACGGTCAATCGTCCGCTGGTCACCGGTGAACTGGCAATTAGCGACGCATTTGTCTTTTTGTTTATGCTCTTGTTCCCCGCTTTAGTTCTGGTGTTAACGACGAACCTTCTGACCTTGGGTCTGGCCGTCATTGCCGCCCTAATCGCAGCGGTTTACCCACTGATGAAGCGATATACCTATTTGCCGCAGGCAGTGCTTGGTCTGGCATTCTCCATGGGTATTCCCATGGGCTTTTCTGCGGTGACCGGCGAGATACCTCAGATCGCTTGGCTGCTGGTTGTTGCAAACGTCATCTGGACCGTCGCCTACGATACCCAATATGCCATGGTTGACCGTGATGATGACCTCAAGCTCGGGTTGAAGTCCTCCGCTATCTTGTTTGGGGATCTCGACAAGCTCATTATCGGTGTTCTCCAAATATCTTTTGTATGGATCATGATCATGGTCGCGCAAAGGCTCTCTCTTGGATTTACCTTCTATATCGGCATAACAGCCGCCTCGGCTTTGCTGGTCTATCAACAATATCTCATCAAAGATCGAGCGCGCGATCCTTGTTTTGCTGCATTCCTGAATAACCACTGGGTTGGTCTCAGCATATTTGTCGGTATTTTTCTTCACTACGCGCTTTTTGCATCTTGAGACTGACCAGATCAGCAAACTGTTTCCGCTGCCATTTACTCGCGATGAGGGCAGGTTATTTTCACACCGGTTATGTTGTTGAGAAATTAATGGAGCTAGCGGCGTAAAGTAGCCGAGCGAAATCCTATTTTGGCCGCGTCAATCGGTTGGAGTATACTTTCCGCACACGTTTTCAGTGCATGATCAATGCTAAAAACCCTTATTGCTCTCACGGACAAAATCACCGGCTTTATTGGCAATCTGGTTGCACCGATGTCTTTTATGATGATGCTGCTAACCTGCATCGTTGTTATTGCCAGATATTTTTTTAACCTGGGCTTAATACCGCTGGTGGAAACTGTCATTTATCTCCATGGTATTGTTTTCATGCTAGGCATTCCGTACGCCTTGAAAGAACAATCTCATGTCCGTGTCGATATCATCTATTCGCGACTGAGTACGCGGCATCGCGCGTTAATTGATTTGTTAGGTACAGTAATATTTCTTTTACCCCTTAGTTTGTTTCTCATCTGGTCCAGCCTCGATTACGTTAATCTTTCTTGGAGTATGCAGGAAGGTAGCCCAGAACCTGGGGGATTACCGGGTGTCTACTTATTAAAAACGCTTATACCGGTGATGGCAGGGCTGCTTCTCCTTCAAGGGCTATCAGAGTTTTTGCGAGCGCTGCTTGAAGTACTGAAACCTACCGCTGTGACGGAGCACCTTTAACTGATGGCTGAATACGCTTCGCTGATCATGTTTGCTGTCGTTTTTGTCTGCTTGCTACTTGGATACCCTGTTGCTTTAACACTCGGTGGTACCGCGCTCATCGCCGCTGGTGTCGGCATTATGACAAATACTTTCGAGCCAACTTTCCTGTTTGCAACGCCTAATCGACTCTTTGGCATCATCACGAACCAAACTTTGATAGCCGTACCTCTTTTTGTGCTGATGGGCGTGATTCTGGAACAATCAAAAATTGCAGAACGGCTTTTGACAACGATGAGTAAACCCTTCGGTGCTATGCCAGGCGGACTCGGTATCGCGGTCACATTGGTCGGCATGTTGATGGCTGCTAGCACCGGTATTGTAGGTGCGACTGTCGTGACCATGAGTCTCATGTCACTGCCTTCAATGCTAAAAGCGGATTACGATCCTGCATTAGCAACCGGCACAATTTGCGCCACTGGCACCCTTGGACAGATTATTCCGCCTTCTATTGCGCTTGTATTGCTTGGTGACGTCCTTTCCAATGCTTATCAACAGGCTCAGCTCAGTCTCGGAATCTTTAACCCTAAAACCATATCTGTTGGTGACTTATTTGCCGGCGCCGTGCTACCCGGGCTTGGTTTGGTACTGTTCTACCTGATCTATCTCTTCGTCGTTGCAAGAATCACACCCAATCGTGCCCCGGCTGTTACTGCAGAAGAAAAATTCGATCTTCTTGAGGTTGTCACAAGTCTCGTTTCACCTCTCATTCTTATTTTCGCTGTTCTTGGCTCAATTCTGACCGGCATTGCGACGCCTACAGAGGCGGCTGCGGTGGGCGCAATGGGCGCAATGCTGCTTGCCTTACTGGCGAGATCAATGACGATGCAAGCTGCACTCGAGGTCGCACGTTCAACGACGCGCACTACAGCAATGGTGTTTTTCATTCTAATTGGCGCATCGGTTTTTTCATTAGTCTTTCGGGGATATGGCGGCGATGCACTGATACAAGGGTTATTCGAGCAAATGCCAGGCGGACTGGTTGGTGCTACCTTCATTGTCATGCTGGTTATCTTTTTACTCGGTTTTATTCTCGATTTTATCGAAATAACCTTTGTTGTTGTGCCCATTGTTGGTCCTGTTCTTCTCGCAATGGGCCTTGATCCGATTTGGTTGGGCGTGATGATCGCAATCAACCTGCAAACCAGCTTTTTGACACCACCTTTTGGCTTTGCCCTGTTTTACCTGAGGGGCGTTGCGCCAGACACGATAAAAACCACCGATATCTATCGAGGGGTTATTCCTTTCATCGTTATGCAATTATTGATGATGTTGCTACTGATATTTTTGCCTGAGCTCGCCACGTGGTTACCTCAAGTCATTTTTTCCAGAGCCTGACTCATGCATGCTTTGTGCGTGAAGCATCAGTGATACCTTTAACGACAGTGCTATACTAAAGCAGCGGGATTTGACAAGGGTGTGATCACCATTGTGCGCAGGGAGAGCCAAAGTCGTGACCGAACATGAAACGCTCATTGCATGTCATGAATGTGACGCTGTATTCGTACGACAAAACATACCCGTCGGGGCTCGTGCGAATTGCACACGTTGTGGCAATTCTCTCTATAGGAATATCAAAAACTCTATTTCAAAGAGCCTAGCGCTTTACCTTTCCGCCTTTGTATTACTAATCATTGCAAATGTTTATCCATTCCTCTCAATGCGAACGACGGGGCTTGAACAAGTAGGCCTGATTTACAGCGGCGGCTTGGCCCTCTATGAATTCGGTATGGGTGAACTGGGGCTTGTCGTTGTATTAACCAGCATCATATTTCCAGTTTTGTCGATTCTTGGCATGCTATATCTGTTGATACCTCATGCACTGGGCTATCTACCATTGTTTCACCAGCAGGTTTTCCAGATTGTAAAAGTTGCTGAGCCCTGGAGTCTGCTGGCAGTCTTTATGTTGGGCACGTTGGTTGCTGTCGTTAAACTACAAAGTTTAGCTACCGTCATTCCAGGCTTGGGCTTGGTTGCCTTTTGCTTCATGCTGGTGATCTATTCCGCCGCACGAGCCTCCTTCGATCCTGAGAGGTTCTGGTCACTCTCGCTGGTAAAACAGGCAACCACGCGCGAGGTTTCTCCCGATAGCGCGATCACCAATTGTCATACATGTGGTCTAGTGAGGCCTTTCTCGACGCATACACACGACTGTGCACGCTGTGGCGCCTCAGTGCACTATCGAAAAAAAGATAGTGCTCAGCGAACTTGGGCTTATCTTTTTGCTGCTTCGATGATGCTCATTCCGGCAAACCTTTTACCAATCATGAACGTTAAGGTTCTGGGATCAGGCCAGCCAGACACAATCATGAGTGGCGTTATTAGACTCATCGAGTCTGGTTTGTGGGGCCTGGCCCTGATCGTGCTAATTGCCAGCGTCGTTGTACCTGCACTTAAACTGACCGCAATCAGCTTTTTACTGTATTCCGTTCGTAAGAAATCTGGATGGCGGCCAAGGGATCGCACTTTGCTTTATCGTGTGACTCACGTCGTCGGTGCCTGGTCAATGGTTGATGTTTTCTTGGTGGGCCTCTTAGCCGGACTGGTTAAACTTGGGTTAATTGCTACAATCGAACCTGGGCTTGGTGCCACATTCTTTTGTGCCGCGGTTGTCTTAACGATTTTTGCGGCGAATAATTTTGACTCCAGATTGATCTGGGACCATGCTCAAGCAGAAACAACGGTAGAACAAGACTCGACGCATAACAAAAGACTTAAAACAATATTGTGAGCGAACACGACACTCCCGAAGTAAGCCTTAAAGCCGGTATCTCCATCGTTTGGCTGATTCCATTGGTCACTGCGATCGTTGGCATATGGCTAGTCGCCCGAACCGTGCTTGAACAAGTTCCTACCGCAACGATTACCTTCAAAACCGCACAGGGTATCGAGGCGGGCAAAACACGCATCAAATATAAAAGTGTTGATATTGGCATTATTGAAGAAATCCAATTCGGTCCTGACTTCGAGCATGTGGTGCTTACCGCGACGTTCAACGAGGGCATGGAGGAGTTTCTACGCCGAAACACGCGTTTCTGGGTTGTCAGACCACAACTGAGTATAAGAGGCGCCTCTAGGCTAGATACACTGATATCTGGCTCTCATATTGAAATAGATCCGGGCCCAGGAGCACCACAGTACAACTTTGTCGGCCTCGAAGAGATTCCCCTAATAACGACCGATGACGCCGGCACCCAGATAACACTGGTTGCTGATAACCTTGGGTCTCTTGCGCCGGGTTCCCCGGTCTACTATCAGGGCTTACTCGCCGGAGAAGTGTTAGGACACGAATTAGGAAACGATGCCGAGAGTATTTTTATTCACGCATTTATCCGTGATCCTTTTGACCAACTGGTTAAAGGGAATAGTCGTTTCTGGAACGTCAGCGGTATCGATATCTCGCTTAACGCTAACGGACTTGAACTAAAAACTGCGTCACTGCAAGCCTTAATGTTTGGCGGCATATCTTTCGAAACGCCCCAAACATTGGAGCGCGGCAGCGCTGATATCGCTAACCTCGTGTTTACGCTCTACCCCGATCACGATGTCATCGAGGAACAGGCCTTCACTCGGAAGCAGCAGTTTGTCATGTATTTTGACAGTTCAGTACGCGGAC
This sequence comes from Candidatus Azotimanducaceae bacterium, assembly GCA_965657335.1. Classification (GTDB taxonomy): domain Bacteria; phylum Pseudomonadota; class Gammaproteobacteria; order Pseudomonadales; family Azotimanducaceae; genus UBA4582. Next base: position 110,097 of record CBFHOH010000001.1, read on the forward strand.
TCAGCACGGGAGCACCGCTGGAATTCAAAGGCATTCGCATCGGGACAGTACTGGATGTCAGACTGGAGTTTGTGAGCAAACTGACTTCGTTCCGTATCCCTGTTTTGGTCGAAATAGAACCTGACCGGATCATTGACCGTGATACAGAAGGCAGCGTTTCGCCACTCGAAACGCTACAAACGCTCATTGATCAAGGACTGAGGGCAAGGCTTGCAACGGGTAGTTTGTTGACCGGCCAGCTTTATGTCGAACTCAACATGTATCCCGGCACCGAAGCTAACTATCAAGCCGATATTGAATCGCCATACCCTGAGCTGCCTACTATTCCCGGTGCATTAGAGGCTATGACCGAGTCAATTCAAGCCTTTGCTAGCAAGTTGGAAACAATTGACGTAGAGGAAATTGGCAATGATGTGCTGGGTATTCTAAAGGGAACGAACGATCTGCTTAACAAACCAAAATCAGAAGCGACGGTAACAGACCTTCAGGAAACGATCCGCTCACTTAAAGGCATATTGCTTCGCGTAGAAGATGCCAATGTCGATGAAACAATCGCTTCTGCAAACAAGGTTTTACTGAGTGTGGACGAAACCCTTACGCTAATTGATGGCGTATTGAACCCTGATTCGCCGTTACACTATAACGCGATCAGGGTGATCGAGGAACTAGAGGGAACAGCGAGGTCAGTCCGATCTCTCATCGAGTTGTTAGAGCGTCAACCACAATCCCTGTTATTTGGTCGTGGCAAACTAGAGGACGAAGGGGTCAATACAAATGATTAAGTTTTACTTCATATTTTTGATTTATTTGTTGTTGTCTGGTTGCTCGTCAGTTTCTGAGCAATCGGTTAAATACTACATTATTAATCCGGTTGAACAGCAACCTTTAATTTCAGCAGACGATTCCTTACCGTTAAATGTGCGAGTGCTCGATCTGCGAATACCACAATATCTTGAACATTTTCAGATAGCCCGAAGAACCGGACAACAGCAAATCGCCTTTTCAGATAATCACCAGTGGGGTGAAAACCTCAGCAAAAACCTCGTCCGTACGCTAGCACGCAACTTAAGCAGACAGTTAGATAGCCCATCAGTTTTTACGCCATCGATAAGGTCAAGTTCGAAACCTGACTTTACTATCACGGTTTTCATAGATCAGTTTGAGCAGGATTCAGAGGGAAACGTTCAACTTGCCGCACGCTATCAGATTTCCAGTCTCGAGGAAAAAAGTACTCTGTCAATGCGAGTCTTTGAACAAAGTCTCAGCAATGATCAGCAACGCAGCTACGCGAGTATGGTCGCGACGATGGAGGCTCTATTTAACAACTTATGTATGGAAATCTCTGACTCTCTGATCACTATCAGGAGCCATCGAGGGTGAAACTCTGGCGTTTCGCAACAGTCATATGCTTGTTAAGCATCTACGGCCCTTTTCACGCTCAAGCTAAGTCGGCCGTCGATTTTGATACAGCCACGGGCAGGGATCTCATGCAGGCTGTTTATGACCAACACCTACGATATCCATATATCTACGAAGAGATATCGATGGTTACCCATGATCGCAAAGGAAACAAGGAAACTAAATCACTGCGTTTCTTTTCCAGAGCTGAAGCGATTAACAATGTCAAAATGCTCTTGCTCTTCGATTCTCCTCAAGAAATTGAAGGCGTCGCTTTTCTGGCAAGGCGCAGCGAAGATGGTGCATTGAAGTCAGAACTACATTTACCTGCCTTTGAGCAGTCAATGATCAACAACAGTGACGATGATGAGGGTCAAAATTTTTTAGGTACTGATTTCAGTATAGAAAATCTCATCGGCGAAGATCTCAACAAATACTTTTACACGAGACAACGTGACACGGTCTTAGATAACGCTTATTACTATGTTGTTGATGTTTTTCATGCTAACGGCGACAAAGAAGAGCGTAAATATTTGCTGCGCCGCCACTATCTTTTGCGAGACAACTTGTTTATCGCGCGAACAGACTATTTCGATTCCATTGGCCGCTTGCGAAAAAGACAATCAGCTCATGACCTTGTGCAGGTCACAAGTAATGTATGGAATGCCAATATGCGGTTGATGGAGGATTTTTTACTAGAGAGTAAAACACTCGTTAAAGTAAACCGTCGCATCCACTCAGCAGACTATGTACCGGAAAAGGTCTTTTCATCTGAGTGGTTATTCGAGAATGGTGAGCAACATTTGGTTCCAGACTTAGACCTTGAAATGGATTTAGAGTCGGACGAACACAGTCCCTCCGAGCAAGCTAGCATTAACTTGACCCTCGCTGAAATTCCCGCAGAGGAGGTGTTGCCATGATAGCTGCAATATTTAGAATCGGCGCTCGTCACCAGCCTGCCACTCTGCTTATCGTTACGCTATTAACTTTTGCCCTCGGCAGCGGCTTATCTAAGTTAAATATAGATACAAGCTTCGACAGCCTCATTCCCCATGATGACCCAAATCGACTGGTGTACCAGCAGGTCATGGACGAGTTTGGTTCTGACAATAAGACAATTATTTACGTCGAAGATGAAGAACTCTGGACGCCTTCAAAACTAGCGACACTTGAGTCTATCCATATCGCACTAAAGCAGATCCCTGAGGTCAATCGCGTCGAGGGTCTGTTTAGCTTAAAAACGATAAAAGGTTCCCGAGTCGATGGTAAATCAACCATAAAGACCGAATCCGTTATCGAAAGCCTGCCGGAAACAGCGCTAGCGGCTCAAGCCGCACGACTCCGCGCCTTGAGTAACCCTCTGTATATCGGCAATCTTTTCTCAGAGAACGGCAATGTTACGGCGATTATCGTGACGCTCGAAGACGAGCTGGAAAACCACAAGCTTGATATTGGAGCAAATGCCTACAGGACAATTGAGAAATTATTAGGTCAACACCAGGCTGAATTCTCCCAACTATTTCAAGTGGGACCGCCTCGTATTAATGCTGAAATTCGTGACAATTTGACCGGAGACTTTCAGCTCCTTGGTCCGCTCTCGGCCTTCGTGTTGGTTATATCAATACTTGCATTTATGCGCAGCGGGTTAGCAGCCGCTGTCCCAGTGATTACCTCAACGTTAACCATCGTCTGGACCTTTGGAATTTTAGGATGGCTGGGAATACCGCTAAATATGTTAAGTGCCATGATTCCATCACTCATTATTGTGATCGGATCAACCGAAGACACGCATATGATGGCGGCCTATTTCAGAGGTCTACACACTAGCCTCAATGAAATAAAACACAAAGAAAGTGAACCACAGCGCCTGGCGCTAGCTTACATGGCAAAGCATACGGGGCTACCTCTAATCCTCACAGTGCTAACGACAACACTTGGCTTTGCAAGCAACCTCTTTAGTTCGATCGGTTTAATTCAGGATTTCGCAATCGCTTCAACCCTAGCTATCGTTATCAACGGTATGGTGACTATACTTGTGGTTCCATTACTGCTTTCCCGGTTCGGATTTAAAGATTTTGGTTCAAGAACGCAGAGTGAATCAATATACGAAAACAGTTTGCCGGCAAAAATCATCCGAGCTTTCAGAATTTCCCAAGATAATTATCCGTTATATACGCTTGGTTTCACTGCCATTCTTTGCGCATTCTTTACAATACAGGCTTCCAAGCTTTATGTAACGAACGACCCAATGTCCTATTTCCCTCAGGATAATCTATTAGTCCAAGAGACGCAGCGCATCCACGAGGAACTAGCCGGGGTTAAGGTGTTCTTTGTAACGTTAGAGGCCGAAGCCGAAAATGCGTTTCTGGAGCCAGAGAATCTACGTAAGCTTGAGAGCATTCAGGCGTTCATGAAAAAGCAGGGGGTATTTGATTCCACACTATCCGTGGCTGATCACCTTAAATATGTAAACGGTGAATTTCAGGGCAGGTTCGGTGAACGATCACTGCCGAAGACGCGAGAAATGGTTGCTCAGTACTTATTATTTTTCCACCGAACCGATCTCGAGCCATACGTGAGCCACGACTATCGATTTGCTAACATTGTTGTGCGCCATAACGTTAATGACTCGAACACACTGAATCAGTACATTGAAGAATTAGAGTCCGCCGTACAACAAATTGCTGGTATCAGCATAAAAACACACGTCATCGGTGAAAACCTCATGATTAATCAGGCTGCAGAAAGTTTGATGACGTCTCAGGTTAAGGCGCTTGGGCTTCTACTTTTACTGATTTTTATCATCATGTCGGTAATGTTCACATCACTAAAAGGCGGCGCAATAGCACTGATACCTTCAGTGATTCCCATTATATTAATGTTCGGCATCATGGGGTTTCTCGGGATTCCACTTAACCCAGGCACTGCGATGGTTGCCGTCATTGCCGTTGGTATCGCTATTGACGGCACTATTCATCTGTTAGCAAGGTATAATGAAATTTGTCGCTCGACCTCTGACTATAAGCTCGCAGTAAAAATGTCAGTGCAAGAAGTCGCCACACCGCTTATTGTTTCGAGCCTCGCGCTGTCATTTGGGTTTGGCATTTTGTTATTTTCAAATTTTACGGTCGTTGCACAGTTTGGCGCGCTTGCTGCCGCGACGATGCTCATCTCGATATTCGCAAACTTACTCATAACACCCATTATTATGGAACGCGTGCGCCTCGTGGGTTTGTACCAGATAATCGCGATGAACGTCGATGAGAATGTACTCGATGAAAGCCCTCTTTTTCGGGGTATGACACGTTATCAACGTAAAAAAGCCATCCTCATTTCAGAGATACATGAATTTCAACCTGGAGAAAAGCTAGTAGAACAAGATACCATCGGGCGCAGCATGTACATGATTCTGGAAGGAGAGGCGGCTGTCATTCGCAGAGACAACGATCGTGAGCGAAAAATCGCCTCTCTCAACGCCGGGGAAGTTTTTGGCGAAATAGGATACATCAGAGCGATCGAGCGAACCGCAGACGTTACGGCTACTTCAGCCGTTGCGGCGCTAAAATTTGATTACGAACGAATGCAGAAAGACCTTAAGTTTTTCCCCAATATCATTGCGCAGCTCAACTTTAATATCAGTGCGATTCTTGGTGAAAGGCTTGCTGACGTGCTTGAAGAGGAACATCAGCAAACCTAGCATTACATCGACTGAAAACTTTTATTCACTTCAATTCAGCACGGGAATTGATATAGGCGCGCTCAGAAATCTCGTGGTAATCCTCGACCCCCGCCTTGAAGTTGATGTATGACTCATAAATTCTTCTTTCAAGCGGATCTTCGGTCGGCAGCTCACTCACCACAATATCTGAGATTTTCTTTAATTCCCGCAACACTTCATCAGGAATTTTTCTCACCTCTACCTGATGTACATTAACTAGTTCTTCAAGCGCTGCATTGTTCTTGGCGGTATAGAGTGCCAGCATATCCTCATTGGTTACACGACTTGCGATTCTGACTATCTCCTGTAAATCTGGCGGAAGCGTGTCAAAAGCCGCTTTATTAATAATCGTTTCGAGTGTCGGCCCCGGTTCCTGCCAACCCGGATAGTAATAGTACTTCGCCACCTGATGTAATCCGAACGCCAGATCATTATAAGGGCCAACCCATTCCGTTGCGTCGATCACCCCGGTTTGTAGACTCGTAAAAATTTCTCCCCCCGGCAGGGTGATCGCTGTTCCACCAGCACGCTGGAATACTTCACCGCCAAGCCCAGGTATTCGCATCTTAATACCACGTAAGTCATCCATGGAATTCAGTTCTTTATTGAACCAACCGGCCATTTGAACACCGGTGTTACCTGCAGGCGTGGGTACTAGGTCATATCGTGCATATAGCTCTTCCCAAAGTGCTAGACCGCCACCCTGATATAGCCAAGCGTTCATTTCCTGGGCTGTGAGACCAAATGGCACCGTCGTGAATAACTGTGCGATAGGCACCTTGCCTTTCCAGTAATACGCCGCACCATGGCCCATTTCGACATTTCCCAGCGATACTGCATCAAAAACGCCTAACGCAGGTACGATTTCGTTGGCGCCAAACACGGTTATTTTTAAACGCCCCGCGCTCATTGTCTCAACCCGTTCGGCGAGCAATTCCGGCGCTATACCGAGCCCTGGTAGATTTTTCGGCCACGTTGTTACCATGCGCCACTTAAACGTTTGTTGCTTCTGCACTGCAGCGCTGCCGTCGCTATTACTCGCTACTTCACCGCCACCACAAGCAGCTAGCAAACCAACAAGTACTACCAGTAAAGTTTTGCTAAAAAGTGCTGTTTTCATGAATCTACCTAAAAATTGTAATTATCATTATTGTTCGGACACGTCGCTGGCACTAAAGCGGCTGCAGGTTCGCATATGCCAACATCAGCCACTTGCTGCCTTCACGACCAAAGTTTACTTGAACCCGTGCTTGCTTGCCGTCGCCTTCGTAGTTCAAAACCACGCCCTCGCCAAACTTGTTATGAACAACCTGCTGACCCAGTTTAAAGTCAGTGCCGTCGACAGAGGCACCGGCCATGGCTGATGGTCGCAAGCCACGAGAGGAGATACCGGTGGTTGAAAACGAGGTCTGCGCTGGTCTGGTAACCGACGTTTGGGCGCGAACCTCCTGCATCAATTCTTTTGGTATCTCGTTAACAAAACGTGAAACACGGTTATAGGTTTCCGCACCGTTAATTCTTCGTGATTCCGCATAGGTAAGGTAGAGCTGCTTCATCGCACGGGTAATACCGACGTAGCAGAGCCTACGTTCTTCTTCCAGTCGACCAGGCTCTTCGACTGACCGGCCGTGGGGAAACAAACCTTCTTCCATACCTGCCAAAAATACGAGTGGAAACTCTAAACCCTTTGCGCTGTGTAAGGTCATCATCTGAACGCAATCATCATTCGCATTACCTTGACCCTCACCCGCTTCAAGGGCTGCATGATTGAGAAACTCATCCAGTATCGTTAATGGCACGGCGTCAGCTTCATCGTTGAATACCGAATCTTCTTCCGGATCAAACGTCCTTGCGGCAGTAATTAATTCTTCTAGATTCTCTAACCGAGCCTGACCACGTTCGCCTCTTTCTTTCTCGTAGTAGTCTTTTAGTCCAGATTTATCTATCACAATCTCACACAGTGTTACTAGATCAGCATCAGTTGTCGCATCATCTATTTCAGCTATTAGCTCTAGAAAACCATTAACGGCATTTTTAACTCTTCCCTTACTGGTTGGATTTTCAACTAATTGCTTCGCGGCACGCCACATAGATATGTTGTTATCTCTGGCTTGCTGTCGAATCTCATTGACAGTTCTGTCGCCAATTCCTCGGGTCGGTGTGTTGACGACTCGCTCGAAAGCCGCATCAGCATCCCTGTTAGATAACAATCTTAGGTAAGCCAGCACATGACGAATTTCCATTCGCTCGAAGAACCGTTGACCGCCATAAATTCGGTAAGGAATCTGCGATCGAAGCATTGCTTCCTCGAGCACTCGGGACTGCGCATTAGACCGATAGAGTATGGCAGCTTCTTTGTAGCTATTACCTTGGGCTAGCCAATCTTTGATTCTGGACACAATATAGCGTGCCTCATCTACCTCATTGAATGCACTGTAGAGGTTAAGAAGGTCGCCATCGCCTTGATCTGTCCATAGCTCTTTGCCCAGACGATCCGCATTACCATCTATTAAACCATTAGCCGCTTTTAGAATGGCGCCAGTCGATCGGTAATTTTGCTCTAGTCGAATAGTTCGACTGTTTGGAAAGTCCGTAGAAAACTTTTGAATATTTTCTATTTTCGCTCCACGCCAACCATAGATAGATTGATCGTCATCGCCGACCACCAGCATGTTGTCCTGATTTCCAGCCAACACCCGAAGCCATGCATACTGAATCGAATTGGTATCTTGAAATTCATCCACCAAAAGGTGACTAAATCGACGTTGATAATGCTGCAGCAAGGCAGGATTGTTTAACCAGAGTTCATGTGCTCGTAACAGTAGCTCGGCAAAATCAACCATACCACCCCGTTCACAAGCCTCTTCGTATGCTCTGTAGATATCAAGATGGGTTTTGGTATACAAATCACCATAATCTTCTATGTGTTGTGGTCTAAGGCCTTCATCCTTCTGAGCATTGATGAACCACACCGCTTGCCTCGCAGGCCATTTCTTTTCGTCCAGTTGCAGGTTGACCAACACTCGCTTTACCACACGTAGTTGATCATCCGCGTCAAGAATTTGAAAATTCTGAGGTAATTTAGCGTCTTGCCAATGGGTTCTAAGCAATCTGTGAGCTAGTCCGTGGAAAGTGCCTACCCACATACCTCTTAATGGCATGTCGAGCAAAGACTCAATCCTGGCCTTCATTGAAGCTGCAGCTTTATTGGTGAAAGTGACGGCCAAGATACTATGCGGAGATACATTTTCGGTTTGCACCAGCCAAGCAATCCGGTGCGTGAGCACTCTGGTTTTTCCGCTGCCAGCACCAGCCAGAATCAGATAGCTACTCGGCTCCGCGGTTACTGCTTCGCGTTGGGCATCGTTCAACGATTCGAGTATGTGTGATACGTCCAATTCTTTACCTTTAATTAATTTCGCGATGAACGATGAGCGTTACTCTACCGTCACCGACTTCGCGAGGTTCCGAGGCTGATCGACGTCAGTACCCTTAAAAACCGCTACGTGATAGGAAAGCAGCTGCATGGGGATCGCGTAAACAATGGGTGAAATAATCGGATGACAGTGTGGCATAGAAACAAAGGTCATGTCGTTCACTTCGTCGAAAGTATCTTCATCACCAAAAACGATAAGTTGGCCACCGCGCGCTCTAACCTCTTCCAGATTAGATAGCACTTTCTCTAGCAACTCATCCCCTGGAGCAACTGCAACCACTGGCATGTCATCATCAACGAGCGCTAGCGGACCATGTTTAAGCTCTCCAGCAGGATAGCCTTCTGCATGTATGTATGAAATCTCTTTAAGCTTCAGCGCGCCCTCGAGTGCAACGGGGTGATGGGTACCTCTGCCCAGAAACAGTGCATGGTTTTTATCAACAAACTGTTCTGCCACAATTTTTATTTCGGGATCTCTCGATAGTGTCTCACTCAACAAATCAGGTACCGAATTTAGAGCGGCAACATATTCTGCTTCCTTCTCGCTAGACATGCCCTGGCTTTTAGCTAACGACAACACTAGTAGCAACAAGTCTGTCAATTGGTTGGTGAATGCCTTTGTCGAAGCAACGCATATTTCCGGGCCCGCATTGATCATCAAGCACAAATCAGACTCTCTAACGAGGCTACTATTAGGTACATTACAGAGACAAAGGGATGCCAGATAATTCTCGTCAGTCGCATCTCTCAGTGCGGCCAAGGTGTCTGCTGTTTCTCCCGATTGAGATATCGTCACCATCAACGTATCCGGTTGCACAGCAACCTGCCGATACCGAAATTCACTTGCTATCTCAACATGACAGGGCACTCCAACGATCTGTTCACACCAATATTTTGCGACCAAACCCGTGTAAAAACTGCTGCCGCAGGCAACAATTTGGACTGCTTTGGTTTGGGAGAAAATTGACTCGGCATCAGCTCCGAAAGCGTTAATCAGTACCTGCTTATCAGTTATTCTTCCCTCGAGGGTTTCAAGAACTCTGCTAGGTTGTTCGTGAATTTCCTTCATCATATAGTGACGATACTTACCCTTGTCAGTAGCGTCTGCCGTTGCATCGAGTCGAACAATTCTTGTCTCAGCCAACTCACCACTACCGCCGGTAATCTCGATACTGTCAGCAGTGACTTCAACTATTTCGCCTTCCTCCAAATAGATAAACCTATCAGTCACCGGCCTTAGGGCTTGAGGATCAGAGGCAATAAAATTTTCACCAATACCGCAGCCAACTACTAGCGGGCTACCGATTCTTGCTGCAATAATTTTCCCTGGGAAATCGGTATGCACAACACCAACAGCATAAGCACCCCGAAGCAAAGCGAGTGCCGAGACGACACCAGCCTTGAAATCTCCACTCAACGTCACTTCGCGGTGGACCAGATGAGCAACGACCTCAGTATCTGTCTCAGAAGTGAAGATGTAGCCGGCAGACCCTAGATCCGCACGCAACTCGTTGTGATTTTCAATAATGCCATTATGAACAACTGCAATTTTGTCTGAGGAGACATGAGGGTGAGCATTGCCTTCGGTGGGTTTGCCATGGGTCGCCCAGCGAGTGTGGGCTATACCCGTTTCTCCGCGTCCAGGGGCGGAATCGCTGCTAAACTGACAAGCCGATTTTAATTCGGCGACCTTGCCGACGCGCCGGACTCTTTGAAGCGCATTATCCGCATCGACAAGCACGAGACCCGCCGAATCGTAACCTCTGTATTCCAATCGCTGTAATCCCTCCAAAAGAATATCGGTTACATTTCTTCTGGTTGCCGCGCCTACGATGCCACACATGCTTATTTGTCCCTTGGTCCTTTCCAGTTTTCAAAAGTTTTTTGACGGCCCCTGCCAATCGCCAATCCACCCTTTACTTCGTGGGTGATTGTTGATCCTGCGCCGATTGTAGAACCCTCGCTGATCTTAACCGGCGCAACGAGCGAACTGTTTGAGCCAACAAATACGTTGTCACCAATCTCAGTCACATGTTTATTGACGCCGTCATAGTTACAAGTAATGGTGCCAGCGCCAATATTGACACCGGCACCAATTATCGCATCTCCAAGATAGGACAAATGGCTTGCCTTCGATCCTTGTCCCATTGTCGTCTTTTTAACTTCAACAAAGTTGCCGACACTTACCGTATTAATCAGGTGCGTTCCAGGACGTATTCGTGCAAACGGTCCTACGTTGCAGTCTTCACCTATGGTCGCTTCTTCTAGCATAGAGTTCGGCTTTATCAGGGAACCGTTGGCAATCGTCGAATCTTTGATAATACAGTTCGACGATATGGTGACGTTATCACCTAGTGTGACATTACCCTCAAAAATGCAGTTAACGTCTATACGCACGTTCTTTCCAACGCTTAGACTTCCCCTGATATCAATACGAGCCGGATCAAGAATATGAACACCAGCGTCCATAAGCTTTTCAGCTTGTCTCGTCTGGTACACCCTTTCCAATGCCACTAATTGGGCGAAGTTGTTAACGCCGGCAGCTTCTAGGGCATCTTCTGTCACAATCGCGCGTACCTTACAGCCGTCTTCATTCGCTAGCCCGACGATATCTGTCAAGAGATACTCTTGTTGTGCATTATTCGTGTCAATCCTGGCCAGCCAATCGGACAACAATTTGCCGGTTGTGACCATCACGCCAGAATTTATTTCACTGATATTCTTTTGCTCGGCGGTGGCATCTTTTTCTTCAATGATCGCGAGCACTTGCTCGCCGTCGCCTCTTACAATGCGGCCGTAATTGAAGGGATTTTCTAAATTCACTGTCAAAATGCCCAAATCACAGTCCGAGGAAACAAGCGTACGGATCGTCTCAATTTCAATCAAAGGTGCATCACCTAGCAAAATCAATACTCGAGCATCTTCCTCGATGTCTGGAAGTGCTTGCATGACAGCATGCCCCGTGCCCATCTGCTCTTTTTGCAATACCCAGTGAATATCGCTGTTAATGAAAGCTTGTTTAACCTGATCAGCGCCATTTCCTATTACAACGTGCACTCGCTCAGGACGGATGTCCTGCACAGTATCGACAAGGTGCTGTAACAAAGGGCGACCCGCTAGTGTATGCAAGACTTTAGGTTTATCTGATTTCATTCTGCTGCCCATGCCGGCGGCGAGAATACAAATTTCTACTTTTTCTTTTTCGTCTGTTTTAACTTTCATCCGTGAAGTTTACTCCGTTACTCAACGTCTGGGCAGCAAAATATACTTACCCCAATCTGTAATACGGGCTGACCGCCATACCTTCTGATTAAAATATAGACATAAAAAAAGGCAGCTCGAGGCCGCCTTTCCTTATCTGAATTAATAGTACAATCCAGAGTCTATCTTTTTTGTTCCCGATGTTTCCGAATAGTACGAAGCATCGCTGCCTGTTCAGCAAGATCAGCACTTACCCTTGAGAAGTCAATGCTAGACTTGTTATCAGCCAATTCTTTTTCAGCTCTTTTTTGCGCCTCAATAGCCGCCGCTTCATCAATATCATCAGCGCGCACCGCCGTGTCAGCCAGTATTGTAATCGCAGTCGGCTGGACCTCTATATAACCACCTGATGCGAAAAACACTTCTTCATCTCCACCTTCGAGTCGAAGTCTGACAGGACCAGGTTTCACGCCGCTTATTAGAGGCGTATGTCCCGGAAATATACCGAGCTCGCCGATTGTGCCAGAGGCAACAACCATTTCAACAAGTCCGTTAAAGATTTCCTGCTCTGCGCTAACAATACTGCAGTGTACTGTTGATGCCATTCCTGTGTTTCTCCTGAAGTTATGGACTCACTCGTTGTGAACACAACTCACCAAATATGTCTTACAAGGTTTTAGCTTTCTCGATAGCTTGCTCGATGTTTCCTACCATGCTGAAAGCTGCCTCTGGCAGTTCGTCATAGTCGCCTTCAAGAATTCCCTTGAAACTTCTGATGGTATCAGCAAGTGAGACGTAAACGCCTGGCTGGCCCGTAAATACTTCCGCCACGTGCATGGGTTGTGAGAAGAACTGGCTCACTTTTCGCGCGCGGTAAACGGTCAACTTGTCCTCTTCCGATAATTCGTCCATACCTAGAATGGCGATAATATCTTTCAATTCCTTGTACTTCTGAAGCACACCTTGAACACCCTGAGCTACATTGTAGTGCTCTTCACCTACAATCAGTGGATCGAGCTGGCGCGAAGTAGAATCTAGTGGATCTACCGCTGGGTAAATACCAAGAGACGCAATGTCTCGAGATAATGTAACCGTCGAATCAAGGTGAGCAAATGTTGTAGCAGGAGATGGGTCAGTCAAATCGTCAGCTGGTACATAAACTGCCTGAATTGAAGTAATAGAACCAGTCTTTGTCGTTGTAATACGTTCTTGCAAAACACCCATTTCTTCAGCCAGTGTTGGCTGATAACCAACGGCTGATGGCATACGACCGAGCAGTGCAGATACTTCTGTTCCTGCTAATGTGTAACGATAAATATTGTCAACAAAAAGTAGGACGTCTTTACCATCGTCACGAAACTTTTCTGCCATTGTCAAACCTGACAAGGCAACGCGCAATCTGTTTCCGGGTGGTTCGTTCATCTGCCCGAATACCATCGCGATCTTGTCCAATACGCCGGCTTCCTGCATTTCGTGGTAGAAGTCATTACCTTCCCGCGTGCGTTCTCCAACACCGGCAAACACTGACAAACCACTGTGCTCTGTTGCAATATTGTTGATCAGCTCAAGCATGGTAACTGTTTTACCAACACCCGCTCCGCCGAATAATCCAACCTTACCGCCTTTGGCAAATGGACAAATGAGGTCGATAACCTTCACACCCGTTTCGAGCAAGTCGCGACTACCAGCTTGTTCGTCGTAAGAGGGTGGCTCTCTGTGGATCGGCATTTTTTCTTTCTCGCCGATTGGGCCCTTCTCATCGATAGGATTTCCAAGAACGTCCATGATCCGACCCAAGGTCTCTTCACCAACGGGAACAGAAATGGCGTTTTGAGTATCGCTGACACCCAGTCCACGCGCTATGCCTTCCGAACTTCCCATCGCAATGGTACGAACAACGCCGTCTCCCAATTGCTGCTGAACCTCGAGCGTTAGTCCACCTTCATCGACAGTCAATGCGTCATATACTCTGGGTACTTCGTCCCGAGGAAATTCCACATCGATTACCGCACCAATTATCTGTACGATACGTCCACTTCCCATTGCTGTATCCTCTAAGCGCTTACGCTAATTTTCTAAATTTGAAGCCTGAAATGCAGGTGTTATCCAGAGCATGAACAATAAGCTCTGGTGTGAAGCTGGCTTAAACAGCCGCTGCACCACCGACAATTTCTGACAATTCCTGTGTAATTGCTGCTTGTCGAGCGTTATTCATGATCAGCTGTAGCTCATCAACCATATCGCCCGCGTTATCTGTCGCATTTTTCATCGCGATCATTTTAGCCGCCTGCTCGCAGGCGCCGTTTTCTACAACCGCTTGATAAACCTGCGATTCAATAAACCTTGTCACCAAACCTTCTATCAGCTGTCTTGCGTCTGGCTCGTAGATATAGTCCCAACGATGTTTCATCTCCGAACCTTCTGCTGGGTCCAAAGGAACCAACTGACTTATCGTCGGCGTTTGCGTCATCGTATTTACAAATACGTTGTTCGCTAAAAATATCTTGTCAACCTTGCCAGCATCAAATGCATCAAGCATAACTTTGATGCTGCCGATGAGGTCTGACAGGGCAGGGGACTCACTTACGTGGCTACTTGCTGCCACAACATTGCCGCCATAGCTTCTGAAAAACTGCGCGCCCTTGTTTCCGATCAGACAAAGATCAACTTCAACATCCTGATCAACCCAGTTTTTGATGCTGTTAACCGTCGCCTTCAGCAAATTAATATTGAGTCCGCCGCACAAGCCTTTGTCGGTAGTGACAACAATATATCCGACTCTTTTGACTTCTCTTTCGATCATAAAACCGTGTCGGTATTCCGGGGAGGCATTTGCAACATGGCCAATGACTTCCCTGATGTGATCAGAGTAGGGGCGACCACGAGACATACGCTCCTGAGACTTGCGCATTTTACTAGCAGCCACCATTTCCATCGCGCTGGTGATCTTTTGAGTATTCTTAATACTTCCGATCTGCTTTCTTAGTTCTTTAGCGTTTGCCATATTTCTCTCGTTAGTGCCGGCCTCTGTTCAACTGGTACTACTTTTACCTGCTCACTACCAAGTCTGAGTTGACTTGAATGTTTCTATCGCTTTTCTCATGGTGTCGACTACTTCGTCGCTATAAACACCGTTGGCATTTACTTCGTCCATGAACGCCGACTGTTCTGAGTTCATATAAGATTTTAGCGCTGCTTCAAAATCCAGCACCTTGTTCACTTCAATGTCTTCCAGAAAGCCTTCATTAGCAGCAAAAAGAACAACACCCATTTCAGCAACTGACATAGGGGAGTACTGCTTTTGCTTCATAAGCTCATTAATGCGTTCACCGTGCTCAAGCTGTCGTCTCGTCGCATCATCAAGGTCAGAGGCGAACTGAGAGAAAGCCGCTAATTCCCGATATTGTGCTAATGCCAGCTTAATACCGCCGGAGATCTTCGACATGAACTTGACCTGGGCATCACCACCCACGCGTGAAACCGAAACACCCGGATTCATCGCCGGTCTTTCGCCTGCGTTAAACTTGTCTGATTCTAGGAAGATTTGGCCGTCAGTAATCGAAATAACGTTGGTAGGTACAAACGCTGATACGTCACCTGCCTGTGTTTCAATGATTGGTAGCGCAGTCAGTGAACCGGTCTGACCCTTCACTTCTCCGTTGGTAAATGCTTCTACATAATCGGCATTCACCCGCGCTGCACGTTCCAACAATCTAGAGTGGAGATAGAAAACGTCACCTGGGTAAGCCTCGCGTCCTGGCGGTCTACGCAGCAACAAAGATATCTGACGATAAGCCCATGCTTGTTTTGTCAGGTCATCATAAATGATCAGTGAATCTTCACCACGATCCCTAAAATACTCGCCCATAGCGCAACCGGAATAGGCTGCAATGTACTGCATCGGTGCTGGGTCAGAAGCGCCTGCCACGACGATAATGGTGTTTTCCATTGCGCCATGCTCTTCAAGCG
The DNA here is from genome assembly GCA_965657335.1 of Candidatus Azotimanducaceae bacterium. GTDB lineage: Bacteria > Pseudomonadota > Gammaproteobacteria > Pseudomonadales > Azotimanducaceae > UBA4582. The sequence goes on from CBFHOH010000001.1 coordinate 125,819, forward strand.
TTCTTACTACGTTGGCAACAGAAGAATACTTTTGGCCAATCGCAACGTAGACACACTTAATACCAGACTTTTGCTGGTTAATGATGGCGTCTATCGCTATTGCGGTTTTACCAGTTTGCCGGTCACCAATGATTAATTCTCGCTGGCCTCGACCAACAGGAATCATTGAATCGATACATTTGAGTCCAGTTTGAACTGGCTGGTCAACGTGTTGACGTGCAATAACGCCAGGAGCAACCTTTTCAACAGGCGAGGTAAGCGAAGTGTTGATCGCGCCCTTGCCGTCAATTGGATTTCCAAGCGCATCTACAACGCGACCCAGAAGCTCCGGTCCTACCGGCACCTCAAGAATTCTTCCTGTGCATTTTGCCGTTTGACCTTCACGCAGCGACTGGTAATCACCGAGTACAACCGCGCCGACTGAGTCGCGCTCAAGGTTCAAAGCAAATCCGAAAAGGTTACCTGGAAACTCGATCATTTCGCCGTTTTGGACGTCAGCGAGCCCGTGAATTCTGATAATACCGTCAGATACACTGACGATCGTACCTTCGTTTCTTGCTTCAGAAGAAACATCAAGCTTCTCAATTCGCTGCTTGATTATTTCGCTAATCTCAGAAGGATTTAGTTGTTGCATGTCCCGTTCCTCGAGGAATGGTTAATTCAAAAGTGTATGTGTTTTCCGTTATGCATCGGCGACTTTTTCTCGCCTCTGATAACAGAGGTTTTCTAATTAAGTACTTGTGCTAGTCGATCGAGCTTACCTCTAACCGAATTATCGATGACCGTATCTTCAGTTCTAACAACGATGCCGCCGATAAGCGTCGAATCTACACTTGCAGTAAGATTGACGTCTCTTTGTAATCTGCTCTTGAGTGCTTCCGAAAGCTTATCGCTGTCTTCACTACTTACGTCAAAAGCACTGGTCACTTCAACATCCATGGTTTTTTCATGGTTTGATTTGAGCAATTCAAAAATTTCCGAGATCGTTGTCATTAAACTGATCCGACCATTCTCTGCTAATACCGTGACAAAGTTGCGGCCATGATCACTTAGCTCTTCGCCCATTAGGTCGATGACGAGTCCACTCTGCTGAGCTCTAGTGAGTAGCGGGTTTTCTAGATTCGACCTCACGGTTTCATCTTGAATTGCCGCGCTGAGCATACCGAGCATTCGAGACCAGCTCGCGAGGCCCGACGTTTCGTCGAGACCTTGTGAAAACGCTGCCCGGGCATAGGGTCGAGCAATTGTCGTTAATTCTGACTCAGCCATTACCTAATACAGTCCTATAATTCGTCTAAAGTTTCGCTGCGATTTTGTTCAACATGTCCTGATGGACATCTCTGTCGACACTTGTCTCGAGAATCTTCTCAGCACCTTCGATTGCTAACTCACTTACCCTAGATCTCAGATCTTCGCGTGCTCTGTTGACCTCTTGGTCAATTTCGCTCTGCGCACCCTGCTTAATTCTATCGGCTTCTTCACCGGCTTGGGCTTTTGCTTCTTCAACGATTTGGTTAGCTCGTGAACGTGCTTGCGCCAAAAGTTCAGCAGATTGCTTTTTCGCTTCTTCAAGTTCGTTCGCAGCCGCGTCGTTAGCGGCTTCCAACTGCTTTTCAGCGGCTGAGGCTTTTTCAAGGCCGTCGGCTAATGCTTTCTGTCGCTCGCGCATCACTTGGGTCAACGGCGGCCAAACAAACTTCATGCAGAATAAAACAAACAGCACGAAGGATATTAATTGACCGACCATGGTTAAGTTAATAGTCACACTTCACCTCTAGGTTCGAAAAGATACTAGATAAAATTCGCTAATGACTAGATCGCAAAGATCATGTAGAGCGAAATACCTACGGCAATAATCGGCACAGCATCTACCAATGCCAGCGATATAAACAGCTGTGTCATCAGCATTGGCTGAAGTTCTGGCTGTCGGGCAACACCTTCGAGGTATTTACCACCGAGAATACCGATACCGACACCACTACCGATAGCTCCAAGACCCATCAGAATGCCACCAGCAATAAAAATTAACGATTGTTCCATGACTTACTCCTACAATTGCACGTCAACGTGTGTATTAACTTCTTGTATGTTTAAAAAGATATCTTGATCAATGGTCCCCGGTTTCATGTGCCTGCGTCAGATAGACAATAGTCAGTATCATGAAAACAAACGCCTGAAGACTAATGATTAAAATGTGGAAAATAGCCCAAGGGAGCGAAAGTGCCCATTGAGCATAGAACGGCAGTAATGCAATAAGAATGAAAATCATCTCACCCGCATACATATTACCAAACAGTCGTAAGCCGTGAGAAAGCGGCTTTGCAATAAGATCGACCATTTCGAGTAGAAAATTGAATGGCGCGGCAGCCCAGTGATCAATAGGATGCGTGAATAATCCTAATGTGAATTTCACAGGACCCTTCATTTTAACGTTGTAGTACATGACGAGGAAAAATACACCTAAGGACATCGCCAGTGTTGCATTCGGGTCGGTCGAGGGGACCACTTTAAAATAATGGATACCAGCCATTGTCGCGAGTGCTGGTAAGAAGTCCACGGGGATCAGATCCATTAGGTTCATCAGGAACACCCACACCAATATCGTGAGGGAAAGTGGGCCAATAATAACGTTTGGCCTGGTGCCAAATACCTGCCGTATATTGTCTTCTACGAATTCTACGGTCATTTCACAGATGTTTTGAAGTGTACCCGGTACACCGGCTGTGAGGCTTCGGGTTGCCCAAAAGAACAAACCACAAAAAACCATTCCGAGGCTGATGGACCAGAACATTGTATCTACATGAATGGCATTGAAACCCATTGCTTTCGCTTCTTCGGCCGAGTGGGCAATGCCCCAGCTACCATCTGGAAACTTACCATAGGTTAGGTTAGTTATGTGATGCTGAATATATTCGCTGGAAGTCTGGGTTTCACTCTGCATACTTTATTACTCTGTTTCCTGACCTGCTAATTTCGCGTGTCCGAAGTCTGGGTTGCGGAAAGTTCCTCCGGCAGAGGAACGCTCGTTTGCCAGAACAATGGCACAAACACATGACAAAGCATGCTTACTACTAATGATGAAAAGAAAAACAATATATCTATTGGCTTTATAAAGATAAAAACCGCAGTAAATATCACTGCGGTCATCACCAATTTCCCGATTTCTCCGTAAACCAGCTTTCTAAACGCTTTACCTGGTGACGAGGCGGGGCGAGTCAAATGCCATGCCATAAAAGCGCTAGGCAGCATTGACGACAAACCACCCAGCAAAATCGAGTAAGTTCTCACATATCCGCCTTCATCAAATGGCAGATAGGCTACTGCGAGGCCAATTAATACGACTAATTGAACCAATACGATTCGAAACGGGATTTTGAAGTGCACATTTACCCCTATATTCGAGCGGGCGTAGTATAGTGATTTAGATTAAGCCATTCAACTTAAGACTTGGGTAAATTGTTACTTTTTTATAAACATGGAGAAATCTGATGACAAGCAGCCATTTCACCGTCCGCTCGTCGCGCCTGAGATTGCCTCACTAGTCTAGGTCACCAAAACGTGTGAGAACACCATCAAGCTCGTCCAGCGAGTTATATGTAATGACCAATTTGCCCC
>CBFHOH010000001.1:129830-131648 GCA_965657335.1 Candidatus Azotimanducaceae bacterium
TTCTTCCATTGGATTGAGGTCTTCACGTTGGATATTCTCTATTAAAGACATCGCGATAGCTGACTCATCGCTGACGTCTTTCACTACTGCCGGGATCTTCTCCATGCCTGCTAATTGACTAGCGCGCCAGCGCCGTTCACCCGCAATAATTTCGTATTTATTTTCGGATACCGTCCTGAGTACTATCGGCTGCATAATGCCCTGAGCTTTTATTGATGAAGCTAGTTCTTGCAGGGCTTCATCTTCCATCACCTTTCTGGGCTGGTACTTGCCCGGCTGAATCCACTCGATAGGCACTTCCTGCAATTTACCAGAAACGTCTTCTGGCTCTGATTTAGCTGTTTTTGCCTCGGAGCCTAGCAGCGCATCAAGACCCCGACCCAGCCCTCTTTTTTTCACTACCATTACGATTGCGTCCTGTTATTTTTATCTGTTGCTGGATCTATTGAGGGCGAAACATCGCTTGTGCCAACCCTATCTGAATCATTTATACCTTCGCACCTTCGAGCAAGCTCACTCGCTAACGCCAAGTATGCTCTCGCCCCGCGGGACTGTTTGTCATAGTACAACACTGGCAAACCGTAACTAGGCGCTTCCGCCAACCTGACGTTTCTTGGTATCACGGTTCTGTATAACTTATCTGTAAAATGTTCAGCTAATTGATCTGAGACGTCCTTCGTCAGGCTGTTTCTAGGGTCGTACATCGTTCTCACAATGCCTTCGACTTCTAACTCGGGGTTAAGGCTCGCCGTTATCCTGGATATTGTATTAATCAGCGCCGATAAACCTTCTAGTGCGTAATACTCGCACTGCATCGGAATCATTGCTGTATCGGATGCAACCAAACCATTAATCGTTAGTAGGCTAAGAGAGGGAGGGCAATCAATAATGATATAGTCATAGGATGTCTGGACCGGTACTAATGCATCCTTCAATCGAAATTCTCTCCTATCCAAAGAAAACAGTTCGATCTCCGCGCCCGTCAGCTCGACATTTGCTCCTAGAATATCAAACCCCGCAGACTCAGCTTTGATTCTGGCTTCGGTCACCGTTAAATCATTAACGAGAACATCGTAAATAGAGGCATCAAGGTCAGATTTATTCACGCCACTGCCCATCGTCGCGTTACCCTGAGGATCTAGGTCCACTAGCAAAACCCGCCGTTTCATCGCAGCTAAGGAAGCGGATAGATTGACGCTGGTTGTCGTCTTACCCACACCGCCTTTCTGATTGGTTATTGCTAATACTAATGCCAATTTCAAGCTACCTGTTCATGATTGCTAACTGCTTGCGTCTCAAAGACTCATATCACACTGTCTATTTCTGTCACTGACTATCTTTCCTCAGCACGATCAAGTGCCTAGGCGCGTCTATACCGGTTACTTTCAAACGATACAATTGATCGAATCGTATTTGTCCTACGCGCTGATCCAACACCTCATCTTTGCTTTTCATCGCAAAAACTACGCCTGCGTCTTTAACAAGATGACTCACGCCAGTCGCAATATCAACCAAACTCGCAAAAGCTCGACACATAACGAGATCAAACTGATCAACATGGTCCTCTACCCTCGATTGGACAACTTCGACATTATCAAGTTTCAGCTTCATTTTTACATGATTAAGAAACCGGGTTTTCTTGCCGTTGCTATCGAGTAATGTGAACTTTTTTTCGGGAAAAGCCATCGCCAATGGAATACCAGGCAAACCGCCGCCACTGCCGACGTCGAGGATATCCTGCATGCCGTCTTCAATAAATGGGTAGAGCGCCATTGAGTCCAAAATATGTAATGGCACCATTTGCAGCGGGTCACGCAC
>CBFHOH010000001.1:131689-134572 GCA_965657335.1 Candidatus Azotimanducaceae bacterium
GAATAAAATCGGTTATCTGCTTAGCAAAATCAGCGCTTAGCGATATTTCTGCATCCGCTAATCCTTTTCTCAGTAAACCTTCAAGATTTGACCTATCGTCGGCTGCCATCTCTCGATCTACGCTGATTTTTGGCTGGAGCGGAGGTGTTTACTCTTCTTTATATGCACCATCAGTAGAGCAACAGCGGCTGGGGTCACACCTGAAATCCTGCTAGCCTGACCTATCGTTTCCGGGCGAACATCAGCAAGCTTTTGGCGCACCTCGTTTGATAGCCCGTTGATCGTCCCATAATCAAGCATCGTGGGTATGACCATACCTTCTTCAGCCTTTAAACGATCGATCTCTTCCTGCTGGCGCGCGATATAACCTTCATACTTGAGGTCGATTTCAATCTGTTCATTCACCTCTCCATCCGGCCAAACATATCCTGCCTTTTCAATAAGGCGCTCAACCGAAACATTCGGACGCTTCAACAGGTTGGTCAGGTTATACTCTCGCCCCAACGCTTTACCGACCAGTGATTCTATTTCTGCATCACCCGGATGACACCAATGCTCTTCTAATTGCGCTTTTCGCTCATTAATAAGCGACAACTTTTCTTCGAATCTTCGCCACCTCTGATCATCAACAAGCCCCATTGCCCTGCCTGTTTCAGTCAAACGTCTATCTGCATTATCCTGTCTGAGTATGAGGCGATACTCTGCTCTGCTGGTGAACATTCGATAAGGCTCTTTAGTGCCCATCGTAATCAGATCGTCAATAAGTACGCCAATGTAGGCCTTATCTCTTCCCGGACACCAAGGGGCTTGCTCTTTGGATTGAAGCGCGGCATTCATACCCGCGACCAATCCCTGTGCGGCGGCTTCCTCATATCCTGTCGTACCATTTATCTGACCAGCGAAATAAAGCCCGTTTAGGTGAATCGTTTCTAGCGAGGACTTCAGATCTCGTGGCTCGAAAAAATCGTATTCTATGGCGTATCCGGGTCTTGTGATGTGTGCCTGCTCAAAGCCCTTAATGCTTCTGACTAAAGCGACCTGAACGTCAAAGGGTAAACTAGTCGATATACCGTTAGGGTATAGTTCCCTTGTATTTAGTCCCTCTGGCTCAATAAAAATCTGATGCGAATTTTTATCAGAGAAGCGCACCACTTTGTCTTCGATTGAAGGGCAATACCGCGGCCCAACACCATCTATTTCGCCTGTAAACAAGGGAGAGCGATCAAGTCCGTCCCTAATCAAGTCATGGGTTTGCGCATTGGTGTGGGTAATAAAACAACTGACCTGAGTTGGGTGAATATCCCGACTACCCATGTGAGACATAACCGGACGGGGATCGTCCCCGGCTTGCTCTTCGAGGCCTTCAAAATTGACTGATTTTCCATCAATTCTTGGTGGTGTGCCCGTTTTCAGTCTGGCGACCTTAAAGGGCATTTCCCTCAGTCTTTCGGCGAGACGATTCGCAGGCGCGTCGCCAGCGCGACCGCCAGCAGATTTCTCAAGCCCCACATGGATGATACCGCCTAGAAAAGTCCCTACGGTCAACACAACCGTTTCTCCGGTGAACCTAAGTCCAGAGGCTGTAACAACGCCTCTGACGGCATCCCCTTCTACAATCAGATCGTCAACGGATTGTTGGAAAATGAAAAGATTTTGCTGATTTTCCAAGACACGCCGAATGGCACCTTTGTATAAGTGTCTGTCAGCCTGCGCTCTGGTGGCCCTTACCGCCGGCCCTTTTCTCGCATTGAGCACCCTGAAATGAATCCCTGCATAATCAGCGGCCAACGCCATTGCGCCGCCCAGCGCATCGACTTCTTTCACCAGATGACTCTTGCCGATACCACCAATCGCTGGATTACATGACATTTGCCCGAGCGTTTCTATGTTTTGGGTGATCAGCAGCGTGTCGACGCCCATTCTTGCTGACGCTAACGCTGCCTCTGTACCCGCATGACCGCCACCTACGACGATAACGCCAAATTTTTTAGGATAATTCATAGTGTGTCTTATCGACTGAACCTGGCAGTCTTTTGGCCAAAATACGCTGGGTGGGCAAGTATACTGATGAGGAATTTAATGTCTAATGTTGCCCTGGACATGAAATGCCACCTCACATCCCTGATAAAAGCTGAGCTTTAGTTATTTACCGATGCAAAAAGAGGAAAAAATTTCTCCCAGTAGGTCGTCACTTGTGAATTCACCGGTGATCTCACACAGGCTCTCGTGGGCTATTTTGAGTTCTTCTGCCAGTATTTCACCCGCCATATAGGTCACCAGTTGCTCTCTTCCACGTTCCATTGCTTCTGATGCTTTTTCAAGCGCTCGAATGTGCCTCCGCCTGGCTAGAACAACACCCTCGCTCGCATCAACATAACCCACAATTTTCTTAATCCGGGCCTTGAGCAGTTCGATTCCGTCTTGCGTTTTAGCTGATATTTGCAGCACAGACCAGTGCGTATCCGCCGCGACGAGGATCTCTTTTTCGGTCAGAGGCTGCGCAAGCAGATCGGTTTTATTAAGCAAAACCACAACTGTGCCTTGACCCTCTATGATAGAAAGCAAACCGTCGACCTCTTCTCTCCAGCCTTCCCTACAGTCTGATACGTCGACCAGCAATAGCACGATGTCTGCTCTACCTGTTTCTATTAGGGCTCTTTTTACGCCTTCTTTCTCTACTGGATTTTCTGTTTTTCTGAGTCCCGCTGTATCAAACAGATTAATGGGTATTCCGTCCATTAGTATTTTTTCAGTCAATACGTCTCGCGTCGTGCCTGCGTGATCCGTCACTATCGCGGTATCTTTTCCACATAGCGCATTCATCAGGCTTGATTTACCCGCGTTGGGCTTGCCTGCTAGCACAAGAGATATACCGTCGTTCAG
>CBFHOH010000001.1:134894-138137 GCA_965657335.1 Candidatus Azotimanducaceae bacterium
ATTCGCGCTCCAAGTTCAAGTGTACGCTGAAGCAAGAGGTCAATCACGACTGGACCACCGTGACCCTGAAGTTCTAATACATCCTCTCCTGTGAAAGAGTGAGGCCCTGGAAAATACAAACTAATTCCATGGTCAATAGCTTGACCATCGCTATCGCAAAAATTCGAAAATGTTGCATTTCTTGGCTCTGGAAGTTTACCCAACACTTTAACTGCTAGCTCTGCTACCAGCGGACCAGAAACCCTAACCACTCCTATGCCACCCTTGCCGGCTGGCGTGGCTATTGCTGCGATTGTGTCCTTACTAAGATGATCCAAGTTCGTCACCTATTGGTGGTTTATGTCAGGGTTGCGCCTCTACTTTCTTGTTAACGTAGAATTGCTGGGCGGCCGAAAGTATATTGTTTATCAACCAATATAAAACAAGTCCTGAAGGGAACCAGAGGAAAAAGAAAGTAAACATAATAGGCAATAATTTCATCACCTTCGCCTGCATCGGATCTGGTGGTTCTGGCTGCATAAGTTGTGTCAAAAACATTGAACCACCCATCAATATCGGCAGAACAAAGTAAGGATCCATGACAGACAAATCATCTATCCACAAAATAAACGGTGCTTGTCGTAACTCTACACTCTCCATCAAGGTCCAATATAATGCTAAAAATACTGGCATTTGCAGCAGAATAGGAAAACATCCACCTAGCGGGTTGGCACCTTCCTTTTTATATAGCTCCATCATCGCCTGAGAAAATTTCTGCTTGTCATCACCATATCTTTCTTTTAAGCGAGCCATTTCCGGTTGTAGCTTTCGCATTTTGGCCATCGACTTAAAGCCAGCGGCTGAAAGCGGAAATAACAGAGTCTTGACCAGTATCGTTAGACCGATAATAGCCATTCCCCAGTTACCCACCATGCCGTGAATAGTATCTAACAGAAAAAATAGGGGTTTTGCTAACCACCACAAGAAACCATAATCAACAGTTAAATCAAGACCTGGACTAATCTCTTCTAGACGATATTGATCCTTAGGACCTACATAGAACTGCGCTCCTTTATTTGATTGTTGGCCGGGATTGATTTGCCAGACAGGACTGGTAAATCCAAAAAGGAAAACATCCTGCTGCCTAAGATATCTGGCCTGATACGTATTTACATCTTCCCCTTTTGGCACCCACGCTGAAACAAAGTAATGCTGCACCATGGCGATATAGCCGCCATCTACTTTGGCTTTGTAAGACTCATCTTCAATATCATCAAATTCTAGTTTGTTATATGGCGTACCAGAAATATAAGTAGCTCCTCCGGTATAGGGTTGCAGACCCATCGCATTTTCATCTGAGATAACCGGCGCTTCCCTATCTCTCTTTATCTGGGCAAAGAGCGCTCCCTGCCAGATTTCATCAGCATGGTTTTGCACGATGTAATCTACATCTATGAGGTAGTCTGACCTTCTTAATGTAAATCGCTTGGTAATGGTTGCTCCGGGTTGTTCCAACGTTAGATCAACCTGCACCTCGGACTCGCCTTCTCTGAGAGAGTGGTTGTAACTTGAAACTTTGAATAGTGGACGACCCGCACTAGTGTCGGTGCCGTTCCTACCGATTAATCCACTTTGGGCAGCATAACTATTGCCTGGATCTATCAAAGTAAAGGGTGAATCTGGAGTATCAAGTGTCGTAGGGAATGCCACTAGCGATGCCTTAACAATATCGCCGCCTAAAGTGTCGATGGTGAGGTTCAATAGATCAGACTTTACTGTTACTAATCTGTTTTGGTTGAGGCTCTGTGGTCTAGTTTTAGGCTGTTGCTGGTAGGAGTCTGGTTCTATCGCAGGGATAAGATCAGCAACATTCGCTGAGTTAGAGTTTTCCACCACGATGGGCAGTTCATTTGGATTACTGCTTGTTAGTTCACCGTTTTCGGCAATGACCTCACTAGTGGACAATGGGTTTGTCGCTGCTTTACTGCCCGAACCGTAATCCTCATTCCAAGCAAGCATGATAAGATACGCAGTAACTGCCAATCCCAACAATATAAATATTCTTTGAAAATCCATGGGTAAACCTATAATTCGTTTTGTTTATTTTGCGGGACCATGTCTATGCCACCCGGGTGAAGCGGATGACATTTTGCAATCCTCTTCGTCGCGAGATACAAACCTTTGAAAGAGCCGTGTGTTTCTATTGCTTCGATCGTGTACTGCGAGCAACTTGGATAAAACCTGCATCGCGGACCGAGTAGTGCACTGATAAAAATTTGATAGAACTTGATGAATGCTACGAGCGTTTTTCTAAGCATTGCTGCGCTCCTTACCGACCTTGACCTGAAGTTTTTGCCAAACCTTGGTTAACTGTGCAAAAAGTTGTTGGCTTGAGCATTTGGCGACGCCGGGGCGAGTGATGATCACAATGTCCAAGCAGTCGATGCTAAACATTGAAATAGCGATTTTACGGTATGACTCTCGGAAGATTCTCTTAATCTTGTTGCGATTAACCGCTAAACGCGTGTTTTTCTTCCCTACTACCATACCTATTCTGCTGGCAGAAAGGCGATTATCAATTGCTAGGACAAGGAACTCTGAGCAACCGACCCGATACTGGGCTCGGTCAAACACGGCGCTGAACTCCTTTGAAGAGAGGATTCGATTGTGTTTCGAGAAGCTTTGGGTAATCAATGCTGTCGTCTTTTGCCTGGTGTTCTAGAAATTGATCCAGGAGACTACCATATTGGTTTAGATCTTATGCCATGGGCTTATGACATGCCTTCCAACAGTGTCGCTATTGCTATGGCACTTCTGACCGTACGCGTAAGATTGTTTACTTACGCTGATAGTACCTTGCGGCCTTTGGCTCTGCGTCTTTTAAGTACTAGACGGCCATTTTTTGTTGCCATTCTGGCACGGAAACCATGAGTACGCTTGCGTTTGATGACGCTAGGTTGAAATGTTCTTTTCATGATGTTTTTCCGTGGAAGTCGCTGTTAAAAAATGAGCGCGAATTCTAATCAAGTTGTTACATCGAGTCAATTTGAGTTTTCATATATTTTGTAGCCTCGCTCTTCCTCTTCTTTTAATATAAAGATCTTTATATATATAAATTTATTGTTATTACTCTTATTAAGCATTTTGGATTTGTGTATGAGTGACTTTTATTGAACAGTTTCAATAGTTTAGAGCTGTTCAAAGTCTGTGTATAAACAGTGTTTCAAAGAGCGTTTATTTGTGGACAACCTGTGTTGAAATCGC
>CBFHOH010000001.1:138166-159245 GCA_965657335.1 Candidatus Azotimanducaceae bacterium
TAGAGAGAGTTTTTTTATCCACATGTTATGCACAGGTTAGTCACTGCTTACCTACGTTTTATTTGTATAACATATTGAAATATAAGGCGTTTCATTTATCTTTTTTTGATCCGAGCTATTGGCTTGAGGGTGCAATTGGAGTTAACATCTATCCAACGCATTTCTTTAGTAACCCTGCTTCTCAAATAGCGTGTATTCGAAAATAATAATATGCATCACGGCTTGAACGGAGGGTCTGTGAAGGTAGCAATTTGGCAAAAATGTTTGCACGTACTAGAGGAAGAATTGACAGCGCATCAGTTCAACACCTGGATAAAACCACTGCAGGCGATAACAGACGGCGACAGCAGATTCGAGCTGTTTGCGCCCAATAAGTACATTGAAAATCAGGTTAAACAGCACTTTTTGGGTCGAATAGAAGAATTAGTCCACCAAGATGTTGCTGCAAAAGTGACGCTATGCATCGGCACTTCATCAGATCATAGGTTTCAAGCGGGAAATTCATCGGTTAAACGCGAGCAGAACGGGGGAGTGTTTACAGTTCCAGACGGCTCGGGTTCTAGGCAGGGGAATAGTTTCGTATCTAGGGAAAACTTTTATCCGCTGCTAGAATTGAAACGTGAATTCACTTTCGACAATTTTGTCGAAGGTAGATCTAATGAATTGGCGCGAGCAGCAGCTGTGCAGGTCTCTGAGAGCGTTGGAACAACCTATAAATGCCTGCTGCTTTATGGTGGTTCAGGGTTAGGCAAAACCCATTTGATGCACGCAGTTGGCAATGCGATACACGATAAACATCCAGAGCTAAAAGTTGCATACATGTATTCCCAAAGGTTTATGGAAGACATGGTACGAGCGATAGAGCACGGCACGATGGCCGAGTTCACGCAGTATTACAGGTCTGTGGATGTTTTGCTGATGGACGACATTCAATTCTTAGCGAAGGGTATGAAGTCCCAAGAAGAGTTTTTCCATGTATTTAACCGTCTTCAAGAGAATGGCAGTCAGATAGTTCTCACTTGTGATCGTTATCCGAAAGAGATAGCGGGATTAGAAGAACGACTAAAAAGCCGGTTTGTATGGGGCATGACAGCGCCGGTTGAAGCGCCCGAGTTGGAAACGCGTGTTGCAATTCTAATGAAAAAGGCAGAAATGGAAAAAGCTGAAGTACCGCATAATGCAGCGTTCTTCATTGCTGAGAGAATAAGGTCAAACGTGAGAGAGCTAGAAGGGGCACTCAAGCGTGTCATTGCCAATGCGACCTTTACCGGACGTTTAATTTCCATAGAGCAAGTTAAAGACGCTCTCAAGGATCTGATTGCATTATCAGAGCGCCAGGTTGGGATCGAGAATATTCAAAAGATTGTCGCTGACTACTACAAAATTAAGATAGCAGATTTACACTCAAAGCGCAGAAACCGGTCGATTGCCAGGCCAAGACAATTAGCCATGGCATTAGCTAAGGAGCTGACAACACACAGTCTGCCTGAAATTGGCGATTCTTTCGGCGGCAGAGACCACACGACGGTGCTGCACGCTTGTCGCAAAATAGAAGAGCTGAAAGAGAGTAGCAGGGATATTCGGGAAGATTACAATAACCTTATTAGAACGTTGACCGCATAAACTACCTAGACGACTTGAGAAAATGAAATTTTCAGTCAGGCGAGAAGCAATACTTGGCCCTCTGCAGTTTGTGGCAAGTGTTGTGGAACGCCGTCATACACTACCAATATTATCAAACCTGCTGTTGAGGCTGCAGTCGGATGGTTTGTGTCTGGTCGGTTCTGATCAGGAAGTCGAATTGGTTGCCAACATTTCTGATGTGGAGGTGCTGAGCGAGGGTGCCGTCACCGTTCCAGCGAGAAAGCTAATTGATATATGCCGAAGCTTGAGGCCTAATGCTACGCTTGATTGCGAGCTAGTTGACACTCACTTGCAAGTTAAAAGTGGCCGGTACCGGTCGCAGCTTGGTACGCTGCCAGCGCAGGATTATCCCTGTATTGAGATTGATGAAGCCGCTAAACCCGTCAAAGTGCCTTCAGACGCCTTTGGTGGCTTGTTAGCAAAGACAAGTTTTGCGATGGCGCAGCAGGATGTTAGGTATTTCTTCAACGGGATGTTGATTAGGTCGTCTGAAGGAAAGTTGACGAGCGTCGCAACAAATGGCCAAAGGTTGGCAACATCAGCTATTAAACTGGTTGATGGCGAAGGTCCGAGTGGTGAATACATAATTCCCCGGAAGGGCGTCTTGGAATTGCTCAAAGTGGTAAAAACTGACGGCAGTGAGTTGGCTGTCTATTTCACAGTCAATCATCTAAAGGTGGAGACTGAGACAGGCACCGTCACAACAAAGTTGATTGATGCGACATACCCAGAATACGAGGCGGCCATTCCCAGCCACAATCATAATGTGGTTAATATTGATCGGCTTGACCTCAAGGAAGCTTTGACGCGGACAGCGATTCTTTCTAATGAGACCTATAGGAATATTAGATTGGTCGTGACCAAGGACAATTTGCAACTAGAAGCTAACAATCCCAATCAGGAAGAAGCTGAAGAGAATATCGCTATTGACTATCAGAGTGATGATTTAGACATTGGATTTAATGTTGAGTATCTTATAGACGCGCTGTCGGTCATGAAAAGTGACGAAATAGTGATGGCATTCTCAGATGCTGGATCAGCCGCATTGCTCACAGATCCGGATGATCCGGATTCTAGATATGTAGTCAGTCCGATGATGCTTTGAACATGAAAGCCGATATTTCAGGCCATAGCCCGAAAGTTAGCGCTCACTTAGGATGAAAAATGAAATTTAGTGTAAATCGAGAATTGTTGCTCAAGCCGCTTCAACAGGTCGCTGGTGTCGTAGAGCGTCGTCAAACACTGCCTGTACTTTCCAATGTGCTGATTCAAGTAGGCGAGGATAGTGTTTCGCTGACAGGTACAGATCTTGAGGTAGAGCTTATTGGCAAGGTGAGTACTGAAAGTGCTGAAGCGGGCGAAATCACAGTGCCAGCTAGGAAATTACTCGATATCTGTAAAGAGTTGCCGGACAAGGCGACAGTTGATTTTGAGTTATCTGAATCAAGACTCCTCATCAGATCAGGACGTTTTAAGTCCAACTTATCGACATTGCCCGCTGCAGATTTTCCTTCGGTTGACAAGTCTGCTGTTGAAATTACAACAAAAATTGATAGCAAGGCATTCAAAAAATTACTTGATCGGACGGCTTTTGCAATGGCCCAGCAAGACGTTCGCTACTTTCTCAATGGCATGTTACTCGAGTTAGGTGACGGATACATAAGAAGTGTGGCGACAGATGGACACCGTTTGGCGTCGAGTAACCTTAATCAGGATTCAGGTAATAGCCAGATGAAGCAGGTTATCGTGCCAAGAAAGGGGGTGTTAGAACTCCAGCGGCTCCTGGCAGATCTAGAAGGAGAGGTTGAGATCAGTTTTGGCGCTAACCATCTATGCGCTCGCTCCGAAAATTTTACGATGACAACGAAGCTGGTGGACGGACGCTTCCCAGACTATGACCGAGTGATACCAAAAAACGGCGATAAAATAGTGCTGGCAGATAAAGTTGAACTAAAACAGGCATTGAACAGGACAGCGATACTGTCCAATGAAAAGTTCCGTGGTATCAGAGTTAATTTGTCAGCAGGGCAGTTAAAACTTTCTGCGAATAACCCGGAACAGGAAGAAGCAGAAGAAACTGTCACTGTGGACTACGATGGTGTCGATCTAGAGGTAGGCTTCAACGTTGGTTATCTCCAGGATGTTCTAGGTGTTTTGGATTGTGACAGAGTCAAGATTACTGTGCATGATGCAAATAGTAGTGCGTTACTTGAACACCCGGAAGAAGATGATTCGTTGTATGTCGTTATGCCGATGAAACTCTGATCCTGCTCGGATTGTGCTCAATAAGCTGTTAATCACAAATTTAAGAAACATCGCTCAGGCAAATCTGGGTTTTTCATCGCAACTTAACCTTATCGTGGGCAAAAACGGTAGTGGTAAGACAAGTTTACTCGAAGCGATCCATTACCTCGCGACAGCTCGTAGTTTTAGAAGCCACCAAATTTCACCGCTGGTTACGCGAGGAGAAAGCGAATCTGTTGTTTTCGGACAAATCGTTAATGATAGTGGGCGCGAAATCCGTGCCGGTGTAAGTCGCAGTTTAGGGGGTAAGCGTGAAATAAGGATCGATGGCGAGGCGGTTACAAAGTCATCGGAACTCGCGAGATTACTACCGGTTTTGGTCTTGGGTCCGGAAACCGTCGATTTACTCCTAGGATCGCCTCAAATAAGACGTAAATTTCTTAATTGGGGTGTGTTTCACGTGAAACCTAGTTTTACTGACGAATGGGATATTGCCAACCGGTGCCTCAAACAGCGGAATAAATTACTGAAAGGCGGTCACTCAAAGCAAGAACTTGAGGTTTGGACCCAAAAATTGATTTCCGCGGCGGAGATAATAGATAGTGCCAGACGAGATTATTACAGTAAATTTGTTATCGCGTTAGCAGATCTCATTAAAGAACTGACGGAATTTGGTCATGAGATACAGTGCGAATACATGCGCGGTTGGGATAATAAAACAGATTTAGCTACTGTATTCGAACAAACCCTTGACGGGGATATGCGAAGAGGTTTTTCCCAGTTTGGGTTCCACAAAGCAGATATCAAACTAAAAATTAACAATCAGCCTGTCACAGAGGTCTGCTCGAGAGGCGAATTGAAAATGCTTGCTTGGGCGATGGTGCTAACTCAGGGTAAAATACAAAAAGAGACGACTAATCAGAGCGTGCTCTATTTAGTCGACGACTTGGTTTCTGAGCTTGACAGTGATCACAGACAGCTGCTGTGTAAGAATCTGTTTAAAATGAATGCGCAAATTATGGCCACGGGAATCGATCAAAAAGAGCTGGAAGCCAGTTGGAACAACAAATTGGCAAAAGTGTTTCACGTGAAACAAGGCGTACTTAGTGCGTTAACTAGTACGAGTTCGGGAGAGTTAGAATAAATGAGCGACGATAAGATTTACGATTCGAGCAGTATCAAAGTGCTAAAAGGGCTAGAGGCCGTGAAAAAACGTCCTGGCATGTACATCGGCGATACTGACGACGGAACTGGTCTCCATCATATGGTTCAGGAATTAGTTGATAACTCAATCGACGAAGCGCTGGAGGGGTATTGCTCTACCATCACAGTCACGATACATCCTGATGACTCAGTGACGGTGACTGATGACGGTCGTGGTATTCCGACTGAAATTCATGAAGAGGGCAAGTCTGCTGCTGAAGTTATCATGACGGTTCTCCACGCTGGTGGAAAATTTGATGATAGCAACTACAAGGTATCTGGTGGGTTGCACGGCGTGGGCGTCTCCGTTGTTAATGCACTATCTGAGAAACTCACCTTGACGATTTATCGCGAGGGGCATATCTGGGAACAAATATATCGTGACGGTGTTCCGGAAAACGATCTACGAATAGTTGGAGAAACAGAGCAATCTGGCACGAAAGTGCGATTTAGACCGTCGGTTGAAACCTTCACGAACATTGAGTTTCACTACGAAATACTGGCTAAAAAATTAAGGGAATTAGCGTTCTTAAATGCAGGTATCTCTATCCAGTTGCTCGATGAGAGAACCGCTAAAACTGAAAACTTTATGTACGAAGGAGGGCTGAGCTCCTTTGTCGAGTATCTAAATAAAAACAAGTCTCCACTTAACCCAATATTCCACTTCTCTGCTCTAAGAGAGGACGGCATAGGGGTTGAAGTCGCTTTGCAGTGGAACGATTCGTACCAGGAAAACCTTTTCGCTTATACCAATAATATCCCACAGAGCGATGGTGGAACTCACCTACAAGGATTTCGTACAGCGCTTACGCGGTCTTTGAATACCTATATAGAGAAAGAAGGTCTGGGCAAGAAAGCGCAAACGAATACCACTGGAGACGATGCCCGAGAGGGGCTCACAGCCGTCATATCGGTAAAGGTACCGGATCCAAAGTTTTCATCTCAAACGAAAGACAAATTAGTATCCTCCGAAGTGAAAACAGCCGTTGAGCAGGAAATGGGTAACAGCTTCGCTGATTATTTGCTTGAAAACCCTGTTGAAGCGAAAAGTATTGTTCAAAAAATGATCGATGCGGCGCGAGCAAGAGAAGCGGCTCGTAAGGCCCGCGAAATGACGAGACGTAAGGGGGCGCTTGATATTGCAGGATTGCCTGGAAAACTTGCTGATTGTCAGGAGAAGGATCCTTCACTTTCTGAGATATATCTTGTGGAGGGTGATTCCGCTGGCGGTTCTGCCAAGCAGGGAAGGAATCGAAAGAATCAGGCTATCTTGCCTCTCAAGGGCAAGATACTAAATGTCGAAAAGGCCCGCTTTGATAAAATGCTTTCATCTGCAGAGATCGGTACGCTGATCACCGCACTAGGATGCGGAATTGGTAGAACTGAGTTTGATCCAGATAAGTTGCGATACCACAGCATCATTATAATGACAGATGCTGACGTTGACGGCGCGCATATCAAGACATTACTACTAACTTTTTTCTTTAGGCATATGCCTGAATTGATCGAACGTGGTCACGTCATGATTGCTCAGCCACCGCTGTATAAAATGAAACGCGGAAAGTCAGAGCGATACATAAAAGATGAGGCAGAACTTACAGATTATATCTTTGAAGTATCAATGGAAGAGGCGCGCTTGATCCCTAATAGCGAGGATAGATCGCAACTCATAGAACCAGAAGAGTTTCGAGACCTAGCACAGAGCTACTATCGAATTCAGGAAAATATCAAACGCCTTGAGCGAATCTTTCCTGTCGAAGTCCTCGAGCAGTTCGTTTATGCCGATCCATTGCCAGCAGAACAATTAAGCAATCAAGAAGTTGTCAGGGCTTGGATAGAAAAATTTCAAACGCAAATGGATCAACTTAATACAACAGAAACACAGTATCACTTTGATATCAAACATGACTTAGAAAGAGATCTATACTATCCAGAAGTCGAAGTCATCAATCATGGCGTTTCGCGGGAATACGTCTTTACGCTAGACTTTTTTCAATCCAAGGATTACGAAGACTATCTGGCGCTCGGTGAGAAACTCGCAAGCCTAATCGTAGAACAAGGCATCGTGCAAAAAGGTGATAAAGAAAAGGTAGTCTCTAGTTTTTCAGAAGCACTTCAATGGCTTCAACAAGAAGCACTTCGAGGGCAAAGTCGTCAACGTTACAAGGGGTTGGGTGAAATGAACCCGGACCAGTTGTGGGAAACCACCATGGACCCAAAACAGCGATCGATGTTAAGAGTCAGTGTCGAAGATGCGATAGCCGCGGATCAATTGTTCACAACGCTCATGGGGGATCATGTTGAACCGAGGAAAGAATTTATCGTGAGTAATGCGCTTGCTGTAGCCAACCTCGATATTTGATTACTCAGCCAGTTTATAGTCTGCATACTGCGCAAGATCCTGGAAAGTAATTACACGACTTTTCAGGTTCTCTTGGGTACTTTTTCCGTTGCCGGTTAAGACTAATACCGGATTAGCGCGGGCGGCAATCGCCGCCTCAATATCTTTCAATGAGTCGCCAACAAAGTCAGCTTCCTGTA
Source organism: Candidatus Azotimanducaceae bacterium (assembly GCA_965657335.1). Taxonomy (GTDB): domain Bacteria; phylum Pseudomonadota; class Gammaproteobacteria; order Pseudomonadales; family Azotimanducaceae; genus UBA4582. The sequence goes on from CBFHOH010000001.1 coordinate 145,799, forward strand.
ATGTCTTTCCAGCATGGTCTGCGATCTTCAATAGCATGCCAGGTTTCGGCTTACGGCATTCGCACGTTTCGTCTGGATGATGGGGACAGTAAAATATTTTTTCTATTTTAGCGCCTCTGCTCTCGACAAGCGCGTTAAGCTTTTGATGCATCGATGTTAAATCTTTAAGACTGAATTTTTTCTTTGCGAGCCCAGCTTGATTCGTTGCTACGTAAATCAAATAGCCGGCATGGTACAGCCGCACGATAGCTTCAATGCTGCCTGAAATTGGCTGAAATTCATCCGCAGATTTTATGTACAGTGGAGAGTCAGTGTTGATAACTCCGTCACGGTCGAGAATTACTAGCCCACGATATGCCATTTTTATTCCAAACTATCTAACTGCCAGGTTTTGAATGACCGCTAAAGCTGGAGTAATGAAAAATCAGCGATCCCCAAAAACAATTGGCGAAGTGAAAGTAAAGTCGCTAACCTGTTATTTCTGGTATCAGTATCTTCGCAGTTGACTAAAACCTGCTCAAAATACTGATCAATGTTCTCTTGCAGTTCTCCTAGCAAAATCAGTCTATTGGCAAATTCTGGCGTTGCCAAAATTTTAGCCTCGATGGTCTCCACCTCTGTAAAGAGCAAGCCTTCAATTGGTTCCTCGAAAAGTGAGCGGTTGACCGCGGGCAGTTCGTCTGCGTCAATTTTTTTTAGTATGTTCGCCACGCGCTTGTTCGCTGCTACCAAACTCTCGGCTGCTGGCAATGAAGTAAATTCCTGTAAAGCCATCAAGTCTGAATGATTCTGCGCAAGAGAAATAATGCCTTTTTTACTGTGACGTATTGCCTTAAATAAAGAAGCGTTTATGTTCTGATCCCGATACCACGTTTCTAATCTGTCCAATAGATAATCGAAAACATCATCAGTCTTAAAGTTTTTCTCGTGCAGATTCGCTGCATCTCTCACTAAACTTTTAATATCGAGATCAAAACTGTTTTCTATACACATCCTAATAATGCCTAGCGTTTGTCGACGTAGCGCAAAAGGATCCCTGGAACCAGTAGGCGGCTGGCCTATGCCGAAAAGTCCGGTGAGTGTGTCGAGTTTGTCGGCCATAGACACGCAGCAGCCTATAACTGATCGCGGTAGTTTGCCGCCAGATTGTGCGGGAAGATAGTGATCTGCTATCGCCTCACTAATATCGTTAGATTCGCCTGCATGATCTGCGTAATACCCACCCATAAGGCCCTGCAAATCGGGGAATTCACTAACCATATCTGTCACCAGATCTGATTTACAAAGTATTCCTGCTCTAGTTGCGGCTTCAGTATTGGTGCCTACTCTTTCTGCTATCAGTCCCGCAAGGTGTGATATGCGTTCAACTTTCTGTTTATAGGTTCCAAGGTCATTTTGAAAAATCACCTGATCCAGCCTAGGTAGTAGTGACTCGAGGTCAGACTTTTTATCTTGATTAAAGAAGAATGCCGCGTCCGACAGCCTCGGAGCGATGACCCGCTCGTTCCCCTTAACTACAGCGTCAGGGTCTTTGCTTTCGATATTAGATACTGTGATAAATTTTGGCAGTAACTTGCTATTGGCATCTGTCAGGTGAAAATACCGCTGATGTTCTTTCATAGCAGATATGAGTGCTTCTTCAGGTACCTCGAGAAAGCTAGGGTCAAAGTTACCGGTTAGTGCAACTGGCCATTCAACCAACGCTGCAACCTCTTCAAGTAGATCCTCATCAATGATTACGTTGGCACTCTGTTCTTTTGCCAACGCTTCTATCTGGCGTCTTATCGATTCAACGCGTTCCTCAAAATCAACAATGACGGAGTGGCTTCGAAGCGTGGCGGCATAGGTATCTGCCGAGTCAATAGTGACCGGCCCTTCACTCATAAAACGGTGCCCCACGGTTTTATCACCAGCCTCAAAATCTAACAGTTTCATCGGGATCACCTCATCTCCGTACAGCAAGATAAAGGATTGCACTGGTCTCACGAACTCTGATCTGGAACTACCCCAACGCATGCGACGCTCAATCGGTAAAGCCTTAATCGCTTGATCAATGATCGCGGGTATTAGATCGCCAATATCATCGCCTCTTTTTTCTTCGTTATGGTAAAACCACGTGCCTTTTTCTGACTCTCTTTTCTCGAGGTCATTAATATTGTCTACTCCGCAGGATCTGGCGAACCCGAGTAGCGCTTTGCTTGGATTACCTTGCTCATCGACCGCCGCCGCTAAAGCTGGTCCCCTACGTTCAATACGTTGGTTCGGTTGACTATTGGCGAGATCCTCAACGATGACTGCTAGCCGCCTCGGTGTAGCGAACCCACGCACATTGCTGTGAGCAAGGCTTTGTTTTTCGAGCCCTTTCGCTATGCCTGCGACAAAATTGTCCTGAAGAAGTTTAAGATTTTTCGGTGGCAACTCTTCGGTTCTAACCTCAATAAGTAGGTTTCTATTTGGCATTTTGCGCCTCCGCTAACACGGCTTGACGAATTACTTCGTCTGCAAGTGGGAAGCCCGCGCGTTCCCGCGACTCGTAATAGGATTTGGCAACACCTCTTGCTAGCGTACGCACACGCAAAATATATCGCTGACGCTCCGTCACGGAAATAGCGTGGCGAGCATCTAACAAATTGAAAGCGTGGGATGCTTTCATCACGAATTCATACGCTGGCAGCGGTAGGCCTACTTCTAACAGCCTCAGTGCCTCTTTTTCGGCAAAGTCAAATTGAGAAAACAACGCTTCGACGTTGGAATGATCGAAGTTATAACCAGACATCTCCACCTCGTATTGGTGAAAAACGTCAGCATAAGTCACAGTTTGAGCTCCATTGTCTGACCAGATAAGCTCTCGAAAATCCTCTACACCTTGTAGATATAGCGCTAAACGCTCCAGCCCATAGGTAATCTCCCCTGTGACGGGATAGCACTCGAGACCACCAACCTGTTGAAAATACGTAAACTGGGTTATCTCCATACCATCCATCCAGACTTCCCAGCCCAATCCCCATGCACCTAGAGTCGGCGATTCCCAATTGTCCTCAACAAAGCGTATATCGTGCACCAATGGGTCTATACCCAACATACGCAATGAATCTAAATATAACTCCTGAATATTTTCCGGTGATGGTTTCAATACAACTTGAAACTGGTAGTAGTACTGATATCGATTGGGATTTTCACCATATCTACCGTCAGTTGGTCGGCGGCACGGTTGCACGTAAGCGGCATTCCAATTTTCCGGACCCAGTGACCTGAGGAAAGTTGCTGGATGAAATGTACCTGCACCCACCTCCATGTCGTAAGGTTGCATAATTACACAACCCTGCTTTGCCCAATACTGCTGGAGTTTTAGAATTAAGTCCTGAAATGTAAGCGCGCTCATTAGCCTCGATGCCGATTTTCGAAAAAGCGCTAGTATACCTGATGCACGGGTAAATCAAGAAAGGGTAAAATCACACTCCGATCAGCGTGGATGTTAATATGACGCTGTTGTTTCGTTGTGTGACAGTGAAGTTATCATTTTATTGAGGTGCGCTTTTATGCGATTGCTAGGGATCGGTTTAGTGCTGCTCACCTTCGAATAGGAAAACATCATCGGATGACATTATCGGTCAAATTTGAAACGATGGCTGGCACCCGATTCAGCAAGCTCCTGAGGAAGATCTGGACACTAAAGACGACAAGTTAGGGAAACTCATGGCTATTGAAGTAATCGGACGAAATGATAGTAAAGAATCGGTACCCGCATTTATGCAGAAAAATATTATGGTCATTATTCTCTTTGTTGGATGTTCGTTTCATTCAAAGTGCAGCGATTTAATATCCTCTGTTCTTGCTTTTCCCTCCAAACAGGCCATCTAAGTATGAAGGTCAGATTACAAACCTTGGCAGTTTATTCCCTAATGACCCTTATTTCATGGTTTCCGCGTGTGCTTAGTGGTGCCATCGGTAATTTAATTGGATACCTAAATTTGCGTCTCGAGACCCGTTCATCGAAGGTTACTCGGACAAATATAGAACTTTGCTTTCCAGAGCTGAGCGATGATGAAAAAACCAAACTAGTTGCTGAAAGCCTCAAGAACACCGGCAGAAACGTTATGGAAACGCCGGCTGCTTGGATGGGTTCTTTCGATAGAATAAGTCAATGGATAACCCGAGTCGAAAACAGCGAACTTTTCGAAAAAGCTTATGACCAAGGTGACGGCGTCATTGTTATTTTACCTCATCTCGGTAGCTGGGAACTTTTCAATGTCTATTTCGCTACCAACCCCATTGGCGAAATGGCGGGTTTGTACCAACCCCCCGATAAGCCCTGGCTTCAAAGTATCATGGCGGAAATTCGGGGCCGATTTGGTAATGAATTGGTCCCGACGACGAGAAAAGGCATTACTCGGCTTTATCGGTGCCTCGGCGATGGCGGTCTTGTGACGATCCTACCGGATCAAGTACCGGAAACTGGAGATTTTGTGCCTTTTTTTGGCGAGCAAGCTTTGACCGACCGCCTAATAAGCCGATTGCAACAAAAAACGGGTGCCCGAATCATTTGCTGCTTTGTCAAACGGTTATCGGAAAAAGAGGGTTTCGCCGTCTGTTTTAGAGAGCCTGATCCGGACGTGTACGCTGAAGATAGCTTGGTTTCAATGGCAGGTATTAACAAAAGTATAGAAGCGTGTGTCAGGGAGGCACCCGCTCAGTACCAGTGGGAATATAAGCGATTTCGCGAGCGCCCGGAGGGAAGTTTGCGAATTTATAACTACGAAGGTGACAGCTGGACGCATCACTAGCGAACCTGACTATTTTCTCCAGAACATTGGTGAGAACAACACAAGTAACGTGAATATCTCCAAACGACCGAGCATCATTGCGAAACAGAGGATGAGCTTTGCGCTAACTTCAATGTCTCCGTAGTGGTATGCAACATCACCAAGCCCCGGTCCGAGATTGTTAATGGCGGCCCCAACTGCCGAGAAAGCGGTGATGAAGTCCATGCCTGTTGCAACTAACATCAGGTGCATAACCAAAAACACGATGACGTATATTGAAAAGAACCCCCAGACTGCCTCGATGATATTGCCTGGTACCGGTCTTCGATTGAGTTTAATTGGAAAAATTGCGTTCGGATGAATAAGTCTGTCAATTTCTCGTAAGCCCTGTTTGCAGATCAGCATAACTCTCATTATTTTCATACCGCCGCCTGTTGATCCTGCGCACGCGCCAGCGAATGCGCCAAAGAAGATCAGATAGGGAGCCATACTTGGCCACACAGTAAAGTCTGCTGTCGCGAACCCTGTTGTCGTGAAAATTGAAACTACTTCAAAAACGGCGTAACGAATAGCATCGAACGGCTCATAAGTGTTTGTCGATGCAAGAATGAGCGCAACGATAATAGACGCAACAAACAGGATAGATAAATAGAACCGTACTTCATCATCCTTGAAGTAGTGAGTCACAGATCGCTCTTTGAAAGAAAAGAAATGTAAACCGAAATTTAAACCGGCTAGAACCATAAAAAATATGGCAACCGCTTCGATCGCAGGCGAGTCAAAATACCCGATACTCGCATCGTGTGTGGAAAACCCACCTATAGCGACCGTTGAGAAGCTGTGGCAGATTGCGTCGAACCATGTCATGCCGGCAAACCAATAGGCAAGCGCACAGAAAAATGTCAGGCCACAATAAATGGACCACAGCGCAAGCGCCGTTTGTTTGATTCTCGGCGTAAGTTTGCTGTCTTTGACGGGCCCCGGTGTTTCAGCACGGTAAAGCTGCATGCCGCCGATGCCCAGCATGGGTAAGATAGCGACCGCGAGAACGATGATGCCCATGCCGCCCAACCACTGTAGCTGTTGTCGATAAAATTGTATTGACTCCGGCAAGTTGTCAATGCCTGTAATGACAGTTGCGCCGGTAGTGGTTAAACCAGAGAAGGATTCGAACAAGGCATCTGGCCAAGAGAGTTCGATCCCCGACGGCTGTATTAGGGGGATTGCGCCAAAGGTTCCGAGCGCCGTGTAGAACATAAACGTAATTAAAAACCCGTCTTTTGTTCTCATTTCTTGCGTATTTTTTCTAAAAAGGATCCAAAGAAAAAGCCCAGCACCCAGAGTTATCGCGAAGGTATCGATAAATATAACGCTCACACCATCTTGAAATAGCCAGGAAATAAAAGTTGGGGGCAGCATGGTGAGACTGAACATCATCAGTAGTATGCCAAGTATCCGAGCTGCGATCTGAATGTGCATGGGAGAACCGGACTAGAAGAAAGTGAATGGAGCCTGAAAAAGTTTTTCTACTTCGGCGATGCGAGTTTTATCAACTAAAAAGAGAATCAGATGATCATCTGGCTCAACGACGATATCATCATGTGCAATGATAACGTCTTTTCCTCTTACTATTGCACCGATGTTTGTACCCTGTGGTAAGTCAATTTCTTCTATCGTCCGACCGACGACTTTAGAACTACGTTTGTCTCCATGAGCGATCGCTTCAATGGCTTCAGCTGCTCCCCTTCGTAGAGAGTGAACTTTAACCACATCGCCCCTTCTTATATGAGTTAGTATGCTGCCAAGCGTTGCTTGTTGTGGCGATATCGCGATATCAATTTCGCTGCCTTCAATCAAATCTACATAAGCAGGATTATTTATCAGCGTAATTACTTTTTTAGCGCCGAGACTTTTAGCAAGCATAGACGACATGATATTCGCTTCGTCGTCGCTGGTTACGGCGCAGAAAACGTCAGTTTCCTCGATATTTTCTTCTAATAAGAGGTCACTGTCCGATGCGTTACCGGCGAGCACGATGGTGCGATCGAGTGACTCTGAAAGCTCGTAACATCGCTGTCTATTACTTTCGATAATACGCACGCCGTATCGATGCTCTACAGCGTGAGCTAGTCCCTGCCCTATTTGCCCACCGCCGGCGATAATTATTCGTTTAGTCGGCTTTTCCGTCTGGCGCAGTTCGCTCATCACGGCCTGAATATCATTGGCTGCGGCAATAAAAAAAACTTCGTCATCTGCCTCGATGATTGTTTTGCCTTCCGGAATAAGCGGATGATCTTTCCGAAAAATCGCTGCTACACGAGTATCTACCGTCGGCATATGTTGGCGAAGAAAACCAAGTTCTTGACCTACCAAGGGGCCACCGTAGTGAGCTTTGATACCGACTAATTGTACTTGCCCTGCGGCGAAGTCCATTACTTGTAGTGCGCCCGGGTTTTCTATCAGCCTCCTAATATCATGTGTAACGATTTGCTCTGGATTTACAAGAAAATCAACCGGCATCGCAGTGTCGCCAAAGATGCCTATGTCCATATAAGTTTGTGATCGAATGCGCGCGATCTTTGTTGGTGTGTGAAAAACAGTGTGTGCAACTTGGCAAGCAACCATATTTACTTCATCGCTGTTAGTCACAGCAATAAGCATGTCGGTGTCTTCTGCCCCCGCCTGTCTTAGAACGTTAGGATGTGAACCCATCCCCCGGATGGTTCTAATATCAAACTTGTCTTGCAACTCACGAAGCCTGTCTGCATCGTGGTCTATAACGGTTATATCACTCGCCTCTTTGGTCAGGTTTTGAGCAAGATTACCACCTACTTCGCCGGCGCCGAGAATTAGAATCTTCATTGAGCCTTCTTGGTCAGGAGTGCGTAAAAAAAGCCATCATGCGCATCGGTGGTGGGTAATAACTGCCGGCCAGTTGTCGTTGATAAACCCCAACTTGCGCCGTACTCTGATGCAAGATCTAAAATCGCTGCATCCGAATGATTGACGCAAAATTGAGAGACAACATCTTCGTTCTCTTCCGGAAGAATAGAGCATGTTGAATAAAGCAATTTTCCTCCTACCTTAAGGAGATCCCACGCGGCAGCTAACAAGTTAGACTGAGTCTGGGCAAGCTTAACAATATCCGTATCTCTGCGCAGCAACTTAATATCTGGGTGTCTACGGATGATACCGGTTGCTGAACAAGGAGCATCGAGGAGCACTCTATCAAATAGGACAGGCGCTTTGTAACTTTCTAAATCGCAGGCCACAACCGTCGCGGTTGCACCAATTCTCTCGAGGTTAGATTCAATCCGATTAAGTCTGCCGGCATCTTTGTCAATCGCGGTCAATTTTATGCTTGGCGATTTTTGTAACATGTGGCAGCTTTTGCCGCCTGGGGCTGCACAGGCATCAAGTACATGCTGTTCCGGAGCCAGGTCAAGCAGCAGCGCCGCCATTTGGGAAGACTCATCCTGAACGCTTGCCTGACCGTTTGCGAAGTCGGGTATCTCGTCAACAGGCATGGGTTTAGATAGATAAAAAGCCTGTTCGCTTAAATTACCCCAGCGTCCTTCGATCTGTTTCTCTCTGAGCTTTCGTTCAAAATCTTCTTTGCTCGCACCGCTATTCACTCTGATCGTCATCGGTGGTTCACTGTTGTACGCGTCGAATATATCTGGTGCCTGTGTCGGCCATGCCTCAGAAATTCGCTGGCTTAACCATTCAGGCAGGTTGGTTTGTGCCTCCCCTGTTGCCAGAATGGCTGCGCTTAATTCTTTGCTTTTGCGAATATAGTTACGCAGGACGCCATTTACCAAACCTTTTGCCCAGCCTTTGTTCAGCGTAGCGGTGCATTGGACAGCGGCATTGACGCTGGTGTACGCAGGTCTCCTTAGAGCGTCGACACTGTAAATGCCGGAAATCAGTAATAAAAAAATGTCGTTATGTTTAGCTGGCAAAGGCTTCTTGAGCAATTCGGCAACGATTCGCTTTAATCGGTAATAGTCGCGCAACACGCCATAGCAAACTTGCTTTGCAAGCGCTGAATCGTCGCTTGAAAAACAACTATCTAGTGATTTTCCTTCGAAAACGACACTGTTGAGGACCCGGACCGAGGAGATATATGTTTGCATTAAATTGCCGTTTTGACCGTTCCCAGCATTGTGCCAGGAGAAAACATTTCTTTTCGTGCATTAATGAGATCCGCCGCGCCTAAAATGCTGCCTTTTCCTAACGGAAGTTGTAGCCGCGAAATCGTGATACTTCCTTTTCCGCATGCAACAACAAGACCCTGTTTTGTCAGAGAGACAATAGTGCCCGGTCTCAGTTTCAGAGGTTCATCATCACAGGTCGCCTCGTAGATTTTTAACCGGACGTCTTTCAACCAAGTAAAAGCGATAGGGTCAGGATTAAAACCCAGCACTTTTCGCAGAACATCCTTGCTATCAAGCGACCAATCTATTTCTGCCTCTGATTTGTCTATTTTGTGGGCATAGCAAATGCCAATATCACTTTGTTGACGAGCCTCAACTGCGCCGATGGCAATTTTACTTAAAACCTCGGGAAGTAGTGGTGTGCTGATTTGAGTCAGTTTTTTGGCCAGTGTTGCGCTGGTATCACGCTTCGAAATTTTACATGTCTCGCTCGCCAAAACAGCGCCTGTGTCGAGACCTTTGTCCATTTGAATGATGCAAACGCCACTCTCGGTATCCCCACTGAGTATGGCTCTTTGGATGGGTGCAGCACCTCGCCATCTAGGCAACATAGAGCCGTGCACATTAATGCATCCAAATGGCAGCATCTCTAAAACAGGTGGTCTAAGTATTTGGCCGTAGGCAACTACGACCATGGCTTGTGCATCAAATTGACTAATATCATCGACGGTCAGCTTGTTTGGTTGAACGACGTCCAGACCTTCTTTTAATGCGAGGATCTTCACTGCGCTAGGTATCGGTTTCTTGCCACGCTTTCCCGGTTTATCCGGTTGCGTAATAACACCAACAACCTGATGTTCACTATCAACAAGGCACTTGAGGTGTATCGCGGCGAATTCGGGTGTACCGGCGAATAAGATTTTCAACTCAGCTACCTAGCTTTTGTTGTTTAAGCAGCTTTTTCCGAATCATTTGCCGCTTGGTGGAAGAGAGGTAGTCAACGAAGAGTTTCCCTTCCAAGTGATCCATTTCGTGCTGTATGCAGACCGCCAGCAATTCCTGCGCATCGATAGAGAATGGGTTCCCCTCTCGGTCAATGGCCTCGACGGTGATTTCTGAAAAACGATCGACCGGTTCATAAAAACCGGGAATAGACAGGCATCCTTCGTTCGTTTCAATTTCTCCCTCGCGGGCAACAATTGCGGGATTGATAAAAATCATCGGGCTGGATTTGTCTTCCGATACATCGATCACAATCAATCGTTGGTGTACATTAACTTGACTTGCTGCAAGCCCGATTCCGGGCGCTGCGTACATAGTTTCAAGCATATCGTCGGCTAATTGCGCTATTCGACCATCGACGTTTTGAATGGGCTTTGCCTTGGTACGTAATCGGGAATCAGGGAATTCTAAAATATCTAATAACGCCATACGGTTTAGTCATATACCTCTAGTAAAAGAGCAACTTGTGCTGCTAAGATTATGATCATGTTGAATATTCGACGCCTCTACCTGAATAACTTCAGGGCTTTTGTTTCAGCCTATTGTCAGAAAAAGGCACGTAAGTCGCCGACAGGTCAGCCGGTGATTGTACTCTTTTTAGCGATGGGATTCGCCCCATGAAAAAACTTCTTCTATCGATTTTGGCAGGGCTCATATTTTCGTCCAGCGTATTTGCTGCCAATAATGTCTTGAGAGAAGATCATCCAGACAGGTACATCGTGGAGGAAGGAGATACGCTTTGGCGTATTGCGTCGATGTTTCTCGTTGACGCTTGGTTGTGGCCAGAGATTTGGCAGGTGAACCCGGATATTGAAAACCCGCATCTGATCTTCCCCGGGGATGTAATTCTGCTTCGATACGTTGATGGACAGCCCCAATTGAGTGTCGCTAGGGGCGATACAAGTAGAACTATTAAAATTTCTCCCGCGCAGCCGGTTCGACAAAGTGATCGAGATCGGAAGCTGACGCCTCAGATCAGGTCATCCCCTCTTGCAAGCGCCATACCGGCAATACCATTAGATGCCATTGCCAGTTTGTTGACGACCGGAAGGATCGTCGATGAGGAAACTCTGCCTGGCGCACCCTATATTTTAGCGGGGGAATCTGATCGATTGATCTTTGGACCAGGAGATGGCTTTTACGGTCGTGGTACTTGGGAGAGCGAAACGTCTGTCTATGGAATATTTAGAGCAGGAGAGGTTTACCGGGACCCTGTGACGAAGGAAGTGTTGGGTCATGAAGCGCTAGAAGTGGGTATCGCCACGCTCGATGAGTTGGGTGATAACGATGTTGCCACGTTTACTGTAAATAGTGTCTCCGAGGATGTGCGGCTGGGCGACAGGTTATTGCCCACGGAAGAACGCCGGGTGGAATCAACTTTTTATCCATCGGCGCCGCAGCAGGTCGTTGATGGCACCATCATGACCGTCATCGGCGGCGTAAGTCAGGTTGGTCGAAATGACGTGGTGGCGATCAATAAGGGCGCGAACTTTGGCCTTGCGGCTGGGAATGTATTAGCGATTTACAAAAGCGGCGCTGTCGTGCGTGATCGCAATCGCCGAGACAAGGTAAAACTACCCGACAAGCGCGCCGGTATGCTTATGGTGTTCAGGAGCTTTGAAAAAATGTCTTACTGTCTGGTGCTCAGTTCGGATACGTCCCTGAGTGTAGGAGATCGAGTAAAGAACCCGTAAGACGTTGGCTCTAGGTCAATAAGCCATCGATTGCTAGGGTAACAGCTCAAGCTACAGCTGGAACCGAAATTGCAAGATGACACCACCCTGCTAAGACTCCACACTTCCCTACTGCTTCACCAACACCCTTTGGTTGCTAAGCAGCTTCTGGATTTCTGTGGGGACATTGATCACATTTATCCCTACCTGAAAGCCGGCAATATCTCCGGGATCAGGCTACCCTCCAGCCTAAAAAAAGTGCTGGAGGCGCATCGTCGATCTAGCTATCAAGCACATTTGAACTACATCACAGACTGGCTGAGCCAGCCGGATTGTGGGCTTGTTTGTTTCGATTCCGCTGATTATCCGTCACAACTCGCTCAAATCGCCGATCCGCCACTGATACTGTTCGCTCACGGCAACCTTAAATTACTTAACCACCCACAATTAGCGATCGTTGGATCGCGTAATCCAACACATTATGGTCGCCGGGTCACTCGTCTTTTCGCCGAAGAGATAGGTAAGAGTGGAATAGTGGTCACAAGCGGCATGGCCAAGGGCATAGACTCCGCTGCACATCGAGGTGCCTTGGACGTCGGGGGTAGCACGATTGCTGTGCTGGGAACTGGGTGTGATCAAACTTATCCGCTTGAAAACCAGTCATTGATGCGTGAAATTGCCTCGGCAGGCTTGTTACTCTCTGAATTTCCGCCAGGCACGGGGCCAGCACCAAGCCACTTTCCGCAACGTAATCGCATTGTCACAGGCATGACTTGCGGTACCATCGTCGTGGAGGCGAGAGTGCGCAGCGGATCGCTAATTTCGGCGCGTTTGGCTACTGAGCAAGGGCGTGGCGTATTCGCGGTACCGGGCTCCGTACTGAGCAAGCAGAGTGAAGGATGTCATTATTTGCTGAGAGAAGGCGCTCAATTGGCAAGTAGCGTGGCGGATGTTATTGAGGCTTTGTGCATGAGTCATCCTGAATTGAGATTCCATCAGAGCTCAGCGCCCGTGCCCACGCCAAAAAGTCTCAATAGAGATCAGCAACGTGTGCTGGACGCCATTGATTTTGAACCGCGGAACATTGATTCAATTGTAAAGCAAACAGGTATGGTTACGACGGAGGTAATGCAAACACTGGTCGAGCTTGAATTGATCGGCTTTGTTAATGTGGTTGCCGGTTGCTATCAGCTTTGTCGCAACCGTATGCCCGACTAAAGTGAGGTTCGTTAATTTCTGCTGAGATGATTGAAACATTTGTAGGGCTGGGGTACCGTGCCGTTCCTTCTAAAACCTTTATATGGAGTGATTATGGTAGCCCCCTTTGTTGCGATTCTAATGGGTTCAGATTCTGACCTTCCGGTAATGGAAAAAACATGTCAGATACTTAAGAAATTTGACATCAGTTACGAGGTAAGAATTTATTCTGCCCATCGAACACCAGAAGATACCAAGCGTTTTGTCGTAGACGCAGAAGAACGCGGCTGCGCAGTGTTTATCGCTGGTGCAGGCCTTTCTGCTGCTTTGCCTGGCGTTGTTGCCGCCTATACGACCAGACCTGTAATCGGGATTCCGATTGACATAGGTCCTCTACAGGGAGTTGATGCTTTGCTCTCGATGGTTCAAATGCCTCCCGGTATTCCTGTTGCGACTGTTGCGATTGGCTCTGTTGGCGCTCGAAACGCGGGCTATTTAGCCGCACAGATGTTGGGCATGATTGATGAGGGTATCGCCGAGAAAATTAAGCAGGAGCGGCTAGATAACGCTCAGGTCATCAGAGAGAAGAATCAAGGACTGTCAATCTGAGTGGAACAGTGCGCGTATGAGTCATAGAAGTTGGCAATACAAATTG
>CBFHOH010000001.1:159411-170338 GCA_965657335.1 Candidatus Azotimanducaceae bacterium
TGCAACCCTATGTTTTGTTGAGCGATCACGAATGCGAAGTGTTAGAAAGCACAATTGGACAAGGTGTTACTTATCTCGTAGAGAAGAGTGAGAAAGTGCCGGCCTGGATCAGCGGAACACACCATAAAGTTGCCGTTAGGCTGACAAATCACATAACAGTAAGGGGGATATGTGAATCTGTCAGCCAACCAATAGTGTCTACGTCGGCTAATATTGCTGGAAGACCTGCTGCTAAAACGCGCATGCAACTACTTAGTAGCTTTGGCCAGCAGATCGACTATATCGTACCCGGGCAGTTAGGTGGCAGGCACGGAGCAAGCGAAATAATTGACTTGGAAAGCGGTAACGTGATTCGTCAAGGAGGAACATAATGAATTCGTTAGCTGTGATCGGTAATCCCGTCGCACACAGCCTCTCACCAAAAATACATAAGGTTTTTGCCGAGCAACAAGGCATCTTAGTGTCTTATCAAAAGGTAGAAGCGCCGCTAGACGGCTTTGCAGAAACAGCAGCGGCGTTGCTTGGACAGGGAGCAATTGGTTTTAATGTCACTGTGCCTTTTAAGTTTGAAGCTTGTGAATTTGCTGATTCACTATCGGAATACGCTAGCAAAGCGCAGGCAGTAAATACGATCAAACGAGAGTCATCAGGAAGACTCAGCGGTCATAATACTGACGGTCTAGGGTTGGTCAGGGACATAAAGCACAATTTGGAGTGGTCGCTTGAAGGAAAGCGAATCCTGGTCCTAGGAGCTGGTGGCGCGGTCAGTGGTATTCTGGCCCCGATACTCGAACAGCGTCCGTCGAGCCTTCATATTGTTAATCGCACGCATTCAAAGGCTGTAGCCTTGGCAAAAGAATACCCTGGTGAAATTCAGGCAATAGAATCATCGGAGGTGGCGGGAAATTATGACCTCGTGATCAGCGGCTCGTCGGCGGGTTTGCCTTCAACCAGCGACAGTAAAAGTGAAATGCTGGTGCCTGAAGAGATCATTGATGAACACACATTTTGCTATGATTTGATTTACAGCAACACCGAAACCCCATTTTTAGCTCGATGCAGGGAATTAGGCGCTAAACAGCGCGCTGACGGTCTTGGCATGTTAGTCGAGCAAGCTGCTTTGGCGTTTGAAATCTGGTTTGGAAAGAAACCGGAATCAGCGTCTGTTATTAACAAACTCCGTAACGGTTACCTCAATGGTGAAACGGAGGATTTGGACTGAGTATGAAAAACCCATTACTAGAAAAAAATGAATTGCCCCCTTTCGATAAAATTAAGCCAGAGCACATTGAGGCTGCTATCGACCATATGCTCGCTGAAAATAGAGCAGCGGTTGATCGTTTGCTGAGTTCGGGCGCAAGTGAATACGAGGATTTGGTTGTTGAACTCGAAGCGCTCGACGATAAGCTAAACCAAGCTTTCTCGCCGGTATCACACATGAATTCGGTGGTGAACTCGCCGGCGCTGCGAGACGCTTACAACGCGTGCCTGCCCAAACTCTCGGAGTATGCCACTGAAATGGGACAAAACCCTCTGCTCTATGCCGCATATCAGGCGATCAAGGAGAGCCAGGCGTTTCATGATCTTGACCGGTCAAAACGCATGGTCATTGAGCAAGCGATTCGGGACTTCAAACTGTCCGGTGTCAATTTGCCAAAGCAAGAACAACAACGGTTTTCGGAAATTTCGAAACGGCTGTCTGAGCTTTCCAGCAAGTTTAGCGATAAC
This sequence comes from Candidatus Azotimanducaceae bacterium, assembly GCA_965657335.1. GTDB lineage: Bacteria > Pseudomonadota > Gammaproteobacteria > Pseudomonadales > Azotimanducaceae > UBA4582. Next base: position 161,140 of record CBFHOH010000001.1, read on the forward strand.
GTGCTTGATGCAACGATGGCATGGTCCCGACAGTTTGATGACACCAGTGAATTGCAGGGCTTACCAGAAACTGCGTTGCAACTAGCTCTTCAAACGGCGCAACAACGAGGCGAGAAAGGCTACGTTTTTACGCTTGAGTTCCCAAGTTACTTGCCGGTAATGACTTACTGTGAGAACGAGTCTTTTCGCAGGGAAATATATGAAGCTTTTGCAACTCGAGCCTCTGATCAAGGCCCTTATGCGGGAAAGTGGGATAACACTTCTGTAATGCAGGAAATTTTGTCACTGCGTCAGGAAATGTCGTCGCTGCTAGGCTTTGATAATTATGCGGAATACTCGATTGCTAAAAAGATGGCTCAGAGCAACGATCAGGTAATCGAATTTCTTGAAGATTTGGCGTCAAAATCTGTTTCGGTTGCGACTGCACAGTACGCGGAGCTCTGTGAGTTTGCCCAGCAACGCTACGGGAAAAGTGAGTTAAATGCCTGGGACGTTACCTTTTATTCAGAACGGCTCAAGGAGCAAAAATTCGACATATCGGAAGAGGCTTTGAGGCCCTATTTTCCGGCACCTCGAGTATTAAATGGCATGTACGAGGTTGTCCGTCGTTTATACGATATTGAAGTCGTACAGACGACGAATGTGGTGACCTGGCACAAGGACGTTCAGACTTTCGACATTAGGAAAAACGGTGAGACCATTGCGCGTTTTTATCTGGACTTGTTTGCGCGACCAAATAAACAGGGTGGCGCCTGGATGGATGAATGTCGTGTTCGAAGAGAGGTTTATGGCACGGGAGAACAAGGCGTTTCCATTCAGCTGCCAGTTGCCTATTTAACGTGTAATTTCACCGGTCCGGTCGGAGACGCGCCGTCCCTGCTTACCCACGATCAGGTTGTCACGCTCTTTCACGAGTTTGGCCATGGTCTACATCACATGCTGACTAAGGTGTCAGCGGCTGGAGTATCCGGCATTAACGGGGTTGCTTGGGATGCAGTCGAATTACCCAGTCAGTTCATGGAAAATTGGTGTTGGCAGTCCGAGGCGCTTAATTTTATATCTGGCCATTATGAATCCGGAGAGGTACTACCAGAAGAGATGCTAGAGAAAATGTTGGCTGGGAAAAACTTCCAGTCTGCAATGGCAATGGTTAGGCAGCTTGAGTTTTCGTTGTTCGATTTCCGACTGCACGCAGAGTTCGACCCAGAGATCCCGAATCAAATACAAGCAGTATTGGATGAAGTGAGAAGTCAGGTAGCAGTTGTGCCCGCGCCATCATTCAACCGGTTTCAGAACGGTTTCGGGCATATATTTGGTGGTGGATATGCCGCTGGCTATTACAGCTACAAATGGGCCGAAGTGTTGTCGGCAGACGCTTTCTCCAGATTTGAACAGGACGGTATTTTCAATCGGCAAACCGGTGAGCAATTTTTGGTTTCTGTGCTCGAACAAGGTGGCTCGGTCGATCCGATGGACATGTTTGTTGCTTTTATGGGGCGCGAGCCCCGTGTTGAGGCTTTGTTAAAACAGGAAGGCATTGTTGCTTAAGATGATGACAGGTGACAAAGATGTCTATCAGTACCAGCCGTAGAAGGTTTATCGCAGGCGCCACCTGCCCGCAGTGCGGGCAAGTGGACAAAGTATTCACTCAAACTCGGATCACAAAATCAGAAAGTTCAGAGGTCTCGCTCGAATATAGGGAAAGGGGCTGTGTTGCTTGTGAATTTCTTGAAAACATTGAGGATGCTACCTCAACTAACCTACCCTCAGACACCGAAGCAGCCGACCAGAAGGACTGGGCGCCCATTAAATTACCCGAGTAACGATGTTGTAGCTGGGTGAGTCGATCCGCGCATGACGGACGTTGTTTCAACGAGAACTCGAACACCAAGTCATTTTTGTGACACGAGCCGTCAATTGTGAAATTGACTGACGCGTTTCCGATAACCGCTGCTGGCGAAAGCGGTGAAAGACATCGTATTAGCTAAATGGCTGCTAGCAGCATAGTTTTCGTCGTTCATTAGTGACTAAAACTATATTGGTATCAATGCTTTAGGGAAACTAAAGGCCACTCAGAACTCGATGAGAAACGGGATAACTGGCTACACGAACAGCCAGAAAATCACCTCAATAGGGCTGCCTCTCAAAAGCGTCGTAAGCCCGCTCAAGCGACACACATCGCTTAATTTGTGATTTTGGCTAGTTTTTGGGCGAGGTAGATCGGGGAAAGCAAAAAAATAGTACATATATATGTTTATACGAAATAAATTGCAGATCGGCTTAACCCCTCAGAGTTCGCCGAAAGCCGCGTAATTTAAGTCTTCTAAGCTTGAGAATAAGATGAGCGCTGCTATAATTGGCGCGGTTTTTGATCAGGGTCAATTTTTCTGCAATCAGTGTGGTGTTGAATCAATGTTTAGGACGATTCACTCACAGACAAGAAAGGATCAAAACAGACATCGTACCAAATCTAAAGCTACTGTTACTTGGCGCTGCATCGAAAGCGCAAGCATCAGCGAGGTGTCAATCAGACTACGACCTGTAGTCTTCATTGGTAGGTCCCGATCTGAGTTGGTTTCAATCTAGCGTTGAAGGCATTAAATAGACCTGACGATAATCGTTGGTAAATTATTATTTGAAAATTGGAGTTCTTCGGATGAAGAAAGCGAAGCAAATGAATTGGCTAGTTGCTTTGTCATTGCTGCTATCCAGTAGTTGGGTGCAAGCAGATTGGGCAGTAAATATGCGAGAAGGTGTGACGGCGATCAGTCGTGACGTTTACTCGCTCCACATGATCATTTTTTGGGTCTGTGTGGTGATAGGCGTGCTGGTATTTGGTGTAATGATTCTCTCGATGTTGATGCATCGTAAATCATTGGGTGTGAAGCCTGCGGATTTCCATCACAGCACAAAGCTGGAGATTGTTTGGACAATCATTCCTGTTGTGATTCTTGTGGTGATGGCTATACCGTCAACGACAACGCTAAATGCGATGTATGACGCGGGTGATGCGGACATCGACATTGAGGTGAGAGGCCTGCAGTGGAAGTGGCAATACACCTACCTGAACGACGACCCCGAGAAGGAAGTTAAATTTATTAGCTCCCTCCTTACCCCCTCGGAGGAGATATACAACGACGCGCGGAAGCGAGAGCACTACTTGCTCGATGTAGACAACGAAGTCGTTATCCCGATTAATAAAAAAATTAGGTTCCTCGTCACGTCACAAGACGTGATCCACGCGTGGTGGGTACCGGATTTTGCCGTCAAGCGAGACGCGATTCCCGGTTTCGTGCATGAGGCATGGACGGTTGTTGATGAGCCCGGTATCTATCGGGGTCAGTGTGCAGAACTCTGCGGTAAAGAGCATGGTTTCATGCCGATCGTGGTTCGTGCAGTAGAACAAGCGGAGTACGATGAATGGTTGGCTAGTAAGCAGGAGGAAGCCAGAGAGGTTTTTGAGACTGTCGGTAAAGAGTGGACTCACGATGAGTTGATGGAGAAAGGCGAAGATGTGTATTTGCGCGTTTGTGCAGTTTGTCACCAGGTGAACGGCCAAGGCTTGCCACCTGCATTCCCAACGTTAGTGGGCACAGGGCTTGCAGTCGGACCGATGCAAGAGCATGTGGACATTGTCCTGCACGGAAAAGCTGGTACCGCGATGCAATCCTTTAGTTCGCAGTTGAATGCAGCGGAAATTGCAGCGGTAGTTACTTACGAGCGAAATGCTTGGGGTAATGATATGGGCGACATGATACAGCCCAGCGAGATACACGAAATGATGAACGGAGGCCAATAAAATGAGCGCAGTTATCGAAGACCATCATCACGAAGACCACCATCACGGGCCTGCCAAGGGCATCATGAGATGGGTTTTTACAACTAATCACAAAGACATTGGTACGCTATACCTTTGGTTTAGTTTCTTAATGTTTTTGCTCGGGGGTTCTTTCGCACTGGTAATCCGTGCGGAGTTGTTCCAGCCAGGACTACAAATCGTAGAGCCCGAATTTTTTAACCAGATGACCACGATGCACGGCTTGATCATGGTATTTGGTGCGGTCATGCCGGCTTTTGTTGGTTTGGCGAATTGGCTCGTACCTATGATGATCGGCGCGCCGGATATGGCGCTTCCTAGAATGAATAACTATAGTTTCTGGATATTGCCTTTTGCATTCACCATGTTGGCCAGCACGTTGTTGTCCGAAGCTGGTGCGCCAAACTTTGGTTGGACTTTCTACGCACCGCTCTCAACAACCTATGCGCCACCTTCGGTGACCTTCTTCATATTTGCGGTGCACCTGATGGGCATATCGTCAATCATGGGTTCAATTAACGTGATTGTTACGATATTGAACTTGCGAGCGCCAGGTATGACGTTGATGCAGATGCCGCTATTTGTATGGACATGGTTGATTACTGCCTATCTTTTGATCGCAGTTATGCCAGTGTTAGCCGGTGTTGTGACCATGATGCTAATGGACATCCACTTTGGCACGGCATTCTTTAGTGCAGCTGGTGGCGGTGATCCGGTGTTGTTCCAGCATGTTTTTTGGTTCTTCGGGCATCCGGAAGTCTACATTATGATACTGCCGGCATTCGGTGTTGTATCAGCGATCATCCCGACGTTTACACGGAAGAGACTGTTTGGGTACGCGTCAATGGTTTACGCGACCGCTTCAATTGCTTTCTTGTCATTTATCGTTTGGGCGCATCACATGTTTACGGTTGGAATGCCGTTAGCGGGCGAACTTTATTTCATGTACGCAACGATGCTGATTGCAGTGCCAACAGGGGTGAAGGTTTTCAACTGGGTTGCGACAATGTGGCAGGGTGCGATGACTTTTGAAACACCGATGTTATTCGCAATAGCCTTCGTGATTCTGTTTACTATCGGTGGACTTTCTGGGCTGATGTTGGCAATTGCGCCAGCTGATTTTCAGTATCACGATACCTACTTCGTGGTAGCGCATTTCCATTATGTGCTAGTTCCGGGATCTGTTTTCTCCATCATGGCTGCAGTCTACTACTGGCTGCCAAAGTGGACAGGAAACATGTACGACGAAACGCTAGGTAAGACTCACTTCTGGCTATCATTTGTCGGCATCAACATTACGTTTTTCCCTCAGCACTTTATCGGGTTGGCGGGGATGCCAAGACGGATTCCTGATTATGCGTTGCAGTTCGCTGACTACAACATGATTTCATCTGTGGGTGCATTCCTCTTCGGATTCTCCCAGCTGTTCTTCATGTTTATCGTCATCAAGTGTATTCGTGGTGGTAAGCCAGCAACCGCGCAAGTATGGGAAGGTGCGCACGGTTTGGAATGGACGGTGCCCTCACCTGCGCCATATCACACCTTTACCACACCTGACGGTATCGATTTGAAAGAAGCGCATGGGTAGGAGCTGTAGATGAGCAAAGCAGAAACAGACTCACAAACCAGCAGCAGGTCTGCTGGTTTCAATCCAGGGCGATCTGTAGGCAGATTGCTGATGGTTGTGATTGGGATGTTTGCCTTTGGTTTTGCGTTGGTTCCTTTATACGATGTGATCTGTGATGTAACAGGTTTGAATGGCAAAACAGGTGATCAATACACCGAGGCCAGCAGCCAGTCAGCAAACACGGATCGCGTCGTAACAATTCAGTTTCTGACGAACAACAATGCTGACATGCCTTGGGAGTTTCGCCCCGAGGTCAGAAGTATTGAGGTTCATCCAGGCGAACTGAACAAAACCACGTTTTACGTTCAAAACCCGGCTAACCGGACTATAATGGCGCAAGCAGTACCGAGCGTGACACCTTTCATTGCTGCAAGTTACCTGCACAAAACAGAGTGTTTCTGTTTTGATCAGCAAGAATTAGCTGCAAACGAATCTATGGATATGCCTCTTAGGTTCATTGTAGATAGTGAAATACCAGCAGATATTGAAACATTAACTTTATCTTATACCTTGTTCGATATTACCGATCGAACAGCAGGACAATTAGCTGTTGTCGATAACTAGACACGCTGTTCGCAAGATTTGACGGAGATTTAACATGGCAACTGATGCTACATACGAAACTTACTACGTACCAGCGGATAGCAAATTACCTATTTTTGCTTCCCTTGGAATATTCCTGACCGTCTTTGGCATGGGAAACTGGTTCAATGACCTCTCGGCTGGCAATGAAGGGTCGATTGGCGTCTGGATACTGATGTTTGGCGGTCTGGTCATGGGAACAACCCTGTTCGTATGGTTCAGTAAAGTGATAGAGGAAAATCACGCGAAGATGTACAGCCAGCAAATGAATCGATCATTCGTGTGGGGAATGAGCTGGTTTATCTTTTCGGAAGTGATGTTTTTTGCGGCTTTCTTCGGAGCGCTATTCTACGTTCGCGTTTTTGTTGTTCCGTGGATCGGTGGAGAAGGTGCTCGTGGCCCAACTGATATGTTGTGGCCAGATTACGTGCCTGAGTGGCCTCTGATCAATACACCAGACCCATCACTTTTCCCTGGCGCTAAAGAGCCTATGGGTCCGTGGGGTTTGCCATTGATCAACACGGTATTGCTCGTGCTTTCGAGTTTTACTGTTAATATTGCACATCACGGTATCAAGGAAAATAACCGTAAAAAGCTCGTGACATGGTTATCAATCACTGTGGCACTTGGTGTGGCGTTCCTATTCTGCCAGGCTTACGAGTACTATCATGCATACGAGGCGCTAGGTTTAACGCTGAATGCTGGAATTTATGGTACGACATTTTACATGCTGACAGGCTTCCACGGCGCTCACGTTACGTTAGGTACTTTTATGCTAGCAGTCATGCTAGGCCGAGCGATTAAGGGGCACTTCCGTGACGATGACTGTTTTGGCTTCGAGGCGGCGGCTTGGTATTGGCACTTCGTCGACGTGGTATGGATCGGGCTGTTTGTATTTGTCTATATATTAGGTAGCTAGAACAAAGTAATGGTTAATAAGGCTCCTGTTTAGGAGCCTTTTTTTTGATCGGATTCTTAAGCGGGAATTATTGGTACCAGGGAGAAGAGACCGCCAATTCGCCTGACCAGAGGCCATAAGTGACGGCGACGAGTAATAGTCCAGCGAGGGTAACGCGTATAAACAACCAGTTGGCTGTGCGCTTACCGGCCTGTCCCTGATCTACCACGAGGGTATAGAAGGCGCGCCCTAGCGCCAGAATGTTTCCGATAAACAGCAGCACGATAACGACTTTTAACCACATAAATTACTCACCAAAGTTGGGTAGGATTTTGGAACTAAATACGATGCTAACTATTGTACAGATCAAATGACGAGTAGAGCTACTGCCAATGATCGTCAATTTTTCATGAAGCTGATCGCCGGTATTGGGATGATAGATTGGCGAATGATGATTTTCTGTGTGGTATTTTTTAGTACTTTTACCTCGCTGGGCTTTTGGCAAATGGATCGCGCGGCGCAAAAGGTCGAAATGCTTACGACACTTGAAGAAAAAAGAAACCAACGGCCCGTCGAAAACGTAAAAGACCCAGGAAACTCGTTGGATGAGGTAGACGGAATACCTGTGCGTTTGCGAGGAGAATATTTGCCGGGTAGTGCTATTTTGCTAGATAACGTGGTGTTTGGAGGAAAAGTCGGATTCGACCTGCTCGTTTGGTTTAAAGAAGCCAACACGAACCGTCTCTTCTTAGTTAATCGCGGTTTTGTTGCGATGGCGAGGACACGAACTGAAATCCCCGAAATGCCTCCGATAAACGCAGCGACAAATAGTCTGACGGGCCACATATACGCTCGCCGTTACGATAACGCTTCCCTAATAGCCCCTGTACCGATCGTTACAGCCGAAAATGCTGACGCGCTTGGCATTGAGCAAGGACAAGTCCGAATCGCCCAGCGAGCTGCGCCAGAATTTCTGGCAGCCGGAGACCCTTCAATCGGCGCCAAAGCAAGCATGGTCTACCCTTACCTAATACGATTGACCGTTGGCGACCCTAATGGTTTACCAAGAAATTGGATCTTGGCGAATATCATGCCTGAAAAACATACGGGGTACGCTATTCAGTGGTTCCTGATGGCCCTTGCTATTTTGGTTCTTTTTATTCGGCTTGCACTTAAACAGCAATCAACTCAAGATGAAAAAGGAGTCTAAAATGAACGACGAGGCGACCCAGTTAGACAAAGAGGCGGAAGGGTCTTTGACTAAAACTCGTATGAAGTTATCGGCACTTTTTCTCATGTCCGTGGCACCTTTCGTGCTTGCTTATGTCGTGTTCTTTGTAAAACCTGAGTGGATTCCTGCTACTACTACTAATCAAGGCGAGTTGCTGCTACCGCCGATTCAAGCAAGCAAGGTCGGCATTGACCATAAATCATTGTTTGAAGGTGACCGATGGTTGCTTGTTATCCCTGTGGGCAGCGACTGTCATCAGGGGTGCATCGATGCGTTGTATTACACCCGTCAGGTTAAAACCGCGCTGGGCAAAGAGTCTGGCCGCATTGAACGCATTGTATTAAGCGGCACAACGAATATCTCCAGTGAATTCGAGACTTTGCTCCAGCAAGAGCACCAACATGCAAGACTTATCTCTAACAGCGGCGTTGCGATTAATACGCTGGTGGAACCATTGCTAGGTCGGCCGCCAGGAGATCCTTACATCCTGCTAATGGACCCGAATGGCAACATTATGATGTTCTATACAATCGATAAAGCTGGCAAACCGATGCTCAAGGACATAAAACATCTACTCAAGGCTTCAAATATCGGTTAATCCACTCATCAGCGCGTGGGTAAACTTTTGTTTTACTGCCACGTGAGGCTCCGAGTGCCGCGAGCAGGGCTAGACGAAGAATTTGCGAGAGAGATTCTAAACCACTGAAAAGTACTGAGGATTTTAGTAATATGCGCCCCCTATCTTACAACACCGGATTTTAAGCCGTGTCAGAATCAGACTCCAATACCTTACTGGACAACCCACTGAGTCAAACTTCTCCGGAATGGCGAGATTATCTAGAGATGTGCAAGCCACGGGTCGTATTGCTTATGCTCCTGTGTTCATTGGTGGGTATGTTTTTGGCCACACCGGGCATGGTGCCTTGGAATATCTTGATCTTTGGTAATTTGGGTATCGCACTGGTGGCGGGTTCAGCGGCTGCGATGAATCACCTGATGGACGTGAGAATTGATACGGTCATGGCGAGAACGCGAAATAGACCG
>CBFHOH010000001.1:170497-171000 GCA_965657335.1 Candidatus Azotimanducaceae bacterium
AAAAGAGCAACGCCGCAGAATATTGTGATTGGTGGGATTTTTGGTGCGGCACCTCCACTGTTTGGGTGGACAGCGGTAACAAACTCGATTGATCCCGGGGGATTGCTGTTAGTACTCATCATCTTCGCCTGGACACCGCCGCATTTCTGGGCGCTGGCGATCGAGCGCATGGAAGATTACAAGAAGGTGGATATCCCAATGTTGCCAGTCACGCATGGTGAAGCATATACAAAGCTGCATATATTGCTCTACACAATTATCATGATCATCGTTTCAATTCTTCCTTTCCTGATCGGGATGAGCAATATCCTCTATCTCATATCGGCGCTCGCATTGGGCGCCGGTTTCCTCTACTGGAGTTTGGTGTTGTATCAGGGAAACAACAGGAAAGCGCCGATGGATACATTCCGATATTCAATCTTGTATCTTGGACTCCTTTTCTTAGCACTGTTGCTTGACCACTACATTTTACCGGTACAACATCTGACCTTGTTTTGATAGTT
>CBFHOH010000001.1:171108-173409 GCA_965657335.1 Candidatus Azotimanducaceae bacterium
CGCTCATCCTAGGATTATTCCTGTACAGTTTCCTTGCGCCAAAGCAGCTTTCGGAAATGCAGTATCAGGAATTGGGATATTTTGGTTTTACCAAGGGCCGTGAAATCAGGCCCTTTCAACTGACGGATCAGAATAGTGAGTCTGTTGGACTGTCAGCTCTCAAAGGTCAGTGGTCGCTGCTTTTTTTCGGCTTTACTTACTGTCCGGATATTTGTCCGACGACATTGGGCGTGCTCAATCAGGCAATGAAGAAAGTTGAAAAGCGACCTCGCGTAATATTGGTGAGTGTAGATCCTGAAAGAGATACGCCGGAATTGCTAAAGCAGTATTTGGTCGGTTTTAATCCCTTATTTCAAGGTTATACGGGGGAATTTGATCAGATCGTCGGGCTTGCGACCAATGTAAACGTGGCCTTTGGCAAAGTGCCGGGACCTGCACCTGGAACTTACTTAGTTGATCATAGCGCCAGCATTGTTGTGGTGAGTCCTCAAGGGGAATATGTCGGTTTTATCAAAGCGCCGCATCAGGCTGAAAAAATTGCGACAATTGTCAACTCCCTCCAGCGATAGCGTGTTGCTAGGGCAGTTGACGAAGAATGCTCAAAAATTCCTGCGGATCCTTAAGATAATTTTGCCCTTCGCCGCTCAGCAGCCTCGTAAGCACAAATCGTGAGGCCGCTGTTTTACAGAAAATAGGCAAGCACGCCCTTTCGTCGCTGGTCAAACAGCGCACACTTTCGTAGCCTCGAAGCATTGCTTGTGCGAATTCTTCATTGATGAGGCCATCATCGGTTGTACACCAGACGAGTAATGCTATTGCAACATCCTGAATAAGATAGTCTTCACAGGCGTGGTAAAAGTCGATGACACCGGTCAGCTCATTTCCTTCGAACATCGTATTGTCCATGAACAAGTCGCCATGGATGATACCGCTTGGAAGGTCGAGCGTTTTGTTAACAGCATCGCGATAAAGCCTCAACACGTCCCCAAGCATGGCATAGTCGTTTTCATTCAGCTCGTTCTGCTTCGCATGTAGTGTCTGTTGGGCCCAATCCGCATCATAGGGGTTAGCACGATGATAGCTTGCGGTGGTAGATGCTGCATGAATATCTGCGATGAGTTTGCCGACAGTGGTGCAATGAGAAGCTGAAGCGACAGTGGGGTGGGCGCCCGGTAACTTCGGGAACAACCATGTTGGTTTTTTGCAAAAAATCGTGCTCGACATGCCGTCCAGCGTTCGAAGTGGGCCGGGAACTGGCAGGTTTTTGTTGTTCAATTGATCCAAAAGCCGACCGAAAAAAGACACCTCATTAAAATCTAGCGACTCTGCTATTGTCAGAACGTATTCCGTTTCAAAGCCATCGCTATCAAGCGTCACGAAGTAATTAGAATTTTCGATGCCGCCCGTGATTGGCTCGTAAGATACCAGCTCGCCGATATCAAACATCGCAAGATAACGCTCGAGAGAGGTTTGACTAAACTGTGTGAATGCTGCCATTGATAAATATACTAGTTGATGATTTGTTTACCACTCAAATAATACCCACTGCGGATAAAGAGCCTTGGCGTGATCTAGGCTTTCAAAGTGGGGTGAACCGTCTGCTGGTACCATGTAATAGGGGCGACCTGATTTTGGCACGACTTTGATGGCGATCAGAACGCCGTTTGAGCGGTACTCGTAAACAGTTTTTGTTTCACCAATAACAATTTCAACATCTGGACCGGTTTCCTCGGTCTCGGGAGAGAGAAAAACTTCTTCAGCAGCTGCGCTAGCGGTCGTCGCCGTAGTAAGCGCGAGTGAGAAAATAACGCCTGCAAGGCCCATCGTATTAAATTGGTGGTTAGGTAGACTAATAAGATTACGCAGAGCCATTGAAAAGATCCTGTCGTTCAAAGTAAGGTTCGAGCAATCAAATTCAACAGTGAATTTTTATGAAAAACTCTAAACCAATGGTGCTGGTCGACGGATCATCCTACCTCTTTCGCGCATTCCATGCACTTCCGAATCTTATGAGCACCAAGGGTGCGAACACTGGGGCGATCAAGGGTGTCGTCGCTATGATTAAGAAATTGGTGTTGGATTATCCCGACAGTGCGATAGCTGTTGTATTTGATGCTAAGGGCAACACGTTTCGAAACGAGTTGTATCCAGAATACAAAGCCAACCGTGCGAAAATGCCAGATGACCTGAGAGAACAGATTGCGCCAATTCATGAAATCATCAAAGCGCTTGGGCTACCGCTCATCAGTATAAGCGGCGTCGAAGCTGATGATGTTATCGGGACAATGGCTGTTCAAGCAA
>CBFHOH010000001.1:173524-186348 GCA_965657335.1 Candidatus Azotimanducaceae bacterium
GGTCGTAGAAAAGTTTGGGGTGAGACCAGACCAGATTATCGACTATCTTGCGCTTGTTGGTGACACAGCTGACAACATCCCGGGTGTGCCAAAATGTGGCCCCAAAACAGCGGTCAAATGGCTCACCGAACACAGCACGTTGGAAGGTGTGATGGCAAATGCCGACACGATAAAAGGCAAGGTAGGCGAGTACTTGCGTGAATCTCTGGCGCATCTACCTTTGTCATATCAGTTAGCCACGATAAAACTGGACGTTGAACTCGATGTAGATATCAACGAAATGCATGCGCGCGCGCCCGACGAGGTAGCCCTAAAAACACTTTATACGGAATATGAGTTCCGCCAATGGACTGAGGAGTTAACGGTTGGCACTGAAGAAAATGCGCCCCTTGCCCCTGAAGCCGCGCAAATCGAGGTGAGTCGCGATTACGATGTAGTGTTTGAAACCGCGGAGTTTGAGCGTTGGCTTGAAAAGCTCTCCTCGGCAGAATTGATCGCTTTTGATACCGAGACCACTAGTTTGGACTATATGGCCGCTGAGCTGGTGGGTGTCTCTTTTGCTGTCGAAGCCGGTGAGGCAGCATACGTGCCTATTGCTCACAATTATGAAGGAGCACCAACCCAACTATCTCTTGAAACTGTATTAGAAGGCATTAGACCAATCCTTGAAGATCCGGGCATCAGGAAAGTCGGTCAAAACATGAAGTACGACATGAGTGTGATGGGAAAGTATGGTATCGAAATAAAGGGTTTAGCATTTGACACCATGCTGGAATCATATGTGCTGAACTCCGTTGCCTCTCGTCACAATATGGATGATCTGGCTTTGAAGTACTTGGGACGAACCACAGTCCACTTCGAGGACATTGCAGGAAAAGGTGCAAAGCAACTGACATTCAACCAGATTAAACTAGAAGTTGCCGGTGAGTACGCTGCTGAAGACGCTGATATTACACTGCAGTTGCATCAGGCAATCTGGCCTCGATTGTCGGAGAGCGAAAGTCTTCGTTCGGTGTTTGAAAAAATTGAACTACCTCTTGTCGATGTGCTCTCTAGGATCGAGAGAAACGGTGTACTGCTTGATACAAGTCTTCTCGCCGAGCAAAGCAAAGCATTAGCTGTACGTATTGATGAGTTGGAGAAGGAAGCGCATGCGTTGGCGGATGAAACTTTTAACCTTGGCTCGCCAAAACAGTTGCAGCAGATTTTTTTCGAAAAGTTAAAGCTGCCCGTTATCAGAAAAACGCCTAAAGGGCAGCCTTCCACCGCAGAACCAGTCCTCCAGGAGCTGGCGCACGACTATCCGCTGCCAAAGGTAATCATGGAATACCGCGGATTGACCAAGCTGAAGTCAACCTACACTGATCAACTCCCTAAGCAGGTACACGCATCCTCGGGTCGGGTCCACACGTCCTATCATCAAGCGGTAGCGGCAACTGGCAGATTGTCTAGCAAAGACCCTAATTTACAAAACATCCCAATAAGAACGGAAGAAGGCCGCAGAGTGAGAAAGGCATTTGTTGCGGCGCCGGGCTACAAACTAATTGCCGCCGATTATTCTCAGATTGAACTCCGCATCATGGCGCATCTGTCAAAGGACGATGGATTGTTAAATGCTTTCAAGCATGGACTCGATATTCATAGCGCAACAGCTTCGGAAGTTTTTGGTAGCCCGATAGAACAGGTAAAGGATTTCGAACGGAGAAGTGCTAAGGCGATCAACTTCGGTTTGATCTACGGCATGTCGGCTTTTGGACTCGCTCGTCAATTGTCAATTGCCCGCGGAGACGCGCAGGATTATATCGATTTATATTTCGAGCGTTACCCTGGCGTAAGAGCCTACATGGACAGGGTTAGAGAAGAAGCGGCAAGCAACGGTTATGTTGAAACGATCTTCGGTCGTCGGCTCTACTTGCCGGATATCACCGCAAGCAACTTCCAACGAAGGCAGGGTGCCGAGCGAGCTGCGATAAATGCGCCGATGCAGGGCAGTGCGGCTGACATCATCAAGCTCGCAATGATTGATGTAGACGGGTGGCTGATGGACTCGGGCACTGATGCAAAAATGATTATGCAAGTGCACGATGAATTAGTACTTGAGGTCAGGGAAGATCTGGTACCGGAGGTGATGGCGATCGTAGACGAGAAAATGTCAGGGGCAGCGCAACTCGATGTTCCGCTTGTTGTTGAATCGGGTGTAGGTGACAACTGGGAAGTTGCGCATTAGAGCGAGTAAACCGTCGACCAACCCTTGGAGTTATGTGACGTATCTGACGCAAAACAAAGCTGCAGAAAAATATTGTCACTGTATTTTGAACTTTTTCCAGAAGGGTGAGTCGTAATTAAACGTCGCGCGAAAGCATTATCGATATCCGGGCGTTTATTTTACGGTTTGATAGTAAGACCTTCGGTCATTTTCCCCCAAAAACAACCGAAGACGCAGGCTCTGGTCACATCCTCCCCAATTGTGACCAGAGCCTTTTTTTATGAATACTTAGTCGATATAAAGCTTCTGCGCTTACACCTATCTAACGACTAAAGTGAGGTTTAATTTCAGAACCCTTAGCCATCCTAGGCATACGCGTAAGAGAAAAAATTAAATTTAGCTGGAACTTTTTTAAACAGGACGCATCTTAATTACGTGTTTAGCGAAAAGTAGATAGTTTTTCACTCAAATACTTTTATTGATGGTAAAACTCCGGTATTTCTCCCCAAAAGTACCGAAGACGCATGCTCCGGTCACAACCTCCCCAACAGTGACCGGAGCTTTTTTTTGTCATAACTTTTGCCGCGGTGAATACCGCCTAACGGTTTAGCGATGTGCGAGGTAGATATGTTTCTCCCGAAATGAGAGGGCTTGTCTACTCTTCGATCAGATCACTGAGCCATATTCGGAGTTGTTTCAGGAACTGATCTTTCCCGGTTGCATGAGTTGAGGAAAACAGTTGGACGGAAACGCCATCTGGTAGCTGTTTTTGAACGGCGAATAAGGCCTTTGACTGTGCACCACGTTTGAGTTTGTCGCACTTGGTCAGAAGTATGTGCAGATTCACTTGGCTGTTTAATGACCACTCAATCATGGTCTTATCAAAGTCTTTTAACGGATGCCGAATATCCATCATCAACACCAAGCCACGTAGTGCTGCTCTCTTTTGCAGGTACTGGTCGATATTTTTATGCCAGTCTTTTTTCACTGCTGTGGGTACTTTTGCATAACCATACCCCGGTAAATCAACAATTCTGAATGCTTCTGATACTGAAAAAAAGTTGATTAGCTGAGTTCGACCAGGCGTTTTACTGGTTCTGGCGAGTTTTCTATTGCTGGTGAGATAGTTGATGGCGCTAGATTTGCCTGCATTTGACCGTCCACAAAAAGCAATTTCGAGTTTGTCATCAATAGGACACTGTGCAAGCGTCGCTGCGCTTGTCTCGAATGTAGCATTCTCTAGTTTAAGATGTGGATTTGAAACGCTCATGCTGTTCCTTATTTTAGAGTCGATTGTGCGAAGTAGATTTCAGACGATTATCCGATTGGCTACCCTGTGCCTAATTTCCGAGACAAAGCGCTCAAATCAGTTTTGCTTAAGATCGAATCGATATTGACTAAAAATGTATTTTGGGCTTGTGGGCCGCGTACTGTATAATGCGTCGGCTATTTTACACTGCATTGCAAAGATTTGTTTTAGGAAACCTCATGTTGAGAATATTATTAGGAATTATGGTGTTGCTTGGTTCTTCGGGTCTGTTTGCGGACGGAAACGCCGCAAGTGGGCAGGATTTGGTTGCGGTATGCGGTGCATGCCATGGTCAAGACGGCAATAGTCCAGCAGGCGCCTTCCCGAGCCTCGCAGGCCAGGGCGAAAAATACCTCTATAAACAGATGCTGGACATCAAAGAAGGTCGCCGTTCTGCGGTCACCATGACAGGACTGCTGGATGGTTATTCGGACCAGCAAATAATGGACGTTGCAGCCTACTACGCGTCACAGCAACCTAAAGGCGGAGCTGCGAGTGCAGATCTTGTTGCTTTGGGAGAAAAGGTTTATCGAGCAGGCGTTGCGAGAAAGAATATTGCAGCCTGCACAGCTTGCCATTCCCCAAATGGCGGTGGTAACGGTGCAGCCGCCTTCCCCGCGCTATCGGGACAATGGCCAGAGTACACGAGCACTCAGCTCAAGGCATTTCGTAGTGGTGCGCGAAACAACGACGGCGAAAGTCGTATGATGAGATTGACTGCGATGGATCTGAGCGATAAAGAGATTGAAGCCGTATCAAGCTACATCTACGGGTTAAAATAACTCACCCGCATTTCGTCACCGAGCAACCGCTGGTTGAGATTCGAAAACACGTAAAAAGGGGCTGCTGAGCCCCTTCTTGAATTACTCACATCGATTCAATTTCAAATTTCTTTGAAAGCCGATTAAGCACCTCGCCGATAAACCTGAACGGATTCTGAAGCCGTTGTGATGATTGGACTAGCTCATCCACGGCTTCACCCTGTAAACTTCTCCTAAAGCACCCAACTGGAACGAAAGATGACCAATTTCAAAGCACCTGTTAAGCCACTGATCTTCTTATGGGCAGTTTGTCTCTGCATGCTGGCTAACGCAGAGAGCTCGGTTGAGACGGTTCAATACGAAGAAGGCACTCACTATGTTGAGTTACCTGTCCCCGTAAAGACGCGTTATCCTGGCAAAGTTGAAGTAACGGAGTATTTTTCGTACGGCTGTAACCACTGCTATGCATTCGATCCGTTACTCAAAGCTTGGGAATCCCAATTATCAGATGATGTAGAGTTTAATCGAACGCCAGCGATCTGGAATAAAGCCTATCAGTTGTTGGCGCAGACCTACTACACTGCTCAAGCGTTAAAAGTAGGTGAGAAGATTCACGCACCTCTATTTGATGCAATTCACCGCGAGCGTCGACGGCTCAACGATCCTAAATTAATTGCAGAGTTTTTCGGCGAGTATGGGGTTGATCCAGAGGACTTTGCGAGAACTTTTAGCTCATTTGGTGTGCGCGCTAGCACCCAACAAGCTGAAGCACGGGGAAGAGCTTATCGTTCTAGCGGTGTGCCGGCGCTAATAGTGAACGGCAAGTATCGCATCGAGGGCGGTATGGCAGGCGGCAATACTGAGATGATACGTATTGCAAATTTTCTGATAGAAAAAGAACGCAAGCAAATCTCTGCAGAGTCCTAATTCGCAGCGAAAGTAGGGACAAGAAGTGGTCACGCTGAATCAGATTTGGACCGAAGATGAGAAAGTACTTGGGTGCCCTAGATCTGAAATCCTCTCCAAACTACCGCGACGGCTCAGCCATTCTATTCTGAGATGGGCTGAGATTAGCCCCAATGCGCTCGCGGTTGTCGGAAACGACACGACGATGACCTATAAAGCACTTCAGCGAGCGGTGTCAGAATCCATCGAGTTTCTGGAAAACAAGGGCGTTAGATCTGGCGATAGAGTGATGCTGGTTGCGGAAAACGGCACGGCGCTAATGTGTTTGTTTCTTGCGTTGAGCGAAATGAATGCGATTGCCGCTGTCATCAATGCGCGATTAAGTGAACGAGAGCTTGGTTTGATCCAGGAAGACTGTGATCCGAGACTCCTAGTATTCACGACTGATGATTCATCGGACGCGCAAGCGCACGGAAAACGCCATAGTGCATCGATAGATCGATTGTCATTCGCGCAAGTCGCAACTTCAGAGAAATTTGAGACTTTGCCTGAGACGGTACACGCCGACCCTGCGGAACAGGTGTTAGCAATGATCTACACGACTGGGACAACCGGTCGTCCCAAAGGGGTTATGCTGACCCACCAGAATCTCTCCTTTGTCGCTTTCATATCAGGAAAACTGCGGGGTATTTCGCCAGGTGACGCCGTTTATGGTGTGTTGCCTATGTCTCATGCTTTTGGGCTTTCTGCTGTAAGCGCTGCGGTACTGCTAGGTGGTGGCTGTATTCATCTCGTATCTAGATTCGATGCAGGAAAGGCTATTAGAGCAATAGTTGAGCATAACCTTGTCGGTTTCTTAGGTGTACCGACGATGTTTGCACTGATGCTGGAAAGGCTTAAAGATTTGCCTGATTGGCAGGCGGGCAAATTAAGATTCATGTTCTCTGGCGGCTCGCCTCTGGATCCTGATCTGAAATCTCGGGTAGAGCAAAAATTTGGTCTCCCGATTCATAATGGTTATGGACTGACGGAGACCGGTCCGACAATCAGTCAAACCAGACTCTACCTGCCGCTTGATAACTGCTCTGTGGGTTATCCATTGCCAGGAGTGGAAACCAAAGTGTTGAGTGAAATGGGTGAGATGCTGCCGAAAAACCAAGTGGGCGAGCTTTGGGTCAAGGGGCCAAACATCATGAAAGGGTATTTCAGGAAACCGGAACAGACTGCTGAGGTGCTGATTGATGATTGGTTCAATACAGGTGATCTGGTGTCGATAGATGAGACAGGTGCCATCCATATCGCCGGTCGTGCCAAGGAGCTTATTATTCGATCGGGTTTTAACGTTTACCCTCCTGAAGTTGAAGCTGTGCTTTCAAGTCACCCGGATGTCAGCCTCTGCGCGGTGCTAGGCGAAGATGTTGAGGGAGACGAGGTCATTGTTGCTTACATTCAACCTGTGGAAGGAAGGAGCATTAAACCGGCAGAGCTTATTGATTATGCCCGGAGTTCGCTCTCAGGATACAAGGTTCCCGGAAGGATTGAGATTCTTGATCAGTTGCCCACCGCACCATCGGGAAAAATACTAAAACATCAACTCAAATCAATCTAAGAAATGGGCGATGGCGAAATTTGTTCGGCATTTTCCTCGGTGTGAAGATCTTCTCTTGATTCGTCTACTCGGCGTTTAAGATCTTTTCCGGGCTTGAAGTGTGGAACGAATTTTCCTGGCTTGAATATGCCAATTTCTCCGGTCTTTGGATTACGGACGGTGCGTGGTTTGCGGTAGTGATTGGAGAAGGTACCAAATCCACGTATCTCAATTCTTTCGCCAGTTGCCAGTGAGTCAGACATGATTTCAATGATGCTATGAACCGCAAGGTCGACATCTCTGCTGGTGAGCTGATCAAGCCGCTCAGTCATCTTTTTAATAAGTTCGGATTTATTCATAGGTAGCGTCAGCGTCCAACCGAAAATTATTGAGCTGTGGGTTCATAGGCAATGATACAAAATTATCGACTATAATCAACAGTTTATAGGCAAATACTAAAGTATTTAATTAATAAATTCGCGATTTGCTGTGCGATTAGGCCCTAATTGTTGAGATCAGACGTCAATATCCCCACACGGTATCGTTGAATCCACGTGCTTATTTGACTAAAATTCGCCATGGCGAAATATAGATGTCCAGATTTTTTTTGTTTTAAGAGATTTTCCTCCTCCCCTCGCTCGCCGCTAGTTTATGCACGAGCCGGAACTCAAATAACCTCGTTTTTATCGATTACGGATCGTATGTCGGAGTATTCCGCACGATGGTTTATTTGTTATCAACTGAACCGCACCCGACTGACAGGAGCCTGATATGGCGACCATATTGAATGACATTTCTCGTACTTTTTCTGAATATCTGTTGATTCCACGACTTACCAAAAAAGGTCAGGTGGCGGACAAAATTGGTCTTGGGTCCCCATTATCGGCGGTCGAAAAGGGTCAAGCGCCCCGCTTTTCAATTAATGTGCCGGTCGTTTCAGCTTGTATGCAAGCAGTGTCAGGTACGAAGTTGTGTGTCGCGTTAGCACGTCAGGGCGGACTCGGATTTGTTTTTTGCTCTCAGCCTATCGAGGCGCAGGCTGAGATTGTCCATCAGGTAAAAACGCATAAAGCGGGTTTTGTTCAGAGTGATTCAAATGTGACAGCGCAGGCGACATTGTCTGAAGTCGTTGAATTAATGAAGCAAACCGGTCATTCAACAATACCGGTGACTGCTGATGGGTCAGCCACTGGAAGCTTTGAAGGCATTATCACCGATAAGGACTTTTGGGAGTTTGAGGATGATTTGAATGGTCTGGTGAAAGATCATATGACGCCCTTGTCTAGCGTGATACACGGCCTTGATGGCATTAGTTTGAAAGAAGCCAATTCGCTCCTGCACAAACATAAAAAAGATTGCCTACCTATTCTTGACCCCCAGGGAAATTTGACGGCGCTGGTTTTCAAGAAAGACTATGAAGATCATAGGCTCCATCCACTCGAACTGCTTGATGATACAAAGAGACTGTGTGTTGGTGCCGCGATCAATACCCACGATTACGAAGAACGTGTGCCGGCGTTGCTCGCGGCGGGTGCTGACGCTTTTTGTTTTGACTCCTCCGATGGGTTTAGCGAGTTTCAGCGAGATGGCATTAATTGGATTAGAGAGAAGTTTGGCAATGAAATTGTCATCGGCGGAGGAAATGTAGTTTCCGCTGAAGGCTTTGACTACCTGGTTGCCGATGACGCACTAGGAAATAGGGGCGTAGATTTTATCAAGGTCGGTATCGGTGGCGGCTCGATTTGTATCACAAGGGAGCAAAAGGGTGTCGGTAGAGGTCAGGCGTCGGCGTTGCAAGAGGTGTCTGCTAGGAGGGATGCTTTCTTTGAAGAAACCGGTAGATATATACCTATTTGTTCTGATGGTGGTTTGGCGAGTGACACTCAGATTGTACTGGCGTTGGCGATGGGTGCTGACTTTGTGATGATGGGTCGCTATTTTGCGATGACGGAGGAAAGTCCAAGCCCAAAGACGACAATTAACGGACAGATGTATAAGCCCTACTGGGGTGAAGGGACTCGGCGTGCGCAGAACTGGCAACGTTACAGCGAGGGCATGGATACGCGAAAAATGGTCTTCGAAGAGGGTGTAGACGCCTATGTTCCCTTGGTGGGACCACTGGGTGAAGCGCTGGAGGCCACGCTATATAAATTAAAAAGCACGATGATCAATATCGGCGCTGAAAGCTTGTCTGAATTTAGAGACAGGGCGATTTTGACATTGGTTTCAGAACAATCAGTTGTGGAAGGCGGCACCTCAAACGTTTTCCAGTTTAGCCCAAACCGGGAGCTGAATGACGGCGGTTGGGGTAATCCAGGCTAGTGTTTATGCGTATATACTGATGTATAATCGCCGCGGTCAATCGCTGAAGTATGTCAACAAAATTGCGGCGATTAAAATTTGAGTTACTCAGGAAGAAATTGTTGTGAAAAGTATAAAGTTTATGTGGTGTGTTTGTCTCGCTTCGCTGTGTATCGTGCAAACGTCATTCGCTGGGACGACAGAAGATGAAATCGCAAGCCGCCTCGAGCGAGTGGGTTCTGTTTGTGTTGAAGGTGAAGATTGTGGCAGTGCGGTGATGACGTCAAGTGCTGTTGCTGTTGCCGGTGGAGCCGACAGCCCGGCAGAGACCTACTCAAAAGCCTGCGCCACGTGCCACGCAATCGGTTTAGCCGGCGCGCCAAAACTGGGTGATGCAGCCGCATGGGAGCCACGCATCGCTAAAGGTATGGAAACGCTCTACGACAGTGGTATCAACGGTCTTGCTCCAGGTATGCCAGCCAGAGGTATGTGTTTCACATGCTCTGACGACGAATTGAACGCCGTCGTTGATTACATGGTTGCTGAATCTAAGTAAGCACGGAATCTCCCCGTTAAACCTATCTAATGCTGAATTCTGTAGCCCAGCGCCTCCGTCAGGTGTGCGCTGGATACATCAGCCTGCTCGGCGAGGTCTGCAATTGTCCGGGCTACCTTAAGAACTCTGAAGTAGCCTCTCGCTGATAGCCCCATGCGGTCAATCGCCGCACTCAGGAGTGACCTGCTCGCTGAGCCTAAATTGCATTCGGCCTCTACTTCCTTACTGTCGAGCAGCGCATTTACTTTTCCAGCGCGCTCAATCATTCGGTTTTGGCTCACTGCGATACGCTTAATCGTCTCGATGTCTTTGCTTTTCGCTTGATCACTTGTCGTCACTAATTCGTTAACCGGTATTGCCGTAACATTTACATGTAGATCAATGCGGTCGAGCAGTGGACCCGAGACTTTAGAACGGTACTTTTGTATCGTCATCGGTGCACAACGGCACTCGTGAACGTCATCGCCAAAGTAACCGCAGGGACAGGGATTCATCGCTGCAACGAGCTGAAAAGCTGCCGGATACTCGACTTGATGGTGTGCCCTGCTGATAATGATCTTGCCTGATTCGAGCGGCTCTCGTAACACCTCCAGTGCTTGTCTTGGAAACTCCGGTAGTTCGTCTAGAAAAAGAACCCCTCGGTGTGCCAACGAGATCTCACCTGGTTTGGGCGGGTTACCGCCACCGACGAGAGCGACCGCCGACGCCGTATGATGTGGCGCCCGAAAGGGACGCATGCCCCAGTTTGCAGCGTCTACGGGCGCTTTGGCACTGACGTGGCTAGAAACCGATTGAACTGCCGCCACTTCCAATTGCTCTTTACGGGACAAAGGCGGTAGCAGGTCGATAAGGCGCGATGCAAGCATCGTCTTACCTGTTCCGGGTGGTCCTGACATTAAGAGGTTATGCCCTCCCGCCGCGGCAATAATTAGCGCACGTTTGGCTAAGTCCTGGCCGAAAACGTCTGATAATTTTCTGCTCGATGTCTGAATGTCAGATTTCTTTGATCTTTTGACCCCTGGCAGTGCAGCAGTGCCATGCAAATGGCTCACAACATCCAGCAAAGAGCGCGCCGCGAACGCGCTAACGTCGTCTACCAAAGCGGCTTCTGTTTCGTTAGCAACAGGCACGATGAGCTCGTTGTTATTTTCTCTGCATCTGACCGCAGCCGGAAGTACGCCCTTCACAGCACGTAGTTCTCCATCTAGTGCAAGCTCACCCAGAAATACGAGATTGCGAATAGCCAAAAGGGGTACATCACCGTTAGCTGCGAGAATGCATACTGCGATGGCAAGATCGTAGCGTCCTCCTTGTTTTGGCAAGTCAGCAGGTGCAAGATTCACCGTTACCCGCCGTTGGGGTGTCTTAAAACCCGCATTCACAATGGCGGCCTTAACCCGGTCTTTTGCCTCTTTAACAGCGGCCTCTGGCAAGCCAATAATTTGAATTTGTGGTAGACCCTGAGATATATCAACCTCGACTGTAATTATTGGAGCTTCTATGCCAACTTCCGCGCGTGAAAAAGTGAAGGCAAATGGCATGCTATTGATCCTCGTGAGCGTTCTGTCGGCAAGATCTGCGCTTAACAAGCAGATTGGCTTATTGTAGTGGGGAGCATGGTGGGGTTATGTGGGCAATCGCCCGTTAGTTTGTGGGAAATCAGGGGTAGCTATGCCCTCAATCGCTTGTCATGACCGCGAAGCCTGTAAATTTTTGACGGTTAATTGCCTTGGCGCATGGTAATGGGAAGGCAGATTAGATACATTTCAAACCTGATTAAGAAGCCATCGTAATTGAAGCCCTCACGCTTGGTGGCTTCTCTGGTTTCCACTTAAGGGAGTAAACATGAAGTTAGTCACAGCAATCATCAAGCCATTTAAACTCGACGATGTGAGAGAGGCTTTGGCTGAAATATCCGTACAAGGTATGACGGTGACGGAAGTGAAGGGCTTTGGACGTCAAAAAGGGCATACAGAACTCTATCGAGGTGCAGAGTATGTCGTAGATTTTCTCCCGAAAGTAAAAATTGAAGTGGCCATTGCTGATGACACCCTTGAGGGCGTCATTGAAGCGATTACGTCAGCCGCCAATACAGGCAAAGTTGGAGACGGGAAAATCTTTGTGTCCCATCTGGAGGATATTATCCGAATCCGGACAGGCGAAACTGGAGGCGACGCCGTTTAGTAACATTGGAGCGGACCCTGCCCTTTTCGAGCGCTGAGCATCAACGAACTTGGCAAGTGCTGAAGGCGGCGTGTGCAAGCACCGAGTAAATCGTCTCAGACCCCATGAGAAGCTTGGCTGCAGCTTCATCAACTTTGTCCGCTCATAATTCTCTCGATCTGATGGATTCTCTACAGGCATTTCTCTTCAGGGTAGTGACTAACATATAATTCCATTTTCCGCTGTGCGAATCAGCATAGCCAACAAATCTCGTCATCCAGAAGGAACGCTGAAATCTAATGCGATATAAAAGTACCCGGGGCCAGGTTTCAGATTTAAGCTTTACCGAAGCCGTGCTAATGGGCTTAGCCACTGATGGTGGTTTGCTGCTGCCAGAGTCGGTGCCTGATGTCTCAAAACATCTGGAAGCTTGGCAGTCCTTGTCCTATTCCGAACTGGCCAAAAAAGTAATGGCTTTGTATATCGATGATATCTCAGCCGATGAGCTCGGTGGAATCATTGACCGAAGCTACTCAACGTTCACCGATGAGCGAGTCACGCCGCTGAATAGGGTGGGTGATACCTATATTTTAGAATTATTCCACGGACCGACGCTGGCCTTTAAAGACGTCGCTTTGCAATTTCTGGGTAATGTTTTCGAACATATACTCATGGAAACAGGAGGTGAACTTAACATTGTTGGCGCGACTAGCGGTGATACTGGCAGCGCGGCAATTGCAGGAGTCCGGGGAAAGGACAAAATCAATATTTTCATTATGTTTCCTGAAGGCAAGACCAGCGAGTTGCAGGAACTGCAGATGACGTCTGTGCTTGATAATAATGTTCACAATATTGCAGTTGATGGCAGCTTTGATGATTGCCAAGCGTTGCTTAAGTCGGTTTTCTCAGACCTTCCTTTTAAACAACAGTACCAATTGGGAGCGGTAAACTCTGTTAATTGGGCGAGAATACTTGCGCAAATCGTCTACTTTTTCTCTGCCTATTTTCAGTTAAAACAGCAACAGCCGCAGACG
>CBFHOH010000001.1:186651-189062 GCA_965657335.1 Candidatus Azotimanducaceae bacterium
AAATTTAATACGCCGTCATTTGATCAAACCTTTGCTGCAGGTTCAGCCTCTAACGAGCAAACGCTCGCTGCAATACAGGAAATTTACGAAAGTGAGGGTTATATTGCTGACCCGCACACAGCAGTAGGTTTGCACGTAGGTAAAACGCTCGGTCGCACGGAGGTGCCGATAATCCATCTTTCAACAGCGCACCCTGCCAAATTTGATGCCGCGATAAAATTGGCATTACCGGAAGTTCACGCGGTGCATCCGACGTTGGAGGCGCTAAAAGGCGCTGAAACTAGAAAAAGTAAACTCGAGGTTGACGAAGACGCGCTTAAGGCCTTTATCGAAAAAAATCGTGCTAGTTAGTGCTATTTTTTAAAGGCTATCTGAGCAGCTTTTCAATGGCTGCGGGCAGATCTTCAATTAGATCTATGACCTGATCTGCTTGTGTTGCGCCTGGATTAGGCTTGGTCTCAGACCTCAGCCAAACGGTGTGTAACCCAGCTCGATTGGCTGCATCTATATCAAGCACGGGGTCATCGCCTACATAAACCATTTGAGCTGGCTCGATATTGTTGTGATTTAGCGCCGCATGAAAGAGATCGTGTGCTGGTTTGGGTGCCCCAACTTGCTCCGCCGAAAATGCAAAAGAAAAATAGTTGTCGAGACCGATGCGTTTGATGTCGGCATTGCCGTTTGAAAGCGCACCCAAGGTATAGCGTGTTGAGAGATGTGCAAGGGTGTCGAGGCTACCTTCGAAAAACTCTACCTGATTACGTGCGATCAAAAAAACTTCAATCGCTTGGTGCGACAACTCAGTAGCCTCAGAGGGGCTTACTTCACTGAGTTCAAGCGCGTGTTCAATTATTCGCCGGCGCAGTTCAGTAATTTTTTTCTTGAGCTCAGGCTCTCGGTCGGTGATGACGTGTCTTAGTTCGCGCATCGATTCGGCGGTATGACTCAGTTGTGGCACTGTTGTTTTAAGCCACTCGTTCAGCCTTTTCTCTGCTCTTAAGATCGTCGGCTTGGTTGCCCAGAGCGTATCATCAAGGTCAAATCCAATTACTTTAATCATTCGCACCACCGGAGTCGTTAGGGTTTTTTGCTTTAGTCTGGGCTCGCGGATGTGCTTTATCGTATACATCTGCTAAGTGCTGAAAATTCAGATGCGTGTAGATCTGGGTTGTTGAAATGTCAGCGTGACCGAGTAGCTCCTGCACAGCTCTCAGATCACCGCTCGACTCAAGCATGTGGCTTGCAAAAGAATGCCTAAGCATATGCGGATGAATATTTCCGGGAATACCTTGTCGTGATGTCCAGTAACGGATTCTAGCCTGCACGTTTCTTGCACTAATGCGGTTTCCTCGCTCGCTGAGAAACAGTGCGCTCTGGTCATTAATCTGCGTTTTCTTTACGGGAAGGTCCTCCCTAATTTTCAGCCAGTTAAGAATAGCCTGTCTCGCTTTTTTGCCAACGGGTAGGAGTCGCTGTTTGTTCCCTTTACCTGTGACAAGCACGGATCCATCGGTAGGGTTAATGTTTTGTAAATCAATACCAACGAGCTCAGATAGTCTTAAGCCCGAGGAATAAAAGAGTTCAAGCATCGCGCTATCTCTGATTGCATGCCACTTCGAAGTTTTTACATTCAGTAGCTGATTGACTTGATCAGTATCAAGTGTTTTCGGCAGGCGTTTGCCGGATTTTGGTGTAGACACAGCGAGCACAGGATTCGCTCGAGTCAATCCCTCCTTGATCAGGAAATTATAGAATGTCCTGAATGTTGATAGCCTGCGCTGCTGGCTTGCTCCGGAGATACCAGCATGATGCGCTAAAGCGACATAACGCCTCAGGTCGTGTGATTGAAGTTTCTGCCATGAAGTGATGTTGTTTTCCTGGCAGAACTCAATGAGTCGCGCCAGATCGGTGCGGTAGCTTTTTATCGTGTGTTGTGAGAGCTGGCGTACCGTCGTTAAGTGAACCAGAAACTGCTCAACGAGAGGTTCTAGTGAGTCTGTCTCGAAAACCGGCACTGGGAATCATTCTCCAAGACGCTTTGCTGGTGGTGCGTTCGCAACTGACGCGTGAAGCGGTAACAGTCTTGCTAACACATCGGCAACAAAACCAATAAAAAGTGTATCCATAGATGCGTCAAAATAGTCTTCTTGGTTGCTGCCGATAGATAAAAGAGCGATCTGAATATGTTCAAAAGTTGAGTCTGTATTCATGCTACGCGTTCTAATTGGAAGCACCGCTGCAGACTTAACTTCTTGACTAGTATCACCGAACAGAAAGTCCTGTTCTGATGGCCTGAGTATACCCAGCGTTGGTTTTGTACCCTTCAGCAGATCGCCGACATGTTCTTTCGCTGCGGCGAGGGGGACTCTGCTTGTATAGTGATTAATTTGCTCCGGATCATCACCGAAAAT
>CBFHOH010000001.1:189137-217021 GCA_965657335.1 Candidatus Azotimanducaceae bacterium
TTTCGCTTCTAGCAATGACAGAGTCAACCTTTGACAACTGTCAAAGATTTCATTGTTTCTCCTAGCTGCGTTGAGCAATTCATCTAGATGATTTTTGGTCGATCTATTTCGATCACGTAAAACAGAAACTTGCCGCTCTACCAAAGACACAGCGCCGCCCTGTTGATGCGGCAGCGTCATCGTGGCGAGCAGGCTATCCCGATCAGTAAAAAAATCTGGATTCGCGGCCAGATACTCTGCGACGTTAGCGCCGGTAAGTTCGGGTTCATCGGTTTTATGTTTTGACTTCATGATGGCTTACCCTGTGCCTCAACGTTGATAATACTAAATTTGCAATCGACCTTCATAAACTCTGTTTGCAGGACCCGTCATTATGACCGGCGATTGGTCGCCCTGCCATTCGATGGTCAAGCTGCCACCAGGAAGATAAACGTCTACTTTGTCATCGAGTAAACCTTGCATTCGACCAGCAACAACGGCTGCACATGCGCCGGAGCCACATGCTCTTGTCTCTCCAACCACGCGTTCATGCACTCTCAGGTTGATGCGGCGACGACTGACTATTTGCATGAACCCTACGTTTACTTTTTCCGGGAACTGGGGATGAGACTCTATCATCGCCCCTACCTGACTGACCGGTGCTCGCTCAATGTCGTCAACAATAGTTACCGCATGAGGATTTCCCATGCTTATAGCTGAAACATTGACTGTCTGGGGTTGCGTTGACAGGCAAGATGTTAGGTCAAGTTGATAGGTAACAGCACACTTATCTGCGATAAAAGGCACCTTTTCCGGTTGCAATACCGGAGATCCCATATCTACGCTGATGTTACCGTCTTTCTGCAGACTGCACTCTATGCTGCCTTTGTTAGTTTCGACCTTTATCGAGGTTTTCGTGGTTAATCCTCTGTCACGCACGAAACGAAGGAAACAACGCGCGCCATTGCCGCATTGTTCTGCCTCTGTGCCATCGGCATTGAAGATTCTGTAACGGAAATCCATCTCAGGAGAGCGCGGTGGACTGACGGTGAGCAACTGGTCAAAACCAATACCAGTCCGACGGTCTCCAAGCTTGGCAATCGTGTCTTCGGTAAGATTGACTGTTTGAGAGATCAGATCAAGGAAGACAAAATCATTCCCAAGCCCGTGCATTTTGGTGAATCTCAGCAGCATATCAGTTGGTAAGTATGAACTTGTCAGGTGGAAGTTAGTTAAGTTTACATCTGAGCGCACTTCAATACACTAAACTATCCAAAACAAGTTCAAATCGGGAATTTTTTCTCAAGTCTCAGTTGATCATCAATAGTTTCTCGGCTGCGTACGCAGTGCGCTTTTGAACCTGAAACGATGACCTCTGCTGGTTTGTTACGGCTGTTGTAGTTTGAACTCATCACAAATCCGTATGCCCCTGCTGAATGGATTGCAACGAGATCATCGGGGCTCAAATTGAGGTCTCGATTTTTTCCCAGGAAATCTCCGGTTTCGCAAATGGGTCCGACAACATCATATTGCCGTGTGTTTCCATCTTTTTTCGAAATCTCCGTAATCTGTTGCCAAGAGCTGTACAGAGCGGGTCTGATTAAATCGTTCATGCCTGCATCAATTATCGCGAAATGCTTATCTTCGTTCTGCTTGATGTTGATGACTTTCGAAATCAGAATGCCAGCATTGGCGGTCATGTAACGACCGGGCTCAAAAATCAGTTTGGACTTCCTGCGGCCCATGAGTTGCGAGAGCGCGCTAGCGTAATCATCGAGGTGAATGGGTTCCTCGTCCGCGTATCGAACGCCAAGACCGCCACCGACATCAATGTGATCGACCGAAATGCCACAGGACTCAAGTTCATCGACCAGCGCTAAGATCTTCGTCATCGCATCGAGGAAAGGTGCCAGTTCGGTGATCTGAGAACCTATGTGACTGTCAATACCGGTGATTTTTAAGTTCGGTAATGTTGCGGCTAGTTTGTACATTTCAATGGCATCGGACATTGAGCAACCGAATTTGTTCTCTTTTAGCCCAGTTGAAATGTAGGGATGAGTTTTGGCATCAACATCAGGATTAACTCTGATAGAGATTGGTGCGCTCAGTCCATGTGTTTGTGCGAGATAGTTGATGCGTTCCAGTTCTTGGCGCGACTCGACATTAAAGCAGGCAATTCCGGTAGTAAGGGCAGCGATAATTTCCGGGTCCTGTTTACCAACGCCTGAAAAAACAACTTTGGATGGATCGCCTCCTGCTCTGATTACCCTCTCGAGTTCGCCGCCCGAGACAATATCGAACCCCGCACCCATTTGGGCAAACAGTGATAACACGCCGAGATTTGAATTAGCCTTAACGGCATAACAGATAAGATGGTCACATTCACTAAAAGCGTTGGTGAATGACTTGTAGGCATGCTCAATTGCCGCCTTAGAATAAACATAAACAGGCGTGCCATATTCCAAAGCGACTTCTCGAGCCGGCGTATCCTCGATGTAGAGCTCGCCGTTTTTATAGTGAAAAGCGTCCATTAAAAGATTATCAGGTCGTGGGTAAAAAATTCGGCGGTTGCGGCTAATGCCGCGTATTGAGCCGATTGCTCGGGTTCACCTGGCAGAAAAAGAGGGCCTTTCTGACCGCAGGCACTAAGTAAACTTACGAGCAGAATTAGGGAAACGGTGCTGATCGCTCGATTTTTTACTATGAAGTCAGTCATGCGCATATATCAACCCGCCAAAAATTCAGGATTATACGTGAGGCACTAGCGCTGGCAAAGGTCAGTAAAATTTCCATTGTTATCGCCGTGTGTAATTGTTGTTACAATCCGAGTAAACATGTAGCAGATATATCGCGAGTGGATGAACATATCTGCTGGCGTTCTTGGGGAGTCGTTCACAACGCGTATGGAAGATAACAAATACTTTGATTTGGTAGAAGAAATCTTTAACGACATTGAAGATAGGGTGGATGAATTGCCATTCGACCTAGATATCGATGTCTCTGGTGGCTTGCTGTCTGTGATGTTTCCCGACGGGTCCAGTGTCGTGTTGAGCAAGCAAGTTGCCAACCAAGAAATCTGGGTGGCGGCAAAATCTGGGGGTTTTCATCTGCACGCGCAGGAACAGCGCTGGATATGCGGCACGACGGATGAAGAACTCAATGATTTGCTGAACCGTGTTTTTACAGAGCAGCTCGGCGTCCAAGTTGTGCTTTAGCCGAAGTAATAGCACTTTTTACCATCTCAGGTGCTGTGCCCCCGATATGGTTTCGAGCACGGACGGAGCCGTCCAGGGTCAGCACGTCATAAACATCTGAGTCAATCAAGTCTGAGCAGCTTTGCAGTTGATGTATTGGAAGTTCTGACAAGTCAACATTTTGCTTGATGGCGAGGGCAACCAGCTTACCCACAACGTCATGTGCGTCTCGAAACGGTAATCCCTTGTTAACCAGATAGTCTGCTAGGTCTGTAGCAGTGGCATAGCCTTTTGTTGCTGCAAGTCTCATATTTTCCCGCTTTGGTACCATGGCTGGAATCATATCTGCGAAAGCTGTCAGGCAATCGTTAACGGTTCGAACCGTATCGAATAAAGGCTCCTTGTCCTCCTGATTATCCTTGTTATAGGCCAGAGGTTGAGACTTCATGAGGGTAAGTAGTGAGGTCAGGCTGCCGTAAACTCTGCCGGTTTTACCTCTCACCAGCTCAGGCACATCAGGATTTTTCTTTTGAGGCATAATGGATGAGCCGGTACAGAATCGGTCTGGGAGGTCGATGAATCCAAATTGGGGCGAAGACCACAAGACGATCTCTTCGGACCAGCGCGACATGTGCATCATCAAAATGCTAGCCCAGCTGCAGAACTCAATCGCAAAGTCGCGGTCGCTAACAGCATCCAAAGAGTTTTGAGCCACGCTATCAAACGACAGTAACTCAGCTGTCATCTGACGATTTATCGGGTAAGTCGTACCAGCAAGTGCTGCTGCACCGAGTGGCAGCACATTGATACGTTTGCGACAATCTAACAATCTAGAGTAGTCGCGCTCGATCATCTCAAACCATGCCATCAGGTGGTGCCCGAAAGTCACCGGTTGGGCAACTTGTAAGTGGGTGAACCCGGGCATAATTGTTTCTGTCTCGTTCTCTGCCAAGGACAAAATACCCTGCTGTAGCCTCGTTAGCAGGTTTGAAATATGGTCTATCTGATCGCGCAAATAAAGACGTATATCCGTTGCTACCTGGTCGTTCCTAGACCGCCCGGTGTGCAAAGTCTTGCCGACAACTCCAATCTTTTCTGTCAGCGCACTCTCGATATTCATGTGAACATCTTCCAGACTGACGGACCACTCAAATCGATTTTCGACGATTTCTTGTCGGATTTCTTCAAGCCCACTCAAAATCAATCCAAGTTCACTGTTGCTGAGAATACCCACGCTCTCCAGCATGGTTGCATGAGCAATAGAGCCTTTGATGTCCTGAAGTGCCATTTGTTGATCGAAGCCGACCGACGCAGTGAATGCTTCGACGAAGGCATCAGTAGCTTCGGTAAAACGCCCATCCCAGAGTTTTTTGGTTGGAGTTTCAGTTGCGTCAGCCATTGTATTTCCCGTGCTATAGATCAGAAGGCGGCATTATATCTTATGTGAACAAACTCGTGAGGTTAATCGCTATCTGAAATCACTTTGCTGAAATGAGTATACTGTTGTCCCTTGAAGCCCGAGCCGGATAAAAAGTGGATCCAGATTTAAAAGATATGCCCGAAGCAGCGGAAGATTTTTTTCTGCCGGATTTATGCCAGGCCCAAAGTATTCTTTTCTTGGTGTTAATTTCTGAGCTGCTTGTCGTCGTTGTTGTGCTTGCGAACGGCAATTTGACCAATTTTGATTGGACTCAGCTGGGTTTGACCTCATTGTTTGTACAGTGGGTGGTATTGGCCTCGGCCTCGGTTTTATGCAATTTCAGACCTGTTTTGATGCGAATGTCGACGG
The DNA here is from genome assembly GCA_965657335.1 of Candidatus Azotimanducaceae bacterium. Classification (GTDB taxonomy): domain Bacteria; phylum Pseudomonadota; class Gammaproteobacteria; order Pseudomonadales; family Azotimanducaceae; genus UBA4582. Next base: position 194,100 of record CBFHOH010000001.1, read on the forward strand.
CCTATGCCACGCTGACCGGATATGCACTTATTCTCTCGCTAACGCTGATTTTTAGCATCATTGGTGAATATATGACGCTGGGCGATATGGATTGGAATCAGGATAATACCGGCATTATTGTCAGAAACCTGCTGGTGGCGGCGGTGATGTCGGGCATAGCATTCAGATACTTTTTTTTACAGCATCAGCTGCGGCGGCAAGAGCAGGCTGAATTAAATTCCAGAATTCAGGCGCTTCAGTCCCGCATACGTCCCCATTTCTTGTTCAACAGCATGAACATCATCGCAAGCCTGATTAGTATCGATCCAGATACGGCAGAAACGGTGGTTGAAGACCTCTCGATGTTATTCCGGGCGAGCTTGGATGACAGCAGCAACCAACCTGTTGCCTTGTCAGAAGAGTTGGACCTGTGCCGAAAATATGTTCATATCGAATCTCTCCGGCTTGATGATCGCCTCAGTGTTGACTGGCAGTTAGAAGTTGACCCCGATGCTGTAAGGATTCCCCTGCTGACACTGCAGCCGCTACTCGAAAATGCTATCTACCATGGTATTCAGCCGCTGCCAGAGGGCGGTGAAGTTGTTGTGTGTATAAAAAGCGTGGATCAAAAGCTTATCGTCACTATAACCAACCCGCTACCTGATAGTGACTACAGCTACGAAACGGGGAACCAAATGGCCTTGGACAACATTGAAAGGCGCTTGGAAGCCATTTACGGTTCTGAGGCGACGATTTTGCCCATTCGCGGTGACCATACATTCATCACGACGATTATCTATCCTTTAGAAAATTGAACGGTAGTGTGCATTTTTTAGCCAAACAGAAACGCAGCCCAACGAACCCAAGAGTAAAGACGTCTGTCAAGGCCTCTGGCTTTGGGGATAGAAAAGGAAGACCAGCAAGGAAATGTGACCGAGTTCACAAACTTTCGAATTAACAGGCGTTGACTCCTAAAATATGTGCGGCGTGTCGCAGTTTTCTGGCAAAAATCGGTTAACCTGATAAGTCATCGGGCCCCTCGTCCGATGGATATGTCTAACAAGGTGAGGTGTTATCGAAATGAATGTGTTGATCGTCGATGATGAAAAACTGGCGCGAGAGAGGCTTCTTAGGATGATTAGCTCTCTGGACGACTATACGGTTGTCGGGGAAGCGGCATCTGGCGAGCAGGCCGTCAATATGGCGCTGGAATTCGAGCCAGATATTGTGCTGTTGGACGTGCGTATGCCAGGCATGAATGGCATGGAAGCTGGTCGAAGAATATCCAAGTCATCCGAACCACCCGCGATAGTTTTTTGTACTGCATTTGGCGAGCATGCGATTGATGCCTTTGGCGTCAATGCTTCCGGGTATCTTTTGAAGCCTGTCAGGCGTGAAGCTTTGGTTGAGGCGCTTTCTAAAATCGGGCAGGTAAACAGGGTACAAGCGCAAAGTTTTGCTGTTGATGACGAAGACAAGCCTAGGTCGCGAACACACATAAGCGCTAAAACACGCAAAGGCATCGAGCTCATCCCTCTCACGGAAATTCGCTTCTTTCAGGCTGATCATAAATACGTGACCGTGCGGCACGAAAGTGGAGAAGTGTTAATCGACGACACGCTCAGAGATCTCGAGGACGAGTTCGGCGATAGAGTGGTGAGAATTCACAGAAATGCCTTGGTGATGATGGATCATCTTGATGGCCTTGAAAGAGATCCGCGAGGTCATTATCAAGTGAGGATGCGTGGCGTTGATGAGCGTCTCGACGTAAGCAGGCGACACGTATCTGGTTTGCGCCGACTGGTTCAGACGCTCTAGTTGCAGGGAAGGTTGAAGGGGAAAAGCAAGCGTGTCCAGAAGTCAAAAAGATAAAGGGCATCACTCGATACAAAAGGCGGCTATAATAGCCGCCTTTTTTGTGGCTCGATGGAAGATAAATTAGTGGGAACGATAAGGTTAGCAACGCGGGAAAGTGCGCTTGCCATGTGGCAAGCAAATTTCGTCAAAGATGCACTCGAGGCTGCACATCCCGGCCTTGAAGTAGAGATTGTAGGCATGACGACGTTGGGCGACCGTAATAAACATTCACCTTTAAGTAAACTGGGTGGCAAGGGCGTCTTTGTAAAAGAACTTGAGGTTGGTTTACTTGAAAACCGTGTGGACATTGCAGTGCACTCGATGAAGGATGTTCCGTCAGAGCTGCCTGAAGGTTTGCAGATTACCGCGATCTGCGAGCGAGAAGATCCAAGAGATGCTTTTGTCTCAGTCAATTTTGAAAAGCTTGATGACTTGCCCGATGGCGCGCGCATCGGCTCCTCTAGCCTTCGACGGAGAATACAGCTACAGCAAAAATATCCTAGGTATCGTTTTATTGAGCTGCGTGGGAATGTTGATACTCGGCTTAGGAAGCTAGAAGCAGGAGAGTACGAGGGAATTATTTTGGCTTGCGCGGGCTTAAAGCGTCTCGGTTTAGAGAATAGAATAAGCGAAGGTATCGACACCACAGTAAGCGTACCCTCAGCTGGGCAGGGCGCCGTGGGTATTGAGAGCAGAGCAGGCGATACTCGAGTGAACGCGTTGCTAGCAGCGATCAACCACGATGATACATGGCGTTGTGTAACCAGTGAGCGACTGATCTCCTCAGGTCTTGGGGCAACCTGCAATATGCCGGTCGCTGCATTTGCCGAGCTGGGTCCGAGTGGGGTCACTATTTCGAGTTTCGTAAGTGATATTGCTGGAGAAACGATTTTGAAGATAGATAAGCAGGGGCCTGAGCTTGAAAGTTATCGCTTAGCCAAAGAGGTGACTACAGAGCTAATGGCGCAGGGTGCAGCAGAAATTATTGAAGCGGGTAGAGATTGATTCGAGACAGTGTTCTGTTAACGAGGGCTGGCGGGGATAATACAAAATTTGCAACAGCGCTCGAGGAAATATCATTAACGCTCCTGCATCGACCGGTGCTTCGGATCGAGCCGGTGGCGTTGGCTACCCGCTGTCTCGAAAATATTCAAAATCTGGATCTGTACGACCACATTATTTTTATCAGCACCAATTCTGTTATCTACGGATTGGGCCCCTTACTGGAGCGGTGGCCGCAATGGCCCATTAACCTTCGTTGGTTTGCAGTGGGAGACTCGACTGCAAACCAACTTCGAATCGCTGGCATCGACCCTATTGTTCCTGAGGTCTATTCTTCCGAAGGATTGCTTGAGTTACCTTTTCTTAGATCTGTTGAACAACAGCGCGTGTTGATTGTGCGAGGTCTCGGTGGCAGAGAAACACTCAAGCAAGAGCTTCTCGAGCGTGGCGCTATCGTGGATTATCTAGAGGTATATAAACGTTCAGAAAATGATTGGTCAGGCAAAATCATCGCGCCGATTGAGGTTGATCGTCTTTTTGCTACCATCGTTTTTAGCGCCGAGAGTTTGATGATTCTTAACCGGCAAATCAGTGATCCAATACGACATATACCGCTTCTTGTGCCTTCGAGTCGTGTTGCAGAAATAGCGCGCGCGAGCGGTTTCACGAGGGTTTTTGCCGTACAACCAAAAGATGAGGCGCTGATTGACCAGCTGGTTGATCTCAGCAACTGAACGGGGCGCGCAAAAGGACTTACATTCTAGTGGGCATGGTGGTCGACGTAAGTGGTATTATCAACACATCATGTGAGACTACCCTTCCCAGACGTTAAAAAAGAGCAGATCTTAATGACAAGGAAAAAACCAATTGAAGAGGGTGGCAGTGGAAAAAATCCATCATCTATAGCGACTAAAAGTTCGCTCGCTGAGGGGGACTCAGACCTTGATCAGAGGCTCGATGAAGCATTTACTGAATTAGAGCAAAAAGCAGATGATGATGCGTCGGACAATTTTCAGGACGGAAATAGTCAAAAATCGAAAAAAAGACCGGTATCAGCTGTGACAGATAATAAAACCAATGCACATAAATCGCCAAAAAATAGAACTGGCCTGATTGCCAGTTTTGGCATGTTGTTTTCAATTGTGGCGCTGATATTGGCAGGATATGCCGCGTATTTAATCTACCAGAGCACGAGCGAACTCAAAGATGCTCGTGCCTCGGTGATGTCGCTGGAAATTGAACTCGCCAATCTCAGAGAGGCTTCAGATCAGAAAATTCAGCAAGTCGCATCAGCGCTCGAGCAAACGACAGCGTCGCTGGCTCAAGCCCGTGAAACTGAGAACACCGCTATTGCAGATTTACAGGCTTCTTTTGACAGCGCGACTGAGCAATTGCGAATAGACCTGAGAGCTGAGCTTGATGAGGGGCTCGGTACAAGTGGGGAAGACTGGTTGTTAGCAGAGGTCGAATATTTGATTCGTCTCGCCAATCAGCGAATCCTGATGGAAAAGGACGTCAGCGGTGCACTATCCTTGCTCAACTCTGCTGATGAAATTGTAAGGCAGACGACCGGCACTGCGGCTTATGAGCTACGTGAGTCACTCGCGCACGATATCGCGAATTTGAAAGCTGTATCTGATCTCGACACAGATGGTATTTTCTTGTCCCTATCGGCAATGTCCTCCCAAGTACCGACATTGCCTCGCAAACAACCTAGATTGTCCCAACCTGTTCAGATTCAGTCTGGAAAAAATGAAGAGCCAAATTTTTACCAACAATTCCTTTCTTTGATGGAAAACATTTTTGGGCGTGTGTTGAATGCTGTCGACTACAGGCGAGATGGAGTCGCGATCACGCCGTTGCTGCCGCCTAAGGAAGAGTATTATCTTCGACAAAATCTAATTCTGAAGTTTGAGATGGCGCAATTGGCCTTATTGCGCAGTGACGGCCTTACCTACCGCACATCTCTTCTGGAAGCGAAATCATGGATAGGCAAACATTTCATGGAGTCAGATCCTAAAACGATCGCGCTAGTTGCTGCGTTAGACGAAGTGATCATGATAGAGGTAGATCGGTCTTTGCCTAATATATCGGGTTCTCTTCGGGCCGTAAGAGGTGTTTTGAACACGTTTCACCAACAGGATAGCCGTGGTGCTTCACAATGAAACGCCTGCTTATATTGCTACTTCTGGTCATCGTTGCCGCAGGCTGGATAGGCACTTTGGTTGCCAGAGATCCAGGGTATGTGTTGATATCTTATGACGGTGCTACGATTCAGACCGGATTTTGGGTGCTTGTTGGCGGCGTTATTTTGACAGCTATTGGGGGCTACTATTTGCTCAGACTTTTCGGTGCTGCGTCTCGTACCGCCACATACTATCGACGTTGGCAGGAAGATCGAAAGCGTCGAAAGTCTATGCAGCTGACCCAGAAAGGACTGACATTTCTGCAAGAAGGAACCTTTGATCGCGCACTGAAGTTTTTGTTAAGTGGAGCAGAGGGCAGCGAGCATCCTGGTGTCAACTATATTGCTGCAGCGGATGCTGCTGACCAGTTGGGCAATGCAGAATTGCGAGAGCAAAACCTCCGTCTTGCAAGGGCTTCAGGCAAGGACGTAAATCTCGCAGCGATGGTTGCTGAAGCAAAAATGAGTGCTCGAAGAGGTGATTGGCAAAGATGTATCACGAGCCTAAAAGATGCAACGGACAATGATGTGGTGCTCGAACTAAAGAAGAGAGCATTACTACAACTAAGGTCTTGGCAAGCATTGTCTGATTTGATGCCCGCGCTGAGAAAAACAGCACAAGATCGTCAGGCACAAAGTGAATTTGAAAAGCACGTGGCGCTGCAGCGGCTAAAAGCACCGGGAAACACCAACGACGGGGCTGCTACTATTTATAAAAAGCTTGCTGATGACTTAAAATATAATACCGAAATAGTGCTGACATTTTGCGATGTGGTCGATGACGAAGTTGAAATTGAGCTAGTACTTCGAAACGCTGTAAAAAAACAGTGGCGAGACCAATTAGTCACTCGCTACGGTGCGGCAACTCGTGAAACTGTGACGCGAAGGCTTAAAGTGGCAGAAGGCTGGAACAAAAACCACAGCGATGATTATGCCCTTCATCTTTGTTTGGCTCAGCTGAACGAACAAGCGGGTAATAAAGAGCAGGCGAAGGCTTCGTATCAACGGAGTATTGCAATTCAAGAAAGCAGATTAGCAAACGAACGTTTGGCGTTTCTCTTCGCCTTTGAAGGCGATTACAAGAAGAGCAATGAGCGCCTCAGAAAGGCGCTTTCGCTTGCTTAGCTAATACGTTCGGTATGATTGTCGAGCGTTAAGTTGTCGCGCGTTAATTAGCCTTGAATCCATCAAAAAATTCGGTGAAACCGGCGGGTGCATAAGGACCAATCACGAGTTGTTCGAGTACGCCTATGCCTTGTTTATCCCCGTCCGTTGCTTTGACAACCTGTTGAACGTGCACGTTTTCTTTAGCAAGCAGGTCTAGCTGGTTTGTTTCAAAGGACTCACCACCTACGGCAAGCTCGCCTTTCCAGAAGCCTTGTCCCCATTCCGGGTGCAGATAACCAAGCCCCTTCATTTGAAATTTAAGTATCGGTTCCAGATGAATAGTACGTTTTTCACCTTGAAGGTTAATCAGATCAATTTCAGCTGAGGAGGCCAGACGTGTCGCAGGATGATATGTTACGCGGTGGATCGCAGTTGCCATTCGCTCATCTTGGGGTTCTGCCGTATCAGGGATATCAGCTTCTGATTGATGTAGTGGTGCCGTGAGTCCCTCGCGGACCAGTGCCTCGCCTTTTGGACCGTCGAAGAAGATTGCATGTGATACATGATCGTCCCAAAACAGAGGTGCCCAGAGGAAGAACATGCCGCCGGGCATAGACGGCGCGCTACCGGTCTCTGGCGCGCCAATGCCGCGGACGCCCCAGGAACGATCTTTTGTGCCGTGACACACAGACGCGTCAACTTTTATCTTGCCGTCAGGGTGTGATAGATGACCAGACCAAAATCCAAATTGATCGAATCGCGTTGCGTCCATAGCTCTTCGAGCACCTTGCCAAAGCGTTTGTCTATTTTCCTGAATAGGTGCCGTTCTCGAAGAGAACAGAAGGTCGCAGGTTAACCCGCTTTCATTTTTGTCCAGAGTGACTCTGGTTTTTCGCATGGGTTCGAGCACTTCAATTTTGAAAGGACCAACGGTCATTTCGGTTCTTTCCAAGGGCGCTCGCCTTGATCCATAGAAGCAATGCTGCCGGCCATCTTTTTCGACGACACTAAAAGCACAATCCATGATTCCAAGGTGAGGATAGATTGCCATGCCGATGCCAAAATAATAAGACCCATCAGCGGAATAACCATTGAACCAGGTTCGGTCATAAAACCGTCTGTCGGAGGTCTCTGGGTGTGCAATTGGTTCCGATGTCTGATGGACTGGGTAGTCGTCAAGTTTGTTAAGCATGATTAATGGCCAATATCTAAAAAATAAAAGCTATCACACCCTATTCGCTAGCGCATGGTTTTCGTCTAAATCGAAGTTGGAACTGTTTGTTTTAGCTGCGCGGAGCGTAGGAGAAAACGTCGGAAGACATGTTTTTCTCTGGCATCCCCCGCTCGACGAATCGATCAAGCGTCGCGTACACCATACCTGGAGAGCCACCGACGATGACAGAAACGTCTTCGAGGTCGGTAAAGTCTTCGAGTACGGCATCGGGCACTAATCCTGTGCGCCCCTGCCAATCCGGCGATGTGTCAGGTTCACTGACAACGGGAATAAAATGAAAGTTATCGTTTGTTTGCTCCCAGTCTTTACATAATTCAGCAAGGTAAAGGTCTGAGTCATTAACAACACCCCAGTAGAGATATGTTGGGTAAGAAATAGCGTCCGCGGCAAGATGTTCAATGATACTTTTCATCTGGGTGATGCCGGTGCTCGCGGCCATGAGTATCAGGGTGCTTTCCGGCGCCTGCTCGACATAGCAGTCGCCTATGGGTAGCTCGATTTCTAAACTGGTTGCGTCATCGAGTAATTTTTCAATTTCCACAGAATCATCAGAATCGGGCGTCGGCTTGATATGCAACTCAACCTTTCCCTTAAGGTCAGGCGGGCTCGCAATCGAGAAAGGACAACGCTTTTCCGACAGCACAACATTGAGATACTGACCAGCTTTAAACGCAGGGCCCGAATCGACGTCGGGGATAGAAAGTATCACGCGCCGGGTGTCGTGATTGAGATAATCAACAGATTCAATGGCGGAGTTAAATCGATTCACGCGGCCTCTCCCCTATCGCTGACTTACTTGCGTTTCATAGAGGCAAAGAATTCTTCGTTTGTTTTTGATTTTTTCATTCGTTCTAACAAGAATTCAATAGCGGCCAGATCATCCATTTCGTGCAGTAGTTTGCGAAGAATCCAAGCTTTCTGTAGCTCTTCCTCTGACATTAGTAAATCTTCCCGTCGAGTACCAGAGCGTCGGATATTGATGGCTGGATAAACGCGTTTTTCAGCAATTTTGCGTTCAAGGTGCAGTTCCTGGTTTCCGGTTCCTTTGAACTCTTCGTAAATAACCTCATCCATTTTAGACCCAGTGTCTACTAGGCAGGTCGCGATGATCGTCAGTGAGCCACCTTCCTCGATGTTTCTCGCCGCGCCGAAGAATCGTTTTGGCCGCTCGAGCGCATGGGCATCAACACCACCTGTAAGCACCTTGCCAGAAGCTGGAATAACAGTGTTGTAGGCCCTAGCGAGCCGCGTGATAGAGTCCAGTAGGATGATAACGTCTCGCTTGTGCTCCACTAGTCGCTTCGCTTTTTCTATAACCATCTCACTCACTTGCACGTGACGTGATGGTGGCTCATCGAAAGTACTCGCTACGACCTCGCCTCTCACAGAGCGCTGCATTTCCGTCACTTCCTCTGGACGTTCATCAATGAGTAAAACAATGAGATCACATTCGGGATTGTTGCGCGATATCGACTGTGCAATGTTCTGAAGTATGAGCGTTTTGCCTGCTTTTGGCGGCGATACAATCAATCCTCGCTGTCCTTTACCGATTGGGGACGTCAGGTCAATGATGCGGGCCGTTAAGTCCTCGGTGCTGCCGTTACCGGCTTCTAGCAACAACGGCGCGTCCGGGAATAATGGCGTTAAGTTTTCAAAGAGAATTTTGTTTTTGGATTCTGAAGGGTCGGTGTAGTTGATCTGATCGACTTTCAGCAGCGCAAAGTATCTCTCGCTGTCTTTTGGTGGTCTGATTTTTCCTGAGACGCTATCACCCGTTCGTAAATTGAAGCGTCTGATCTGACTTGGTGAAACATAGATATCGTCTGGTCCGGCGAGATACGAACTATCAGCGGAACGTAAGAATCCGAATCCATCTTGTAGAATTTCGAGGGTGCCATCTCCGTAGATCGCCTCGCCGCCTTTCGCATGTTTTCTCAGCACACTAGCGATGATTTCCTGTTTCCTGGATCTGCCCAGGTTGTCCATACCCATTTCGTGGGCGATTTGTAGGAGTTCGGGGATTGGCTTGGATTTAAGATCGGTAAGATTCATAGGTTCACTTGTTTGATTAAACTTTTATGGAATGGAGTTGATGCGCAATATGCACAAGAAAGAAATTAGGTTTTTAAAACAGGAAGAGGACTTATTGTTAGGTAAGCTTACTTTGTTTAAATGAGGTTAATGAAAGCAGGTAACTCTTGTTGCGATGCCGTGCATTTTTTTCAAAAATGTCAAAGGATGTTGCGATAAAATGCTGTGAAAGGCAGGTCGCTTTAACGTTTGTTTCCGCTCGTCAGTTCGAAGAATGCTAAATTGTCGCTTTTCGAGCCGGTTGTCAACGTTTTTTTTATGGATTTGTTTGCTGAATACCGAGCGCAAGAAGTCTTCCGCTCGGTGTTTCGTCAATCTAACGTTTAAAATTTACGCTTGATTAAATGTTGCTATCGAGGAACGCAGTGAGCTGTGATTTTGATAAAGCGCCAACTTTCGTTGCTTCAACTGCGCCATTCTTGAACAGCATTAGCGTTGGAATACCACGGATGCCATATTTGGGCGGGGTGTTCTCGTTAGCATCTATGTCAAGTTTACAAATTTTCATTTTGCCGTTGTATTCAGCGGCAATTTCTTCCAAAACTGGTGCGATGACCTTGCACGGGCCGCACCACTCCGCCCAATAATCGACAAGGACGGGTACATCAGAATTTAAAACTTCAGTATCAAATGTGTCATCGGACACGTGACTAATATCAGACATTAACAAAATTCTCCAAATAAACCGGATTTTAGGTGTGGTTTCGTGCCTGCTCTAATCAAAGCTGCTGCTCAAGAGCGGTGGCGTACATGCGAGCGATATCCTAACTCGCAACATTCGCGAAGGGAAAGGAATTTGACCAGAATTGTGTATTTGTTCTCATTTATGGCTGCATTTCACGAGCAATCTTTTTGGCGAAGTAAGTCAATATTGCGTCAGCACCTGCACGTTTCATTGCCAGTAGTGACTCTTCGATAACCTTTTCATCTAACCAGCCATTTTGAATTGCGGCCTGCAACATGGCGTATTCACCGCTTACCTGATAAACCATTGTTGGCACGCCAAAACTTTCTTTTACCCTGGTGACAATATCAAGATACGGCATACCTGGTTTGATCATGACCATATCGGCGCCCTCCATGATATCGAGTTGTACCTCGTGTAGCGCTTCGTCTGAATTTGCCGGATCCATTTGATAAGTTGCTTTATTGCCTTTGCCGAGATTTCCTGCAGACCCAACAGCGTCTCTGAATGGTCCGTAGAATGCTGAAGCATACTTTGCGGAATAAGCCATTATGCGTGTGTTGACATAACCCGCCTCTTCGAGTTCAAGGCGGATTTCGCCGATTCTGCCATCCATCATGTCTGACGGTGCAACAATATCCACACCTGCTTCGGCATGGGATAGCGCTTGCTGAACCAGCGTATCGACGCTGATATCGTTCAAGACATACCCTTCATCGTCAATGATTCCGTCTTGGCCATGCGTTGTGAAGGGATCCAATGCAACGTCTGTCATGACACCAAGCGCTGGAACCGCAGCTTTTAGCGCTCTGACTGCACGTTGTGCTAAACCTTCAGGATTGCAGGCTTCTTCGGCTAGCTCTGATTTTTTTTCAAGCGGTACGACTGGGAAAATTGCCATCAGAGGAATGCCAAGTGCGTGAACCTCTTTTGCTTCTTCAACCAGCAGATCAATCGTCTTTCGCTCAACTCCCGGCATACTGGGCACCGGCTCGGTTCGGTTTTCCCCTTCGATAACAAACACCGGATAAATCAAATCATCCGCGCGAAGATGGTTTTCGCGCATGAGGCGGCGTGAAAAATCGTCTTTCCGCATACGTCTCATTCTGGCTTCTGGAAATTGTCTGCTCACTCGATTCACCCTCAAACGATTCTGTTTCAATGGGCTGCATTATAGCCAGGTTTTGCCACAAGAGCCCTAAAGCATTGTTTGCAGTAATCGGGAGATAATTGACTTGAGGTATGGCAGCGCGTAAAACAAAAGTGATGATATGTTACCGATGAGCCAATTTCGACGATGATCCTCGCGAAAAAGAATCATAGCAACAATCCGGCCGCCGAATGTTCGATTGCTCCGAGGCAAAGCAGTACCCTGTGCCGGCTGCGAAGGGTCGCTCGAGCATGCTTTATGGATAAAGGTTTTCTCAAGACTCGCCCACAAGGTATCACTCGAAAAGTTAAGGAAGTGTGGGCGCTCAACGACAGGGTTGGTGTGTTAGCTAAACTCACTCGGTTTATAGCGCTCGGGCGAGCGATTGAGCCGCAACTTGCCATTTGCGCCACAACCGGCAAACAAAAGGCGTAAGCGGGTAATTCAAAAACACAAACCAAATTACGAACAGAAAGTAATCGGAGAAGCGGAAGAATGAGTAAGTGTGTTTACAGTCTGGAAGAGATAGAAGCAGAACATGAATACGTAACGCCGCACATTGAGTGTGGTCTTAAGTTGCATGGAGGCTTTGATGCAGAAGGTTGCTATTTGTCTCCCAGGACTCAGAACCGATGGCAGGCGATTGAAGCTTGGGCGGCTCGATTAACGGAAAAAAATGTACCGATTGTGGAAGCAACAACAGATTTGCTTCAAGAGCCAAACTATCCCACGATAGAGCAGCAGATTTTTCTGCTTACCAACGGCGTAGAACAACCCCTGTGGGACTCCCTAACAATAACAGGCATTATTGAAGGCCGCGGAAAGGCATTAGCGGATTTGGTCGCGCCTGATTTTCAGACGATCATTAAAGAGGACATTTCAGAGACTGCACTCGGCCATATGAACAAAGGTCTGCTGAGTAGTCACGGATGGGACGAAGGCGGTAATCCCGCAAATGATACCGGTGGCCATGACGTTATGTGGTACGCGGTGAGGGATTTAATTTTCGGCAAGGATAAATTCCCTTTACCCGAGGCACCGGCCAGCATTGGTCGTGAAAAAGATGAGCGTGAGATGGATGCGATAGCGCCAGAATTTGAAGGGGTGATTGCTTTTCTGATGAACCTGCTAATGATTGAAGTCAGAGCCGAGAGAGCGTTCGATTTTTACGAGAAAGTGATCGCCTCGGAACAAACCTTTATAGATAAGCAAATCGAATCAAAACATGCCGTCGAGCTGGTGAATCGAATTCGCCAGGACGAATCTGTGCATGTGGCTTGGTTAAGAATTGCAATCTCAGAGTTTAGAAATGCAACGGTGACGACGCTCGATGGCAGCGAGGTGATGGGAAGTAATTTGCTTGACCCTGTGTGGGAACAGATGGTGCAGTGGCATGGCGTAGATATGCACAAGGCAAACCATGACCGCTTACGTAGTGAATTAAAGAATAAAATTCTAGCGGTAGAAAACGGCAAGAAGATTTTTGAAGAATTTGATGCAATGGCGGTGGGCTAACGTCAAATAAACGAGCGCAAGACAGGCAGTTAAAAGGAGATAGTGATGAAATTTGGTATTTTTTACGAACATCAACTCCCGCGACCATGGACCGAGGGAATCGAACAGAAGCTATTTCAGGATGCGCTAGATCAGGTCGAACTGGCCGATCGCTTGGGCATTGACTATGCATGGGAAGTAGAACACCATTTTCTTGAGGAGTATTCACATTCCTCTGCGCCAGAGATTTTTCTTGCCGCAGCCTCTCAGCGAACAAAGAACATTCGCCTCGGCCATGGTATCCGGCAGGTTATCAACAACTACAATCATCCTGCGCGCACTGCGGAGTGTATTGCGACCCTTGATCTTGTCTCTAATGGTCGGGTAGATTTCGGCACCGGTGAGTCCTCTGCAATTCTCGAGCTTGGTGGTTTCGATATTCCGGTTGCATCAAAACGAGAACAATATCTGGAAGCGACTGAACAAATCGCCAATATGTTAGCGATGGACCCATACCCGGGGTACGAGGGGAAGTATTTCAGCATGCCTTGCAGAAACATTGTCCCAAAGTCAGTGCAGAAACCTCATCCACCGATCTGGGTTGCCTGTTCTAATAGGGAGACGATAAAAATGGCAGCGCGGTTGGGTATTGGTGCGCTGACTTTTGCATTTGTTGATCCCGCCGAAGCCAGCCACTGGGTTGAAGAGTACTACAGCATAATCAAGAGCGATGAGTGTGTGCCGATTGGTCATGCGGTTAACGCCAACATTTGTATGGTCACCAGCTTTTCTGTCCACAACGATCGTCAAACTGCTATAGACAGAGGGTTGGAGGGCTTTGAGTTCTTTGGTTATGCGCTGGGTTCTCTCTATGGGTTTGGTGAACATAAACCAGGTAGAACAAATTTGTTTGAGGAGTTCCGCAAAGTCCGTAGCACTCAACTTGAACAAAACCCCATTAACTCATCACTTGCGCTATCGGCGGAGCGCGGCGGTATCGGTACCCCCGACGATATGAGAGCGCACCTGAAGAAGTTTGAGAAAGTTGGTGTTGATCAGGTGACCTTTATTCAGCAGGCCGGTATGAACAAACATGAACACATCTGTGAGTCGCTGGAGCTATTTGCAAGTGAAGTGATGCCCGAGTTTAAAGCGCGTGAAGCCGAGCGAGTGGCGAAGAAAGATGCAGAATTAGCACCCTATATTGAAGCGGCGATGGCGCGTAAAGAACTAATGCCCGCTCTTGCCGATGAGGATATTCCTCTGTTTCCGGCACTCGGCAGGTCTATTGTGCAGGGGGAAGCTGATCCCAATAAGGCCGTCAAGGCTTAAAGTTCCCTGGCCCGGTCTATTCGAGGGAATGCCAATGAATAACATCAGCAGTATTGAGGGGCTTGGAGCACTCTACGGTGAGGTGGTCCAAGGCGTGCTTGATAAGGTCCAACCAACCGTCACACCTCAGTATCAACGTTGGATCAATTAATCTCGTTTTGTGATCCTGACAACGGTGGGTGCCGAAGGTACTGATGCCAGTCCACGTGGAGATATCGATAGCGCTGTTAGAATTGTAGACAAGCATACCCTTTGGCTCCCCAATTGGCGGGGAAACAATCGAATGGATTCACTTAGAAACATTGTGAGAGACAACCGCATTAGTCTGCTCTTTATGGTGCCAGGGTCAAACAATGTGGTCCATGTCAACGGCACGGCACTAATCACAGCAGACTCAGATGTCACACAGACAGTTGAGCATGGCAACAGCACGCCTAGGTCGGTAATCGTTGTGCGTGTCAAAGAAGTCTATTTTCAATGCGCCAAGGCTTTGATACGTTCACGGCTGTGGCGCTCAGCAGACGAAAGCAAAACGCTACCGACGGCTGGAGATTTCCTCAAGGAAGTTGAGTCAGGTTTTGATGCGCTTGGTTACGATCAGGGTTATCCGGAGTATGCGAAAGATAGGATGTGGTAGTGGCGAGAAAGCAACCGGCGTGATTGCCGGAGGCTCGTTACATCGCCTCCAACATCGTCGTCATCTCAAGCCAGTCTTCTTCAAGCTCACCAATTTGATCTTTCAAACTCAGCTGGTCTCTCAGCAGAGTTTGTAAGTCGCCTCCGCCGCCGTTTTCATAGAGGCTGGTATCGGTAAGCCTTTCTTCGACTTCACTCAGTTTTCGGTTTAGTCTTTCGAGGCGCGTCTCAAGTGTGCGCAGTTTTGTTTTTAGCTGTCGCGCCTGTTTACCGCCGGAGCTGGTAGTGCGTTTTGATGAAGTGTGTTCGTCTTTCAGTGCGGTGATCTTCGACTGCTTTTTAGGCTCAATGCTGGTGGTATCCCTGTTGCCAGCGCCGGGCGTTTTAATACCATCGGTAAGGACAAATTTTCGATAGTCTTCAAGATCACCGTTAAACTCGCTCAAACTTCCTTTGTCGAGTAGCATAAATGAGTCAACGGCGTTCGCTAAAAGATGGCGGTCATGTGATATCAACAATATCGCACCGTCGAATGTTTGCAGCGCCACTGTTAGGGCCTGTCGCATATCAATATCCAGATGATTAGTGGGTTCATCCATGAGCAATAAGTTAGGCTTCGAATAGGCAACCAGCGCGAGAGCGAGCCGGGCTTTCTCGCCACCAGAGAAAATATTGATAAGCTCATTTACCCGGTCACCTCTGAAATCAAAACCACCGAGATAGTTCCTGATTCCCTGATCACTAAGTTTGGGGTCAACTCTTCGGATGAGTGTCAGCGGGGTGATATTGAGGTCGAGATCATCAACTTGGTGTTGTGAAAAATATCCAATTTGAAGATTCTCGCCCTCAATTCTTCGCCCCTTAGTGCCAGTGTTATCTTTTGACTCCGCATGCTTGGCCAACAGCGGTAACTCTCCACTGAGGGTCTTCATTAATGTTGTTTTACCTGCACCGTTATGGCCTAGCAAGCCAACTCTGTCTCCCGGGTGTAGGCTAATAGAGATATCATTCAAAATGGGACTGGTGTAGCCCAAATCACATTGATTTAGCAGTAACAAGGGGTCCGAACTTTTTTCAGCGGTGGGAATCTGAAACGAAAACGGCGAATCAATATGTGCCGGTGCAATCACTTCCATTCTTTCGAGTGCTTTGATGCGGCTCTGCGCCTGGCGCGCCTTTGTTGCTTTAGCTTTAAACCGTCGAACAAAATCCTGCATGTGCTTAATTTCACGTTGTTGTTTAACGTAACTGCTCTGTTGCTCTGCAAGCCTTGCCGCTTTAACGATTTCAAATTGTGAAAAATTGCCGCTGAAAAGCTCGATTGACTTGTTGTAAAGGTAGGCAATCGTATTGACCGTCTCGTCGAGGAACTCTCTGTCATGTGAGATGAGGATCATTGAACCCTGATATTGTTTGATCCAGTTAGACAACCACATGATTGCATCAAGGTCGAGGTGGTTGGTCGGTTCGTCAAGCAGCAGCAGATCTGCCGGTGACATCAGTGTACGCGCAAGATTGAGTCTAATCCTCCAGCCACCGGAGAAAGAGGAAAGAGGCTCGCCGAATTCGTTGACCTGAAATCCGAGGCCCATCATTAACTGCTCGGCTCTTGCATTCGCCGTGTAGCCATCAATGGAATCCATTTGCTCGTGTAAAGTGGCGAGTTTCTCAAATTCGCCGTCCTGTTCGGCTTTGGTAATTGCCTGATCGATTCTCGCCCAGTGCCTGTCGCCCCCTTTGACGTAGTCCAGTGCTAACTCAGCGGTTGCTGCGACCTCCTGTTCAAGGTAAGAGATCTCCATATTTTGAGGGAAATCGAGAGAACCAGTGTCTGCTTCCAGCTCGCCAGTGATGAGTTTGAACAAGCTGGTTTTACCGGCACCATTCGCACCGATTAGACCAACCTTTCGACCTTTGTGGATGGTAAAGTTGGTATCGCTGAATAACAGCAGGGTGCCCCGGCGAAGCGCCAGATTAGCGAAAGTGAGCATGGAGTATCTGCCAGATTAGATTAAAGTGATTGTAACATTGATAGGGTAGTGCCAAGAAACAGGCTTAGCCCGAGAAACGGCACGATCGGAGTATTGATATGATAAAACTGATGATAGGGATCGTAATACTGGCATGTAGTGGACTTTTTTTCATTAAGGGTCCAGACGGTCAACCGCTTTTGACGATTGATGAGCTTTTTAGTGCATCAAAGCCTACGCAGGCTGAGGCCGGTAGAAGTATAGCGCCTACAAAAATATACAAGTGGCAGGACGAACACGGTGTATGGCAGTTCTCGAACACCCCGGTTCCGTCGGCCGAGGCAGAGCTTGTGATACTTGATGGTCAGATAAACACGATAGACGCGTATGTTGCGCCGGCAAAACCGAACCAGCCCGCCGTCGCTAACTCTCGTTCTGCACTGCCCGCTGGTGTTACAACTGTCTCACCGGACAAGATTGTTGAGATGATGGAAAAGGTGAACAATCTTCAGCAGACGGTTGATGATCGGAAAGCGGAAATCGATCGCAAAACAAGCGCTCAATAGGGTGTAGAGCGCATGCGCGTGCGCTTGGCGATAGAGTTAAAAAAGTCGTGCAAATTAACGTTGGTATTTTGGTTTTAGAAAAACGAAACCACAAATAGCAATCAATCCACAAAACCCGACAAGCGTCCAACCTGGAATACTGATACCCAAAAAGCTCCACACAACTTCAGCGCAGTCACCGTCACCCTCGAGCACCATGCGAACTGCCTCTGTTAAGGGAAATACATCGATTAGGTAATCAAGAGAAGGTCCGCAGGCTGGTACCTGATCGGCGGGTAAACTTTGCAACCATAATTGCCGACCTGAAATGCCTGCGCCAGCAGTTGAAACGAGTGCACCCAAGCCCGCATATGTTTTGATGCCTGCTAGAGATGGACCGTGAATAGCAGCAACTAACGCAACAACAGCTGTTGCGATGACAGCAACTCTCTGCAGAATGCACAAATTACAGGGTTCAAGTCCCATGGCATGTTCCATATAGAGCGCGACGCCCATCAGACCGGTACAGCCCAAAAAGACGATAAGAAAAATGATTCTGGATGAAGGTAAATTCATTTTGCCTGGCGCTCTGTCGCGACGAAAATTCAGTAGCCGATATTATGTATGAATCAGAACACGAAAGCATGGCGAATAGCTTTGACAGGGACGATTTAAATATTGACGCGCGCTGGCTGACTGCCGTGTTTAGTCGAGGTAATAGCTCAAGTCCGTTTTACATCTCGAACAGCTGATCCGTCGGAGGTTTGGTTTTCTCGTTGCCAAGCCTCAGTGAAACTTTCCAGCGCCGGGAAAAAATCCAGAAAGTCTTGCTCCAGTGCTGGCTCAAATTTCAAGAATTGTGCAAATGCTGCATCGAGAGGGTTTTCCCGGGTCAGTCGCTTGTTCAAGTGCACAAAAGATCGCTGAACAAATTCTCTTGTCCCGTAATGTTGGAGGCGTCTGCCGTCTGCGACGTATGAAATGAACCTAAACGCGTCTGGGGGGAGTTCTGTGTCGTAATTTAAAATCGTGTTGGTAACGTGATCACTGAATTGCTCAAGACTTTCCGCTCGGAACCTGTGCCAGTGCCGCGCGAGGAAATAGTCGTAGACGATATCCATCATAATAGGCGCTACTCTTCGAAACTCGTTGTCCGGTCTCAAGCAGCTGCGTCTCACGATTGGATGCTTGTCGGTGAAGGCGTCAATTGCCCGATGTAACTTTATGCCGTTTTCAAGTTCTTTTGGTAAGCGTCCATTTAATCGACCTTTGACAAAATCGCCCAGAAACCCGCCGACGAGTAAAGCAGGATCCGATGCCGATAGCAGAAAATGGGCAAGATGATTCATTTCGATTCATTCATCACTCAGTCCTTACAGCAGATCAGAATAGGCGTCTTGTAAATTGCTGAGGTACTTTTCAAATGAAACTTCATCTCTCGCCTCTGTTGCTCGCTGGTCTTCAAAAGATTTGTGTGACATAGATTCGAACATTTCAGTGTCTTCGCGAGAAAGTGGGGCTTGCTGAAAGTATGCTTGATGCTCAATGGACTTATTCATGGCGAATCTGAAATACGAAATGCCTTCGCTTTCCATATCGGCCAGCACGCGGGCGCTTAGTGTTAGGTTGCTGTCTTCAAGACGCGCTGACTGTTTTTGTAAACTTTGGCAGTGTTCTCCCCCCTCGGTCAGTTGATCGAGAAGCTGCGCAACTGGTAAAAGCGCGTTGGTAAGTTCAAGTCCCCAATCAGCAACCGAGCGTTTTCTCGGTCCATCGTCGAGCAATGTTGTTGGCAGTCTGCCTTGTTCGACAACTTTTTCAACATTGTTGGCAACTGTTTTGCAAAGTTGGTCATTGTGTTCGGGACTGGGTAACAGTAAGCAGTACAGCAACAAAGTGTCGATAAAGTTAGCTTGCTCTTTGGTAAAGCCAATCGGAGAGAAGGGGTTTACGTCAAGCAACCTTACCTCGATATACTCAACGCCATCCCGATGTAGACAATCGAGAAAATTCTCTCCATTTCGGGCAACTCTTTTCGCTCTAATGGTGGTGTAGAATTCTGCTTCGGATTGCAAAATATTTGGATTAACTTGGCTGTGCATGCCGCCGGTCATCGCACTAAGGTGTTTGAACTGCGGATGCGGTGTGCAAACCGCTCGGGTGAGTGTACTGACGTAATTATCCAGATTGTTGTAACAGATATTGAGCAGCTCGGATTGCTGTTTGCTCTGGTAGCCGAGTATGTTGCTGTTTCTCAAAGATGTGCCGTGGGAAAGCCCATAAGTGCCAAGACCCATCGCCTCTAGTTTTTCTTCGGCAGGTGTTCCTTTTACGAATGATTCACAAACAGCGGGAGAGGCACCAAATAAGTAGATCGGTAACCAAGAGAATCGTCTGAAATTTCGGATTAAATCGAAATACCGCTTTGATCGCCATGCCGGAGAATTATCACGTTGTTCGTGTTGGGCAAGATCACGCCAGAATTCATCACTGAATGAGAAATTGTAATGAACAGCAGAGATCGTCTGCATCAAACGTCCATATCGATTGCCTAGGCCATTACGGTATGTGGTTTTCAATCTGCCAAGGTTCGACTTGCCGTAGGTAGCAAGAGGTATGTTGTCATCGCCTTGCAGAGCACATGGTAAGCTTGCGGACCACATCACTTCGTCGTTTAAACCCTGATAAACAAATTGGTGGACTTTTTTTAGCTGGGACAGGGTATTGTCAATCGATTCAGCTGCGGGGGTGATAAGTTCCAACTGCGCTTCGGAAAAATCGGTTGTTATCGAGGGGTGTGTCAACTTCGAGCCGAGGTATTTCGGATGTGGTTTGTCTGAAAGGTGTCCTGCCGCATCGACCCTTAATGCTTCGCGCTCAAGCCCGCGCAGTGTGCTGAGTTTTTTATTTGAATACGCACTTTTCAGAAAACTCAATTTCTCAGTGATCTGTTCTGTCATAGGGTTTTCGCTCTGTTCACGCCAGTATTCATGTCCGAATGGGAAGTATCAATGGTAATCAAGACCCTGTCCCGATATCCATGATTAATTTTGTATTGAATTGCTCAGTATGCGCTAGCTGGCATTTAGATTCTTGTCTTTGAATTGGTGAATCAAGCGACGGTTCCGCTTGCTGGGTCGCTCCTTGGAAACCGCCTGTTGGCCCGCGGATTTTCTTTGGGCGGCTTGCAGAAGTCGCTGCTCGATACTTTCCGGTGTTTCTTCGTACAGTGTTTCGGCAATCGAGGCATTACGTCGCTGATCTGATAACGCTTTTACCATTACCGTCTTTTCGTCCCAGCCCTGCCTCAGGCGAATCTCGGCACCGACTTGCAGATCCTTCGAGGCTTTCCCCTTGGTGCCGTCGATATGCACTTTACCGCCGTCAATCGCCTCCTTGGCTTTTGCTCGAGTTTTGTAAAAACGGGCAGCCCAAAGCCACTTATCAAGCCTAACTTTATTCTCAGTATCCATGAGGGGTTTCTTCATCGTTAATCGAGGGAAAGTCTGGCAGGAAATTGCTCGAAGGTACAGGCAGGCTGTTGGGTGAATTTTGCGTAACTTGCCTTCGAAAATTACAGATACGCTGATAATGGTTATACTCAACATTCACTTTAAACAGCGGAACCCTGACGATGCACGACATGATAGATAATTTAACTGAAATCGCTCGCAAGGCTGGAGAAGCCATCCTTGAGGTTTACCACAGCGAAGATTTTGGTGTCGAGCAAAAGTCGGATAATTCTCCGTTGACTCAGGCGGATCTGGCTGCGCATAAAATAATCAGCGAATCACTCGCCGTAATTTACCCCGACCTACCCTGCTTCTCTGAAGAATCCGAGGTATTGCCCTTCGAGCAGCGTCAAGCGTGGCAGCGATATTTTTTAGTTGACCCTTTAGATGGCACCAAGGAGTTTATTAACCGCAATGGTGAGTTCACGGTAAACATTGCATTGATCGAAAACGGGAGGTCGCTACTAGGTATTGTTTATGTGCCGGTGATTGACAGAATGTACGCAGGATATAGCCCAACAGAGTTGAGTGAACGTGTTGCCTGGGTAGAGGAAAACGGGGAACGTCGAGAAATTTCGACGCGCACCATGCAGCGTTTCGTCGAGGGTGAAATCGATGCGGTTGTTGAGCCTGTAACCGTCGTGGCAAGCAGAAGGCATGGCAGTGATGAGATGGAGGTATGTATGGGCAACCTTAACCGTGCCTATCCTGACCTTGAGACCCGTAATATGGGCAGCTCATTGAAGTTATGCCTAGTTGCTGAGGGGCAGGCCGACCTGTATCCGAGACTAGCACCTACCTGTGAGTGGGACACTGCCGCGGCGCATGCTGTTGTTGAAGCGGCCGGAGGTTTGGTTGTCGACGCAAATTTTGAACCACTGCGCTATAACCAGAAAGATGAGCTGCTTAATCCGTATTTCCATGTCATTGGTGACCCGGACTTCAACTGGCAAGCTTTGATTAAGGCTTCCTAGCGTACGAAGCAGAAAACGTACACAGGCAGTGGGATTGACAAGTCAATGAGTGTCAGAGAGAGAAGAAGATCGAACTAGAGTTGGTCTCAGCTAGCCAAGCCGTACGCGCATCCATCCTGCCGAGGAGAATACTGTATATTCATACAGCTTGAGCTAGCGAGGGTTGTAAATATACTCACAAAAACTGCCGATTAAAAGGGGAAAAAAATGGAGATTTCTGCGATCCTGATAAGCTTTGTCTCAGGAATCAGCCCTAAGGTTTTGAATTAAAGCAAGAAATCTCCCCTCGCTTGCTGACTTTTCTTTGAGGATTTGGTTCGAGAATAATATTCATGTCCTCGGTGTCTTAAGTAAAAGATATTTCAGCATCTTTATTGAGATAAACGGTGAGATAAAAAAGGTCGTTCTCACACTACTATCTGAGTGTACGCGAGTTAATAATTAGAAATAGTGATAGACATGGACGAAAGACCTAATGATAATGCCTTGTGGTATAATCCAATCCGGGTTAGTTTGCGAATAAGCTATTTTTATCGAGTGTTCGTTTCGAGAGAACGGACTGACCGTCAATGTTCTTATTGCAAAAGCTAGGGATGAATTAGTAGTGAAGTTGTTGAACTGCTTGAGTCTGTTTCAATCAACACAACACACGCTGTCCTCGATAGCAAAGTTGCCGACCCCGCGCACTTTAAATTATCTATCCAAGCCCCCATATACAAAAACGCCGTCAACGACACTGAAACAAAGATATTTATCAGCAAGAGCATGCTCACTGCTAGGTGCCGTTATTTCGTTGATCTTCCTAAGCCCCGATGACTCTGATGGAGAGTGAGTCCTATGACCAGTAATGTAAGAGAAGGTGATTTCGAGTCAATCCTTGACGATGATACGCTAGAAGATGCTTCGCAAAATCTTGATGACGTTATTTCGGACTCTGACTCCCTGGCACAAGCTGGCCAGCAAGGCGCTGAAGGCGATGAAGGCGAGGAAACTGCGGAGCAGTCTCGCATAAAAGTATTAATAGACAAGGGTAAAGAGCAGGGGTTTTTGACCTACGACCAGTTACTCGAGGTCTTACCGGATAACATCATTCAGTCCGATGAATTTGAGAGTGTCGTGCACATGTTCAGTGAGATGAACATTAGTGTTTACGAGCAAGCGCCAGAGAA
>CBFHOH010000001.1:217087-222136 GCA_965657335.1 Candidatus Azotimanducaceae bacterium
GTCAATGGTCGGTCGCACTATCGACCCGGTGCGCATGTACATGCGTGAAATGGGCACTGTGCCGCTGCTGACTCGCGAGGGTGAGATAGTCATTGCCAAGCGTATTGAAGAGGGTATCCGTGAAAGTATGGCAATTATGGCGCGTTATCCGGATATTGTCGCCGGCGTTGTCCGAACATACGATACGATTGTCGAAGAGGAAGGTGATCTGGGCGTCCTGATTACTGGCTTCCTTGATCCAGAAGATAGCATCCCGGATATGTCGAAGGTCGCCGAGGCAAAGTCCAGCGGTAACTACCAAGCTGACGAAAACGAGGAGAAAAAGGGGCTCGACGAAGAACTTGTTCACGCGCGTTTCCGAGCGATTAAGTCGGCACAGGAAAAACTGGCGAAGGTACTCGCTTCGCAACCCCGCGGTGATGCTAAAACGATCAAGGCACTAGACGCATTGGGCGAAGCGTTTTGTTCGCTTAAACTGGTCCCGACGCGCATGGAGCCGTTACTGGATCGCGTGCGTGATGACATGACAACAATTAGGAAGCAAGAGAAGGCAATCCGGGAACTATGCGTTCGCAAATCGGGTATGCCAAAAGATAAGTTTTTGGAAATTTATCTCAACAACCAAACCAATGTGGATTGGCTTGATGAGCAGATAAATGCCAATGAACCCTGGTCCGAGAATCTCGCCAAGAACCGCGTCGCACTCCGCCATGCGTTAAAAACTGTTAGTCGAATATCCCAACGCACTGGCATGGACGTGGTAGAGATTAAGGAAATCAACCGACGGTTGTTTGTCGCGGTGGGTAAAACTCGCGCTGCCAAGAAGGACATGATCGAGGCAAATCTGCGCTTGGTTATTTCAATCGCGAAAAAATATACCAACCGCGGTCTGCATTTCCTCGACCTGATTCAGGAAGGAAATATCGGTTTGATGAAAGCCGTCGATAAATTTGAGTACCGGCGGGGATTTAAATTCTCAACTTACGCCACTTGGTGGATTCGTCAGGCGATTACGCGTTCGATCTCTGACCTGGCGAGAACCATCCGGGTGCCGGTTCACATGATGGAAACGGTGAACAAGCTAAATAGGCTTACCCGGCAACTTGTTCAGGAATATGGCAGATCGCCAACGATCGAGGAGCTTAGTGAGAAAATGGAGCTCCCAGAAGACAAAGTGTTGAAGGCCTTGGATGTCGCCAAGCAACCTATTTCTCTCGAGACGCCTGTTGGTGACGATGATGATTCAACGATGTGGAACCTTGTAAGCGATACATCGGTCGAGTCTCCAGTGGATCATGCAACTGGCGCTGGTTTGAAAGAGACGACAACAGATGTTTTGACTGCGTTGACTGAGCGTGAAGCAAAAGTTCTAAGGATGCGTTTCGGGATTGACATGAACACCGATCACACATTGGAAGAAGTCGGTCGGCAATTCTCTGTTACCCGTGAGAGAATTCGTCAAATCGAGGCAAAAGCATTGCGAAAGTTACGTCACCCTGCAAGGTCGGAACAACTACGAAGTTTTATGGAAGGATAGCGTTAACAAGCCTTCACTAACAAAAAGCCCGGTCAGTACCGGGTTTTTTCGTTTATAGAATAAGTCTTTTGCTAGGAGAGCTCGATTTTTGAGTGAAGAGTATCTTAGCCATATTGATTGACACCCGAGTTCGTTCTACCAAGCGCGGCTATCGAATATATACGCGCGTTAAACGAATATCTGTGGTAGAAGATTGCACGAATCAGCAAACGTGTGTGTTGATACCGCGTTCAACTGACCGCGACGAGGTAAATACTGATCGCACGGATTGGTAGCTACGGCGTCCGTGTCCGCGTGATTAAATATCTGGCATTTGCCGAGAGGTCTTTCAATGTTGAAATATCGCCGCTGGGCCAGTGAACATTAACCCGATCAATAGTCGCGTGATCCGCCAAACCGAAGGTGACCACCGTCTCATCAAAAGATTGATAACCACCACTGAGCTTTATTTCCCGCATCTGTTGAAGATTGTTGCCATAATAGATGATGATTTTCGCTCCTACTGCATTTTTGTTTCCGTGTTGATCGAGCAAATTAAACTGGATGCTACGATTTTTGCTGACCTGGTTTTCCAGCAAAAATAGCTGTGACATTACGCTGCTAGTGATAATGTCTATATCGCCATCGCGATCGAAATCCGCATAAGTAAAACTTGACGTGTTGGGCATAAAATCGAGATTAAACTTTTGCTCTGCGCGCTTAAAACGTTTCCCCTGCTCATTGTGAAAAAACACATTGGAAAAGAGTTGCACCGGGTTACCGAACTCATAGCCGTTACCAATATAGATATCTTGGTATCCATCGTTATCCAAGTCCGCTGCTTTTGCGCTCCAGCTCCAATAACTTGACGGGACACCCGCCTCTATCGTCGCATCTTTGAACCCTCCATTTGATCGACCTAGTAACAATTTATTACTCATTTCTTGTAATGGATATTGGTCGTAAATTATCGGTGGGTCCGACGCATAGCGTTTTGCCAGACGTTGGCATAGGTCCTTAGCGGCCTGATCGGCTAAGTTATGACAGAGTTTCGGATTCTTTTCGGTCGCCGCAAGCCTCACGGTCATCGCTTCAAGGCAAGAGGCGCGCTCTGAAATTTCGCTTTGGTTTCCGCACCAAGAAATATCGAGGTCAAGGATTGCCCTGCGACCTAGCAGTTTTTCAGCGCATGATTTGGCATCTGTTTCATCGAGTAGATGACAATAGGCAGAAACACCGTCGTCGTCGAATGACATATCTGCGGAAAAAACATCCATGATTAAATCGTTGTTAAAATCCGCGGACTCGTAGCTCATCGTATTCAAAGACGTCACGACATCGCGTCGAGTCGGCGACATCAGTTCAAAGCCATCGGGCTTACCCAAATACCAAAGGTCCGGTACGTGCCGATCGTTTGCTATGAGGATATCGAGCGCGTGATCATTATTCACGTCGGAAAATAGTATCGACAGCGTATCTCCTGTGAGCTCTTCGATAGTCTCCGCCAAATAGTCACCGTTATTGTTCGTCACTTTCTGGTTTGCTGAGAAGATTGTCCGGAAGTTCTCCTCTGAACCAAAGGACCAGTTGCCCAGTAAAAAATCGAGATCGCCATCTTTGTCCCAGTCAGCGAACCCTGCCGACAGCGTGGCATTGGCTTCCCGATTGATGAGTGTTGTGATGTTACTTTGATCGAAACTACCCTTCTGGTTATTGAAAACAATGGACCTACCGCCGTAGGCCGTGGCGAAAACGTCAAGCCAGCCGTCGTTGTCGAGATCAACGAGGGCGACGACGAGGGCATTGAGCCTCTCCGATGAGTTTAATCTTTTGTAAAAGCCGAACCGCAAGCCGCCGTAATTTCGGTAAAGGATAATGCCGTCGTTGGTTGAAACCGCGATATCGGCCCAGCCATCATTATCAAAATCGCCAGAGGCAATGCCTCGGCCGAGTACAAAAGGGTCGAAAAAATCCGTGAATTCGAACTGCCAGAGTTTATCTAGTCCGATTGAATTGCCCGGACGTTGAACAAACTTTTCAGTCAAGTCAGTCCTCACGTTCAACGTATCACCCGCAGTGAACTGTGCCATTTGTACGTTGATATCTGCGT
This sequence comes from Candidatus Azotimanducaceae bacterium, assembly GCA_965657335.1. Classification (GTDB taxonomy): domain Bacteria; phylum Pseudomonadota; class Gammaproteobacteria; order Pseudomonadales; family Azotimanducaceae; genus UBA4582. Next base: position 220,714 of record CBFHOH010000001.1, read on the forward strand.
TGTGCGGTGTTGCGTCGTAACGAACATACCTTGGAGCGGAGATATAGTCGGGCGAAGAAGCGGCGCTATTGATATCGAGGGTAGATGTTTGAGGAATAGCAAGATCAAGCGTGCTCTGTTGCAGCATACGGCGCTGAAATCTGCGTTCGACAATACCTTGCTGACAAAAACGCTTGCGCCAAGGTGTGATGATCTCGCCGCATTGCGCTTCACTATCTTTTGCTAGTGCTGATCTCACGATCAATTCGTCTAGACAATCCTGTGTGGCTGGCGCCGAGGTTAATGTGCGACAAAATTCAGGCGTTTGTTTTTCTGGTGATTCAGAAAAGATGAGTGAATAGCAAAGTCGCGCCGCTGTTGAGCCTGCAGTTTCGTTCGCGATGTCAAATCGACTGCTCGTTTTATTTTTTACGAGAGATGCACATTGAGATAGGTTTTTTGTTTCTGCTGCTTTATAGCCGCTGAGCAGTCGTAGGCAATAACTGCTTTCTGCACTTGTTAAATCGAGCGCGCAAGCACTCACATTTGCTAGTCCTTCAATTCTTTTCAGATAAATATGCTCAAGGCAATTTTTAATACGTGATGGATCCACTAGCGTCCGACATTTACCAACAATATCCTGACTAAAACTTTGTGTGATTAATACTCGAATAACGCAGCTGTCCCTTCGCGCCTCGTCTGTTATTTCGGCACAACGTTTCACATTGGCGGCCGCCAAGGCGGCGTCAGTGATTAGGTTTGTTGTAATATCTTCTTTGCACGATGAGATAGCGTCGGGTTCAAGTAAATACTTGTTACATAGCGCAGCGATCGGCGGCCCGAGACTGCCTGAGTTGATAAGCGCGACATAACATTCATCGCTTTTTTCAAACGCTGAAGTATTGCAAATCTGTTTTGCTAAGGTTTCGGGTTTAAGTAAGTGGCTCTGTGATGGCTTAATAAGCGCAAGTTCCTTGCGCAGTACCTCGTTGTTTTCTCGGTTTCTCTGCTCACTCAACTGTTCTGTTAGTACACCAAGTAAAACGGCGAAAACGATAACTGCACCTATCAAGCCAACGCTCAGGCGAAGCGAAACGATTTTGGCGATAATCATGGCTGGATAGATGCTAAAAATACCAAGCGCAAATAGCACGGTCATCGCTATACCCGGCGAAATGCCAGTCGCAAGGAGCGCGCTTACAGCGATAACATCGAAAGCTATAGGCACTGGCAGCAACACGGCGATGATCGCAACGAAAATTAGCGAAAGCATCGAGTACTCAAGCAACGTGAGTTCATCTAGAGGCACTGTTTCAACGAGTCCAGCGCCCAAAAAACCGGCCAGTAACATCATTGGAACAGCGATTTTAAAAAGATAGATCGTGTTTTCGAACAGCAAAAGCGCAACGCCCTGGAAAACGTCGGTGACAGAGCCGCGAATCAC
>CBFHOH010000001.1:222278-222838 GCA_965657335.1 Candidatus Azotimanducaceae bacterium
AATGATCCGAAAATTTTTGTGAGCACAAAATAAGTCGGAAATAGAGAAACTGAAATAGCTAACACGATGACATTAAGTGTGGGCGAGCTGAGCAATGTTGCCAGTACTGCCTCGAGCCTGAGGCCGCTCAGATACATGCCTTGAGCAATCGGAGTGGCACAGTTGACGCAGACGCCAAGAGGAACGCCGGTTGTCATGCCGATGAAACTATTAATTAGTGGGTTCTTTGATTGATTAGAAGGCGGGTGGAGTTGCAACAGACAGAGTGTGAGAACGCCAAAAAATAATCCAAACGTCATACCCTTCCAATTCGTATAGCTCCAATTAACAGTGGTTTTGGCTATGCGCTCTATTACGGATTGATCAGCGTGGGTAGGATAAACGATGTCGAATGCGATCGCGGAAAGGTTATTTCGCTCCGCCATCTGTGCTTTTTGATCGAGCGCGGGCATCCGACTCTGCGACCAGAAGTAGGCAGTTCCGCACACGAGCAAAATAATGAGCAGCAGACTGGCTGGGTTAGTAAAAACTTGGCCTAGGTAACTGCGCTGATCTTTTTG
>CBFHOH010000001.1:222879-231277 GCA_965657335.1 Candidatus Azotimanducaceae bacterium
ATGACGGTGAGAAGAATAGCAAAGCCGTCTTCGGTAAAGAATGCTCTCAGGGTTGAATAAGACCGAACTCGAATATTTCAAGATCAATAGGGTGTGCTTGGTACGCTGGTTTCTGTGTTGTACTAAAGCGATATTTGTTTCTTCAACGCGTAGCTTCACAGATAGTTTTTGACTTTTTTGATAGCGCTGACAGCACCTCGTGCTCAGCAAATGGCAGCCAAAAAAAAGGCGCTTACCCAGAGGGGAAGCGCCTTTAGTCAGAGACTTAAGGGAAATTAGAACTGATTCATCGTGTTATCTTTACCGCCTGCCAGAAGCGCGTTGTCTCCTGAGAAGTATTCCTTGTGATCATCACCGATGTTGGATCCTGCTAAATCTTGGTGCTTCACGGATGACATGTCACGTCGAATTTCTTGACGTTGGATGTCGCGTACGTAGGCCAGCATGCCAAGGTCACCAAAGTAACCCTCGGATAGGATATCGGTGCCCAGTGCGGTTTCGTGATACGTCGGAAGCGTAATCAGGTGGTGGAAAATACCAGCGTGAGCCGATGCATCCTTTTGGAACTGCTGTACTAGGGCGTCTGCGGTTGCTGCGAGCTCGGAATCATCAAATTTAACATCCATCAAACCTTTTGGCTCGGTTTCAGGGTTGGGGTAACCAGAGACATCTTTACCCTCCGCAGCCCATTCACCGTAAACCTGTTCTCTGAAAGAAAGTGTCCAGTTGAATGATGGTGAGTTGTTGTAAACGAGCTTGGCGTTTGGAATGTGCTCTCGTACCGCGTCAACCATGCCAGCGATCTGCGCGACGTTAGGCTTCTCTGTTTCGATCCAAAGCAAATCAGCACCGTGGTTAAGGCTGGTAACACAATCAAGAACCACTCGGTCGAAACCGGTGTTTTCTTTAAATGAGTAAAGACCATTATCGAGTCTCACTGGCTTAACCAGTTTGCCTTTTTGGTGAATGGTGATGTCGTTTTCTTTCAGCTCGCTGAGGTCATTAACCTCTTTGGTTTCGAGAAAATCGTTGTATTGGCTGGCAAGATCGCCTATCTCCTTCGAAACGGGCACTTTCTGCGTGAGACTGGCACCAAGTGAGTCAGTTCGGGCGACGATAATGCCGTTCTCGATACCGAGTTCGAGAAATGCGTAACGAATTGCGTTGATCTTTGAGAGGAAGTCTTCGTGAGGGACGGTTACTTTGCCGGCCTGGTGACCACACTGCTTCGCGTCTGAAACCTGATTTTCGACCTGAATGGCACAGGCACCTGCTTCAATCATCTTTTTCGCAAGCAGGTAAGTTGCCTCTTCGTTGCCGAAACCGGCGTCGATGTCTGCAATGATGGGCACAACGTGGGTTTCAAAATTGTCGATTTGATCGAGAATAGGCGCAACGTCCTGACCTGATTCGCGCGCTTCGTCTAGAGCGATAAATATGTGGCGCAGTTCGCGTGCGTCAGCTTGCTTCAAGAAAGTATAAATCTCTTCGATCAGATTAGGCACGGTAGTTTTTTCATGCATGCTTTGGTCGGGTAACGGCCCAAACTGGGAGCGAAGTGCTGCAACCATCCAGCCACTCAAATAGATATAGCTCTTGTCCATTGTGCCCTGGTGCTTCTTAACCGACATCGCTAACTGCTGCGCTGTAAAACCGTGCCAGCAACCCAGAGATTGGGTGTAACGAGAAGCATCGAGGTCGTAGTCTTTCATGTCCTTGTGCATGATGTCTGCGGTGTACTGCGCAATTTCCAGACCCGTCTTGAATCGGTTCTGTCTGTCCATGCGAACAGCGTACTCTGCGTTAATGCCTCCCCACGTGGGGTTGCCTTCTTTAAGTTGTGCGAATTCTTTAATGGCATCTAGATATGCGGACATTGGAGCTCCTCTTTGCTCATTTCAAACTAGGTGTTTGAGTTGGTGGAATTTTTGTCGATGGACAACGTGATTGATCGAGACGACGTGACATACTCGGTCATTGGTAGAAAGCGAAATCACTTATCAATCTGCTAGCCACAAAAATATGGAATATTTGGATACTAATACATTCCGTTTATTCATTACTGTAGGACCTGACGGGTTCGCATATTGATTTTGCTGAGTGATTCAATGACAAAATCGAAGAACAAATCGTGACTATCGCTTGGCCTTCGGCCCATCGAACGGGTGAAATTAAGGCCGTAACCGTTTGCTTAGTTGGATAATGCTGGGTTTTGTAATATGTGAGCGCTCACTATCTTTCTGGTTGGTTGTCTGCTAGCGCTTAGGCATTCTGAAGCGTCGCCCGATGTGCTGAAATTTTGTCGCTCGGCCTTATCCAATTGTTCGAGCTTTTAAAAAGACAGTTCCATTAGTGAGTTAATGCAGCCAACATGACATCGTCTAAGTGGATTTCATGACCCATTTCGAACTTTGTTGAACCTACTTTGATAAAATCGTATCTCGCATAGAACCCAATAGCGCGTAAGTTTTTATTAAACACACTTAGCCATAATGCTGCTTGATGGTGTTTTGTGCAGGTATTAACTGCGGCCCGCATCAACAGGTCTTAAGCGCCAGTGCGAACGTCGACGTCGCGATCTCGCACAGCGCTCTCGTGTCGGAGGCTTTTGCAGGTTCGATTCGCAGTTCAGGATTCACTGTACATCCTCGGCACGGGTCCTGATGCAATCGAAGGCACCCATGTCGAATTCACGACATATCAGCGGCCTTTTTTCGTATATGGTGCAGCGAAAGTTCTCGCGGTTTAGTGCTGAGCACCACCCGTCTTCGAGCCGCAGCATGGTTTCACCACCATACGCATCACGTAGGATGTGTTGCTCAGGTACGCCGGTTTCAGTAATCAATAGGACCTCAAGTTTGCAGCAACTGGCTCTGCAATTTGAGCATGTAACGGCTTTGTCCTGTGGGTTTTTCATACTAATGATCAAATGACTAATTGCGTTCAGTGTAGATCAATATATCGACCACCTGCTTTGGCGATGTAGCCCACGCTTGAGCAGCTGCATCAACTTCTTTAAGCGGGTGAACCAGGTCTTCTCCATGCAAAGTAATGTAGGGCTTGCCAAGGGCGGCACAGTACCCAGCGTCGAATGCTGCATTCCACTGTTTGTATTTTTCGCCAAAACGAATAATCGCAATGTCACTCTTTTCAATGAGTGTTTTTGTCCTGATAGCGTTTACCTTGGCAGATTGATGATCACGCCAAAATGAATTCTGCTCTGCGCCTAGCATGTCCCCCGCTGCATCGCTTGCCTCGTGATCTGTAACCGCTGAATAGAATTCAATTGCCAGGCCATTGTCTTTACAACCTTGTATAATTTGCGCTCTCCAGTCCGTATGAATTTCACCGGACAGATAAACCTTCATCGTCATTACTTGCCTCTCTTTTTGATTGTGCTCTTGTTCAATGTACGTTGTTCGATCACTCAAGGTTATCAGTAATGGCTGAATATGTTTAAAGAACATCGTTCAGAAAATCGGTTGCTCATTCGCTGCGAGGCAACGGGAATTTGATACTTCGGGTCACAAAAAAATATCAAGGCAAGCGCCATGGTTAATAAGGTGTAAGTTGATCTCAGCGCGGATCATATTGTGATGAGCCCCTGAGTCAGGCGAGGATAGCGGCTTTTTGATCTAATCCAGTGTCATCTCGGACCAGGGTAACCTTCCATCTTCCACACCACCAAAGGTGTCTGGATCAAGTAGTGCATCAAAAATCGGAATCGCTGGATCCTCGGCAAAGCGCCATTTGGAGAGTCGTTCCTGCATTATTGTCACTCTTTCTGATTCAGTGGCGGCAAGGTTAGTTTGCTCCATTGGATCTTTCAGCACGTTGAATAGTTGCGGCGACTCAGTGTCTATCAGTTTCCAAGGCCAACGATAAATCGCTTGTCCGCTGAAGAGCGCAGATACTGCATAGTCCGGGTGTTTGCTAACACCACCGTTCAGTGCCTCTAACTGGCTGCGGCCATCCAAATCGTCTGGAATTGCATCACTGGCGCCGATAGCGTCAAGCAGGGTAGGAAGTACATCAGTGATCGTCATTGGTTGGGTGTGATGTCTTTCTGTCAGGTTGTTTGGCCACCAAATTGCTGCAGGAACGCGGACGCCGCCCTCTGTAGCCATCCCCTTACCACCGAGTAGCGGGGCGTTATCGCTGCCACCGTCAAGCGCGTTCGAAGCAATAAATTCTAAGCCGGGTAGAGGCGCCGGACGGCCGAACCATTTATTGACAGCGATGCCGATTTTTTGGATTTGGGTACGAGATCCTTCGGGGCCAGGCGGTAACAAGCCCCCGTTGTCACTGATGAATAACACCAGGGTGTTGTCCAGCATGCCCTGTTCCTTGTACATGCCAAGTACGGTTCCAATAGCCTGGTCTAATTCGTCCACCATAGCGGCATGTCTATGTCTCTCAGGATTAGGATGGTTGTTCAACAAATCGGCGTATTTGGCGATGGTGGCTTGAGGTGCCTCATTGGGTAAGTGAGGCGCTTGAAAAGCCGCGTACATAAAGTTGGGGCGTTGTTTATCTCTGCCTTCAATCAGTGTGCGTATCTCATCAACCAGTAGATGTGTGACATAGCCGTCTTCTCTCGCTGTTTTGCCATTTCTCTGCCAGTCGTAGCCGCCGCCATGAACCTTGTTCCAGTAGCCAATGCCGCCAGTCAAGGAACCGTAGAAGTGTTCGAATCCACGTTGATTGGGAAGCATGGCTCGTTTGTGATGACCCAGATGCCATTTTCCGACCATAAATGATTGATAACCCTGATCAGCGAGATATTCGGGTAGAAGTTGTTCTTCTAGGGGTAGGCTTCGTTCAGTGGCCTTATTCAGCGGGCGATAAATACCGAACCGCTGTGGTAGTTTGCCGGTCATTAGCCCTGCCCGGGTGGGACTGCAAGTGGGCTGTACATAGAACCGATCCAGCTCAACACCTTCTGAGGCGATGCGGTCAATATTGGGAGTCTGAACGGGACTGCCGTGATAGCCCACATCATTCCAGCCAAGATCATCTGCCAGAATAATGAGGATATGAGGCTTTTCAGCAGCATGCGCGGCGATCGAAATACTACCGATGCAAGCAATCACAATAACAAATAACTTTGTCACGTCACCAACTCCTATATCTGCTTATTTGTTTCTATCAATGGTAGCGCCTAGTCGAATTTCGATGGGCAAAGACTATTTGGCCCGTGCGTTGGCCATCGCAGACTTCAAGCCATCCGGGATTTCGGTTGCTCTTGAGTGATCAGTGACCCGAACACAGCGATTCTCAATCATTCCAAGCCCTTCAATAGAGGTCCTAATGATGTCACCGTCTTTTAAGAAGCGGCCCTCGACAACGCCCACACCGCCAGGTGTGCCGGTAAAGATGAGATCGCCCGGGTGAAGGGTCAAAATTTGAGACAAGTACGCAACCAGATAGGGGATATCGAATATCAGGTCCCTAGTGCTTTCGTGCTGGCGAATTTCGCCGTTGACCTCGGTCGTCAACATCATTGGGTCGTCAGGGTCAAGTTCATCCATGGAAATCAACGTTGGACCGATGGGACCGTAAGTGTCGAAAGATTTTCCGAGGTTGAACTGGGGCGGCGCTGAGGTGAATTGCGCTGGTCGATCAGAAATGTCTTGTCCGATGCATAAACCTGCAATGTAATCTAACGCATCTTCTAAGGCGACGTTTTTGGCAGTTTTGCCGATGACAGCAACCAGCTCCCCCTCAAAGTCGACATAATCACTGCGCATTTCAATATTGGCATTGGGTCCAGTGATACAAGATGGATATTTGGTAAAGACCATGGGTGCAGGTGGGATCGGCAGTCCGGCTTCCACCGCATGATTTCGGTAGTTTAGGCCGATGGCGAAGGAATTACGGGGCTTTGGTATGGGAGCGTCGAGTGTAACCTTTCCAAGCTGACCGGTGGGTTCAATGCCGCCGAGTTGAGCGTAAAGTGCGGTTAGTGCATGTATGTCGTTAAGCAACATCATGGGATCAGCCGGTAACTTCCCAGCCGATGCTGTGTGCACATCAAAATAATGATCTCCGACAACAAGAACACCTTTGCCTTCGATATTTGCTAGTTTGAATCCCATGTTTGCTCCCGGGGTTTATAGATTAAGAATGCCTTCCAACTTGTCGATACAAGGTATCGATCAGTTGCGTTAGCTGAGAGGTCAGATCGGCCTCTTTGCTGCAGATGCCAAAAACTTGGCGATCGGGTCTCACCAAGGCCAAATCAACGGCATGTTCGCTTGCCCAGTTCATTAGCTCACCTTCAATTTCTTGTAGATTTGCCTCCGGCCCGATGTGGAGTGTGCTAAGCCCATCGTAATCCCTGTTCTTGGCAAGGAGGCTTGCCGGGTCGACGTTAAAGCCGATCAGCGTATATCCAGAACCTAATAACTCGTCTGACCAAAGAGTGGCAGTAGGCTGCCCATCGCGACGTTGCTGAACACGCCCTTGCGGCAAAGGCTCACCCAAGGGACCACCCGGAGATGGCGCACCGTCGATACCAAATAGGCCGGGCCCGAGGGTCCAACCCTCGCCAAATTTTAAAAAACTTACTAGGAGGGGGAATGCTCGTCCGAGCATTAGGTAGCAGTCGCGCACAGCTGCTTTAAACGGGTTTCTCGCTTGAATGATTGCGCCATGGGCCACAGCTGTAGTGATGACCTGGTTTACATGGGGGCGGCGTTCTGATGTGTACGTTTCCAGAATGCTGGCAGGATGATTTCCCTGTATCACGCCGGCGAGTTTCCAGCATAGGTTGTATGCGTCACGAACCCCTGCACAAAGGCCTTGGCCGAGAAATGGCGGTGTTTGATGGGCCGCGTCACCCAGCAGAAATACCCGGTCCCGCTGGAAGGTGTCAGCTATCAGGGCATGAAATTTGTAGACTTTTGCTCGCACCAATTCACCATCTTCAGAGGTTAGATTTGGCGATAGACGCCACAAGTGCGGTGCCATCATTGCCCGCACGGCAGCCTCCTCCTCTATTCCCTCAATCTCGTTATCAGCATTAAGCATAAATTCCCAGCGAATATGGTTCCCCTCGCAAGGTATCAGGGTGGTTGGACGAGCAGGGTCGCAAATTTGAAAGCCAGAGCGATCAAATGCTTCCTTTCCGTCAAGCATGAGGTCACATACCAGCCACGGCTCGTCGCAGTCTAGGTCCTCTTGTGGAATCGCCAGTAATGTGCGAACCAAGCTGTTCGCTCCATCACATGCCAATAGATAGCGAGCGCTAATAAGTTCGGTTTGTTGGGTCTCGACAGCTTTTTCGTCTGTGCCGGTACAAGTGATCTGAGCGCTGACTTCATCGGCACTCTGATCTAACGAGGTGATTGCCCAGCCAGGACGAAATGTGACATTGGGGTAGCGAGCAACGCCCTCACGTAGGCATGTTTCAAGGCGTGGCTGATTGAAAAACTGGTTGTTAAACCAACCATTGTGCCGCGGCACGACCCTCAGGTCCTGTTCAAAAAGTTTCCAATTTTTACCGTTGGTGAAACTAATTTTTTTGCCCGGTGCAGATATTTCGCTGACGCCATCCGCCAGCCCCATGGCTTGAAAAATGCGCATCACCTCGCCATCGAAATGAACGGCGCGAGGGATGTCATAGATTTCTGAGCGGGGATCAACGATTAACACCTTGAGGCCAGCTGCGCCAAGCAGATTCGCAGCAACAGCACCTGTGGGGCCGTATCCAGCAATGATTACATCGTAAATGGCAGGTTCTCCGAGTCCGCCGAATGAGAAGATGATTCTGGTAAATATCTAGACGAATGTCTAGATATATTTTAGTCAACTGTCTATTATGTGAATAATCGTTGGCCCGAAAGGTGATGTCCTATGTTGTTTTGAACCATGAAGTTCTTCGGGCTTGATGTCTTCAACAAACTAGGACCACTTAAGAATGCATTGCGAGCATCATCTAGGAACACGCATCACTATCTGGATGAATTCGAGAGGCTGGGTCAGGCTGAGCGCCTAGCACTGCCCGTAATACCTGATCGTAGACGTGCAAATGAAAGGTGACGCCCGTGTCGAAGTCAGGTGCGACAGTGACAGAGCGTTAGCGTCAGCGTCAGGAAGAAAAGATATCCAACAAGATAATGAAAATATTAATTCAAAGTGGAGAGAATTATGAGCTCAGTGATTAAAGTAGATGATATGGCGTTTCCTATCCTGCAAGTCCCCGACCTTGATCTGCAGGAAAAATTTCTGATCGATTTTGGATTGACCCGAGTAGCTCGCACAGACGATATGTTGTATATGCGCGGCGATGGTCCTCAGGCTTTTGTTCATGTATCTAAACTGGGTGACCAGAAATTTCTCGGAAATGCCTTTTACGCTTGCTCGATGGAAGATATGGAGAAACTCGCCAAAACGG
>CBFHOH010000001.1:231356-235583 GCA_965657335.1 Candidatus Azotimanducaceae bacterium
AGTTCAGGTTGTGTTTGGTATCGAAAACCGAGAACTGGAATCTGACCTGAACGCAGTTGAGCTCAATGTCGGTGGAATTGAACGCGAAAACTTTCGTCGGATAAATCAGCCCAAACGATTTTCAAAGGGGGCTTACCCAAGGGTCAAGCGATTTGCTCATTGCGGCTTGAACGTCACTGATCTTGAAGCAAGTCTCGATTGGTATAACCAGCACCTCGGCATTATTGCTAGTGATTTGTTAAAGCCAGGCGGTGACGGCGGACCACTACTAGGTATTTTCTCTCGTTGTGATCGCGGTGCGAAGCTGGCTGACCATCACAGTCTCTTTTTCCTACCCGCAGCGATTCAGTCAAATGGCAAACCTGGTCTGAACCATGTTTCCTATGAGATGGTGGATATAGACGACGTCTTTATGGGGCATGAAATTCTGGATAAAAAAGGTTACGAGCCAGAATGGGGCATTGGTCGACATTATCAGGGCAGCCAAATATTTGACTACTGGCGTTCGCCGTTTGGGCAGATTCATGAACATCAGACTGATGGAGATGTGTTTGACAATACATTCCCCCCGCAGGTGGTAGACGTTATGCTGGATGGTGACCCTAATAATCCTGAAATGGGTCCTTCACAATGGGGCCCGGCAATTAACATGGAAACTTTTGGTGATGAACGCGGACTCTAAAGTAAAACCACTCGAGCGCGGTCGAGACAAGGTTAAAACGGCATTGATAACGGCTGCTTGCGAGATGCTGGCAGAGTCTGGTCCCAACGCGATGAGTGTGAGAAACGTAGCGACTCGTGCGGGGGTCAATCACGGGCAGGTGCACCATTACTTTGGCGGCAAGGAAGGGTTGATCGAGGCCGCTGCGGCTCAACTAGCAGCTGAGCACTATGCTAACGCACAGTTACGTGCTTCCGGCAGCCCGGTGCCAAAACCGCTGACGTTGTCGGAGGACAGTGAGTATTTGCAAACAGTCGTTCGCCTAGTGCTGGACGGCAGACTTGATGTAGCCGTACAAGAAATCGAGTCTGGACAATCCGTCCCGGTGAACGCGCGGCGAGCATTGATGGGCAATTATCCCGATGGTGAGGTCCCCCTTGAATTGAAAGCCCGCTTTGCCGTTGTTCTCGCAACAGAGCTAGGATGGGCCGCGCTCGAGTCTTTCATCATGCGATTGGCCGATGTCGACGAAAAGGAACAGGCGTCGGTGCGGGAGTATGCGCGAGTGATTACCAGCGCGTTGGTGAGCGATGTACCGCAGTTCAGAGAGGAGTAAGGGAGAAAGTGCATGGATTTAGGAATTCAGGGTAAGAAAGCAATAGTGTGTGCCTCCAGCCGGGGGCTAGGACTTGCTTGCGCTATTTCATTGGCGCGTGAAGGCGCTAACGTCACTCTTAACGGTCGAGATCAGGAAGCTTTGTCGGAAGCAAGCAATGCCTGTGCTGCGTATGGTGTCAGCGTGCAGACAGTGAACGGAGATATAACATCGCAGAATACGCGTGATGCGCTGCTTGAAGTCTGCCCTGAACCCGACATTCTCGTGACGAACAATGGCGGACCGCGACCTGGAAACATCAAAGACTGGGATCACGGCGCCTGGATCGATGCACTGGAAGCAAACATGATCACGCACATGCTGATGATCCGAGCGGTTTTAGACGGAATGGTAGATCGAAGCTTTGGCCGCATCGTCAACATTACGTCAGCGATGGTGAAAACACCCAAAGCGCCCATGGGGCTTTCGACCGGAGCCAGAGCTGGCCTGACTTCGGTCAGCAAAGCGCTTTCTGTGGAAGTCGCGCATGCCAACGTTACGATTAACAATCTGCTGCCGGAGCGAATTAATACTGGGCGTCAGAAATTTATGGCGGAGATGCAGGCAAAGCATCAGGGTATTACTGTGGCAGAAGCCTATGAACAGATCGCGGGAACCATCGCTGCAGGAAGACTCGGATTACCTGAGGAGTTTGGCGATGCTTGCGCTTTTCTCTGTAGTGCTCAGGCGGGTTTTATTTCGGGACAAAATCTGCAACTTGATGGCGGCAGCTATGAGGGGCTCATTTAACATACAAGAAGCGAGCTTCTATTTACGGGCGTTGTTCTAGAGAACGATCATATCGATAGGCAAGGTTTCAACAGACTGTCGTCCAATAATTTATTTCAAACGCTAGCTGAAAAAGGAAATATCATGTCTGACCTACCTGTTTTTATGATCGTAAATCTCGAGGTCACTGACCCCGATACTTATCGGATTTACGAGAAAGGTTTTTTCCCTATGCTGAAGAAATATGGCGGTGAGTTCGTCACCTTTGATGACAACCCGACAACGTTCGAGGGCGATAACCCGCGTAAAGGCAGAATGATTATCTTCAAATTTCCTTCGGAGCAAACGGCAAAAGCGTGGTATGCGGATGATGAATACCAGTCGCTTTCGGCGCACCGCAGGGCGGGCACTAAGCTTGAGTTCCTAACGCTGGTCAGAAGCTTGCCGCCGCGAAATTAGGGAGGTATTGAAAAGCTCAGGGTTCGTCAATAGTTGCACCGATTAATTTGCCAAACCTTCGTTGGCACCCCTGCGTCGTTCATACTCAGGTATCTGCTAACGCTAAAGCAATCGCCTGCTCGGCATGGATTTTTGTTGTATCGTAAAGCGGTACCTGAGAGTCGTCCTGTGAAACAAGAAGTGCTATTTCAGTGCATCCAAGGATAACCGCCTGTGCGCCTCGCTCATGGAGCGCGCTAATTGCTTTGAGATAGGCTGTTTTTGAAGTTTCGTTGATGACGCCAAGACAGAGTTCGTCGTAGATCACATTATGTATCAGCGCTCTCTCAGCGACTTCCGGCACGAGCACCTCAATACCATACTTCGAGGATATTCTGCTTTTGTAAAAATCTTGCTCCATCGTAAAGTTTGTTCCCAACAACCCTACCCTTTTGATGCCGTCTTGCATAAGCGCGTTAGCAGTTGCGTCAGCAATGTGAAGAATAGGTATGCCAATCGAGGTTTGAATCTCATCAGCCACTTTGTGCATTGTATTGGTACAAATAAGTAAAAAGTCCGCACCGCCTTTTTCTATTTTCCGCGCGGCGTCGGACAGAATAATGGCGGTATCGTCCCACCTGTCCAGATGCTGCAATTTCTCGATTTCATCAAAGTCGACGCTGAACAAGCAAATTTTAGCCGAATGCAAACCGCCAAGTTTTTGGCTGATACCTTGATTAATCGCGCGGTAATAACTCGTGGTAGATTCCCAGCTCATACCGCCGAGCAGGCCAATGGTTTTCATCTCGTTTTCCTCTGCCGGGCATTGATGGATAAAGATCGTCTTGGCTTTTCTCTCGCCAGTTCAGCAGTATTACGATACCACCGAGTACGTTGAGGATCATGTTAAACAATTCTACTGGATAGACTCAGTAAAGCCGTGACAAACTGCGTAAAACGTACAGCATTGCCGAGAAGGAATACGCTGGTCTTAACGCACAATAGGGGACGCACCATGACCGACACAGACTCAGTTCTTTTTACGACTCAGGATAAGATTGCAACAATCACGCTAAATCGACCCAATTCGTTGAACGCCATGACGAATAGTCTGATGAAAAACTTGGTTGACACCATGGCGCTGATTGAACAAGACAAAGCCATCAGAGTCGTCGTTATTACAGGCAGTGGTCGTGGGTTTTGCGCCGGCGCCGATTTAGCAGGGCAGGCAAATTCCGGCTCATCAACGCCGGCCCCTGATGGCCAAGTTGATGATAATTTTAATGGCGCGATGCGTGCTATCTACGAGTGCCCGGTGCCGACTGTTGCGCGGGTAAACGGTGCTGCTGCGGGAGGGGGCTTTGGACTGGCATTGGCATGCGATATTACCGTTGCAGCAAAAAGCGCATTCTTCGTGGCAACTTTTGGGCCAAGACTGGGCATTGTCCCGGATCTCGGTACGACGTGGAATTTACCGCGTAAAGCCGGTCGAGCTAGGGCCCTTGGTTTGTCGCTCCTCGGTGATCGGATTACAGCAGAGCAGGCAGAATCCTGGGGCTTGATCTGGAAAGCGGTTGCAGATGAACAGCTCGATGCTGAAATTGAACGCATCACGCACTCTCTGGCAAAGACCTCGGCAGAGGCTGCGATAAGAATAAGATCAGTAACTGATGCTGCGCTCGACAATAGTTTCAGTGATCAGCTCGACCTTGAAATGTTGCATCAGTCGGTACTGATTCCGCGC
>CBFHOH010000001.1:235760-238082 GCA_965657335.1 Candidatus Azotimanducaceae bacterium
AAATCACGGAAGCTTGGCATGCCACTTGAAAAATTTGAAATTCAACCATTGTTTGCAACGCCCTACGCTAAGGCCGATCTCGGTTATGGAATAACACCGGATCAAATTAAGTATGTTCAGAATCTAAAAATGGTAAAAAATCAGGCAAACCTGATTTCGGAAAATCTATACATCTTCGAAGAACCCGAACTTAAAGTTATGGCAGAGGCTGTTCAGGAAGCGCTCAATCGATATTCACGCGAGGTGATGGGTATTTCTCAAAAAATCGTGATCACCCAGTCTTGGGGTTTGATGAACCCACCTAACGTTGGTATGCATGCTCATGCACATTCGAATTCTATCGTCTCCGGATCGCTGTATTACTGCGAACTTCCCGATCCGGTATCAAGGGTCTTTTTCGATCGGCACACTATGTACCGGCAGATAGAGCTAAACCCAGAGGATAGTAGAAGAAATCTATATAACTCCCCAGTCAATATGATCACGCCGAAAGTGAATGAGCTGTTTATGTTCCCCTCAGACATCAATCACATGATCGAAGCGAACGGCTCTTCCGAGCCAAGGCGGGCAATCGCATTTAACAGTTTTGTTAAGGGGCGATTTGGTAACTATAGAGATGTGTCAGAATTGAAAATCTAAACAAGATTAGGTTGCTGTTTTGGGACACTAAATATAGCGCTTGCTCAGAACCGAACCTAAAGATCGGATACACGTTGTTGAATGACTCATGTCTGTGACTTGAAACCATTGTCTCGGTTACTAATCTAACAGTAATACGATACCGCCTAGCACTACGAGGATCATGCCAACTAGTTCGAGCCTTGAAGGCGACTCTTTAAAGTAAAACACCGCGAGAGCAAGTGTGAATGCAAATTCCAGTTGGCCGAGGGTTTTAACATAAGAGGCAATTTCGAGCGTCATCGCGGTAAACCAGCCAATGGAGCCGAGGACTCCGGTAAAACCAACAAACAGGGCGGGTTTCCAGTTGACGATGACTTTAGTGATTTCTCCGGGTTGTTGAGTGCGAACCAGAAACAGCGTGATGAGGGTTTGTAGGCAAACCATGTAGGCGAGTGTCATCCCTGCCGTTAGCATCGGCTCGTCTATGGCGAGGGATAAGCTTGCTTGTCTTAAGAACAATGAGGTTAGTGCAAAGCTCAGTCCAGCGCCAAGACCATAAAGTGCAGATTGATTCCAGAAACTGGCGAGTCGTCCGGTCTTTGAGTAACTGATGACAAATAGTCCCGCAACGCAAATGACGATGGCAGCCCAACCGAGCGCAGAAACGGTCTCCGTGAAAAAGAAATAGCCGATGACTGCGGTAAGCAATATCTCCGATTTTACAAAGGTCGTGCCCACAGCGAAGTTTCTTAAGGTGAGTAAGCGTACTAACAGTAGTGTCGCGATAATTTGCAGAATGCCTGCGATCAATCCCGACAACAGAAATGTTGGATTTAATTTTGGGAAATTAAAATTTAGAGTAGCACCGGCGTAGATAAGCCAGATTAAAGCGAAGGGGAGTCCGTATAGATATCGAACCAAGGTTGCTGCCAATGGCGTGACAGCGGTTGTAAGTTGCTTTTGGCCAGCGGTTCTCACGGCCTGCATCATCGCGGCGAGAAGCGTCCACCAAACCCAGGGCTCTAGTTCCACGATGTTGAGCCCAGATCGCTGGTTCGATAAGGATTGATGATCCGTAAGCTAATCATGCATAAATATCCCTGCTATGAGACGGGGCTGTTTGGAAATGTTTTGGTGAAGTAGGTTGTTGTCAGCGACGTTATCTCAAGCGCTCAAGTGCCTCAGCCCCAGTCATACCGATGGTAACGCCCAAAGCACTGGCGCGGGGAGAAACGGCATTTACTGTCGCGACGAGCATATCATTGTGGTTCATAACGCCGCTGACGATCGCGCAGGCTTCTTCTGTTTTATCGCAGGTTTCAACGTTTACGTAGCCACAAGCCAATAACCCTTTAGTGCCTTTTATGACGAGCAACGGCAAGGCCAGATCGATTCGCGCTCGATCGAGACCTTGCCAATCTATCTCTGCCGAGTGCGATTTGTGAGATGTCAGGGTAATGACGATGAGACACACGAGCAGGAACGGTTTCATGGTTACTGGCTTCCCCTTTGAGGCGGCTGTAGTAGATGTAATTGACACCACTATACCGATAAATCGAATTTGCAGGAATGCAGATGAGAAACTGGCAAGCAAAAAAAAGGTCAGACGATGCTGACCTTTTTCTTTCGTGCCTTTGGAGCAGGAACTACGCTTTGGCTGCAGCCTTACGCTCTTGAGCTTCCTTCACAATTTCGTCAGCG
>CBFHOH010000001.1:238124-282688 GCA_965657335.1 Candidatus Azotimanducaceae bacterium
AACTGACCACGACCTGAGGTCATTGTTCGCAGGTCTCCAATGTAACCAAACATCTCGGACAAAGGTGCTTCTGCCTTGATTCGAGTGCCGGTAGCGCCGCCTTCCTGACCCTGAATCATGCCACGTCGACGATTGAGGTCACCAATAACGTCACCAACGTGGTCGTCCGGGGTGAAAACATCGACCTTCATGACGGGTTCCATAATTTGTGGGCCCGCTTTTGGCATGGTTTGTCGATACGCTGCTCTAGAAGCCAGTTCGTATGCGATAGCTGACGAGTCAACCGCGTGGAAGGCCCCGTCTAGTAGCGTTAGCTTAACGTCAAGGCATGGGTAGCCAGCAAGTGGCCCCTCTTCTAGGCTGACCTTAAAGCCCTTTTCTACCGCTGGCCAGAATTCTCGTGGAACGTTACCGCCGGTAACCTTCGACTCGAAGATGTAGCCTTCGCCAGTGCCGGCAGGCTCAACGATATAATCGATTTTTGCGAATTGACCAGAACCACCGGTTTGCTTCTTGTGCGTGTATGAATCTTCGATGGTCTGCGTAATCGACTCGCGGTAGGCAACCAGAGGCTTGCCCACTTCAACTTCAACACCGTGTGTACGGCGCAGGATGTCGACTTTAATATCAAGGTGAAGTTCACCCATGCCGCGCATGATGGTCTCGCCAGACTCCTGATCAGTTTCAACCCTGAACGAGGGGTCTTCCTGGATCATTTTAGACAGCGCAATACCCATCTTTTCTGAACCACCTTTATCTTTCGGCGATATTGCGATGTAGATGACGGGATCAGGGAATACCATTGGTTCCAGTGTCGCAACGTCTTTCGGATCACTTAAGGTATGGCCAGTTTGCGTGTTTTTCATGCCGATCAGGGCAATGATGTCGCCCGCCTGAGCAGAGTCCCTTTCGATACGCTCATCGGCGTGCATTTCAACGATACGGCCAATACGTTCAGTTTTACCAGTATAGGTGTTGAGTACGCTGTCACCTTTTTTCAAGCTACCTGAGTAAATGCGGGTGAAAGTCAGCGCGCCGAAACGGTCATCCATGATTTTGAATGCAAGTGCGCGAAGTGGTCCATTTTCGTCAACGTCAGCAAAATTACCTGTCTCGTTACCTTCAAGGTCAACTTCTGGCTGAGGGTCAACTTCGGTTGGGTTTGGCAGATAGTCTACGACAGCGTCGAGTACCAGCTGAATGCCCTTGTTTTTGAAAGCCGAGCCACAGAAGGTGGGGAAGAAATCGAGTGCGATAGTACCGGTACGAATGCATTTCTTCAGCTCATCGACGGTGGGCTCAGTGCCCTCTTCAAGATAAGCCATCATCAGGTCTTCATCTTGCTCGACAACCATTTCGATCAAGTTTTCGCGATATTCAGCTGCTTTATCGACGAGGTCGGCGGGAATATCGGTAACTTCATACTTGGTGGGGTCACCGGAGTCGTCCCAGATGTAAGCCTTTTGGGTCAGTACATCAACGACGCCCTTGAAATCATCCTCTTCGCCAATCGGCAATGTCATCACGAGCGGGTTTGCCGCTAATACGTTTTTGACTTGATCTACAACCCGATAAAAGTCGGCGCCTAAGCGGTCGAGTTTGTTGACAAAGATAATGCGCGCAACTTCTGATTCATTGGCATAACGCCAGTTTGTTTCAGACTGAGGCTCAACACCGCCAGAGCCGCAAAATACGCCAACGCCACCGTCGAGAACCTTGAGGGAGCGATAAACTTCGATTGTGAAGTCAACGTGTCCAGGTGTGTCAATGATATTGAGTCTGTGATCTCTCCAGAAAGCGGTAGTTGCAGCTGACTGAATAGTAATACCCCGTTCCTGCTCTTGCTCCATGAAATCTGTTGTTGCTGCACCGTCGTGCACTTCACCAATTTTGTGAATCTTGCCGGTCAGCTTGAGGATTCTTTCTGTGGTTGTGGTTTTACCAGCGTCAACGTGGGCAAAAATACCGATATTTCTGTAGTTCGTGAGGTCTGTCATAGCTCTGGGGCCTGAAAATTCTGTAAAAAATGGGGGTGAAAAAGCGCGCCATCATATAGTGTGACGGGGTCAGAATCCAGCGAAGTTTTTTCAAGCGACCTCGCAGCACGCCAGTGGCGTAAAGAAAAATAATATTATTAATAAAATCAACAAGTTAGCGCGCAGCGGCAAAACGCTTGGTCAACTGTTACGTAGCGATCATATTCTTCTTTTGCATGCTGGCAGCGCGCAGAGCATCTCAAAAAGCAGGTTAGCCGCCAGCAGCGCAGTATTTCCGGTTGTATCGTAAGGCGGTGAGACCTCGACCAGATCGCAACCAACAAGATTCAGCCCGTAACACCCTCGGATTATTTCAAGCCCCTGAGATCCCATTAAACCCCCCGGTTCAGGTGTTCCTGTGCCCGGTGCGACGGAGGGATCCAGACCATCAATATCGAAACTTAAATAGGCGGGCTGGTCAGGACCAATCCGTTCTCGGACGTCTTTCATCAACGGCGCCAGAGATCTATACCAGCAAGCTTCTGCTTGAACAACGGTCACGCCCTGATTTTTTGCCCAGTCAAAATCCTCGGCTGCGTAGCCTGTCGCCCTGAGTCCAATTTGAAACATGGATTTGGGATCGACAAGTTTTTCCTCGATCGCTCGGCGAAAAATGGTGCCGTGAGCGATAGGTTCACCGAACATAGTGTCGTTGACATCGGCATGCGCGTCGACGTGGACTAACGCAACAGGGCCATGCTTTTTTGCAATGGCACGAAGGATGGGCAGTGTGATCGTGTGATCTCCGCCAATTGAGACAGGGGTTATGGTATTTTTCAGCACCTGGCTATAGTGCCGCTCAATGATCTCAATGCAGGCGGCGAGGTTGTAGGGGTTGAGTGCAACATCACCGAGATCTGCAACTTGAAACGAATCGAACGGTGCGGCGCGGGTTGCCATGTTGTAGGGGCGCACCAGTACTGATTCTGCCCTTACCTGTCGCGGCCCGTATCGTGTGCCGTTGCGATTGCTCGTGCCGATGTCTAACGGGACGCCAATGATGCCGACATCGACACCGTCTGTGTCTTCAGTAACAGGCAACCTAAACATTGAGGCGTTACCTGCAAAACGAGGCATGTCATTCCCCGATAGGGGTTGGTTAAACTTTTGGTCTGGCATTGTATGACGTTCGACGATTGATTGCGGTGAGCTATTGTTGACCTCTGTACCCGAGTAATCAAGTATCCTATGTCATTCGGGTTTGCTCAAAAAGGCGTTGATGCTGCAACAGACCTTGTGGGCAATCAACATGGCTGGCATGCTCGCCAGCTGGTAACCTTAGTAACTTCAAACGAAGGCACGGATAAATAAGTGCTTTGTGTCAATGGTAATAGAGAAACTCCGATGAAGAAAAATTTTGTATTAGTGCATGGTGCATGGCACGGCGGATGGTGTTGGAACGAAACCAAGGCGTTGTTAGAGTCGCAGGGCCACGTTGTTGAAGCGCCTGATTTACCGAGTCATGGTAATGATGCCACGCATGTGAATGATGTCACGTTAGCAGATTGTATCGACAGGATTGTTGCCAGCGTCGAAAACCTCGAAGGCAAGGTTGTTCTTGTCGGGCATAGTCTCGGAGGTGTCATCATTTCGGGGGTTGCTGAAAAAATACCGGAAAGAATCGAAGAGCTGGTATTTGTCTGTGCGATGGTGCCGAAGTCGGGCGAATCGGCGAATGATTGCGGCCGCAGCAATGTCGCCTCAGTCTTGAGAGGCAATCTCGTGCCAGCCGAAGACGGTAAGTCGGTGACGCTCAAACCAGCGTTTATTCCAATAGCTTTTTATCACGATTGTGCTGAACAAGATCAACTCGAGGCAACGTCAAAGCTGTGCCCCCAGAGTACAGCGGTATTTGCGGAACCAGTGACATTGACGGATGAAAATTTTGGTGCGATCTCCAAACACTATATCGAGTGTCTGGAAGATCAGGCTGTTCATATCGTGTCTCAGCGTGAAATGGCCGCTGGAGCAAGCTGTGAATTAGTGACGAGTTTGAACACCGGTCACTCACCTTTTATGGCAAGTCCAGAGGCGCTTGTTCTAGCGCTTATTTCTGATGTCTCGGAAGATTAGTGAAGTGAGCTATTGAATTAGCAGTTATCACTAATCGGTTGTCATTACGGTTTGTCTCTTTATATCCCACAACTTAGAAGTGGTTGCTAAAAACGCGATAACTGTCAGCATGCCAACCGCCGGAATAAGCACCGCATTTTGTGCGCCCCATTGACCGACACTCCAGCCAAGCACCAGTGAACCAATGGGAATGCCTCCAATCATGCCCAAAGAGTAGACGGACATGACTCTCGCTCGGTGGGAAGCGGGTGCTGCCTCTTGAACAATGGCACGGGACATTGTCATGCTGACGCCACCACACATTCCCCATAAGTAAATGACGCCATAAAACCCCCAGATTGGCTGATCAAAATGAAGTAGGCCTAGAATAACCGAGCCTAAGGTACAAACAACCAGCAGCGCCCGGCCAGGGTAGTCGAGACCGCCTCGTTTCATGATGTAGCCAATGGTGGTCACTGTGCCCAGCATATTGGCGCCAAAAGCCATGGCGATGCCCGTTGCGCCACCTTGGTAAATGTCTCGCACCATGAGGGGTAGAATTACCATGTAGGCGCCGGCGAAAAAGATGCCAACCGCAGCGGTGAGTATGGTCGCCGGACGAATAATGTCCGAGTGATAAACATGCGCTAGACCATCTGCAATTTCTTTCAGAGGATGACGCCGAGGTGCCTGCTCAATAGGCGGGAGCGGGGGAATTCTTGCGGTTGCGACGCAGGCACATAGCATGCAAAAGGCCTGTGCCAGTAACAGTGGCACAGGACCGAAGACCTCTGCGCCTGAGCCGATGATGAATCCCAGTATCTGAATGCCAAACTGAATGCCAACCGCCAGGGTAACGACTCTTTGTATGTCTGTACCAGCGACGCGATTAAGTAATGCGTCCCGCGCCGGTTGTACAAAAGCGCCCAGTGTTGCGCCTGTGATTGCCCAGCCGATTAGCATTTCGTAGTAAACATCTCCGGCGTGGAATAGGCTTGCCATCCCTAGCATGGGAACGACCATTAGCAGTTGCAGACCGATGAGTAATTTCCGCTGGTCTACTCTATCGCCTATTAATCCGCCCCACAGGATAAGGAGAACCATTGGTATCTGGCTTGCCATTTGAGCAAAGCCGAGTCGCTCAGGTGTTTCAGCAAGAAATACTGCGATAAGCCAAGGGAATAACACCTGTTGGATGCCGCCGGGTATCAAATAAAACCCGGTGCCTGTGAGGTACCACCCGAGAGATCTTGTCATGATGCGAAATCCAAGTAACGCAACTCTCCATTACTTTAGGGAGAACCGCCGATGTGTTGCTCTAAAGTTCACCAGAACATTTTTGACTATTGATAAATCTCTGGTCGGAAGCTGAGTGTACCAATCAAGATAGGATAATGTTTTGCTATTTGGACACAAAATATGAAACCTGCGATGCATGAACTGCCTGCGTTAGCAGACTTAGTCGAGATCGTAGTCTTGCATGCGCATGTCACCGTGTATCGCTGCGCGTCACGCAGAAAAATCTGAGCCGAACCAAACTAGAGCACAGTAAACGAGTTATATCGTTATAAAATTGAGTATTACGGCTCTGTGCTTGTTCCAAATTTCCCCGGTTCATAGTATTTTGCCTGCACAATTTGAAGCGGCCCGTGTTGGGCTACTTTGAACAGCCCTCCAATCAAAGGAATAGATATGAGCACAGAATCATCACAGGACATACCGACAAGTGGATTACAACTCCACTCCCTCATCACAGAAGCAGGTGAACTTAAGCTATCGCTCGAGTCTGTGCCGGTTGAACAACCTGGAGACGATCAGGTAATTGTGCAGGTGGCTGCTGCCCCTATTAACCCCTCCGATCTCGGCTTATTGGTTGGACCTGCAGATATGAGCACGGCGACTGCCTCTGGAACAGCAGAGAATCCTGTGATTACGGCCAAGGTGCCTGAACAGTTTATGCCGGCCATGGCTGCCCGAATAGGTGAGTCGATGCCTGTTGGCAATGAAGGCGGTGGTGTGGTCGTGGCAGCTGGCAGTTCAGAAGCCGCCCAGGCAATGCTTGGCAAGACGGTCGGTATTTTAGGTGGTGCTAGTTACTCGCAGTACCGAACGCTGCATGTTGCTCAGTGCCTTGTTTTGTCCGATGGCACGACACCCCGTGAAGGTGCAGCCTGTTTTGTTAATCCGCTGACTGCGTTAGCGATGGTCGAAACCATGCGTATGGAAAACCATACGGCGTTGGTACACACGGCGGCGGCATCGAATCTTGGTCAGATGTTGCAGAAGATATGTCTAAAGGATGGCGTTGATCTTGTGAACATTGTGCGCAAGCAGGAACAAGTCGACCTGCTTAAGGGTCTTGGTGCCAAATACGTGTGTAATTCAAGCGACGAATCTTTTATGGATGACTTGACTGATGCGTTGGTAGCAACCGGCGCCACCATTGCCTTTGACGCAACTGGCGGCGGTAAACTGGCAGGACAGATCCTGACTTGTATGGAAATTGCTGCCAATAAAACCGCTAAGGAATATAGCCGATATGGTTCAGATGTATTCAAGCAGGTTTACATCTACGGTGGGCTTGAACGCTCAGCGACAACGTTTAACAGGAATTTCGGGCTGTCATGGAGCATTGGTGGGTTCCTTTTAACGCCGTTTTTGGCGAAGCTCGGCGGCGAAGGAACGCAGCGTTTGCGCCAGCGAGTTGTCGACGAAATAACAACGACCTTTGCAAGTCACTACACGAAAGAAGTTTCACTTGCTGAAGCCCTAACCCTTGAGGCACTGGGTGTGTACGGTAAGCAGGCGACCGGTGAAAAGTACCTGATAAACCCAACCCTTTGATTGATGGGTAGTAAGTGAGTTGATTTAAAACCCGGTTGCACGCAATGTGCACCGGGTTTTTTATTGCAGGTCGTTTAAGCGTTTAGCGGGAAAATTGAGGCACAAGAGTATGAAACTAGATGTGAATTTTGTTCGACGTCATTTCCCAGCATTTAACGGAGACACAAAAATAGATGGTCATTTTCTCGACGCCGCAGCCGGATCATATCCGTGTCAGCAGACGATCGATGCGCTGACAAATTTCTATCTCCACAACAAGGTTCAGCCGGGCAATCCCTATCCGGAAAGTCAGCAAGCAATGACTCAAATGGTTGCTTCACGGGAAAGATGGGCGCAGGCGCTCAATGTTCTGCCCCACGAATTGGATTTTGGCCCCTCAACCACGCAAAACCTGTATGTTATTGCCAGCGCCTTTCGTGAATTGCTGGTGCCGGGTGATGAAGTTGTCGTGACTAATCAAGATCATGAAGCCAATAATGGGGCCATTCGCAGAGCAGTTAAAGATGCGGGGGCAACACTCGTGGAATGGCAGGTCGATACTGAGAGTGGTTTGCTTGATCCTGAAGCGTTGGCATTGATTGTCAGTCGCAAAACCAAACTAATTTGTTTTCCTCACAGTTCTAACCTTGCGGGCACCCGCAATGATGTCGAACGAGTAGTAGAAATTGCTCAAACGATTGATGCTTTCACGCTTTGTGATGGTGTTTCTTACGCGCCCCATGAGATTCCGGACGTTGACCTTATGGGTGTCGATATTTACCTGTTTAGCCTGTACAAGGTTTATTCCGTTCACCAAGGACTGTTAGTCATCAGAGAGCGTTTACTTGCACAATTGCCGGGGCAGTGTCACTTTTTTAAGTCTGCACTGACCGTAGGCGAGAAAATGATACCGGCAGGACCTGATCATGCCCAAGTCGCTGCAGCGGGAGGTGTGCTAGATTATATCAATAGTCTGGCGTCACACCATGGGTTTAAATCAAAAGCTAGCGTCGCAGAAGATTTAGCTGGGGCGTGCCGGTTCGTGAGTGAGTTGTGGCATGAGCACGAGCGGGCGATGTTTGCACCGCTGCTTGATTATTTGAACACTAGACAAAATGTTAGATATTTAGGCGGTAGAGCTGCGACGAAGGATCGCTGTCCGCTTGTTACATTTAGCGTGGTTGACAAAGATCCAGCGGTGCTAACAGAAGCGTTATGTGAACGAAAAATATTATGCTGCACGAGTCATTGCTATGCGCCGAGATTGTTGGAAGCGGTTGGGATGGACGCCCAGAGAGGGGGTGTTCGATTTTCAATGGCTCACTTCAATAATGACGATGACGTCAGCGCAACGATCGCAGCGCTTGATGAGCTGCTCTGATGTGTTGAAGCTAGATCAGCGTTGCGCAGTTCTTCTGTGCAGCGCTCCCCGCAATCTGCGTCTCACATCGACGTTCAATTAATTTATTGTAGCTGCCGATAAGCCCGTCGCCGGTGTCTTCTTCACGATCAATGTCGCTGTCTTCCAGTAAGTTATCCTCCGACCATTGGCGTAGACTCTTGGTCATTGAACGTAAAACGCGGAAATTTCGACCGGAAAAAGTGTCTTCCCCTGAATCAATATCTGACAACAATGCTGTGGCGGTTGTCACGATAAGTGCCTCGTTTTCCGGTGTTAGTCTGATGAGCGTCCGAACATAGCTAGCCCCCCACTGGAAACGTGTGGCAGCACCTTGAGAGGATTCGTAGGCTTTTCTTTGCCAGTCAATTGCGCTTTTATCGTCGCCATCTTTCTCTGCAATAGCGGACAGGCTGCTCATAAAGTAATAGGGTGCGTTAGATTTTTCTAACTCGGCCAACAATATTGTTTTGGCTTCACTAACTAAATGGGCTGATTGAAGAACATAGTTTATCTGACTGACGACACTCTGGCGCGCAAATGAATTTCTCGTCGCGCGGTCAGCTTTTTGAACAGCGTTTAAAATCTGCTGTTTGAATGCTGGCGTTATCTCTCTGGTTTTATCTTTTAAGAAATAGAAATGAATAGCTGGTAGCCAACCGGCGAGTCGCTCTGCAGTTGAAAGAGACGGGCTATTCGACATTTCTATCATCTTTTTTTGCCATCTGTCGGCAAACATGTCAGCAGCTTTGGGATCCGCTTCAGCATCGACAATCACCGGCATAATCTCTTCCATGTAATAAGCAAAATACTCCCAACTTGCGAGGACAAGGGCATCATTTTGCAAGATCTCTGTGGTTCGCGCACGGGCCTCTGGTACGATCGCAGGCCCGAATTCCGCTTCTGTTGATGAAGCAACGGCCTTTAAATACTGCATGTACAACCGGGCACTGACCGAGGGGTCCTTGCTTGCATCGGACATTTTAAGAAAAATATTCGGTGAATATTCTGCTGGCAGCGCTTGCTGGTCTTGGCCCCATGAATAATAGGCCAATTGTTGAAGGTCGGCTTCGCTGAGTGTTGTGCTGCCGGCTTGCACCATCTCAACCAGCTTTGACGTTGGTCTAATGCTATTGAGACTCACTGCGAGAATGTCATTGTATTTTGAAATGTCGATGCCGCCGGGTATTCGTGTAATTTCCTCTCCTGAAGCATTAAAGACAATCATTGTCGGATAACCCTTAACGCCGAACTGCTCACCGGCTGTCTGGGCGCGAACTGTATCGCCGTCTAAATAGATGGGTATAAAAGATTCGCTCAGTGAGATGAATCTCCGACTTTTAAACACCGTTTGTTTGATTTCCTGACAAGGTGGGCACCAAACGGCTCCCCAGTAGAGAAATATCGGCTTGTTTTCCTCCTTTGCCTGAAGAAACGCCTGATCCACATCTCCGCTAAACCACTGAATGTTAGCCGATCTCGGGGTCTGTGTAGACTTTGAGTCCGTTCGTGTCGCAATAGCGTTTTTTGTGATGCCATCACTACAAGCTGTGAGCAAGAATAAGATCGAGATAATTAAGTATTTCATTCCGGGTCCTGTGTTCTCCGCGACCAGCGAAGCCGATGCAGCACTTTATCAGTGCTTACATTGGCTGCACATTACGCGAGGGCACTTTCAATTGTTTCAAACTCGACACAAGGGTCTTGCCCGCTGTTCGCGGGCTCACGGCTTTGTCTATTCGTTGGATAATACCCTGTTCATCAATATAAAAGGTCCATCGCCGTGCGTATCCACCCCCAGATAAGACGCCATAGTCGGCTGTCATGCGTTTTTCTGGGTCAGAGAGAATGGGAAACGTCGCGCTGTTTTTCTCTGCAAATCCCTTATTATCCTGAAAACTATCAGTACTCGCCATGAAGTAGGCGACCTTGTAATTTTGAATTTCCTTGTCACTGTCACGCAGCGCTTTGCATTCGATGGTTCAGCCTCCTGTGAATGCTTTGGGGAAAAATGCGATAACGACATACGCTTTGTCTTTAAAGTCTGACAGGGAGTATGTGAGGCCATCGGACCCCCGAAGTGTGAAATCCGGTGCCATATCGCCAACTTCCGGCGCAGCATGGCTTAGGGTCGCACTGGTCAGTAACACGAATACAATGGCTAGCCTCGCCCTGATGGCGCACTTCAGTAAGCCGAGTCTTATACGCTGGTGCTTCATAGGTTCACTCTTAATAAATTGACTGTTTGGTGACTGTCGCGATACATGCCACATGCTTTTAAAAAAGGGGTTAAAATAACCCTGGCCACCCGATGCTTGTTCGGGACATTCTTGCATAGAACCCCGGGGATCAAAAGTTGTCATTGTCTACTCAACAGGCTGTGTTTCAGCCACTACTTCAAGCGTTGGCGGTTTTTTTAGCGACAGCGCAACCAGATGCTCGAAGAGTTTTTCACGGGCGGGGTCACCTGCATGAGGGACTAGAGCATATCAACGTCGATTGGTATGCGCCGGTGTTACTAGTCTCTGGCTACAAAGCAATTGAAAACATTGACGAGTTGACAGCGGCGATCCTTGAATTTGATACGGAGAGTCAAATCAAATCGGTCGTTTATCAACTACGATCTAGCAAGGGCGCTGTTGCCGAAGTCAAATGGGGTGAAGAGCACCCGGTTTGTACAGTGACTGAAAGTGAGTTGAAATTTGAAGTACAACCCGGAGTGCGGCAAAACGCAGGTTTCTTTCTGGACATGAGACCTTTAAGGCACTGGTTGCGTCAATACAGCGAGGGTAAAAACGTGCTGAATTTATTTGCCTATACCTGTTCCCTTTCTGTAGCGGCACTAGCGGGGGGCGCGCGCCAAGTGGTCAATGTCGATATGAGCAAACCAAGCATCAATTGGGGAAAACGCAACCACGCCTTGAACGACCAAGATCCACGAAGCGTAAAATCTATTCCGCATAATTTGTTTAAGTCCTGGGGTCGTATTCAACAATTTGGGCGATACGAGTTGTTGTTGATCGATCCTCCCACTCGGCAAAAAGGTAGCTTTAGCGTGGAAAAAGATTACGCGGCAGTGTTAAAAAAACTACACAAGCTTTGTGAACCGGGTGCCGACATCATTGCGACAGTTAACAGCCCCTACTTGAGTGGAGACTACTTACCTTCGTTGATGCAACGATATCAAAGTAATATCCGACTAATTGGTGAGATGGAAGCGAGTCCCGAATTTGTCGACAAATACCCGGAGCGAGGATTAAAGATCTTTCATTTTCGGGCACCGGGTTAGTTCGTGACGATGTCTGGCTTTGTTTCGGAAATCTGTCTATCAAGCTTGTGAAATGACTCGGTGAAGTCGTCGCTGATTGGTGGCGTAAGTGCCAATCGTGTGAGGTGTTAACTTCTTCAGTGTAAGAAGTAGCCGAACTGAATTACTATTAGATATTGTTTATGGTTAATCAGGAAATAGTTATGGGTGAGGAATCAGTATTGGTAACGGGTGGCGGGAGCGGCATGGGTCAGCTTGCCTCTCGTCAGTTAGCAAGCGCGGGCTACAATGTTGCGGCAGTAGACGTTAATGAAAAAGGGCTGTTAGAAACCGCCGAGGGTTTCCAAAATATCAGAACGTTTCAGACAGATGTGACGAATTATGAAGATGTGCTCAAAGTCGTGGCGGAGACTGAAGAAAAGCTGGGACCAATCAGGAAAGTCTACAATGCTGCAGCGATCATGCCGCTGGGAAAAATTGAAGACCAGGAAGCAGATGTCTTCAAGCGAGTGATGGACATTAATTACACGGGTGTTGTCAACGTAACGAAGGCGACATTGCCCGGGTTGATTGAAAGAAACGAAGGCGAAATTATCAATTTTGCGTCTATCGCAGGCTGGTTGCCGACGATTTATATGGCGGCTTATGACGCTTCAAAGTTTGCTGTAGTTGCTTTCACCGAAGTGCTTTATCACGAAAATTTGGATAACAACGTCAAAGTCGTTTGCGTATGTCCTCCGCCAGTTAAGACACCGTTATTGCAGCAGGCTCGGGACACGGTTTGGCCGAAGGTCTTCGATCAGGGTGATCACATTGAAGCAGAAGATGTGCTTCGTTGTATTAATGACACGTTAGCAAGTGGTGAGTTATTCGCATTTCCGGGGAAGCAAACCAAAATGATCTGGCGCATGCGGCGTTGGTTGCCCGGCATGTTGTGGAAAAACGTGCACAAGTCCGAAGGCTTATAGGAGTCTTTTTAATCGAGGTGTGGGGCGCTCCAAATGTGAATGCGTCCCCATCACCTGTCGGTCATCTGCCGGTTTGACGCGTCGCTAGTTTCTAGCACCCGGGAACAGTCTCAGGAAGTTCTCGGTGTAGAACAAGTTCTTGACCTCGTCACTTTCAGCTTCCAGCCAGCCATCGAATTTGCCGAGCGGATTTCGTCCGCCTTCAACGTGAGGATAGTCGCTGGAGAAAAGATACAAGTCGGGATTTGATTGTTCGATCAACATCGCCACATCCTCATGAGGAAATGGCGTGAATCCCATTTGCTCTGTGAGTTGTTGTGAAGGTGTCCTCTCGAATCTGACGGACTCGTCTACTCTGCCATAGATTTTACTTACCCAGTCAAGGCGTCTCAGCATTTCTGGCACCCAGCCAGCGCCAAGTTCAACCGCTGCGCCGCGTAATTTTGGATTTCTGTCAAACACTCCATCCATTACCATCATGCTGATAAACGTTTCAGGTGGTTGATGCATAACAGCAGCATCTTTTGTTCTGACATTTTCACCGCCGCCCATCCAGTCTTTAACGGCCGCACGGCCGTTGTTGCTCCATTCTTTTAGTGCCTGCAAGGGGGCACCGCCAACATGAATGAGAAAGGGTGTGCCGGATTCCGCTAACAAAGCCCAGAATTTCTCCAGATCAACATGTCCCGGTGATTTTCCGTGAGGTGCCCGGTGCGGTACCCAGATAGCCTCAAGGCCAGACTCGATGGCGAATTCCAACTCTGAATACGCGCGTTCGGCATCATCGAGAGGCACAATGCCAACACCCATCAATCGGTCATCAGATTGACAAAAGTCAATCATGTGACGGTTATGCGCTCGGGTGGCACCATAGCGAAGATTAAGCGGTTTTTTTGTGCTTGGGTGAAACGGGAAAGCGACGCTGTGGGTTGCAAAGACTAGCTGCTTGCGAAAGCCCAGCATATCCATTGCGGTGGTCCTGTCTTTTTTATTGAAGGCGCCAAGGGCCTGAATTTCCTTGGAACTCTCAATTAACTTGTCTCCTAGATCGATCATTGACTGAACGTGCTCGGCGCTATGAGCGCCGCCCTGGGACATAATGACGTCTACTTCCTCATTACTTACGAGTGAAGCGCTGTAGCTAACTTCGGGAATGTCGTCGCGAATGTCTGGGTCAGCATAGGCTTTGAGGAAGTCTGGCAATTCCATAATGTGACTGTCTGCATCATAGATTGCTCGTTCAGGGGGTGCGTATGTCATAAAGATCCTTGGTGACCTTGGTAAGTTGTTTAGTCAAGGTTACCGTCTATTCTTTCGTTGTGTCCATGAAAATAATGATGCAGTTTGTGTAAACTAACCGCTTCCTAAATCGATCTGAAGAAACAAAGCCATGGAACAACCAATTAGCCGTTTCCCCGTACCCGATGTGAACGATTTGCCCGATGATATAAAAGAGAAAGTGCTGGCTATACAGGAGAGGTCAGGGTTTATTCCGAATGTTTTTTTAGCGCTGGCGCATCGTCCGGATGAATTTCGTGCCTTTTTCGCCTATCACGATGCGTTGATGGATAAGGAAAGCGGTCTAACGAAAGCAGAGCGTGAAATGATTGTTGTCGCCACATCAGCTAAGAACGAGTGTCAGTATTGCGTCGTATCTCATGGCGCTATATTGAGAATCCGGGCGAAAGATCCGTTAATCGCAGATCAGATCGCGACTAATTACCGAAAAGCGGATATCAGCACGCGGCAACGCGCAATGCTGGATTTTGCTATCAAGATTTCACGGAATGCCGAAGCGACCTGTGATGAAGATTTCGAAACGCTTCGATCTCAAGGATTTAATGATGAGGATATCTGGGACATCGCCGGTATTGCCTCTTTCTTTAGCCTGAGCAATCGTATGGCAAATTTCACTTCTATGCGGCCTAACGCAGAATTTTACGCGATGGGTCGCTAGCGCGGGTTTCTCTGTGCGAATCAGGTAACAAGCCCTGATAGGGGTCCTTTGCCTCTGACGAAGTGTTCCACGCTGCGGGATTCATCTTCCAGCGTGACACGGTAGATAACATCATTTCCCTGATGAAATGCGAGCGTTTCGTGCTCATTGAAAGCTAACAGCGTTGAGATCATGACTCGTCCAATCAAACCGTGTGAAACGATGCCAATGTTACTCGCCGAATCGTCGATCAGCTCATTGAGAAATGGGGTCGATCTGGCAATCATGTCTGGATAGTTCTCACAATTGGGTCCGCGATAATTGAAGCGGTCAGCCTCGAATGCCTGCCACTCTTTCGCCCATTTCAGTTTCACGTCAGCGTAAAGATGTCCGCTCCAGTCACCAGTATCCCACTCCATTATCCTGTCGTCGTAGCGCACAGGAACGTTTAAGTGACGATTAATAATTTCGGCTGTCTGTTTTGTTCTATCAAGCGGCGATACATAAAGCTTCTCAATGTTTTGAGACTTCAGAAATAGCCCGTTTACGTCGGCCTGCTCACGACCAAGGTCATTCAGGTCTGAGTTCCATTGGCCCTGCATACGCATAATGGCGTTCCATTCGGTTTGACCATGGCGGATAAAATAGAGATGTCTCAAAATCTTACTCCTGTTTCGTCACCTTGCGATTGTTGCTCTAACCAGTTGTGCACATTGGTTTGAAGCACGTCCAGTGGAATGGCACCGCTGCCGAGAACAACATCGTGGAAAGCTCTAATATCGAATTTTTCACCTAATCTTTGTTCTGCTTCTGCTCGCAGCTCAAGAATTTTGAGTTGGCCGATCTTGTAAGCGAGCGCCTGGCCGGGCATGGAGATGTATCGATCAATCTCATTGATGATATCAAGCTCACTCTTGGGTGCGTTTGACTTGAAATAGTCGATGGCGCGTTGTCTTGACCAGCCTTTATAGTGCATCCCTGTATCTACAACCAATCTCACAGCGCGCCACATGTCATAAGTGAGCTGTCCGAAGCGATCGTAAGGATCCTCGTACAGTCCCATATCATAGCCCAGTCGCTCACTGTACAAGCCCCAGCCCTCAACGAAGACGGTGAAGCCTGAATAGCGTCGAAAGTTAGGAAGTTGTTCAAGCTCTTGCTGTAATGCGATCTGCAGATGATGTCCCGGTACTGACTCGTGGACGCTCAACACAGCCATCTCCCACTTTGGACGTGTCTCGGGTTTGTATAAATTTACATAGTAGTAACCGGCGCGGCTCCCGTCAGCAGCTGGTCTTGAATAGTAAGCCGTCGTCGTATCTGGCGCTGATACATCAGGTATCTTTTTTAATCCGTAGGGGATTCGGGGCAGCTTGCCAAAGAGATCCACTAGCATTGGGTCTAGCCGCTTGCTCATCGCCAGATAGCCCTCAAACAGTGCTTCAGGCGTATCGTAGTAAAACTGGGGGTCCGTTCTCAGGAAATGTACAAAAGCATCAAAATCTCCCTTGAAGCCAGATTCAGAAATGGCTGCTTCCATATCACTGCGGATTCGTTTTACCTCGTTGAGGCCGATTTGATGCACCTCATCCGGCGTCATATCGGTCGTTGTGAAGCGCTTGACCAGATATTCGTAATAACGCTTGCCGTTGGGTAAGTCAGAGACGCCAAAGCTTGTCCGGCAAGCGGGATAGTAAACATTGTTAAAGTAAGTGTTCAGTCGCCTGTAAGCAGGGATCACTGTCGACGCGATGACTTCTCGGGCTCGGGACTGGAAATTCTTGTTGCGTCGGAGGCGGGGATGCCCTGCGGCATATTCCTAAACACGTCATAGAACAAACTGTCCTCTGGTTTATCGACCAGTTGTTGTGCTATCTGTGCGGGCACACGTTGCATGGTCGCTTTTGGTGGTAGCATGCCGGTTGCGACACCCTCGTCCATTAATGCAATCGTTTGATCCATTAACTCGTCGAGCTTTTCCAGACGCGATAACCAATCGTCGAAGTCCTGGGCATCTTTTAATCTCAGCCTAGAAGCGCTTTCGTTGAGGGTTTGAATACCACCTCTTTGGCTGATGGGAATTAGATGCGGCGAAAATGCTGACCGTTTAATACGGTCCTCGTAACGAAGTTTAAACAAGTCGTAGTTGACCTGTTCTTCCCTCGGTAATTGGCCTCTGTCTATTTCACTCAGTTCTGAGAGCGCCAGTTTGTCTCCAGCGGTATAGGCGGCAAATGCTGCAGCAGATAGGTCGGACCAGTTCCGATTAAATCGGCGGTCGCCAAGCGTTGACGCCCACACAGGGCTATTTTGCATATCCCGTTCCCACTGCTTATCGAAGAGCGCGTGGAGTTTACTTGATTCGCTGTTGCCGGAACTCACCTCGGCCGAGAACCCGATTGGGATAGACCCGAGCAACCAAATTGAAACTGATATAGCGCCAATGGGCTTAAGAAAACGCACAAATTATTCCTGCAGCAGATATTTGCTGCATACAATAGATGGAAGAGACGATTGGGTCCAGCCTGAGATAGATACGACGTATAGGAGAAATGGTAGAGCGGAAACGTGAGTTTTATTCAATAGATATAAAATCGTTTCCGAGGATCTGGTGCTGAGTATTCTCACTATTACTATTCGTGGCGCGGCGTGATTAACGCGGTGATGCCGCAACCTCAATTGTTGCTACGGTAGGTTTGAGAACGACCCCCGCCTTTCTCTCGGCCATTGTGCCGTTTTCCCTGGCTACCTTGCCGTTTACGACAACAAGGTCAAACCCTTCTGCAAATTGAAACGGATCTGGATAAGTTGCTTTCTCGCTGACTTTTGACGGGTCAAATATGATGAGGTCTGCTTTCATGCCAGCGCGCAGGACGCCGCGGTCAGCAATTTGAAGCGTCCTCGCAGGCAGCGAAGTCATTTTTCGGACAGCCTCGGGTAACGACATGATTTTCCGCTCATTCACGTAGTGTTCAATAATCTTTGCGAAAGTACCGTGGCCACGAGGGTGGAAACCTGTGGGGCTGCCATCTGAACAGATAGAAATATTGGGATCCGCAATGATGGTCGATTGAAGCTGATCATTCATCACGAAGTAGGCACCCGAAGCGCCCTGAGGCCCAATCTTGTCAATCAACACATTTTCAAATGGCATCTCAAGCTCATGTGCGATATCGGCCAGGGTTTTGCCGGTGAAAGGCGCTGTACCCAGAAGGGTTGCGTCAGGGCCATTTCTGCGGGTGACCTTGTTAACTAAAAAAGTTTCGAGCTCAGCGCGCCTGGTTTTTTTTGCGATTTGAAATTGTTCCTCCGCCTTAGCCCAGATCGGAAAAACGATACCGATGCCGGTATAACTTGCGTTATAGGGATATGTATCTGCAGAAATGCGAACCCCTTGAGTACGTGCATCCTCAATAATTTGCAGTATCTCGCGACCCCGCTCAGACCCTTTACCATAAACTGATTTTAGATGTGCAATGTGCACCCTTGCATGCTCACCTTGGGCAATGATTTCGGCAATTGAAGCGTCAAGCTTGTCATCGTCTTCACTGCGCACATGACTCATAATTAACCGATCTTTGTTGCCAACGACCTGTGCAATAGCGTCAAGTTCACGCGCTGGTGCATGCAAACCTGGATTGTATTCAAGACCCGAACTGAGACCAAACGTATACTCGAGAGTATCGTTAAGCGTGGCGAGCATTTTGTCCAAGGCTTGTTTATCAGGGTTTGCGTCTCTGCCGATACCCGAGATATTCCTTAGCGTGCCGTGTCCGACAAACATTGCCAAATTGGGTGCAAGTCCCTGTTCAGCAACTGCCTGCAGCCAATCATTTAGGTCGTTAACTTCTGGGCTATCGCCATCCTGCCCTAGCGTGATCGTCGTGACGCCCATGGCTAAAAAGTTTTCGAAGTCCGGTGTTTCAAGAGGGTTTCCGTGTGAGTGCAAGTCGATAAAACCAGGAGAGATAACGCGTCCCCCGGCGTCAATCGTTCGCGTGATTCTTGTACGCATCTCGCGCGCCGAAAATCCCGACTCGCCAATGAAAACAATCGAGTCATCCACAATCACCACGTCTGCACGGATGGCCTCACTGCCGAGACCATCAAGCACCTGTCCGTTTAGGATAACAAGGTCAATTTTGGTGTATTCGGGTAGGAAAAGTGGCTTTTCAGTGTCGCATGAAAAAAGTAAAAATAAGATCGCGGCAAATAAAACGTGAAATTTTTTTTTATGTTTCATTGCTCTCTATCGTTGTCGTTTGATCGCGAAGTTGCGCTAGGGTCTCAATCGAACGCTCATAACCCTGTACGCCGAGTCCTGCGATCACTGCGTTTGCGGCGGAGGAAACATAGGAAAGATGACGAAAAGATTCCCGGAGGTGCGGATTGGAAATATGAAGCTCTATTACAAATCCCGGGTAGGCGCGCAGTGCATCGTGAATAGCAATCGACGTATGCGTGTATGCACCGGCGTTTAGCACGATGGCGTCAACCTTGTTGATGGCTTCCTGTATCCAGGTCACGATTTGTCCTTCATGATTCGATTGCAAAAACGAGACATCTAGGCCAAAACCCTCACCCGTCTGACGGCACCTGCTCGCAACATCCTCAAGCGTGTCATTGCCATATATTTCAGGTTCTCGCGTGCCCAAAAGGTTGAGGTTTGGGCCGTTAATAACATGCACTTTCATTCGGGCTCCTTAATGGCTAAGCATTGAGTTTTGTTGCCAGTGATTTAATCGCTAGCAAATATCCGTGAATACCTAGGCCTGCGATAAATCCTGTCTCGCTGCCGGGAACCTGTAATGGCCCTGTAATCTTTGAGCCGGTTAGAAAAATGTTTTCCAGATGAACCTCGATTATCGGTATGTCCAAGTGAACGATTGACTTGATCGCAGCGCTGAGGCGCTCGAAATCGAAAGTTGCAGCCTCAGAGTTTGCAACCGGGCAGAGAACAAGTCCGCTAAACGCCTGACTGTTGACTTCAATCCACCTAAGGATTTCTTTTTCATCCTCGGATTGACGGAAATCCAACCCGAAACCCAATTGCTGGCATGCATGCTGACACGCGTCCTCGATGCCTTCGACGCAAGGGCCTGTTAGGCCGGGCCCGTTCAGAATCAATATGTTATTAGTCTTCATCAGTATCGTTGTGATCAAAGGTAGAAAGAACTGAATAATCCTCCCATTGTTGAAAGTGGTCAAGTAAGCGACCACCCTAAGCTAAAGTGTGTGAGGTCTTAGGTTGGCTTTACCTTGGTGTAACCCCAGACTTTATACTACTCAATTTAAGCTCTTGAAATGCATGTCTGCGATATTGACAAGCATTAGGTGGCGGAAGACTGAGACATAATCTATGAATGCTAAGCAAGTAAGAGAGCGAGTCGAGACAGAAGCTGCTATTTCTGTTTACCACCTCGCGATAGATGGTATGAGCTGCGCCGGCTGTGTCAATGCTGTGGAGACCGCACTCGCGAGTGTTGAAGGGACTCGCAGCGTTGCGGTCAATTTTGCAGATCAATCCGCGAGTATTGTTAGCCAAGCAGATATGCAGAGCCTAATTTTAGCTGTCAGTAAAGCTGGCTATGATGCAAAGGCGCAGGGCTATGCCGACAACGAGGCACGCGCTGTGCAGCTTGAAGAAGAGCTCCGAAGCGCTTTTCGAGAGTCAAGCGTCGCACTGATCGCTGGCGCAGGGTTGATGCTAGGCATGTGGTTTGATCTCTACCCTCCGCAATCGGATCAACTTTTCTGGGTAGGGGTTAGTCTCGCTGTGGCTGTTGTTTTGTTCTACTCGGGTAGGCATTTTTTCAGTGCAGCATTTAATGCGCTGACACATGGCGTGATGACGATGGATACGCTCATTGTCTTGGGTACATCAACAGCATGGTTATATTCAACGATTATTATTTTGTGGCCAGAGCTTGTGCCATTGCAATCAAGGCATTTGTTTTTTGAAGCGGCTGTTCTGATCATTGGTTTTGTCGGCCTTGGCAAGGCTTTGGAAAGTAATGCCAAAGGCAAAACTTCACTTGCGATCAGTCAACTGATTAATCTACAACCATCAACGGCGATAAAAGTGGAAACCAGTCCAACCGGTGTGCTTACCGAGAGTGAGGTGCCTGTTAGTTCGCTGGTAGTCGGCGATACAGTCCGCCTGCTGCCTGGGCAGGCAATTCCAGTAGATGGTGTTGTGCTGCAAGGAGCGTCCAGTATCGATGAGTCAATGTTGACCGGTGAAAGCCTGCCTGTAGAAATAACCGAAGGTGCCCGAGTCGTCGCTGGCACAATCAATCAACAAGGTATGTTGTTGATCTCGGCCACTGAAATTGGTGACAAAACGGTGCTGGCTGGCATTGTGAATCTTATCCGCGATGCCCAGAATTCAAAGCCGGAGATTGGCCGTATCACTGACAGAGTTGCGAGTGTGTTTGTGCCCGTTGTCATCATCATCTCGATCGTAACAGCCCTCGTTTGGTTAATATACGGGCCTGAGCCCCGTGTTGCATACGCGGTTAGTACAGCAATGGCGGTGCTCATTATCGCCTGTCCCTGTGCGCTCGGTTTGGCTATCCCGATGTCGATTATGGTGGGGATAGGTCGTGCTGCCGGCGAAGGACTGCTGATCAAGAACAGCGACGCGCTGCAAGCGGCATCTAAGTTGACGACCGTTGTCATGGATAAGACCGGTACGCTAACCGAGGGTAAGCCAGGAATCGTTGGCTTTGAAGTCAGTGAAAAATATCAGGCGGATGAACATGATGTGCTGCGCATTGCTTACAGCCTAGAAAAACTATCTGAACACCCCTTGGCGAGGGGAGTTGTGGCTTATTGTGATGCCATGGGTGCTGAGTTCCCAACGGCAAAAGTTTCGAACTTCATCGTGGATCCGGGCGCTGGTGTTAAGGGTGAAATCGATGGTGACATGGTGGCGGTAGGCCATGCTGGGTACATGGCCTCTCATCACATGGCCATGCCCGAAGGAACTTTCGGTGCTGAAATGCGCCCGGCAACAAACATCTATGTCGGACTAGGTAAGCGCGTGATCGGCGTGTTTCATTTGCGTGATCAAATCAAAGCCGATTCAGAAGCTTCGATTAGAATGCTGAGAGATCTCGGATTAAAGGTTGTGATGTTGACCGGAGACAATCAGGAAGTCGCGCGAGATATCAGCGAGCAACTTGGTGCAGTGCAATTTGTCGCTGAAATGTCGCCCGAGGAAAAGTTAGATTATATACGCGGTTTGCAAAACGCAGGTGAAACCGTCGGCATGGTCGGTGATGGCATAAACGATGCGCTGGCGCTTAGCACGGCAGACGTTGGATTTGCCATGGGTGGCGGTACTGATATTGCGATTGAAAGTGCAGATGTGGCCCTGCTAAGTAATAGTGTCGGGGGTGTTGCTAAAGCGATTTTGCTCTCGAGATATTGTCTTCGAAACATTTATCAGAATTTGGTTGGCGCTTTTGGGTACAACCTACTACTAATTCCGTTAGCGGCCGGCGCGTTCTTTCCTTGGTTTGGATGGCTGATTAATCCAGCGTTTGCGGGTATCGCGATGGCCGCATCTTCAATCACTGTGGTCACCAATGCGAACAGGTTAAGATTCCAAAGGCTCGTTTAAAACGACGTCGAATAACTCAAGCTGCGGCGGTTCCCGGTAGGTGCCTTTGGCAGCGCCTGCATTGGCATGGGCTTGACGAAAGTTTTCAGACTTTGTCCAGTCGCGAAAGCGCTGCTCGCTCTCCCAGATGGTCAGCGTTGAGTACAAAGTAAAAGCGCTTTCTGCTTCTTTTTGACCAGTTTCTTTTAGCAATTTGAAGGAGTGATAGCCAGGAACGTTATCTAACGACGAGTTTCTTGACGCCCAGATCTCCTCGAAGCCTTGTTCGAAACCTGGATTTATTTTGAACCTGTTCATAGCAATATACATAAAAGCGCGACCTGATTGAGAATGTAACGAGATCATATAACGACGTCACTGTTGATGTCTCTGGTGACGAGAATCTTAAAACCATGTTAACCTCAAGCGAAAAGACCCCCTAAAACCCTGGAGATACTATGTCAAAAATACTCATTACCGGAACCAGTAAAGGTATTGGTTACGATGCAGCGCTATGTCTTGCTCGAAGTGGACATGAGGTGGTGGCGACAATGCGTAATCCTAACAATTCAGATCTCTCTGAGATCGCCTCCAAAGAGTCGCTCAATATTGATATTCAGGCCTTGGATGTCGACAATATTGATTCGGTCGAAGAAGTCTTTGGTAAGGCTGGTGCGATAGATGTGTTGATAAACAATGCAGGCATACTGAGCTACAACGCGCTTGAAGAAGAGTCGATGGAACGATTTATGGACATTGTGAACACCAATCTATTTGGTGTTGTTAGGTGCTGTAAAGCAGTTATTCCTCATATGAGAGCCGCACAAAGCGGATGCATTATTAATGTCGGTTCGGTTGCTGGAAAAGTCACGATTCCTTGCAGCTCTGCATATTCCTCATCAAAGCATGCTATTGAGGGATTTAGCGAAGTGCTTGCACAAGAAATGTTGCCGTTCGGCGTTAGAGTGCATTTGATCCAGCCAGGTATCATTGACACACCAATGGCGACGACTGAGTTTCCCGCACCGAAAAAGGACAGTCTTTATCCTCAGGGAAAGCGGGTTACTGCGTTGTTTACAGCGGCTTCTCAAGTTGAAGCGCCGGCCTCACTGGTCTCTGATAAATTGAAATATCTCATTGAAGTTGGTGATGAGCGGCTTCGTCATCCGGTTGGTCCAGACTCTCTGGTCTTCCTAGGTTATCGTGCGAGTGTCGACGATGAGCGACTGATATCGACTTGGGGCTCGGCCAGCGATGAGGAATTTCTCAGAAAATCTGCTCAGGATATGATGATGGACCTGACACCCTTTATGGAATAGCGGCTTTTCTCAATCGAAACATCAGGAAACTGATTGCTCGTAGATGTTGATTGAAATCACCAACGTCGGTGAGAATCTGTGCCATGCTGTCACGATTAGTGCCAAGTCGAAGGGTGTCTATGGAAAACCCAACCTTAAGGAACATGTTGCATGTTGTCGGTTTTTGTCTTGCCCTGACGACACTGGGCTGTGATCAACAGGATCGAGGGTTCAATTTGCCAAAAGGCAACGTTGAGCAAGGCCGCATGACTTTTATTTTGATGCAATGTAACCACTGCCATAGTGTGACTGGCGGCAAGCAAGCGGGCACAAAAGGTGTAGATTGGGACGGCGCCGAGCTTGAGGGAAGTGTTCATGTGACGCTGGGAGGTAAGGTCACGCGCATAAAGACCTATGCAGACCTAGTGACATCGATCATCAACCCCAATCATAAATTATCGCGAGGACCTGACCCCGGGACCATGACGGAAGCCGGTGAGTCAAGAATGAGGGACTATAATTCAGTTATGTCTGTCCAAGAACTCATAGACTTAGTTGCATATCTTGAATCCAAGTACGAGATATGGGTGCCCGACTACGAGCAATACTGATGTGTCAACGAGCGGACGCCGATATGCAAATCATTGAAGAGGGTGCCGTGATTATCACAGATGTGGTTATTAGTTTCGGTGCCAAACAAGAGTGCTAGTGACGCCCAGCACTAGCTGACTGATAAAAGGCTTATATTTCACAAGAAGCGCCAGTGAAATGGTTAAGGAGCCTATCGAGAATTAGTTACGTAAGGTGCGCTGGCTTTTCTCGATAAACAAGCACTAACAGCGCAGGCAATAGAGTCAAATTGGCCAATAACGCCAGAATCATTGCTAAAGCAGTGAGTAAACCAAAGTTAACGGTTGGTAAAAAATTGGACAGCATTAGTATAGAAAAGCCTCCGATGATAATCATCGACGTAAAATACATGGCGCGCCCAATTGTAAGATGAGTGTTCCTAACGGCGGTAATGATGTCTGAGCTTAAGGAGAATTCCTTCCTGAATCTGTGCAAATAATGGATGGCGTCATCAACGCCAATGCCAATGCTTATTGCAGCAATTGTAATTGTCATCATGTCCATGGGAATCGACGCGAAACCCATAAAGGCGATAACCGTTGCGGCCGCAAGCATATTGGGAATGAGCGCGAGTATTGCAAGCGGTATCGATCTAAGCAGTAGCGAAAACATCAAAAACGTCGTGATCAAGAGATAGAAAAGCGTTCGAATTTGCGAGTCTGCTAGCTGTTTCAGCATATCATTGAAAAGCACCATCATGCCCGTTACCACGACATGCTCTGGCTGAAAGCCAAGTTCCTCAACGGCAAATCGCTCAATTTCGTGCACCGTCTCGTCACGTGAAAAACGCTTGCCACTCTCTTTAATGCGAACATTTATTCTCGCTAGACCATGCGCAGGATCGGCATAAGGTGTGATCAGTTGATGACGAATACGCGCTGGTAACTCGCCAATTATATAGGTCAGAAGAAAAGCGTCGAGTGGTTCGTTTTGATTGAACTTCCGCGCTATTTCCTCGAGCGTTGATAATGAAATAACTTTGCCCGTATTCGGCTGGTCGACGATGAGTTTGTGCAGCCTTGCAATCGTCGCAATGCGGTCAACAG
This sequence comes from Candidatus Azotimanducaceae bacterium, assembly GCA_965657335.1. Classification (GTDB taxonomy): domain Bacteria; phylum Pseudomonadota; class Gammaproteobacteria; order Pseudomonadales; family Azotimanducaceae; genus UBA4582. The sequence continues at coordinate 263,187 of CBFHOH010000001.1, forward strand.
TGAACCAGTAACGTTCGGGATACTGTTCCTCCGTTGCGGCAAAATCGTCATCAAATGCATCGTCCCATTCCTCGCCACTATCAAACTTCTCAAACTGTAGATAGACGTCGAAGGGTATGGTGCCACCAAGATGGTCGTCAATATATCTCATGCCCTGATGTATATCTGTGTCGTCATCAAAGTAGTCGATAAAGCGATTGTCAAAATTAACCATGCTCAAGCCTAACGCTGAAACTAGACCCAGAGTTATAGAGAAAGCTACGACTGTGCTGGGGCTTCGTGTCGCAAGTCCGCAGAGCCAGGTCGTGAGTTTAATTTGGCTATTAAGCGTACTGCTCGGTGCCGCTTTTCCGAGAATGAGTAACACTGAGGGAAACAACAAGTAGGTGACAAAAAAAGAAATGATTATGCCTAGGCACATCATCCAGCCAAAGTCCTCTATGGGAAGGATGTTGCTCACTAACATCGAACCGAATGCTAGCAGGGTCGTCAGTGCAGTATAAAAACAGGGGAGAAACTTGCTGATGAGCGTGTTTTCGATAAGCAGTTGGTGCTCTATCGTGTTGTCATTCGCTAGTAGCTCTCTATACCTGACAATAAGATGAATCGAAAAAGAGATGCATATGATAGCCAGCAAAGAAATGAAATTTGATGAAACCACGGTCACAGGCTTTTGCATGGACGCGAGAATGCCTGTCGTCAGCAAAAGCGACACGCCTGCGATGAGTAACGGTAGTACCACCCAGCGCCATCGTCTGAAAAACAGGTATAACATGGCGATAATGAGTCCGAGTACTAGAGCACCGAACCGGCTGAGGTCGTTCTTCACGAAGGTAATCATATCTGCGGCGATCATTGGCACGCCGCTGATAAAAATGTTGGCCTCTGGCGCATGTTTATCACGAATTTGCCGAATTTGTGCAATGAGTAATTCTCTACGCGCGACATAATTCGCTCGAGCGATAACATACTCATTTTCTAATAAAAGAAGTTCAGGGTGGGAAGAGCCAACGGTGAGTCGTAGCGTATCCCGTCGACTACGGATAGTGTCTAGTGCTACCTCTCTTTCCAGACCTACGCGTATAACCGAGGCATCTCCATCGGCCGAGATTAGGAAGTCTTTGAAAAGCTCGCTGCTTGTAAGTTCTACCATGGCGAGTGTTTTGTCGACGTTTGAACTACGGAGCGTGAGGTATCCGCTAGACATGTCCTCTGGATCAATGGGAGGGCTGTTGATCAGCGGCGCATCAAGTATTGAAAAGGTCTGAGCAACGCCAGTCAGCTGAGTCAGCTCAGCTTGAATTTTTTCTAACAGCATCAAGGAGCGGTCTGCCAATAGGGTGCCAGGCTCGTTGGTCGCGTAGGTGACAACAATAAATTCATCGCCGCCGAATAACTCGGACATTTGATTGTAAACAGCCAATTTAGGATCGCCCTTTACAACTAAGTTGTCTGAAGATGCATCAAAGGTAAAGTGTTGAAGTTGAAACGCAGCGATGAGTGTCAATATCGTAATGAATGTGAGTATGGTTCGGGGGTAACTAATGGTCTTGCAATAAAGCGCGGAAGCCTTCATGACGGACTAGCGCCGTGTGAATCTTGCAAATCGTAATGATGCTTGAGATACAGAATGCCCGGTGACATTACAATTTCCCAGGCCAGTTTCAATTCGGGTGTATATTCTGGATCTGTCTCGCAAACAGTTTGGATGAGCGATTTTAACCATAGATCGTAAAACTCGGGGTCGATATCGTGTCGCACCTTACTGTGAGATGTGGCGATTTCATGCAAGTAGTCGCCGCTGGATCTCAGTAGATAAAAACTGATGAGTTGGAACATGGCCTTTTGCAACATTTTGATCTGTCCAGCCATATCTGTATTCGCAAATTTTTCTGCAACTTTAACCGAGGAATTTAGAAATATTTCGTAAAAGCGGGTGAAGAATGCATCGCCTTTCTCTGTCATACCAACGCCGGACCCGATGACTCTCTCGTAGCTTTCTTCAAACAGTTTTTCCGGGTTCATGCGTTGCCTCGCTGGGGCCGATTGATGGATTGATGGATGTAAGACACTAGACTAACGCCAGCTCATTATCGCATTCAAGGCGCAATGGTCTGATAATCGTCCCCACGGGTTGCCAGAAAGAATCTCGACAGCCAAAACCTCGAGGTTTTTATAGTAAATTCGGTCCATCGGCAATATCGGAACGATCGCTGGGAAAGTGCGTGCTAGGCTGCCATTGGATTCAAAAAAGACCTCACTGAGGTCAGATTCTTTTAGGATGATTTTATGTAGTCGTTTATTCCAGTCGTTGAAATCGCCTGCCACAATCAGTGGTGCGTCGTGGGGTATTTCGGTGTTGATCGTTTTCAGCAACGCCGACAGCTGTCTTTCTCGTTCCAACTGGAGTAAGCCAAAATGCAGGCAAAGGAGATATATGCCGTTTTCGAGGCGTGCTAACAAAATGCCACGCTGAGAAAAGCTCCAGTGCGTAATATCAACATTGCAGGAAGCGCGGATCGGGTATTTACTTAAAATGGCATTGCCATGGTGTCCTCTCTGGTAAACAGCGTTCCTGCCATAACTGAAATGTGGCCAAATATTATTGGTCAAATACGCGAGATGATTATCGTCTTCTCCGATGAGATCCAAACGCAAATTTTTCCCCACAACCTCTTGAAGGAAAACGATGTCAGCATCAACTAATTGAATAGCATGGCGGATTTCGTTCATCAGATAACGTGTCTTCATCGCGCTAAAGCCCTTGTGAATGTTGTAAGAGCAAACACGAATTTGATTGCGTCGCGATTCGGTCATGACCAGTACCTAAAGATGCGTGGTAGCCAGCCAAATAGCTTTACTTTGTTCAAGCCTCTCAGACTCGGTGGTGTTATTTCATGGGAGTTTGCTCGATCTCTGGCAAGTTTTGATTTGAGCGAAGTGATTGCCGCGGAGGTCGTCAGTACAACATCTAGCTCGAGGTCATGATAATAGCTGCGATGGTTCAAATTGCTACTGCCAATGATGCACTCATCGTCGATTAACATCAGTTTTGCATGAAGTATTCCTCGCTGATACTCAAATACTCGAACCCCCATGCCGAGCAGGTCTGAGTAATATGTGGAGGTGAGTAGAGGTGACAAAAATATATCCGATTTTGCGCTCACGATGAGATTTACCGCCACACCTCTTGTGCAAGCAGCGCTAAGTGCTTTTAGAATCGCCCCCGAGGGGGAGAAGTATGCTGTGCAGATCGAAATGGTTTTCCGGGCATCAGCAATCTTTCGGGAGACGAAAGAGTTACGTGCGCTTCGTTTGGCAGGCGAGGCATTGGAGAGAAAATTAGTGATATTATGTTTGCTTGGGTTGTGCGCCTGCTGCGACCAAAAGGCAGAAAAATCCTCATCGAGAAGCCCCACGTTTTTCCCCTCAAGCTTGACGCCGTAGTCGTGCCAGGGGCTTCGCTGCGTGCCAGTATCAATATGATATTGAGCGATGTTTAAGCTGCCGCAGAAAGCAAATTTAGAATCAATTGTGCAAAGTTTGCGATGATCTCTACGGTTTAGCGAAGCGAAATAGTAGAGCATTTTTTTCACCTTACTTCCGTCTTTGAAAGACCACTGATAATGGGTCAGGTACCAGGGGAGAGGTCTGAAAATCCGCACGCTGATATTCGCGTGATCGAGAATTGAGGCGACGATATTGGCTGAGTCACCACTTCCGACACCATCGATCACTACCCGAATTTCAACCCCGCGTTTTGCTGCTCGCGTTAAGGCGCCAATGACCCGTTTGCCTAATTCATCGTACTTGAATATGTAGAAGTCCACGTTAACGCGAGCAACAGCATGTTCTAGGCTATGAATCAGTTCTTCGAAATAAATCGCAGCATCGTCGAACACTTGTTCTGTATGCCAAAAATGTTTGTCGTCGCTAAAGCTGCTCATCGTTTTATAAATCCGAATATTTCATAGAGGTATTGTGGTCTGTTCAGCTTTGGCAGTGCTTGATTTGCATCAATGGAAAGACCTCGCAGCTAAGTAAGCTGTTATTGCAGTTTAGGAAGGTGGTAATGAACAACAACGACGTTGTAGCGGTAGGGAAAGAAAATGCTCGAGTTCAAGCTCGAAGATATCGATACTCAGAAAGAGATAAAACTTTGGCGAGTTTGATTAGGGTAGTTTAGCTTTGCCAGGGGGATGTAATATCTGTTCGAGGTCGATGGTCTCCAACTTTTGAAGAATTCGCTCAATCCATGTGATTGCCAGTTGGTGTCCTCGTTCACCTGTTAATTCCAACATATTCTGATATTCCGCGGGTATCACCTTGTGCAGAATAATGAGCATGCCGGCATGGTAAGACCAATCGAGTGTTTCTTGGTCAACCTCAATCCCATGTGTCGCAAGTTTTGCTTTATAAAACTGGATCAGCTCTGCAGCGTCGTTTTCGTCAGAGTCTTTCCCTAGCGACGCACTCAAAAAATAGGCGAGATCAAGCCCAGCGGGGCCGTACATTAATGTTTGCCAGTCACAGATGACGATCTCGTGCCGCGCGTCATCAAAGAAAAGGTTATCGAGCCGAAAGTCGCCGTGTAATAGTGTTGAAGGCAGGCTGGTATAGATGTCGAATAGTGCTAGCGCGTGTTCCTTGAGCCAGTAAAGAAGTTTAAGGTGGCGCGGTGTTAATGTGTCTTGGTTTGATTTGATATACCTTGGTAGGCAATCCAGAAAGACAGCTTGTCCCGCTTTTGCGCCTAGCTTGAGAGGAATAACCCATGAAAACTTCTCCGTGACGGGCTGGTTCCAATACTGAGCGTGTAGTTGCGCCATACCCGCAAGTGCAGTTTTTGCATCTTGTAAATTACAACCCTCAAGCTGATTACCAAGCCGGAATTTTGAGAGGTCCTCCAGCAATAACGCGTAGTTTCTTTTTTTCACTGGAATCTTTTGCGCAAGCCGGACCAGCCACCATATAACGCTGACGGGAAATCGATTGATAAAATTCAGCAGTCCAAGTGTTTTGTCAGGGTCATCTCCCAGGTCCATCTCAGTGAGATATGGCTTAGGTGTTCGTGCGATAAGTTCCGGTTGTAGTTCTGAATAGAATCTAATCTCCCGCTCATAGACACCAAGCGTTTCGCCTATGCCTCGGTTTCCGGTCTGGGTGGGTAGTTTGAGAACAACGCTGTGTCTGTCTGCAGCGTGTTGCGTGGATCCTGATTGGTAGGTGAGTGTCAGAATGATCACTTCGCCCATAAATCCGGTATCGCGACCGACAACACGGTAGCTGAAGTTGCTGATTTTCTTGTCTGGAAAAGTAGGCTGATCTCGCAATGCGGTGTTGATCCACAGCGGATCAATATCCGCAATGCTTCGGGGAATGCGCATACGGTTTGCATCCTTTATGAACGATGGTTGTTACCTGACAGTAGCGGTATTCACCGGTTGTTTCTATATCTTGATTACCGGTGAAGCCGCGCCTGTTATTAATGAACCAAGGCCATATTGAATGACGACTACATTAGGGTCAAATTACGCAACCCCAGATATTGCATTAAAAATTGATTCTGAGACCTGCCAGAAGCGTGCGTCCGGGTGCCGGTGCGACATCCTTAATGAATGAAACATGATGTCGCTGCTCTTCATCACCCAGATTTTTGCCATGGAGGAATATCTCCATATTGGTGCGCCCTGACAAGCGAATTTGATATCCGAGGTAGACGCTTAAGTCATAATATTCGTCCGTCACGAGTTCCTCAGCGGCTACATCCGTCTGGTTATCGACATTCAGAAAATCGAGTGAGGCAGTGAATGCCCCCCATTCTCCCAGCACGCCAAGGCCGTAACGCAACGGCGGTGTGCGCGGAATATGATCATTGCCGCTAATATCGAGTGATGCGCTCACCCAATCAAATTTAAGCGAGACTTCTACTCGGCCCTCGTTCCACTTACTGATCTGAGACGTGAGCTCAGCGTCGATGCCGTAAAAGTTTGCATCCTCTTGTAAGTAGACGACTTCGGGCAAACCATCTTCCTCAGCGCCTGTTGCCTGTTGATAGATGAAGTCAGAGAATTGCGTGGCGTAAACAGTGACTCGACTGCTTAGCTGGTCTGCGTCGTACTCAAATGTTGCAGCAATGTTAGCCGCTTTTTCATTATCCAATTGGATATTACCAACCTCAAAGCTGTTGGTGGTTAGGTGCGGTCCATTCGAGTAGAGCTCCTCAGCGACCGGCGCACGTGACGAATAGTCGATCACCGTGCCAAATAGCAGGTCTGATGATAGCGGGATGACGACGCCGGCGGACAAAGCGTAAGTGTTAAAGTCTGTATCAACATTCGCGGCAGGTTGATGGCTCAACTGACCAACTCGTGCACCTAATTCGAGATCAAATTGCTCAAAGCTGCGCTCAGCAACCCAAAATACGGCTTGTTCGTCAGTATCTACAGGCGGAATAAATGCCTCTTCACCCAGTGCTGAAAACTCCCGGTCTGACAGCTGCGTGCCGATCAAACCGCGCCATTGCCCAATGTCGTAAATCAGTTCGGCACGGGCTTCCCAAGCCTCGTTGCTGAACTCTGTTGCGATTTCACCATTCGGTTCAATTTCTCGATGCTCATAGTCATTGATACCGAATCGAACGTTAAGGCTGGAAAAAATTGAGAAAGGATTATTGACTCCAAGCTCGAAATCGACCCGGTTTTGCTTGAGATCGAGCAGTGGGTTGCCTTCCTCTTCTTCCTCTTCTTCCTCCTCCTCTTCATGTTCATGCCCGTGTCCTCCGGGTAGACCGTAATTAGCTTCAAGTTGGCTGACGACCAACCCAACAAAGCCCCAGTCTTGGATATAAGAAGCACCTAAGGCAAGGCTTTCGCTATCGAACTGGCTACCGGGCAATATGTCTCGAGCTTCTTCTTCCTCGTGATGTTCTTCATCATCATCCCCATGATCCGCTCCTTCCTCTTCCTCTTCCGCTTCCTCGAGTGCACGTAGCTGCGCTGATTCTGCAAAACCAGGAATTTCATAGGCATCACCATCTTGAAAGCTGGCGTCTGCGTGCCAGGCGAAAGAGCCAGTGCCACCGTTCAACTTAAATGCGGTTGCATTACCATCCGTATTGGAATCAAAGGTTGTTGATATGCCGCCTGTGACGAGATGGCTTGGCACATTGTGAGGAATCCGCCCTGTATGTACGTCGACGACTCCACCAATAGCGCCAGAACCGTATAACAGTGTGCTTGGTCCTTTGAGAACTTCGATACGTTCAGCGATAAAAGGATCGATGCCAACGGCATGATCTGCGCTGGTTACAGAAACATCCAGCGTATCGATTCTGTCTTCCATGACTTTCACGCGGGGGCCACCCAAACCGTGAATCACTGGGCGACCAACTGCCTTACCGAAGCTGGCTGTTTGTATACCAGGTAGTTTGCCTAGTGTGCTGCCAATATTGGAATCCAAGACGCGCTTGAGTTCATCGCCGTCAATCAGCTCCACGGCCTGTGAAAGTCCCTCGCCCGACAAAGGGTGCGAGAAAACAATTACTTCTTCGATTTGCTTAGAAGATTCCTGCTGGGCGTGGCTAACACCCGCTTGAATAGCCAAAAAAAGCCCGCCAATAACGGACAGAGGGGAATTATTCATTACCTGTTTCTCTCTTAATATGAGATAAAAGACAGCAAAGATATCGCTGTTACTCGTAGTTTCTCTTGATGCCTTTAGGAGAGAGGGGGTGCCCGGCTAAGCTTGTCAAAGGTCAGTGCAGAGACGAGGTGCCGTGTTGGCAAAACAGCGCGGTAGGTAACGATGAAATCTATATCAGAGAGCGGTAAACCCGTGCTCGTTAGTGCCGGAGAGTGGCTACCAAGCGAACATACGGTACAGCTTTCATCTTGAACAACATCAGAATGAAAATGCTGAGCAGTGGTGACCTGAGCAATAAGGAACGCAAGAAGAACACCGAGCGTGAGTCGGTGTGAAAGTGATGATCTTAGTTTATCGATCGTTTTCATAATTGCGCGTAATTATTAGGCGCAAACAGTGTATCTAAAAAATTAATTTTTGCAATGTCATACATCTTGACGCTTTTCAAGGCGTGATTGAATGTTTTGAAATGGTCATCCGCTGCCTTTGGCCAGCGATTGATATACCTAATGCACAACGCGGAGTGCATATGTATAAATCTAGCTCAAGACAAAGCCATTTGGACCGGCATGCTAGGTCCTTGGCGAGCATGTTAGCGTCGCTGTAAGTGGCAGACAGGTGTTGCAAAAATCTCGTACAAAACTGGTAAAGCAGGACCGCATCAGCAGATAATACGGTCTGTTATTTCCTGTCTATCAGTGGCAAAAATCTATGGATGAAAGATTAAACGCAGCTGTCATTGGTGCTGGTGCAGCAGGGCTGGTTTGTGCGCGCGAACTTGCGAGGCAAAATGTCAATGTGACGGTATTCGAAAAGTCGCGCCAGGTTGGTGGTGTTTGGGTATACGAGCCCGAGGTAGATGATGACATAACGGGGGTTGATCCAGATCGCACAGTTCATTCTTCGCTCTATGATTCGCTGAGAACGAACCTTCCTCGCGATCTGATGGCTTTTTCGGACTACAATTTTGACGCGTCCGGAGGCGGTGAAGATACATGGCCCCGTTACCCTGACCATTCAAAAGTGCGGGCGTACCTTGAAAGGTTTGCGCTGGATTATGATCTGACGGAAAAAATTAGGTTCGGAGCCAGAGTGACTGGTTTAATTCCGTTGTCAGGCAACAGCAAGAATGAAGTTAACGTTCGCCCGAAGTGGATTATAGAAACCGAAGACGCAGAAGGTAATTTTTCCAGAGAGACCTTTGATGCGGTAGCTGTTTGTAATGGCCATTACTCAAAACCCAGAGTGCCGCTACTAACGGGTATGGAAACTTTTCCAGGGTACGTTATTCATAGCCACAATTACCGTCGTCCAGATGAATTTAAGAAAATGAAAGTCGTTGTCTGGGGTGCGGCAGCATCGGGTGCTGATCTCGCAAGGGAAATAGCGACAGTGGCAGCTGAAGTCTACTGGTGCGGCAATGCTTTTGAGTTACCTGCAAGGCCAGGGGGCAAAGGTATTCAGCTATATCCGTCGCCGGTGCGTTGCGCCGGCAATAGCATCAAATTTAATGATGCAGTGAGCGTAGAGGATGTTGACGCTTTTGTATATTGCACCGGTTACGAGTACAGCTTTCCTTTTCTGGAAAAAAACATCGTGTCTGTAGAAGATAATTGGGTGCATCCACTTTACCTAGACCTGATTTCTACCAGGTTTCAAAACCTTGCATTCATCGGTTTACCCTACCTGGTGATTCCTTTTCGATTGTTTGAAATGCAATCCCGTTGGTTCGCTAAAGGTATCGCGGGGAAGATGCAGCTGCCTGATCAGAGAGAAATGAATGTTGCCTTTGAAGCAGCGCAACATGAACTGACCAAAGCTGGTACGCCGAAACATCATTTTCATCGCCTGGGCGATGCGCAGACGGATTATATTAATTTGTTGGCGAGCCAATGTGGTGAGGACTCCGTACCGGAGTGGTACGTAGGTTTGGCGCTTGAAGCACAAAAAGCTAGGCTCGCAGACCCCGAGGGCTTCAGGGCCAGACCGCTGAAGTTTCGGGGGCCAACGGTAGTGCCCGCAGTATAGCGGCGCAAACCGAAAAGTTCAGCGCGGCAGCAACCCTGTTTTCTCATAGACGTCTGCCAGTGTGACTGATGCTCTCGCCGTGGCTTTTTTCGCGCCGGCTTGCATTAGCTGTTGCAGGTAGTCTTGGTTTTTCATGAGGTCTTCATATTTTTCGCGATAAGGTGTCAGTGTAGACACCACGAGGTCGGCCAGATCACCTTTCAGGTGACCGTACATACGTCCCTCATATTCCTCGACTAAAGCTGACACACTTTTTCCGCTTAGGACGCTGTAGATGGTCAGCAGGTTTGCTAGGCCTGGTTTGTTTTCCGGATCATAATTAACAACGGTATCCGAATCTGTCACTGCAGACTTAATTTTTTTAGTAATCTTTTTAGGTTGGTCGATGATCGAAATATAGCTTTTTTCATTTTCCGAGGATTTTGACATTTTCGATTCTGGATCAGTCAACGACATTATTTTTGCGCCAACCTCTGGAATATATGGCTCGGGCACTTTCAGCGCACCCGTGCCATATCGGTTGTCAAAATAGCCCACGAGATCGCGACAGAGTTCGAGATGTTGTTTCTGATCCTGGCCGACGGGCACCAAGTCTGCTTGATATAGTAAAATGTCGGCAGCCATTAAGACAGGGTATGAAAACAGACCCGCGTGCACATTCTTAACATTGGCCGACTTATCCTTAAATTGCGTCATTCTGTTGAGATAACCCATCGGCGTCATGCAAGTCAGAATCCACGTTAGCTCTGCGTGTTCGTGCACGTGTGATTGAACGAAAATTGTGTTTTCCTCGGGATCCAAACCAAGTGCAATGTACTGGGCGTAGAAACTCATGCACCTTTCGCGCAAGGCAACTGGATCTTGGGGTACTGTCAACGCATGGAGATCTGCGATGAAATAGAAGCAGTCATAATCCTGCTGCATGGCTTTCCAGTTAGACACTGCGCCAATGTAGTTACCAAGGGTGAGGTTACCGGTTGTGGTAGAGCCTGAAAGTATCGTCTTGCGTGTTGCGGTATCATTGGGGCTTGTCATAAAGGATTCTTAAAGCATGTTAGTGAACAGATGGATGCGCAAGCCATCATACCAGAGCTGTACCGGATTTCCTTCGTACAAATATAGGTTACTCGATGCGACGGGCTAGCGTTAACGGCAAACAATCGCGAGAAGCTATTCGCGTACGAGTTTATCTTGCATGTCTATTTGCTTGGTTCTGTCTTGTGGTCCCGTTGCAAGCCGCGGAGCAGGTAAGCTTTTCTGATATTCAGGCGCTGGAATATCGTGCGCCTAACGAAGTGATTTCGTATGGTGCCAGCCCATATCAATTTGCTGAGTATTGGCATCCCGGTACTGCAGAGCCAGCATTGGTTGTATTGATACACGGCGGGTGCTGGCTAAATGAATATGGGTTGGACCACATAAGAGCGCTGGCAAGTAAGCTGATGGATTCAGGATATGCCGTATGGTCAACAGAATATCGTCGTGTCGGCGATGTAGGTGGCGGTTGGCCGGGCACGTTTGAAGATATCGCTGATTCATTGAATTACACCGACAAGCTGTTGAATATCAATCAGCGAGCGAAGTTTGTCATGGGACACTCCGCAGGTGGACATCTAGCGCTGTGGACAGCAGCAGCTGGTCACCTGCCGCCTCAGTCACGATTGAGTCAGCGGATAAAAACTAAAATCCAAGGAGTGATTGGACTGGCCGCGATTGCTGATCTTGCGACGTACTCGCTTGGTACCAATAGTTGTGAAGTTGTCACCGAAAAACTGATGGGTGGTCCTGCTTCCGTTTTGGCTGAACGTTATGCGCTCAGTTCACCATCATCATTGTTACCATCAATCGATTCGATTTTGATACACGGAGAAAGTGACAACATCGTGAATATCAGTCAGTCGCAGCAATATGCTGCATCCTCTGTACGTGCGAGTATCGTGTCCCTCAAAGGTTTGGGACACTTCGACATGATCAACCCTGCGGGTCCGGTTTTTGATAAGATTATTGGCGCCCTTGAAACACTTAAATTGGAGGCCGTGAAATGAAACAGGGCAATTCACTACCACCAAATAAACAGGACACATTGGCAGCGTTAAGGGATCAGTTTTACCTGCCGCCGAATAAAGTTTATCTGGATGGGAATTCTCTTGGCCCATTATTGAAATGTGTCGAATCGAGATTGCAGAAAACGGTTCGGCAGGAGTGGGGTCAAGATCTGATCGCTAGCTGGAATAGTCACAGCTGGATCGATTTGCCGGTTAAAGTGGCTGAAAAAATCGCGCCGTTAGTCGGGGCTGCGAAAGATCAGGTCATTTGCGCAGATTCAGTATCGGTCAATCTATTCAAGTTACTTGTGACTGCGCTCCAACTGAACCCTGAGCGAACCCGCGTGTTGAGTGTTGAGGAAACATTCCCAACCGACTTGTATATGGCGCACGGATTGCAAACATTACTGGGAGCATCAAGATGTACACTGAGTCGTGTTAGCGAAGCCAGTCTTGCTGAAGAAATAAACGATCGAACGAATCTGATTATGTTTAGCCACGTTAACTTTAGAAGTGGTTATGTCAACGATTTAAAAATGCTCACTGAAACGGCACATCGGCATGGTGCGATGGTTTTGGTTGATTTGTCTCATAGTGCGGGTGTAATGCCTATTGAACTGGACGCACTTGGGGTCGATTTCGCCGTAGGTTGCGGGTACAAATTTTTAAATGGCGGGCCCGGTGCACCCGCATTTTTGTACGTGAATAAGAGACACCAGAATAAAGTTGAACAACCGCTCAGTGGCTGGATGGGACATCAATCACCCTTTGAGTTTTCTCCCGACTACACTCCCCGCGCAGGGATTGCCCAATATCAATCGGGCACGCCCGGGATCATAGGGCTGTCGGCGCTGGATGAAGCCATGACGTTGTGGGCCGATATTAGTATTCAAGACGTTCGACAGAAGTCCTCGGCGCTAACGAGTTTATTTATTGATAAGGTTCAAAACGCGGCAGAGTTGAGTGATCTTGATATTGTGAGTCCGCTGGACGCTGAGGTCCGGGCCAGTCAAGTATCGCTGTCACATCCCGCTGGCTATGAAATTGTGCAGGCATTAATCGCCTCAGGTGTGATCTGTGACTACCGCGAGCCGGAAGTGCTTAGGTTCGGTTTTGCGCCGCTGTATAACAGTTTTGAAGACGTCACCAAAGCGGTGGACGCACTAATAGATATCGTCAAAAATAAACGCTACAGAAATCCGGCATATGGAGATCGAAATGACGTTACATAGCGAATCAAGGGGAGATACCGGGGGTGAGGGCGGCGCTTATGTGGCGTTGCCGCCCGATACTCAGCCAGCGCCAATGGCTTATATCGAGCAGACGAGACGTCAATACGAGGGTCTTGGTTACCCGCCTTATCAGTGGTTTGAGGCTGAAGATGCTCCGGCACTCGCGAAAATTTCTAAAACATTAAGTCAATCGAAACTCGGACTTATTTCAACCGCAGGAACCTATGTGGCTGGTCAAGAGGCTTTTTATTACAAGGATGATGCAAGCATTCGGGCGATCTCCTCGGCAACCGATATGAGTGAACTGAGGTTTTCCCACATTATGGAAAACTATCTTGTTGAGGCGTGGCAAGACCCTGGCGTGGTGTTTCCAATTGAGGTGCTGCGGAAGCTAAATCAGAATGGATCGATTGGCGAACTGGCTGAGGAATTCTTTTCTTGCATGGGTGGTATTTACTCTCAACGAAAGGTGAAAGAAGAACTGATTCCGCAACTAGAAGCCGCGGTAAATCGTCAGCAACTTGATCTACTTTTGTTGGTGCCCTTGTGACCTGTTTGTCATCAGACCGTGAGTCTGATCGCCCGGCATTTTGAAAGCAAAGGTTTGCCAACACTGATACTGGGGAGTGCTTTTGACATTTTATTGGCGGGTATGCCGCCGAGAGCGATGTTTTTGAACTATCCGCTCGGATTTGAAACAGGCAAGCCATTCGATAAAAACCATCAATTTGAAGTGGTTCAAGCGGCACTTGCGTCATTCGAAGCTTTTGAGCGGCCCGGTATAAAATCGATGCCATACGAGTGGCAAGCAGGATGGGAAATGACCCGCGAGAGGGCGAGGCTAGGCAGTGAAGATAGCCGTTCTCCCCGCGATATGACACCAAGATACCAGAAAGAGGAAGATCGACGTTTATTCGAAGAAAATCTTAAAGGAAAGAATGATGGAACTTGAAACAATTGTTTATGAGAAGAAAGGTGGTGTTGCCTACGTTACGCTGAACAGACCCGAAAAACTTAACGCAATGAACGATACGCTCCACAGAGAACTGGGTGAGGTATGGGTCGACTTTAACGAAGACGAGGCGCTGAAGGTCGCCATACTATCCGGTAACGGAAGGTGTTTTAGCGCCGGTGCTGATCTCTCCGGTGGCGCGCCGGAAAAATATGTATATCCGAATAACTACGCGGATATCACTCAGACGCAGAAGATTTACAAACCTATTATTGCCGCGTTGCACAGCCATGTTGTCGGCTTCGGTATGTGGATCGCGCTTGATGCAGATATCAGAATTGCGACCGATGATGTTGCCTTCTGGCTGCCCGAACCACAGTGGGGTATTGCTACGATTCCCGCTGGTTGGTTTCCTAAGATCATGCCGTGGGCGATCGCATCGGAATTATTGCTACTCGCCGAACCACTGAGTGCAAGACGTGCTTATGAGCTGGGTATGATCAATAAAATCGTGCCTGAAAATCAGCTTATGGTAGAAGCTGAAAGAATGGCAGCCAGATTCTGTGAGCTGAGTCCAACGGCTGTCCAGGGAATGAAAGAGTCAATGATCAAGGCTTCCAGCCTCGATTATGCAGCGATCAATCATATTACCGAAGACGTTCAAACAAGGGTGATGAATTCAGATGATCGAAAGGAAGGCGGCAAGGCTTTTCTAGAAAAGAGAAAGGCCGACTGGCGCTAGTCTTTCGATGCCTTTTTGGCGGGCAGCCGCTCTTGTGCATGCGGCTGCGGGCGGCTGAGGTGGGCGTCACGGGACCTTAAGAACATTGTAAACGGGTTAGCGAGTCACTCAGTTGATAGCCATTCGAGTGCAAAAAGGGGTACGTAATCCGAGACGATTGTCAGCTCGCTCTGTTTTTAGGCAGACAAAAATGCAGAAGCACAAAGGCAATAACTGCCGAAAGCACTGAACCTAGCAAAACGCCGAGTCGATCGCCTGCGAAGTAGTCTCCGCTGCCATGTTCGAATGCCAAGCCGGCAATAAATAGGCTCATGGTAAAACCGATACCACACGCAAATGCCACTCCCAACAGTTGTCCAAAGGAAATATCATTGGGCAGCCTGCCAATACGGAGCGCGAGTACTAGGCCGACAAAAAGTAGTATTCCTAACGGTTTACCCAGTACGAGCCCTAAGATAACGCCGAGCGTTACGGGGTGAGTAACATCTTCGACGGACATCCCAGACATGGAAAGGCCTGCATTGGCAAAGGCAAAGATTGGTAATATCGCGAACGCCACGGGGCTATGAAGGTCATGCTCTAATTCTCGTAGCGGTGACCTGCCCTCGCTATCTCGCATCGGAATGAAGAGCGCAATGACAACACCAGCCAAGGTAGCGTGAACGCCTGACTTCAACACAGCGACCCATAGAATGACGCCCAACATGATGTAAGCGGAAACCCTGGTGACGTTAAGCCGGTTCATTACCGCAGCAATTATGATGGCGCCGATACCGATATAAAGTGCGGTCAGAGACAGATCCCCTGAGTAGAATATTGCGATGATGACAATAGCAGCCAGGTCATCAAAGATAGCGAGAGTTAGTAGAAAAACCTTCAGGCTGGTGGGAACGCGTGACCCAAATACACTGAGCAGCGCGAGCGCAAATGCAATATCTGTTGCCACGGGAATTGCCCAGCCATCCATTGCAACCGCGTTACCCCAGTTGAACCAGGCATATATGGCCGCTGGCACGATCATGCCACCCAGTGCGCCTGCACCGGGTAGTATCACTTGAGAAAAAGAAGATAATTCACCCTCAAGCACCTCTCGCTTGATCTCGAGCCCAATAAGGAAAAAGAAGATGGCCATGAGGCCGTCATTAATCCACAGCATGAGTGGCTTGTTTATCGCAAGGGTTCCGATCTGGATCGCAACCGTTGTATCCAGCAGACCGCCATAGACTGATGCGAAGGGAGAGTTGGCCATCAGGATCGCCAGAATTGCTGCCCCTAAAAGCAGTATGCCGCCGGCTGATTCAAGCCGCATGAAATCTCGAACGGCTTGCAGTAACGCCGTTTCTTCTGTGTCAGGGTTATTTTGATGTGTATTTGTATTCATGCACCAACTTTAACAAATTTCGATCGCTCAGAAAAAAATAATGACGTAACAGTCTTGCGCTATTGCTATCATCTGTCACGTGGATCGGTATTATTATCTGCGAAGATTACAAAAATAGATTGAGGTTTCAGTGACCCATCAACATGATCTGTCTGAACAAGAGCTAGAAAGTTATCGTGAGTCGGGGTACCTGATTCGGAGTCACGTATTCAGTCATACAGAGATTGCCACGTTGCGCAGCGCCGCAGAGCGAGCGGTAAACCATGCGGTTGATATGTGTGAATCTGGAAAAACCTACATCTTGGATGGCAAACGTTTTGTTGATATCAATCACGTTACGGTGCAGTTTGAACCCGGACCAGATAATCAACAGGTACGAGTTATCGAGCCGGTTAATGAATTGGATGCAGAACTGGATCAGTTAGTCGTTGACTCAAGACTTACAGACCCGATGCGTTCATTGGTTGGAACCAAAGATCTCGCGTTATGGACCGCCAAACTTAATTTAAAAAGACCCCGTGAAGGCTCTGGCTTTGGCTGGCATCAGGACTCCCCCTACTGGATTCATGACTGCGAACACGTTGACAGATTACCCAATGTGATGGTCGCTTTCGATGATGCCGATGTGAATAATGGATGTTTTAAAGTCATCAAAGGGAGTCACAAACAGGGCTGCTTGCCGGGTAAGGATGATGGCTCACAGCTTGGTGGGTTTTATACGAATACGAATTGTTTTGATGAGTCGAATCAGGTTGCAATGGAGGTTTCTGCCGGATCAGTCATCTTCTTTGACCCACACACAGTGCACGGTTCTGCTGCTAACGAGTCTGACCATCCGCGGCGAGCGATAGTTATTACCTACCAACCTGCAGGTTTTCCCCAACTGAAATCAGGGCAAATTAGGAATGTATAATTTTGGCGTAGAGGGACGGTTGTGAAGAACTCAACAGAATTTTGGCCAGCTGCACCAGACCTCCGTCATTCGGATATCGCTTTCAGCTTTCGTGGGCACGACTATCTCGGCCACATGGTGGCACCGGCAGAAATAGCAGGGCCGAAGCCGATGGTAATGGTCATCCACAATTATCAGGGACTAAAGTTCTTCGATATAGATGTTGCAGAATATATTGCAAGGCTTGGTTATGTCGGTTTTGCGATTGATCTTTACGGCGACAGGGTGCCAGCCAACGAACGACTGTGGCCCGAGGATGAGACTCAGATACCCGCTTTCCAGCAGAAATGTTTTGAGGCGATGGTGGCGCTAGATCATGATCATGAACATTTTCGCGCGCTGTTGAAAGCATGGCTTGACCAGGGAATGCACCACGATTTTGTTGATGCATCGATAGCGCCTGCGGCAATCGGTTATTGTTTTGGTGGTGTTGCTGTACTTGAGGCCGTTCGCGGCGGACTTGGGCTCGGTGGGGTAGTCTCTTTGCATGGGCTTTTGCAAACCGGCGAAGATCCTAACCCGGCCAGATTTAATGCGGAACGACCACCATTGAAGCAGTGTGAGAACAATTACAATACGCAAACAGTTGTCGTAGTAGAAAACGGCGCCGAGGATGAATTGGTCCCGGATGACAGCAAGCAAAGGTTTTTTGACGAGATGAACGAAGCGGGCACCGATTGGATATTTCACCACTATGCAGCAACACCCCATGGGTTTGCGCTACCTCCTACGCTGGGACCACCGGGACGACTTCATGAATCAACAGATCGCCGCTCCACAATGAATATGCTGAATTTATTCAAAGAGATATTTCCAGGTGTGCGACAAAATTCGGTTGGTCATAATGCATCGGGTACCTCGATACCAGATTGACATGTTTGAATGGGTGGTTTGCGCCAGCGTTCTCGCGCTAACAAAAGCGCAATGCGCAAATTGCCACGAATGTTTTACAACAAGGCATCCAGGATCATATTTGTGGATTCAATGATGCGCTGGTCACGCGAACGTAAATCGGGTTCGAATGTCACACCTGTCAAATGTTGCAAACCTTGAATGTAACGAACGGCGATCTCATTGGCCTGGTCATCAGTAAACTGTTGCCCTTTTTCCTTGACCATGCCACGAGCAAATTCTTTTGAGAACGATACGGGTTTGCCGTCTTTGGTTTTCAGCGACCCGTCCTCATTCATTGCCCAGAACCGGGACGAATCCATTGTATAGAGTTCATCAGCTGACACTATTTGACCGTCTGCGTTGATTCCATGCTCTGTCTTTGTGTCGACTAACACCATGCCTCGACGAGAAAGATACTGGGTCACGATGCCGAACGCCATCAGCGACGCATTGCGAATTTCAGTATATTGGTCTGCCGTACAAACACCCTCTTCGATCAGGTAACCTGCGTCGGTTGTCCTGTCGACAGCTTCTTTTGTGCTTGGCGTATCCATCAGATATGGCAGTAGTCCGTTGGGTTCTAATGCCGTCACGTCGAGGTGGTGTCCCGCGTAATTCATCGTGGCTTGACCGGCCTCTTTTGCGGCCAACCAGTGTTGGTAAAGTGAGGTAGAGGTTGAACTTTCTGCCATGTAAAGACGTAGCACATTTTCAACCTTCAGTAGGTTGAGATTCTCAGCGGGTATTACCGTTGACGCGGGCGATAGCCCTTTAACTTCGAATTGCGAGGACCCCAGGACAGGTTTCACCAGCCGGTGCATGTGGTCATGATTGAATGCCAGGACCTGATCTTTGAAGGGGATTGCACCGCGGTTGACGTCATGGGTAGAAATTCGGTTGTTGCGAAACATTAAACGAATGGCCTTCCCTGAGGAGGTTTTCAACGGGTCTCCGAACACAGAATCGGACACTTTGCCCTCGAGTACGGTGCAACCATTGAGGCGGGGAAGTTCCCCATCGCTGATCAGTTGTCTGATAGGACGGCCTTGATTGACGTCGGCGCCGTGGCTCGTGACCAATTTGCGGATTTGCTCTTCGTTTAACATCGATAACCTGCGTTTGTGACCCTAACTGTGTTGCTAGAAAAAAGGAAAGGATACTCTCCTTCGGTATTTTTTTGAAGAAGATGGTTAAGAAGAGTCTTCGACGATCTCGGAACGAAGCTCAACCGTGTTACCGTCGGGATCCTGAATATAGACAGATAGCCCAAATCCCTGAGCACCATACCTTTGTGCAAACGCGCCGACTTTGACTTTGTGCGCCGTTAGATGTGTTCTTATCTCCTGCTCGCTTGTTTGTCTGAGTTGCAGGCAGAAGTGATCGAGATTGTTCTCCGATTTCTTTGGTGGACCACCGCCCATCGCCCCCAATTTGCTATCAACGTTAACCAAGTCGATCAGAGCACTACCAGCGCGCAATTGAACAAGCCCAACATCCGGTGTTGTTTCTCTCTCTATGGTGCAACCTAGCACGCCGCAATAGAACAGACACATTTGCTCGACCTGATCAGTCCTCAGTACCAGATGATCAAGTCCTTTAATAGTGAGCATATTGTTCTCCGATTGGCGAGTG
>CBFHOH010000001.1:283015-285285 GCA_965657335.1 Candidatus Azotimanducaceae bacterium
TCGTATTTCGGTGATTGCTGCTGTTGAAAGCAGATCGGTTTTGCTTAGACGCGTACCATAACTAATTTCATGCGCTCTGCTGGCCTCTCTTGCTGATGGGTTGGTGAGTTGTAACTGGCGCTTAATGTGTTGACCAATGTACTTGTCTTTCACCAGTGATTTGATGCGGGTGACATCGATGAGCGTCAGAAACTCTTTTAGCGCAAAACCGGGTCGAGCTTCGATTTTTGTTTTTATTCTCTCAGGATCCGCAACACCGCTCGCTTCAAACAAAACCCAATCTAGATCCTGAGCCAGTTGTTGAACCTGTTCCATCGCGGTGTCCATGTCGTCTGCCAGCGAACAACAAACGCAGCCGTTCGTCAGGCTAATTGTTTTTTCAGTGCTAGCTTTAATAAGTTCTGCGTCAATGTTGAGCTCACCAAAGTCATTGACCATGACGGCATATCTCACGCCGTCGGCGTTCTCTAATCTTTCGTTAATGTAAGTGGTTTTTCCGCTACCTAGGTACCCGGTGACAAGCGTTACGGGTAGATCTGACAGAAAAGCGACTGAATCAGACATGACTTAAGATCGCTCGATGGGAAAAGCTTCCCCTTCGAATATTGTCGCCAGTATCTCAAGGTCTTTTAATCCTGCTCCACCGACATCATAGGGACTCTGGTCGAGTACGACGAAGTCCGCTTTTTTGCCGGCCCGAATGCTGCCGGTCTCATCTTCAAGGCCAAGAATCCGCGCTGCATCTATCGTGACTGCTCGTAACGCCTTATCGAGTGTAACTCGCTCGTTGGGGCAGACAACATACCCCTCACAATTTTCCCGAGTGCATGCCACCCAGGCGCTGTTTAGCGGTAACGCGGGCGCCATTGGAAAATCTGAATGCAGCGAGAGCAACACATCTTCCCTCTCACATTGGCCGATTCTGGCCATCTCCGATGCCCGTTCAAAGCCTACGCCGTGATGACCGTAGCTATCACTTAGTTCGTGCAGGTAGTAAACATTTGCCGAAACATTCGCACCCAGTTTTTTGATGCGGTGAACCTGCTCCGGGGTACTAAAGCCAAAGTGTTCGATTGTATAGTTGTGATTGAATCTTGGCAGTTCAGATTGTAATTTCTCTAAGGTATCAATCGCGAGTTCTAAGCCTAGATCACCTGTACAGTGGACATGAATTTCAAAGCCCGCTTGCCAGTATTCTCTTGCAATCACCTCATACTCTTCTGGCACGGTTAGCCACTCGCCGATATGTCCATCGATATACCCCGGTGCTTTCAGCATCGCTAGTTGGGAGAAAAAAGCGCCATCCGTGAATAGTTTGATTTTGTTGCTAAAGCGGAATTTATTTGTATTTCGCTCGGGCAGCGTTTCGGCAAACTCGACCCCTTGCTTGTGGCCGCCGCTAATATGAGACATGACACGTGCGTGAGGTACGCCGAGCACACGGAAAGGAGAGTCTGGCTTGTCTATGATGTTCTCAACGGCATGCCATTCGAGATTAAAATCAAAGAGTCCTACCGCCATGTCTCCGACAGTGGTCTGGCCCCCGTAGTGAACGACTTTTTTGAGGCGCTCTAGCCCTTTACCAAGCCACTGTTCGGACATAATGATTTGGTTCAGGCGACCGATAGCAAAACTCAAGCCGTTCTCATAAAAGTGACCTTTTGCGTAATCTATTTGCGGCCTACCCTCGACTTGTTCCTGCTCTATACCGAGGTGATCCATCATCGCGGTATTCAGGTAAAGCTCATGGAATGACCTTTGCCAGACGACAGCGGGGCGCTGCCCGAATATCTCATCCATGACGATTCGATCGATTTCTCCATGCCAGTTGCGGTGATAACCCCATGTGAAAAAAGGCTCATTTGCCGACGTTTGTTCGTGGCCTTTTTTTAGTTTACTGAGATAGGCTTCTCTTGTGGTCGTCGCGGGAACGATTTCCCAAGGAAACTTCCACTCCAGCGCAGTAATGAATTGCATCGGTAACAAAACCGCAGCCATAATGGGGTGGAGATGTGGGTCGATCAAACCCGGCATGAGTACCTGTTCAGCATAGTCTTCGACGATTTCATATTCGTTATGCTCAAACCAAGGCTTAAGACTATTGAGGCTACCTACTTCAAGAATGATGCCGTCACGAACGGCCACTGCCGTCGCTTCTGGTTGGGCTTCTGTCATTGTGATGATTTTTTTAGCAACAAATACTGTGATCATTTTTCAGTTCCTTTGCTTTCGTCAGTACCAACAAGAGTATTAATCATAACTCAGCTGTG
>CBFHOH010000001.1:285726-305869 GCA_965657335.1 Candidatus Azotimanducaceae bacterium
GCATTTCACTTAGACGACCCAATCGCATTGTATCTGCCCGAGTTTTTAGACACGCCAGTATGGGCGGGCGGTAGCGCCCCGCTTGAAGATACATCGCCTCAGGAAACGCCGATTACAGTCAGGCACGTGATGACTCATACCTCCGGATTAACTTATGGCTTCATGCAAAGCAATGTTGTCGATGCCGCCTATCGTAAGGCGGGGATTGGCGGTCCGAGTGATATCAAGAATCTGGAAGCATGGGTAAAAAGAGCGGCCGAAATCCCGCTGATATCGCAGCCAGGCTCACAGTGGAATTATAGTATTTCAACGGATGTACTAGGTAGGTTGGTTGAGGTTTGGTCCGGTTTGTCTCTCGAGCAGTTTTTTTACGAGAGAATTTTTACGCCATTGAAAATGGTGGATACCGGTTTCCATGTTAGTGAGGAAAGCAGGTCACGGTTTGCAGCACTTTATTCGCCCCTCGGGGGAGCAGGGATGAGCAGTGTTGCGAAGTCTGGTGACGTCTTCGCGGCGAACAAAAAAACAGGTATCCAGCTGCAGGAGAGCTCTGCAGAAAGCAGTTACTTTAAACCGGCAACGATCTTTTCTGGTGGAGGTGGGCTGGTGTCAACATTGGCTGATTACGGTAGGTTTTGTCAGATGCTGTTAAATGGTGGCGTGCTTGACGAGCAGCGAATACTTGGCAGGAAAACAGTAGAGTACATGCGCACGAATCAGCTGCCCAATAACGGTGATATGGCTGACATGGGTCAGCCCGTGTGGAGCGAAACCAGCTATGATGGCATCGGTTTTGGGCTTGGATTTGCTGTCGTACTTGACCCGGTAAAGGCGCATATCATCACGTCGGTCGGTGAGCATCACTGGGGTGGCGCAGCCAGCACGTTCTTTTGGATTGATCCAGAAGAAGATTTGTATGTGATTTTTTTAACGCAATTAATCCCCTCGTCGACCTATCCCATTCGTCGGGAGCTACGCACCAGAGTCTATCAGGCGATTACGGGGAACTGAGTCTCGTGGTGCTTACGAGGCGGGTTTTTTGAGTGTCAGTAAATGAAACAGATAGCCGCCAAACGCGCCCGCAAGCCCCTGGGCTAATAGCCCAACCATCGTTCGCGTTGGTGCAACGCCGGTGAGCCCTAGAACCATTTTTAAGATAACGTGCATGGCGATTAATGCGACAAAACCTGCTGAGACATAGCCGATAAGGCGAAGGTTTGGGGTCAGACGGATAATGGCGGCCGCGACTGAGAAGGCGATAATCGAGCTAACCGCTACAAGCGGTAAGTAAATGGACACCATGT
The DNA here is from genome assembly GCA_965657335.1 of Candidatus Azotimanducaceae bacterium. Taxonomy (GTDB): domain Bacteria; phylum Pseudomonadota; class Gammaproteobacteria; order Pseudomonadales; family Azotimanducaceae; genus UBA4582. The sequence continues at coordinate 287,031 of CBFHOH010000001.1, forward strand.
GAGTCAGGTCGTGCATTAAGGTTTCAAGACGGTCGCTAATTCCAACGTTCAGACCCAATTCCGCGACAGCAGCGAGGTTTCCTTGGCCAATAAACATGACGCCCACAAGGTAGGTGCCCATCACGGAAGCAAGAAAAGCGATTAGTTTACGTATCATTTCTGTGGCCTGAATGCGTTTAAGTTGCGTATATATTACGAATTCACGTGGCTGATAGATTAAATGATATTTCGAAATAGACTCATCTCCCTGATTTTTATCCTGCTGGCAGGCATATCCTCACTTTCGGCGAGGGCAGAATATCAACTCGAAACCGTCGCCGAAGGTCTTGATTTTCCATGGTCAATTGCCTTTCTACCCGGTGGAGGTTATTTAGTTGCAACTCGTCCCGGCGAGCTGCTTCGAATTTCTGAACAAGGTGATGTCAGTGCACCCTTGACGGGTACACCTGAGACCTTTGTTGAGAGTCAGGGTGGTTACTTCGACATTATGCTAGACAGCCAATTCTCGACCAACAATTTGGTGTATCTGTCCTTTGCATGGGGTTCGAACGAGGAAAATGCAACGCGCATTATAAAAGCAACGCTGGGAGAAGCTGGGCTCGAAAATGTTGAAACCCTTTTTACCGTGTCTCCAACCAAAGCTGGCGGCGCACACTATGGTGGAAAGATGATTCAAATGGCGGATGGTTCCATTGTATTGTCGACCGGCGATGGATTTGAGTATCGCGAGGCTGCGCAGGACAAATTCAGCCAGCTTGGTAAAATCCTTAGGTTGAACACCGACGGCTCAGCACATACCGATAATCCTTTTGCCGACGGCAAAGAGGGTAATCCTTTTGTCCTGTCCTATGGGCACCGTAACACTCAGGGCTTGGTGGTAGACAAGGCAAGTAATAAAATTTACAACCACGAGCATGGCCCGCAAGGCGGCGATGAAATTAATTACGTTGAAGCAGGCAATAATTATGGCTGGCCTGCCATTACTTATGGGATCAACTATTCAGGGGCGTTCGTTTCACCCTTCAAAGAAGCGCCGGGCATGGAGCAGCCGCTAAAATACTGGACGCCGAGTATTGCGCCCTCTGGCTTTGCAATTTACCAAGGCGATGCATTTCCAGCTTGGCAAGGCGATTTCTTAGTTGGCGCTTTGGTGAACAAGGAAGTCAGGCGATTAGAGATGGTCGATGGAAAGATTGTGAGCGAAGAAGCGTTGTTCTCTGAACTCGACGCTCGTATAAGAGATGTCAGGGTGAGTCCGGAAGGCTTGATCTACTTGCTAACGGATAGTGATAGTGGAAAAGTTGTTCGCGTTAGGCCCAGACCCTAAGTCTTTTGTCTATCAGACCTGCAGCGCATAGGAATTAGGGATTAGGGCTTAGGGCTTAGGGTTTAACTTAATGTAGGTCTGGGTGTTTTCCTTAATCACATCTTCTGCAAAGTAAAGGGGGAAATAGTCACCCCTGTTCCAGTTTTCGAATAAGTTACTGTAGAAAGGGCTAGATGGGTCACCTGATTGGCCCGGTGTATTGGTGCCAACGGCTGTATGCCAGTTTGCTGTATCCGCGATGATCCTAAAGCTCGCGCCAGATGTCTGATTACCGATACCGCGTTTCGCATTCAGGGTGTTTGGCCCACCACCACGTGCCAGTGGTCCGACATTTAAATCTCCCCGTTTGTCAGTATCCAACAGCGTGTTGAGGGGGTGGTCGATGCGACTAAAATGTATGTCGCCGTAGGTCCACTGATCACGACCAAATTCATTGTTCAGACTATCTATTGCCATGTTCAGATGCTGCGAAATCATTTTATTTCGGTTTCGCACGGGTTGCTTGCCAAACACAAATTCGGGCGGCGTGATCATCCAGGCCATGAGTTTTGGCCTGCCGATGAGTTGGCTGGCCGACGCAGGGCGATTGGGAATCAGTTGTTTGTTCAGCGTTAAAAGCATGCCTTGTTCCCAACGATCGTAAAGCGCCGCCGCAGCACTGTCCCGATCAAGTCTATGATCCCAATGACGAAGCAGTTTTAATGCCTGCCTAATTTTTGCATTCGAGCGAACGCTGGTGATAACCGGCACCATGATTTCTGCGGTCATAGACTTGTTGTCATATTGAAGCGCCATTGAATCTTCAATTGAATGGTTTTTAGTGCTTGATAAGACTTCGGCAAGTCTGGCAGCCCGTGCCGGATCAGAATAGAAGTCAGCAAAAATGTTCGGATAATCTTTTGGGACGTTATTATGGTTTGCCGTACCATAATATCCGCTCTGCGGGTTCGTCACGTGGGGCATGACGTTGATAGGTGCATACCCTTGCCATTCAAAATCACCATTGCCGGGGACGGGTAGTCTGCCATCCCAGCCAAGTCGAATTGGTGTAAGACCTACTGACTGCCAGCCTATGTCTCCGTGCTTGTCTGCCCAAACCATATTTTCGCCTGGCAGACCGGAGTATTCGCAGGCGGCTCTAAACTCGCGCCAGTTTTTTGCCTGATCCATTCTCAAGCTAGCGAGATAGGGCGCCGCACCTTGCTCTAGCCATGCGGCGCGCATGGCATAGGCTTTGCCATTGGTAGAATCCTCGTGGACCACGGGACCATGCACTGTATATTTGAGGACAACGGTTTCGGGTGCTTGCCCTTTGACATTGATAACGTCCTTTTCAACTCGTATGTCCTTCCATTGACCTTGGTAGAGGTATTGATTGGGGTTTTCTGGGTTTATTTCGTAAACGTAAAGATCTTCCTGGTCGATCCTGAAAATGGTTAGCCCCCAAGCGCCGTGATCGTTGTGTCCAATGGAGACGCCGGGAAGAACGGGTTCGCCTGCGCCAATGACGTTCCAGCCAGGTGCATTCAGGTGGACGATATAACGCAAAGACGGGTTCTGAATCGCGCGGTGTGGATCGTTCGCCATCAAGGGTTTACCGCTTTGCGTCTTACTGCCAGATATTACCCAGTTGTTGCTACCCAGTGCGGTACCGATTGGGTCCATCAAATAGTCGGCGATTTCGCTGGTGAGGATCGCGCCATTGAGCCTGGATGGATCAGATCGGTTATCCGCTAAATCCTGCTGAGAGAAAGCAGGCATGCGCCGCGAGGCGAGGTAGTCCGCCATGACCGCATCGGTGACTTGGGAAAGGTCGACACCCTGGCGGTCGCCCAAATAAGGGGATCGCTCGAAGGGTAAAATCTTCGCCGTTAGCGCTGGACCAATATCGGTAATTGTCTTCGCCAACATGAGTTCAGTTGAGATGCCGCCAGTCAGTGCATTATGTCTGGATACAACAATTTCTGGTGTCCAAAGTCCGGGCTCGATACCGAGTAATGAAAACTCAAATGGGAGCCTTTCAGGCTCTCGGCGGGTAAGTGCGATATAAGCATTTACGCCGGCGACAAACGCCGTAATAATTTCTATACCGTCATCATGATAGTGCGCCATCTCTTGCTTGATATCACCTTGAAAGCGCAGGAGGCGAGCACCCTTGTCATGGGCCAGTGCTTTTGGACCCTGAATTTCCGCCAGCGTGCCGGTAGCGCGTCGGCGCCAAATCTCAAATTGAAATAGTCTGTCTCGTGCAGCATTGAATCCTTGTGCGAAGAATAGATCATGTTGGTTGTTGGCGTAGATGTGAGAAATGCCCCATTGATCTTTGCGAATTTCGACCGGTTCGATAAGACTGTTAAATGATAGTGTTTCGGAGGACGTTTGGGCTGATCGCGCGAGGTCCGCGAAAAGGATGAATGCCGCGGTGCTGCAAAAGAAAACAGCGCTGACAAGTTTTGTTGAAACAGAAACCGTGTTTCGCATCATTGTGTAAATCCCCTAATGCATGGTGGCACATAAGAGCGAATACCATAACGCGCGATTCGTAATTTGGCTATTGTGGAGATGTATGCTTTTGGTTGTTCGTGCCGGAAAGGTCAAGGGCGACCGCCTCCGCTACCTTGAGGCCGTCGATTCCCGCGGAGAGAATTCCGCCTGCATAGCCCGCACCTTCCCCGCCGGGGTAAAGTCCACGCGTGTTAATGTTTTGTAGGCTGCCGTCACGTTTGATTGATATAGGAGATGAGGTACGTGTCTCGATACCGGTCAGCACGGCATCATTCATGGCATACCCTTTAATTTGTCGGTCGAAGGCGGGGATCGCTTCTCGAATCGCTTCGACTGCGAATTTGGGTAGTGCCTCGGAGAGATCGCCTAAGGTGATGCCAGGTTTGTAGGAAGGCGTGACACTCTTGAGGTTCGAAGAGGCTTTGCCTTTAAGGAAATCACCGACAAGTTGCGCTGGCGCATTGTAGTTGTTGCCGCCCAGTTCGTAAGCCAGTGTTTCCAGCGATTGTTGGAGGTCGATACCCGCAAGTGGATGACCGGGGTAGTCTTTTTCAGGTTCAATGCCAACGACGATCGCTGCATTCGCATTTCGCTCGTTACGTGAGTACTGAGACATGCCGTTCGTTACAACGCGGCCAGGTTCTGAGGTTGCTGCGACAACTGTGCCGCCAGGGCACATGCAGAAGCTGTAAACACTGCGTCCATTTTTGCAATGGTGTACAAGCTTGTAGTCAGCGGCGCCAAGAATTGGATTGCCGGCTTCTTCTCCAAACCTAACTTGATCGATCATAGACTGCGGATGTTCAATACGGAAACCGATCGAGAATGGTTTGGGCTCGATGTATACACCCTCATCTAACAACATGTTGAAGGTTTGTCGGGCACTGTGGCCAACGGCCAAAATCACGTGTCGAGTGTTAATCACATCGCCGCTATCAAGAGTGACACCCGTGACCTGACCGGTGTAGGAGGCGTTTTGTTGTTCGGTGTCATGTAGACTTTCTCTGTTCAGCCGAACAACTTTTTGGCTAAACCGTATCTCGCCACCCAGCCTGATAATTTCGGCGCGCATGGTCTCCACCATTTTGACGAGTTTAAAGGTGCCGATATGAGGTTTGCTGACATACAGGATTTCTTCTGGTGCACCTGCTTTTACAAATTCTGTAAGTACTTTGCGGCCCAAGAATCGCTGATCTTTGACCTGGCTATAAAGTTTGCCGTCGGAAAATGTGCCTGCGCCACCTTCTCCGAATTGTACATTTGATTCCGGGTTCAGCTCTCTTTTACGCCAGAGCCCCCAGGTGTCCTTGGTGCGTTGTCTAACATCTTTGCCCCGTTCCAGCACTAGTGGTTTGAGACCCATTTGCGCCAACGACAAAGCGGCGAGAATGCCGCATGGACCAAAGCCGATAATGACGGGCCGCTGTTGTTCGGCGGAAGGAAAGTTTGCATCTACCTTGACCGGCAGTTTGTATTTAGTATCGGGGCTCAGTCTGACACCGCTGTTTGACGGTGAATTTTTCAGTGTATGAAGTATCTGTTGTTCCGCAGCTTCTGTGAGCGTGACATCCAATTGATAGATCAACAGGATGTTGGATTTTTTCCTCGCGTCATAGCTACGTTTGAAAATGCGCGTTTCTAACAGCGCTTCAGGTACTATTGCCAGTCGCTCCAGAACCGCCTTTGTAAGGTCGGCATCGCTATGGTGCAGTGGCAGTTTAAGTTCGTTGATTCTTAGCATGTTAGAGAGTAATGATCAGGCGCGCACGCATTCTATCACGATACTGGGTGGTCGAGGCGTCAGCGTCTGATTTCAGTGGTTTGCTTTTTACCTACCATTCTTTCGAGCCGCGCTAGGCAACACTGCCCGCGCTTACACCGGAAGACCAAGCCCATTGAAAATTGAAACCACCTAGGTGGCCGCTTACATCGACAACCTCGCCAATAAAATATAGCCCTTTATGTTTGTTGGCCTCCATCGTTTTAGCGTTGAGCTCATGCGTGCAAACACCGCCAAGGGTAACCTCGGCGGTACGATAACCCTCGGTCCCCGAGGGTTTGAGTTGCCACTGATTGACCTTGGTGCCGATATCACGAAGCATTGCGCTGCTAAACTCAGCTAGCGGGCGCTCTGCCATATCTGGCCACCATAACGATTGCAACTCGAGAACCAGCGCGCGCGGTAATACCTGCGCCATCGCCGTGCGCAAAAGACTACTGCCTTTTTTTGACTTTGCATCATCCAACAGACTGGCGGCATCAATACCCGGGAGCAGGTCGATATTGATGCTGCTACCAGGTTGCCAGTAGCTTGATATTTGGAGTACAACGGGGCCACTGATGCCACGGTGCGTGAACAATAAATCCTCAGTGAAGGTATTCTGCCCGATCGAAATTTCAACCTCGAGGCTAATCCCCGATAGTGCTTCACATACGGTTTTTATTGAATCAGAAAACGTGAGCGGCACTAGGCCGGCTCGCAGCGGTGAGGTCTCCAGTTCAAACTGCTTGGCAATATCATAGCCAAAGCCGCTGCCGCCGAGTGTAGGGATAGACAAAGCGCCCGTTGCAACCACCAATGAAGCACACGTAATACAATCGTTTTCAATTTGTAGTTGGTAGCGGTAGTCATCGGTTGGCTGAGTTTCCTCAGTGTTATCATTCCGGACGCGACTAGAGATTGCTGTGACTTGCGTATTGCAGCGAATTTCAACGCCAGCGCTGGTACATAGATCTAGCAGCATGGAAAGAATATCTTTAGCGGAATCGCGACAGAAGAGCTGACCATGCTTGCGTTCGGCATAGGGAATTGCATGTGCCTCGATGAGAGCGATGAAATCCCATTGGGTGTATCGACTCAATGCTGATTTGCAGAAATGTGGATTATCAGAAATGTAGTTTTCGGGTTCAACAAACAGGTTCGTAAAGTTACAGCGCCCACCACCTGACATTAGAATTTTTTTGCCTGGTTTGTTTGCTTTTTCCAACACCAACACTCGCCTTCCCTTGTTTGCTGCGGTAAGCGCGCACATCAATCCAGCCGCGCCTGCTCCAAGAACGATTACGTCGTAAGATGTTTGTTTGTCTCGGTTCATTTTTCAGATGCGAAAACAGAGGAATAGGTAATGGAAGCGCATCTTAACAATAGCGCTTGCATTGTAGCCATAGAAGAGTCCACTCTTAATTGTCACAACAACAAGGAGTGCACCGATGTATCAACAGATTACCTATGAGGTTGATGGACCCTCAGCTGTGATTACGCTCAATCGCCCTGAAGCATTAAACGCGCTGACCAACAACATGATGGAAGAGCTAAAGCATGCGCTAAGCATTGCGGAAAAAGATCCGTCGGTTGTGGGTATTATCCTGACGGGTGCCGGACGTGGGTTCTGCTCTGGCATGGATATGAACGCGCTGGACTCTCAGGCATCCGGTGGAGACTTGCACGATGGGGTGGCGCTACGAAAACTTGATGCTGATCCAGGAGACAAGGCAATGGGGTCTGATTTTGAGATTGCCTTTACCTATATATTGTCGATTCGAAAACCGATCATCGCAGCAGTTAACGGTGCCGCAGCGGGTCTTGGTATGTCAATTTCGCTGCTGTGCGATATGCGCTTTGCGGCACAGAAAGCAAAATTTGTCACGGCGTTCTCCCATCGGGGTTTGGTGGCAGAGCACGGCCAAAGCTGGTTACTGCCACGCCTGATCGGACCTTCAAAGGCGTTGGACCTGTTCTGGTCCTCTAGAAAAGTCGAAGCTGAGGAAGCGCTGGCAATGGGTATGGTCAACAGGGTTTTTGCCGCAGACGAGCTCATCCCACAGGCAAAAGCCTACATACAAAATTTGGCAGACCATTGCGCACCCGGCTCCATGAAGGTGATGAAACAGCAGGTTTACCGCCACTTAAATATGAGTCTTGGAGAGTCGATGCGGGAAACTACAACATTGATGGACGCGAGCTTAGTCCATGAAGACTTCAATGAGGGTGTAAAATCCTATCTGGAGAAACGGCCACCGAATTTCAGTAAAATCGAGTTTTAGAATTCATACAGTTGTTTGGTGCTTCTGGAGGAAGCTTACTTTATTATTCAAAACCATATTAGTCTGAAACGTAGCGCCGATTACGATCAGCATTTGAGAGAATATAAAGAGGGATAACACGATGGCAGATTTGGAACTTGACCCAACTCCTGAAGGATACGACACCGCAGCAGTAAACAAGTGGGTACTTGAGAATACTGAAAGTCTGGTGCCGCCGTTTAAGTGGTATCGGCTAGAAGGCGGCCACTCAAATCTCACTTATCGCATAGATGATGCTAACGGAAAACAAGCGGTCATCCGACGGCCACCTCAGGGTGTGTTGCTACCCAAGGCGCATGATATGAGTCGCGAATGGGCGTTGATATCTGCTCTGGGTTCAACCAGCGTGCCAGTACCCGAAGCAATTGGTTTTTGTGAAGATCCTGACGTTATTGGCGCATGGTTTTATATTATGGGGATGATTAATGGCAGCCCGTTGTATAAAGGCGAAGATACGCAGGCGATTGTTCCGGAGAACATGCGTACCATAACAGCCAACTCTTTCATTGACGTGCTTGCAGACCTGCACTCTCTTGACCCTGATGAAATTGGTCTAGGAGAACTGGGTAAAAAAGAAAATTATGTCGGCCGGCAGCTGAAAACGTGGTATCGATCCTGGACGTCGTCTGTTGAGCCGGCGCAATTCGATGATCCGAGAGCACACGAGCTGAAAGACTTTTTTCTGGAAAATATGCCGGACCAAGGGATGGCTCGGGTTGTCCACGGCGATTATGGTTTGCACAATGTGCTCATTGGTGCCGACAGTAAGATTGCGGCCGTGGTTGACTGGGAGATTTCGACACTCGGTGATCCGCTTGCGGATTTGGCTTATGCGCTCAATCCTTGGCCTGATCCCAGTGATGCGATCGCACCAGATCCTGAATCAGCGACTGCTCAACCGGGATTTCCCGGACGGCTTGCAATGGCTGAGCGATATGGCGAGCGCACTGGAAGAGATTTGTCGCAACTGGATTATTATGTTGGCTTTAATCGTTGGAAAACAGCGGCCATCGTACACGGTGTTTATGGTCGCTATATGGCAGGCCAGAAGAGCACAGAAGGTGTCGACTTAGAAACATTGCGTACCCGTATCTCACTCTCGCTCGACCTGTCTGAACAAGCGGTGAATAGACTCACCGCGAAGTAGGACGGCGAGCCGGTCACCGGCTCGAATAACGCTACGCATGCTGCCCTGTTGATCTGCAACCGGGCGGTGGTTATTTTTTTTTCTTTCCCGCTGCAATATTAGAACGCAGAGTGCCGATCATTTGCGCGAAGCGCTCTATCACTGTGTGTTCCTTCAAATCTCGGAATTCTCCTGCATCGAAGAATGTGCCAAAACAGTTTGGGCAATACTCGTAATTGATGTGGAACTGGTCCTTGTCAACCATGGGAATCATGCTGTGTTTGCAGTTCGGGCAGTTGATATCTCTGAGCTGGTTGAACTGCTTGCCTACTTGACTGTCGCCAATGTCTATTGATTCGGCGCCTCGCATTTTTGCCAGATCACTTTTCTCAAGCATGTCAAACCACAGACCTCTGCACTGAGAACAACGGTCAACCTCGATGTGGTTGAAAGTTATGTGTTCAAAAATACTTTCGCATTTAGGACAATCCATCTTAAACCTCTTCCGCGTGAGCAGTTTTGCCGAACGAACGCGCTGATCGAGTGACCAGCATCAGGCTGCTGTGCGGCCCTGCGCTTCGTTGTTTTTTTGAGGGTGATTTTTCTTGAAACTGGCTTCCTGTTCGCTATTGTCAAAAACCAGTGTGCCATCTTCGAGTGGACTTTTCCGGATCAGTTTTTTGTCCAGTGCATAATTTTGTGTGTTGCGCCATGGATCTCTGTCACCTTGCTTTGGAAACAAGTGCATCATCCGTTGCATGTACCCTGCTGAAAAATCGTCGACCCAGGGTTTCGCAGGCATGTTGTGATCTTCCTGACGAATTCTTGGCGTCGCCTGTCTGACACCTAACTCGTCCATGCGGTTAAGCAGTCTGCAGACGAACTCTGAATTGATATCTGCGCGAAGCGTCCAAGATGCATTGATGTAACCGAAAGTCTGCACCAAATTAGGCACGTCCGAATACATCATGCCCTTATAAGAAAATTTAGACGGGAAGTCGACTGGTTTGCCGTCAACGGAGAGCGAAGTGCCACCCAGCACCTTCATGTTCAGGCCAGTCGCCGTGACAATGATATCTGCTGGCAGTGTTTCGCCGCTTTCAAGTTTAATGCCGTCACTTGTAATGCAATCAATTTTTTCGGTCACAACGACTGCTTTGCCCGAATTGATTGCTTTGAACAAATCCGAGTCGGGTACAAGACACAGGCGTTGATCCCATGGGTTGTATGACGGCGTGAAATGTTTGTCGACATCGTAGTCGGGTTTCAGTTCTTTTCGCACCATATCCAGAATCATCTTCTTAACTTTTGCTGGCTGTGTTCTGGTTCGGTTGTACATTATTCTGCCCAGTTCAACGTTCTTGAAGCGAGTCAGACCATAGGCCAATTTCTCTGGCAGATACTTTCTGAACGTGTTCGCCATTTTGTCTTCTGCGGGGCGGGAAACGACGTAAGTCGGCGAACGCTGCAGCATGGTGATGGATTCGACTTTGTCTGCCATGGCCGGCACCAAGGTCATCGCTGTTGCGCCGCTACCAATCACAACAACTTTCTTCCCTGAGTAATCAAGATCCTCAGGCCAAAACTGTGGGTGTATTACGGTGCCACTGAAATCATCAATGCCCTCAAATTCTGGCGTGTAAGCCTCATCATAGTTGTAGTAGCCGCTGCACATGTACAAAAAGTTGCAGCTATATTGGACGGTTTCGTTGGTTGCTTTGTCCAGGCTGGTGACTGTCCATGTAGCCTGATCGGTTGACCAGGCGGCGTCTTGGACCAAATGATTGAAGCGAATATTTTCACGAATCTGGTTTTCATCAGCAGTTTCGTTGACGTATTTGCGAATCGAAGGCCCGTCCGCAATTGCCTTCGCCTCAAGCCAAGGTTTGAAACTGTAACCCAAGGTGTGCATATCGCTATCGGATCGAATCCCGGGATACCGAAATAGGTCCCAAGTGCCTCCTATTGCATCTCGGCCTTCAAGGATCGCGTAGCTCTTCCCGGGGCAGCGCTCCTGTAGATGAAATGCCGCGCCTATCCCAGACAAGCCCGCTCCCACAATTACAACATCAAAATGTTCCACAATTTCAGCTCTTCAAGTTTTCTCGAACCGAAGTGTACACAATTTTTAGGCATCCACTAAATCTCTATTTCTGTATACCCGCTAAACAACCACAACCGAACCCGTAACGATATCGCTCAACTCAATGATGATAGTGTCCAGGTACCTCGGATCAATGTCTGTCTCAAAGTGATGCGAAAGTTATACAAGTACCAAATTTTGTTGATTTACGGGTTAAAATGCGCAATCTTGGTGCCAAATTATTCAAATAAAGCGGAGAAAAACATGTCGAAAACAAAAGTAGCCGGTGTCGGAATGATTCCTTTTACCAAGCCAGGCCAAAGTGATGATTATCCTGTCATGGGCGAAACTGCTGCACGCTTGGCCATTGAAGATGCGGGCATTGACTATGCCGATATTGGCCAGGTCTATGTTGGCTATGTCTACGGCGACTCCACTGCAGGGCAGGCTGCCGTTTACGGGCTTGGTATGTCCGGTGTACCAATTATTAACGTAAATAATAACTGCGCAACGGGTTCCTCAGCCTTGTTTTTAGCACGCCAGGCGGTTGAATCTGGCATGGTGGAATGTGCCCTCGCGCTGGGTTTCGAGCAAATGGTGCCCGGAGCACTGGGTGCTGTGTTTAATGATCGACCCAGCCCGATGAAGAGAATGTTCAAAGAAAGGAAGTCGCTTCAGGGCGTGGATCGTAAGGCACCTGATGCTGCACAGTATTTTGGTGGCGCAGGCAAAGAGTATGCAGATGAATATGGCACCCGTGATGAAACCTTTGCGAAAATTTCGGAGAAGGCGAGGAAGCATGCGGTCAATAATCCCTATGCTGTCTTCAAAGAACTGCTAACGGTCGAAGAAATTATGGCTTCGCCGCACATTTACGGTCCATTGACCCGCTATCAATGTTGTCCACCGACTTGTGGTGCTGCCGCCGCCGTGATCTGTAGTGAAGATTTTGCGAGAAAACACGGGCTGAACAACGCCATTTCTATCAAGGGACAAGCGATGACGACTGACTTCGCAAGTACGCTTGAAGATCATTCTCTGCGCAAGCTTGTCGGTTACGATATGGCAAAAGCGGCTGCGGATCGGGTTTATGAAGAAGCAGGTGTAGGGCCGGATGATGTTCAGGTCGTTGAATTGCACGACTGCTTTACTGCGAACGAGCTTTTGACCTACGAGGCTTTGGGGCTGACCGGTCAGGGGACTGCCGAGAAGTTCATTTGGGACGGAGATAACACCTACGGTGGCCGCATTGTGACTAACCCATCGGGTGGCCTGCTCTCAAAAGGTCATCCGCTTGGCGCAACCGGTTTGGCGCAATGTACAGAATTGGTTTGGCAGTTAAGGGGGGACGCTGGCGCGCGGCAGGTCGATGGTGTGACGCATGCGTTGCAGCACAATTTAGGTCTCGGTGGTGCTTGTGTTGTTACCATGTATGCCAACGATTAGGTCCACAATCGACCAGGGTCCGCGGCAAAAACACCGCTAAATCAGTTAACGCTGAATTAGCGGTGATGCACTGAAAAGCGTTATCCCATTCGATGGAGGGCGCAGATCTTGTTGCCCGAGGGGTCACGAAGATAAGCTAGATAAATGTTGCCGTTGGCGTTCTCCCGAACACCGGGAGGGTCCTCGCAGGTTGTGCCGCCGTTTGCCAGACCGGCCGCATGCCATTTATCGGCGGTTTCTGGATCAGCAGCGGCGAAACCTACCGTGCTGCCATTCCCGGGACCAGCAGGTTCACCGTCGATGGGCAAGCTGATTGAAAATATGCCTGTATCGGTGAAATAAAAACAGCGACCTTTGGGGTCAATAGTGCCGGGTTGATGCCCCATGGTTCCAAGAACTGCATCGTAGAATTTTTTGGCTTCATCGATGTCGTTTCCACCAACCATAATGTGACTGAACATACTTACTCTCCTGATATAACAATACTTTAATTCTGTTGGATGTCGGAAGTGACCAACTCGCAACAAATGGTGGTTCTTTTGCAGATCAATACGGTGTGTATCTGTGCAAAGAACGCTGAGTCTATCACACCTTTTGTAGCGCGAAAGCGCCAATCAAAATGGCGAATTATGCAACATAGATATGTCGTTAGAAATAGAATTTATTCGCAAATCTCGATTGCCACACAGAGGGATGCTCGATCAAATCTCCAGCAAAATGACGCTACCATGCTCGCTGACGCACAACTAAGGCAGGCCGCTGTGATGTTGGTACTAATGTTCTAAGTGAACTTTCGGTGTTTCGAATACTTCTCGATCTCAGCTTTAACAATCGGTGCCAATATGTACAGACCTATCAGGTTGGGTATGGCAACAATGAATACTAAGGCGTCCGACAGATCAATTAAGGCGTTAAGTTGTATTGCAGAGCCGATGACGATAAAGATGCAAAAAATAAGTTTAAAGGTAAGTTGCGTGATGTTTGCTTCACCGAACAAATAGGTAAAAGCCTTAAGGCCGTAATAGCTCCAAGAAAGCATGGTCGAAAAAGCAAATAGTATTGCTGCAATAGATAGCGGTATGGGTGACCATGATATGGTTGATTGAAAGGCGCGGGTCGTCATTTCAATGCCACTGATGCCCGTGCTAGCGAGTGAAGGGTCATAGACAGTTGTAATGATAACGAGAGCCGTCAGTGTGCAAACTACGACGGTGTCGATGAAGGGTTCAAGCAGTGCCACGTAGCCTTCTGTTGCGGGGTGGTTTGTCTTGACTGCACTGTGGGCAATAGAAGCCGAGCCGAGCCCCGCTTCGTTTGAGAAAACTGCGCGTCTGAAACCAATAACGATGACGCCGATGATGCCGCCAGTGACACCTTCGGGGCTGAAAGCGCCCTGCCAGATTGCACCTAGAGCCCAAAAGATTTTGTCTGCGTTAAAAAGAATGATTATGATCGCCGCGACTGAATAGAGGATGGCCATGAAGGGTACGAGTTTTTCTGTGACCCGAGCGATGCTTTTGATCCCGCCGAAAATTACTACCGCAACAACGATTGCCATGGCGAGTCCGAGTAACCAGGCCCTGCCCATGAAAGGACTATGCTCTGCGCCGGTAACAGTAATAAATATTGCTGCGGCCTGATTCGATTGAAACATGTTGCCAATACCCAAGCAGCCGATCACCATCGCCATTGCATAAAAAAGTCCAAGCGCTTTGCCAACGCTTGGTAACCCAAGATCGATCAAACCCTGTTCAAGATAGTACATAGGTCCGCCGGATACTGAACCATCAGGGTTGGTTCTGCGATATTTGACTGCCAGTGTGCATTCAGCGAACTTGGTCGACATACCTAAAAGCCCCGCGACGATCAGCCAGAAAGTCGCGCCCGGACCGCCCAGTGAGATGGCGATTGCCACACCGGCGATGTTACCCACGCCGACCGTACCGGAAACGGCCGTCGCCAGCGCCTGAAACTGAGAGACCTCGCCCGGTGCGCTGGGGTTTTGATATTTCCCCATAGCTAATGCCATGCCATGACGAAAGCCGCGGACATTAATAAATCCGAGGTAGCCGGTAAAAAACAGCCCGCCAGCGACCAACCAGACCACGATGAGTGGCAGGTCTGCTTCGCCGATCGGTACCGCATAAAAAATGAAGCTCGAAACAGCGTCGGCGAATGGTCTGATTATCGAGTCTATGAGTACGTCGATGGGCACATTATCGGGCGTGTTCGAGGGTGCAGAGGTCAGGGAATCGATAGTAATATCCTTCCAGCGAGCTGCTTAATGCAGGCTAATGGCAAACATTTATGCATAACAATGGAAATTAAGCCAGTTAAGCCGCTTGTTTGACCCTGTGCACCGGTGACAACTACAATCAGGACCCCCGCTTGCTGCTGAAACGACAGGAGACGCTTAATGGCATATAGCAATCCACAACACCTAATCTCAACCGAGGCGTTATCTGACGCGATGTCTCAAGATGAGGCAAATTTGAGAATCTTCGACGTCACAGTAACGCTGGTGCCCAACCCGCCGGGTTACAAGGCCGTTTCAGGTATTGAAGATTATGGTCACGGTCATATCCCTGGCGCTGCGTTTATGGACCTGGGCAAGGATCTTTCTGATACAACCAGTGGTCTAGGGTTCACATTACCTTCTGCAGAATATTTGCAAGCGGCTTACCGCGCCGCCGGAGTGGACGATCACAGCCAGGTTGTATTTTACAGTTCCGGGCATATGATGTGGGCGACCCGTGCTTGGTGGATGTTATACTCCTGCGGTCACAAAAACGTAGCGGTGTTGGATGGTGGCCTTGAAAAATGGAAAGCCGAGAACCGTGACTTGTCGAATGATGTTGGGCGCTATACAGCGGGTCAGATGAACGTCAATCTTGACCCAGAGCGCTGGGTCAACAAAGAGCAGACCGCAGCCGCGATAGAAGACGGCGGTATTTGCACGATAAATGCATTGGCGCCTGGTGTATATTCCGGTGAAGCTGACATGCACTATGGCAGAAGAGGGCACATCGAGAACAGCAAAAACCTCTACTACGACACGATGATGGAAGAGGGCTGCTTTAAGCCTGCTGAAGATTTACGAAAGAACTTTGAAGAAAATGGCGTGTGGGGTACGCCCCGAGTGATCGCTTATTGCGGTGGTGGCATATCTGCCACAATCGATGCGATGGCACTCACCTTGATCGGTCACAATAACGTAGCGATATACGACGGATCCATGAGTGAATGGGTCAAAGATGAGAGTCTACCGCTGATCACCGGATCATAAAGAAAAGCGGTTATTCCAAATAAAAATTTTGATTTGAAGACGAAAGAAACGATTTTAAAATAGGTTAATTAACTTAAAGGAGTAACACCATGGCAGAAGCCTGGATTATAGATGCATGCAGAACCCCAAGGGGAATTGGCAAAAAAGGTAAAGGCGCGCTCGCGGATGAACATCCGCAACACCTCGGTGCCGCAGTGTTAAAAGCGCTGCATGACAGAGTTGGTTTTGATACGGCCGAAGTCGATGACATTATTTTTGGCACCAGCTCCCAGCGGGGACAGCAGAGTGGCGACCTCGCAAGAATGGCAGCACTAGATGCGGGCTATGACATAAAAGCCAGTGGCGTCACGCTGGACAGATTCTGTGGTTCTGGCATCACGTCAGTTAATATCGCCGCCGCAAACATCATGTCAGGTATGGAAGATTTGTGCATTGGCGGTGGTGCGGAAATGATGTCAACATTTGGTCAGGGAAGTGGTAATAGTTCCCCCTTCCTCGATAACGACAATTTCAGATTGAGAGATGTTCACCCGCAGCCTCACCAAGGTGTTTGTGCTGATGCGATCGCAACAATTGAAGGTATTAGCCGAACAGCGCTTGACGAATTAGCACTGGTTTCTCAACAACGAGCGGACAACGCTATCAAGAACGGCTACTTTGATCGCTCATTGGTACCCGTACACAAACTCGACGGTAGCATTGCACTGGATCACGAGGAGTTTCCTCGCCCACAGACGACCCTTGAAACATTGTCTGGCCTCGAGCCCTCTTTCGCGCGGATGGCTGATATCCCGCTGGACGAATCGGGTACAACTTTCCGTAAGTTGGTGAACCAGCGCTTTCCTGATCTTGATGTGCAGCATTTCCACCACGCGGGTAATTCTTCAGGTGTGGTAGACGGCGCGGGTGCAGTTTTGATGGCCTCGGCAGACTACGCGAAGGCAAATGGATTGAAGCCTCGTGCAAGAATTGTCGCCATGTGTAACATGGGCGATTGTCCAACACTGATGTTGAATGCGCCCGTTCCGGCTGCGAAAAAAGTGCTTGCTAAAGCAGGTATGACACTTGACGACATCGATTTGTTTGAGATCAACGAAGCCTTTTCGGTTGTTGCGGAAAAGTTCATTCGTGACCTGAACCTCGATCGAGACAAAGTCAATGTGAATGGCGGCGCAATGGCGTTGGGTCATCCGATTGGTGCGACCGGTTCCATGTTGATTGGTACCGTCATTGATGAGCTAGAGCGTCGAGGACAGCAGTTTGGTCTTGTCACCATGTGTGCTGCCGGTGGTATGGCCCCTGCCATCATCGTTGAGCGTATCTAGTCGCAATAAAAGTAGATGCGATAATAGCCCGGGTTGCTTATGATCCCATGAGCAACCCGGGTTTGTTGTTTTTACCCTGTCGCAGCGGGTCCGGCGTTAATTTGTCTCACCTTGTGAACCCGGGTTTATGAGTTACTTCCGAATATTCCAATTTCCAACGTTACTGTTGGCCGGTGCTTCGGCGTTTAGTATGTCGACGCTATTTAGTGCGATGAAACCGGTGCTTCTTACACGGTTTGTTGAGCAGGCAGGCTACAGTGAGTCTTTTGCTGGTCTTGTCGTGGCGATGCCCTTTGTTGGTATTGCGCTCTCCTCTTTGGTGCTGAACAAACTCCTTGGCCTCCTGTCGCTGCGGTTGCTGGTCATTGTTTTTGGCGGCCTTTTGACCGTCGCGGAATTCGCAAGTGCGTACGTCTTTGACGTCAAGGCCTTGGTTCTGATGTTGCAGTTTTTTGCCGGCATCTCAGTTGGCACGTTAACCGGTGGTGTTTCGAGAATCATCGCTACGCAATCTCTCGCTGACGAAATGTTTGGATTTGTCGATATGACAGCCGTTTTTCTGATGTCTTTCATGATTGCTGGTGTGGGTGCAGCGATTGGGGCATTCGGGCTTGAAGGTGGCTACCTTTTCGCGGCAGTTGTCTCGCTTGGCTATACGCTGTTGATGTTAGCGCACAGGCCAAATGATACTCAGCGTGGTGGCCGGGTGAAGTTCCGCGCGCCTTTATCGATCTCAGTAAGGCCCGTGGCTGTCATTTTAATGGGTATGTTGTTTGTCACTTGCAGCGGTTTAGGATTTGCTTTTCTTTTTACGATTGGCATAAATTTGGGCATGAGTTATTCATCAGCTGGCTCTTTTATTGGCACGCTTGTACTTGTCTCCTCTCTCGCGTGCCAGCTCGGTGGTTGGAGTAGCGGTAAGTTTGGGCCTTATCGCCCGCTCGCAGCGGCATATATTGTCTGTGCTATTGGTTGGTATATTGCTATTCATGCTGACAGTCAGCTCGTATTCATGATGGCGCTTGTACCCGCGATATTTTCTCTTCAGTTCAACTTTCCGATCCTGCTTGCGCTTTCCGGTTCCCTCGACCAAGAGGGTCAATGGGCAGCGATAGCGACTCCGCTGTTAATGAGCGGGTTTGCTTGGGCGGCGATTGCCGCTGGTGCCATTGTGACAGCATGGGGCATTCCGTCTCTTGCAACGGCCACAGGCGTCGGGTTGATGCTTTGCCTAGTGTTGCTGATTCCATCTAAAGAACCCAAGACATGAAGCAAAGGGAAGATGCTTTTGATCTGGACAGGTGGCTCCTTCCGTTATTGATCCTCAATCTGCTGGTTTGGGTTGTTGCGCGCTTTATCTCCGATACCAATCTCGACCCGTATGGAGATATGTTAGAGAACTTTGCTTGGGGTCAGGAGTTCAGCTGGGGTACACATAAGCATCCGCCGCTCATTGGTTGGGTGGTAGGACTCTGGTTTTCACTGTTGCCTCGCAATGACGCTGCTTATTTTTTGCTATCGTATTTGAATGTGTTGCTCGGCCTGATCGGTGTCTACCGGGTCACCATTCTCCTCGGGTTTGCCCGGGTTGCTGCGCCTGCCGTGCTCTTGTTGGCGATGGCATTACCTTATAGTACGTTAGCGGTAAAATTTAATGC
>CBFHOH010000001.1:306035-359051 GCA_965657335.1 Candidatus Azotimanducaceae bacterium
TTGGCAAGTTTCAGCTCGCAAGAGGGAAGGCAGTGGTTGCGCAGTGTTAAGCCTTGGCTCTCGAGCGTTATATTTGCGTTGATATTATCGCCTCACATACTTTGGTTGTTTGATAATAACTTCATCTCGCTTGCCTATATTACTGCACAATCAGAGACTAAAGCCCCTTATCGGGAGCTACTTAAATTCGCCTTTGCACCAGGGTTGTACTGGTTGATTCCATTGGTGGTCTGCGCCTGGGTAAGCACGGGGCAACAAAAATCGTTGTTTGTACGCATACCGGGTTTGTTTAAGAACCTGATTCAGGCTTGGTCTTGTCGAGGCTGGAACGACACGTTGTTTTGGGTCGCGATGCTCCCTTGGATGGTGACATTGCTGTTTGGTGCTCTGGGCATCGTCGCACTTTCCCTCCCGTGGGCGATACCCTTGGGATTCGGTTTTCCGCTGTTATGGATAAGAAACCTTTGGCAAGCTGAGCATGATAAATCGGCAGATCATTCGCGGCGGGTCCTTCGAGCTTTTTTTATTTGGTTGATCGTTATCCTTGTAGTGAGTCCGCTTTACGCTGTATCTGAGGGTAATAGAAAGAGTGCTAATTACTACCGGCCGCGCGCTGAGGCGGCAGAAGCGATCATTAAAATGTGGCAGGAAACGCTGCCGGATAAATCGCTGTATTGGGTGGGCGGCCAGTGGGCAGAGAACGGGTTGGTCGCTTTTTACGGCAATCCCGAGATAAAAATAATACCGGGGATGCCGGATAGTGAAGAAGCTATGGCAGTATCTACACTGAACTGGCGAACGAAACCGGGGCTCATACTTTGCCCGCGTGGGAAAGCCGCAACGCCATCGCCCGTACTTTGTCCTCGTGACACTGAAAAATGGTTACAAGCAAATAAGCTGCCGGTTCAAACGATTCAGGTTCGTGTCAAGAAAAAGGGTTTTAGGTTTCCAGTCGAGTGGGAATTTGAGTACGTTGGTTATATTTATTTGCCGAAACAAGGAAGGTCAATCGATGACAGTTAATTATGGTGTGATTGGAACAGGGATGATGGGTTGCGAGCATATCCGTAATATCGTCCAGATAGAGACTGCGTCGGTAGTCGCTATCGCAGATCCGAGTGAGCGGTCGCTTGGCTGGGGTCAGAAAGCTTGCCAAGGCAGATTTACGCCCGATACCTACGTCGACTATCGGGATCTGCTTGCCAGAGACGATATCGATGCGGTGGTTGTTGCGTCCCCAAATTTCACCCACATCGATGTAATGCGCGATGTTTTTAATACCAGCAAGCATGTGTTGCTGGAGAAGCCCATGTGCACAACGATGGCTGATTCAGCTGAACTGCAAGCAATGGCGAAAAATCATGCAGGTATCGTCTGGATCGGACTCGAATATCGATATATGTCTCCTATTATGAGTTTCCTTGATGAGCTCGAAGGCGATGCGGTAGGAGATATCAAAATGTTCTTTATTCGAGAACATCGGTTCCCGTTTCTGAAGAAAGTGGATAATTGGAATCGATTCAACCGTAACAGCGGCGGCACGCTGGTTGAAAAATGCTGCCATTTTTTCGACATGATGAATCTTGTCGTCAAGTCCAAACCGATCAGAATATTTGCTTCTGGGGCGCAAGATGTTAACCACCTAGATGAACGCTACGACGGTGAAGTCCCCGACATTTTGGATAACGCTTTCGTCATCGTGGATTATGCAAATGGTGCCAGAGCCTGTCTTGATCTATGTATGTTCGCCGAGGGAGGCCGAAATGAGCAGGAGCTGGTGGCAACCGGTTCTGGCGGCAAGCTTGAGGTAACGATACCCGAGGGTGTCATGACAAAAGCGGGGAGGGATTATGGAAAATTTACCACGCGGAAAATTGAAATGGATCCGAGAGTAAATGAAGTAGGGTTGCATCACGGTGCCAGCTATCTCGAACACCTAGATTTTATTCATTGTATAGAGCAGAACCTTGAGCCCCGAGTAACCGTTGAGGATGGCTTGTTGTCAGTGGCGATGGGTATTGCTGCACAGGAATCGATTGCTAGCGGTGTGCCGACACGAATTGAAGAGCTTCTATAGAAAACGGAACACTGCTATTGTGCGCACTCGCTAAACACAGTTAATCAAATGTATCTATTCTCTCGATGTTCTATCCAGTGTCTATTGGCGCTGGCCGTCCTTGTCACGTCGCCCAAAATGCTTGTCGCTGCGGAGGAAGTGCCGTTGCCGCGCACCATGGCCTGGAGCGCCTATAATCTCGGTACCACTGGCTACAACCAAGCGGTGGCTATCGGTAAGGTATTGAAAGACAAACACGGCGTTAATCTCAGGGTTATTCCCGGCAAAAATGATATTTCGCGTTTATTGCCACTGAAAAAAGGTCGGGTCCAGTTCACAGCAACCGGCGTCGCTACCTATTTTGCTCAGGAAGGCATGTTCCAGTTTGCTCATAGAGCTTGGGGACCGCTGCCGATAAGAATCACGATGTTGTCGAAAGGGTTGTCGAACCAGTCTCTAGCGGTGGCAGCTGACACTGGTGTGAGAGAGTTTTCTCAATTACGTGGAAAGCGCATACCTTGGGTACGCGGTGCACCCGCACTCAATGTTTCTACAGAGGCAATGCTCGCCTGCGGCGGGCTTACTTGGGACGATGTTGTTCGGGTTGAGTATCCAGGATACGCAGCGATGTGGAATGGCGTTGTCGAAAACCAGATTGACGCGGCCTATGCCACGACAGTCTCTGGCCCAACGCGCAAACTCGAAGCGAGTCCTCGAGGGATATTCTGGCCACCTTTGCCTCACGACGATTCAGCTTGCTGGGCCCGCTTGAAAAAAGTGGCGCCGTATTTTGTGCAGCATATGGCGGTGAGAGGTGCGGCAATATCAGAGGAAAATCCCCACGAGGGTGGGACTTATCCGTACCCTATTCTCATTTCTCTGGCTGACCAGAAAGACGATATTGTCTATTCACTTGCGAAAGCGATTCATCTTGGTTACGACGATTATAAGGATGCAGACCCTGGGGCTATCGGTTGGGCGATACACTTACAACAGTTTGACTGGGTTGTGCCATTTCACTCTGCCGCTATTCAGTACTATCAAGAGTTAGGCGTTTGGAAGCCTGAGCATAGTCTCCACAATGACCGATTGATTGAACGTCAAAGAATTTTAGGCGATGCATGGAAAGCGTTACAGAGTCTTGACGTCGATAACGACGAAGAGTTCGCGACACTTTGGTTACAGTTACGGGAAAAGAAACTGACTGACGCAGGGTTTGATCCCGTTTGGTAAAAAACGTCCTTGAATAAGCGTTGGGTAATGGTACAAGGTTGATGACAAAACTACGAGCCACAGATGGACCGTTAGGGGTTGTGCTTGCAATAACCGCGGTGATTGTTTCTTTGCTTGCAATGGACAGCCTTCGGGTACTTGGTTCACCATTATTGTCCGGTATTGTTTCGCTTGAAACCCAGTACTTTTATCTTGTGCTGATGTTTCTCATGCCGCTCGGTTTTCTGCTTTATCGATCAAACGAAAAAGCTGATCTTTTGCCCCTCGATCTAGCTCTCGCGCTGATAAATTTCCTAGCATGTGGTTGGTTGTACTGGCATTCGGAACAAATTCTCGATGAGGGTTGGGAATTTGGTGGTCCAGAGGAAGCGGTGTGGGTGTCTTACGTGCTTTGGGTTTGTGCACTGGAGACGGTACGTCGGGTTGCGGGTTGGTCACTTTTTATCTTGGTTTTTCTCTTTTCTCTCTATCCGCTCGCTGCAGAGCAGATGCCTAGTGCAATCTCTGGCATGTCGGTCTCATTGCAGGATACGGCGATATATCATGCAATGAGCAGTGAAAGTGTTCTGGGGCTGCCTTTTCGTGCTTTTGCAAATTTGGTTATTGGTTTTCTCGTGTTCGGTGTTGCGTTGAAATATACGGGTGGAGGGCAGTTCTTTATTGATCTTGCGTTTTCGCTTTTGGGGCGTGTGCGAGGTGGTCCAGCGAAGGTGGCGATTCTTTCTAGTGGTCTAATGGGATCAATGAGTGGGAGCGTCGTAACGAATGTGTTGACGACCGGCCAGCTGACCATCCCTGCAATGAAACGGTCAGGTTTTAATCCATCTGCTGCCGGCGGTATTGAGGCATGTGCGTCAACCGGCGGCGTGTTGTTACCCCCGGTAATGGGTTCTACCGCTTTTGTGATGGCGACTTTCCTTGGAATGCCTTATTACGATGTGGCGCTAGCTGCGGCAATTCCTGCGGTTTTATACTTTGTTGCTCTTTTCCTGCAACTCGATGCTTTTGCCGCGCGAGAAAAACTTCAGGGCGCTGATGAAGATCAGATACCAGATCTTATCGAAACGATTAAAAATGGTTGGTACTATCTTGGTGCGTTTGCCGTTCTCGTCGTATTACTGCTTGTCATGCAAAGAGAAGCGCTTGCCCCATGGCTGTCGACGCTTGTACTCCTGATTCTAAATCAGTTTTCCAAACGGCATAGGTGGGGTGCAAAAGAAGCCTTCGAATTTCTTGTCGCTAGCGGTTCACTGTTTGTCGAATTATTAATTGTACTCAGTGGTGTCGGTCTAATCGTTGGTGCACTGTCGTTAACGGGATTGTCCGGGACGCTTGTGAATGAATTGCTATTTCTTGCAGGTGGTTCGACTCTCGTGTTGTTATTGATGGGGGCTTTGACAAGCTTTGTCTTGGGCATTGGCATGACAGTCACCGCAGCTTATATTTTTCTCGCTATCGTACTTGCACCGGCATTGATTCAAGGCGGTTTAGAACCGCTGAGTGTTCATCTGTTTATTCTTTACTGCGGTATGCTTTCGTTTATTACGCCGCCGGTTGCTTTGGGTGCCTTTGCAGCAGCTTCCATAGCGGGCTCAAATCCGATGTCGACAGGCTTCAAAGCCATGCAGTTCGGTATTGCCACGTACTGTATTCCATTCTTTTTTGTCCTGCAGCCAGCGCTTATTTTGAATGCTGAGCCATTTGCTATCGTCCAAGCTGTCGTTGAAACCCTCGTAGGGGTTTGGCTAATTGCCTCAGGGGTGCAAGGTTACTTGCAGTTTGTTGGTGTTATTCGGGGGTATGGGTCGAGAGTATTGATCGCTATAGGAGGGTTGTTGATCGCGACGCCTGGTCTTGAAAATATAGGCATCGAGCTTTCTAATCTCGAATTTGCACTGGTCGGTATGGTGCTTTGTTGCCTAGGCCTTGTGGCGTCGACCTTGCTGCTAAAAGGGACCTCGGTCGCCGTTGATGCTTGACCCTGTTTATGTGTGACGAGCTTGTATGCCTTTCGAATACATCGAGAAAAGCTTTGCGTCGTCACCCCATGTCGATTGTAACTCAGCTATTTCTGGGTTCTGTGAATCCAGCAGTGCCTGAACAGCCTTGTCCAGCTTCGCAAGGTTATTTAGCGTCCCTTTGTGTGTTTGCAGGATTAAATTCGCTCTCTGGCTTAAATTCGATCTAATAGCAGTGTTGTCCGCTGAGGCGGAGTAGGTGGATAAAGCAGACAAGAGAGCAAGATAGATATAGTAGGACTCACAATCTGCGAAGCGTGAAATGAGACTAAGGTCTTGCAGTTCTGTGTATTCAACGCCATCAAATTCCGTCAGCCCCTGACTTAGTTTTGGCAGGAAACGAGAGGGCGCTCGGTGTGTCATATTTACGCCAGTTGCGTTCGTTGAGACGCGAACATATCGAGCTCCATCACCGGATCCAACCTTCACAATCAGTTCACCGACGAGCTTGCTTGCAGCGATCCAGGTCTTAAAGCCATACAAGCGACCATCGCTAATTGTGACAGCGGGTTTCCGGTCGCGCTCGCTTCTATCTTCCGAGGCCGCGTATGCCAGCCAATGATGACTGATAAATTCTGTGAAAGTGGCTCTAATGGCAGCCTGGTATCCAGCAATGAAGATTAAAGCTGGATCCGGGCGCCCAGATAAACGACCCCCGGAAATTGCCAGGTTAGCTGGTTCAATGAGTATCGGCTGATCTTTAAAACGCGCTTGCCAAGCGCTGTAAAACTCTTCTTCTTTCATGGGTCAGTTTCAATTGTCTTTAGGTAATACTAGCAGAATTGTGCCCAGCCCTTTAGTTTGCTCGCGATCGTGTTGATGCGATTCAACTTTAGCAACCCTCGTGTCGGCGATAATCGCGGTCAACCGGCAAAGTTTTGCCCTAAAATCCAAGTGACTGACACGACACCGTGTTCGTTAAAATTTTTCACACAGGGATAGTATTTGAATGTTTAAAACAGCGATGTTGGTGATCTGTCTGGTTGTTTCTGGGGTTGCAGTAGCAAAAGCGAATTTCGAAGAAAATACCGTTGGAGCGAACGGGGCCGTTCAGAATAAAATTATAGAAAATGCACTGGATAGCTTTCAGGCGGCGTCAGTCCTTGCGGCGCCTTACGCAGCTTTTTACAAGATTTCGGGCAAAGCCGGGAACGACAACTTCGACTTCAAGCGAGTTTCCGCAAAGAGCTCATTTCCCGACGCCCGCTGGGCTAAGCTCGCGACAAGTATTGCAAAGCAGGTAACAATTCCCGCGCCTACGACAGGTTCGAGAGTCAAACCGAGCGCTAATGCATTTGTTGCTTTCTACCCAGGCGGTATTGAAGGGCTCGAACCCAAAGGCGTGGTTCAGCTTCAAACTTCTGTCACCGGCGAGCCAAACACATTGGCTGTGCTAATCGTCGACAGAAAGATGCTAAAAGGAACGACCCTGTTTACAGGTTTTCAGTCAGTACCAAGCGTTTATTTTTTCGAGCTTGCGATGTAGCTGCGCGGTATTATTTCTATTGTATGACAGATGTGTGATCTGTTTGCTCATCGCAATTAAGCTAAGGTATGACGGCAACCGACGATGGGTATAGAGCAACAGCACTTGAGGTTGTAGAGAGCGTAAATCTCTCTGGTAAACGCCATGGTCACCGGCGGTGATGGCCTGCCACTGCCCCGGAGTTTTGCGAGTCGAGACCTGAGTTCCCGAAAGGGGTTAATTTAATTCTGCGTTCTTCCAGTACCGGGTGCCTTTTACCATTGCCTGCAGTACCAACCCGCTTTTTGTGATCTGATAAACGGTCACGTTATCTACCACAGCCTCGCCGCTAACGGCAGCCCCGCCCAAATCACTTGCAATGGCTGCGGCATCTGCTTGCCCGCCAAAAGTCCAGCCTTTGTCGATAAAGCGTCTCAGGGCTTTTTTGTTGTGGAAGACGAAAACGGCGCGAAAGTCTTTGATGCCTGCACCAAAACCGAAACCAATTTCTCCCATATTCATATAGGTATCTTTGTCAGATTTATTGTCGTGAACGATGCCTGTGCCACCGCCGAAGCTGGCAAAGAGTAGATTTAGATTAGCATTTGAGAACACAGCGTAACCGGTAGCACTTTCAATTTGTGCTTTAACATCGGGTTTTACATCGTAAAGTTGATCGAGTACGTCCTGGCGCATTTCCTTAATGGCTTGGCGCCGTTCAACGACATCTTCGCTAATGCTTTCGCCACCCACGGTAGTGCATTGGGTGAGTAGCAAGGTCAACGAAAGCAACAAGAGTCGTTGAAGGTAGTACATGTTTTACTCCGGTGTTTTAAAAGTATCTCTATGACGCTTCACTGCTTACAAAGTTCATAGAAATTGAGTTAACACAGTGCCGCGTGTTCTTAGTGGTCAGGCCTTCACCCTGAAAAACATGGCCAAGGTGTCCATCACAATTGGCACAAAGTATTTCCACCCGCATGCCGTCCGCATCAGGGGCGCGTCTCACAGCACCAGCTATTTCATCATCGAAACTGGGCCAGCCACAATGCGACTGAAACTTATCTTCTGATCGGTACAACGGGGCATCGCAGCGCTTGCAAACGTAGCGGCCGCCCTCAAAAAAATTATCATATTTGCCGGTAAAAGGCGCTTCTGTACCCTTGTTGATAATGATGTGAGTCTCCTCGGGAGAAAGCGCATTGTATTCATTTGTCATAGGGTAACCTTTGATATCTTAAACCGTTAAAAATCGCATGATGTCACAGAGTTCAATGATGACATAGCCCGATGATCTGCGTAAGCAGTCATCGGAAAAAAACGGCATAGGGTTTTATTCACCTACTTTTCAAGGGGGAATCGGCAATCCTAGTCTGAGCGTATGGCAAGTGTTTGTTCCGTGGCGATGACTTATGTATGGTGCAGGAATATAGAACCTAACTCGGGGGTAAAATGAAAATCGGCATTAATGGCACGGGTCTTGTTCAACAAGCATCGATAGAAGCCATTCAAAAGCACGCACAGCGAGCAGCAGACGATGGTTTTTCCAGCTATTGGTTAGCGGAACATCCGACCGGTGGGCTAGACGCGATGACCGTATTGACTGTCGTTGGCGCCAGCGTCAAGGACATAGAGCTTGGCACGGCAATTATTCCTACCTTCCCGCGTCATCCGATGGTGTTGGCTGGACAGGTTCATACGCTGCAGGCAGCGATTGGTGCAAGATTTACCCTGGGTATTGGTTTATCTCATGAGGTCATGATGACTGATCTGGGTATTCCCTTCGACCGCCCCATCGGGCACTTGAAAGAGTATCTGTCTGTGCTCGTGCCTTTGATTAATGAAGGTAAGGTTTCATTCAAAGGTGAAATGATATCCTGTGATGCGACGACGTTCTTCAAGCCAGAACAATCGTGCCCAATCGTGGTTGCAGCACTTGGACCGCAGGCACTCGCAGTAACCGGCAAGCTGGCGGACGGCACGACCCTTGCTTGGGTTGGTCCTAAAACGATTAGAGAGCACATAAAACCAAGACTGAGTGAAGCAGCTGCTGCTGCGGGTAGGCCCGATCCAAGAATTATCGCGACCTTGCCTGTGTGTGTGACTAACGATGAAGCGGGTATTCGTGCAAGAATTTCAAAAAATCTCAAAATGTACGGTCAGCTACCTTCCTACAAGGCAATGTTTGACCGTGAAGGCGTTCAGGAGCCGGGCGACCTTGCGCTTGTTGGATCTGAAGCGCAGGTGCAGGAAATGATTGAGGGTCTGAAAGATGCTGGCGTGACTGACTTCGCCGCTTCAGAGTTTGTCACTAATGGTGATGAGGCAGAAGCAACTCGCGGGTTGCTTCGCACTTTTTGTTAGACCAAGCCCATGCTTTCTAGGTGGCTGATCGAGTTCCCGGTGCCGGTGGGTTTTCCGGCGGGCCAGCGAAGCACTGGGCAATGGCCATCCACTGTTTTGCAGGTTCGCCAATCACTGTCAAATTGACATCCGCGATATTTCTTCCTTGCGTGACAACGTGGCAAAAGTCTACTGCGTCACCCTCAACCACACTGTCCAAAGAGGGTTCGTTAAACGCCCAGATTTCACCAGAGGGTGAAACAAGTTTTACGTGAGGTGCCGGACCCGGCGGCTCCATCTTTCTGTTTGCGAATGTCCAACCGTATGTTCGTGCTCCGATAACGGCGATGTTTTTCAATCGTTCGGTGTTTGTTCTTTGAATCTTCTTAAGGTCGTAAATATCTTGACCATGCGCCCATGCTTCCATTTGTCTGGCTGTCGTAAACATCATGACGCCCATATCTGGACCAAACCAAGCGAGTCGGCGTTTAGGGTCGCTGGTACCAAGCAGTTCGCACATTTCCTGAAAGTAAGACCACCAGTCCGCGAGTAACGCCTGCCCTGTTTTAGTTGGGTGCATCAATGCGCCGAGTTGCGCCCGATTTTCGACAGCAGCTTGGAACTCCTCTCTGCTTTTCAGCGAAAGCACCGCCATTTTGTCTGAGCCATGCAGGTGTTGGATTACCTGATTAATCGTCCAGTCTTTGAAAGGTGTCGGTGTCTGCCATTCGCTATCTGTAAGGGTGTCCAGTAACACCTTTAATTCAGTGCCTTCCTCTAATAGATCTTCCGCTTGTTTTAGCATTTTGAATCTCCTTCATTCAATTTCAGTAGTACGACAGGAATTTTCCTGTTTGTTGCCGCCTGATAGCCAACGTACCGGGGTTGCCTTGCGACGAGCTTTCGCCACCATTGTGTGTGTTCTTCTCCCTGAAGGTCTCGTGCGACTACACGAAACCGTTTAGCACGAATCTGTACATCGGCTGCCGACTCGTGCAATAGATTATAGTACCAGTCTGGGTTGGTGCTTCGCCCCGCGTTTGACGCGATCAACAGATAGCCTTCTGGATGCGTGAAATAGGGCATGGGTGTTTCGCGACGTTTTCCGGACTTATGCCCAAGCGTAATGAGTAAAAGTATATCGAGTCCGTCTACGCGTTTTCCTACCTGTCCGCGACTAGCTTTGAAAATAAATTTGTGCACGCGTGAGATGACGCGTAAAGCAAAAGGGCCGGGTACATAGTCGATGTAACGCTGTGTTGTTTGTTGCTGCATAGGCTAACTTATTTTGATCACCCCGTGTTCGATGAGACTCCTGGCACCAAAAAGAACCGCCTCTTCTATTGGCCTAGGTTGCCAGCCGAGGTCAAATGCCGGCGCGCAATCATATTCCACAATCTTGTTGAGATCGGGCACAATCGTTTCGATGACTGGGTTGAACTTGCCGAGTATACGAAAAATGAAAGAAGGTAGTTCGTAGCGAGGCAGTTTCCGGGCCAGCGTTGGAATTTCTTTACCCAACAGAGTGGCGATGTCTAGCAGTGACATGTGACCGTGACTGCAAAGAAGCCTGCTGCCAGAATTTCCACGCTCAAACGCCAGCCGATGAAGGGTGGCGACATCCCGAACATCAACAATGCCCATTGATAGTTTGGGTAACAGTGGGTAACGACCGCCCATTAACAGTGCTAGCGCTTCCAGAGATGAACCGTAGTCCGGCTCAAGCGCCGGGCCCAGGACCATTGCCGGATTAATGGTGATGAGTTCGATATCGTGAGTTGCAGTGAAGTCCCAGGCAGCCCTCTCTGCGAGCGTTTTACTTAATCCATAGGCGTTAATGGTTGGAAATTGGGGGTCAGACCAGTCCGCTTCAGACTGGACTGTTTCACCTGCGCCAGGGTTCGCTGAAACGGCGGCAACCGAACTCGTAAGTACGACGCGTTTGATATTGGCATCAGCGGCGGCCTTGAGTACGTTAAGCACACCCTCTCTTGCGGGTATAATGAGTTCGTCTGGGTCTTCAGGTTGCTCGATTGGCACCGGCGAAGCCAGATGAAATACGCCATCGCAACCTTCAACTGCTTTTTTCCAACAATCAACATCTGTCAGGTTTGCTTCAACCAGCGTGAGGTTGTCTAGGTGCCCGACTTCTGCTCGAAATAGCTTTTCGAGACCGGCGGCTCTGCTTAGATCGCGAATTGTACCTCGCACCTCATAGCCGTTCTTCAATAGATCTATGACAGTGTGCGAGCCGATAAACCCTGAGGCGCCTGTAACCAGGATTTTTTTTGTCATTTTAGCGTCGCTGATTTCGATGGCTTCATTGTACGTGATTGAGCAGACTCTTTGTGCTTGTTTATCTGCTATTCTCAACAAAAACAGACCACACAACTTACAAGAAAATCTAGGATACATCATATGCAACAGATCGCCTTAGGACCGTTTGAAAATGTCAGCCGCTTATCGCTTGGGGGTGGAGGAATTGGTCAGGTCTGGGGCGAAACTTCCAGAGACGAAGCGATCAAAACTGTTCAGGCGTCCTATGCCGCGGGTATCAATTTATTTGATATGGCGCCAATGTATGGCAACGGAGAAGCCGAGTCTGTGATGGGACTCGCTTTCGAGGGTGGATATCCCGAAGATCTTAAGTTAACAACAAAGTGTCTGGTCGGTGGTGTCGAGGGTAAAACGATCGAGCACAAGCTTCGAGCGTCACTCGATGAAAGCTGTAAACGCATGAAGCGGGATTATGTGGATGTATTCATCCTGCACGGCTACGTGATACCAGATGGCTGGGATGAAAGCTTAAGACCTAAAGCGCTGCCGCATATTGCTGTTGAATGGTCTAATTATGAAAAATACGTGGTGAGTACGTTTGAGGCCCTAAAATCCGAGGGTCGAATTGGTGCTTGGGGCGTCACAGCTGCGAGTCTTCAGGCAGCCAATCGGCACGTGCTTAAGGCTGATCATAAGCCTGAAGTGGTTCAGTGTATTTCAAATCTGCTCGACTCACCGGGCAGCATGGCAATTTGTCGCGAAAAACCTGACCCTAGGGAAATCATCACATTGGCGAGGCAGGAAAATGTTGGTGTGATGGGAATACGAGCTGTTGCGGCGGGTGCGTTGACGGACAATATTGACCGTGACGTAAAATCCGGATCAAGGGAAGCGCTTGATTTTGAAAAGGCGGCTGATTTCCGAAGACTTGCTGCTGAATCAGGCGTATCCTCCGCATTCCTCGCGCACCGGTACGCTTTATCTATGACTGGCGTGGACACAGTTGTATTGGGCGTGAAAGATAGGGCTGAGCTAGAAGAGTGCTTAAAAGCCGAGGCTGCCGGTCCACTGGATCAGGCAATGATGAATGAAATTGCAATTAGCTGTTCCGGTGCTTAAACCGGGGTTTTTATATTTGGGATTTTTGATCGAGGAAATATGACAAATAACGATATTTTGCGTCAACTTCGCTTTGTGTTCGACTTCAAGGACCATGCGATGGTAAAGCTTTTTACGCTCGGTGGTCTAAATGTCACGCTTGATGCGGTAAGTGCCTGGCTGAAAAAAGAAGATCACGATAATTTTGTTGCACTTGATGACCCTGAGCTGGCGAGTTTTTTGAATGGTTTGATCGTGGAACGAAGAGGCAAAAGAGAAGGTGCCGAGCCGGAGGTTGAGCAGCGTCTGAATAACAATATCATCCTCAAGAAACTGAAAATCGCCCTTGATATGAAGGCAGAGGACGTTATCGCGACACTTGAGCTGGCAAATCTACGTATCGGTAAATCGGAACTAAGTGCATTTTTCCGTAAGCCAAAACATAAACATTATCGCGCTTGTAAGGACCAGATTCTTCGGAACTTTATTCATGGTATACAAATGCAATATCGCCCCGAAGTCGGTGAAAGCGCTAGCGCGCAGAGCAAGCAGGGCGCACCAGATGGGAAGAATTCAGTTTGGAAGTAACCGAGGTTGTCATCACCCGTGAACCCGTCGAACTTTACAAGGTACTTAAGTTTGAAGGTCTTGTTGGTAGTGGTGGAGAAGCGAAGCTCGTAGTCAGTAACGGCCTGGTTCGACTAAATGGCGAGGTAGAAACCCGCAAGCGAAAAAAAGTCGTCTCTGGCGATATCATCGAGTTTGACCAGACTACGATGAAGCTGGTGATGGTATAGCGTCAGTTTTGTTCGCGATAAGGCGTGATATCAAAGCCGAACATCCCGTACCTCGCCTCGACAGCTTGCAGCGTTTCTTCGCACCAGTAACTTGATCCAGGTTGTGGAAACCCTAAAACAGCGCGTTGATTCAAGCTAGCACCGGCGATTAAGCGTTCAAGGAATTTGTTATCTCTGTAGGCTTGCCAAGCCCAGCCGATGTGAAGCGTACTTATCCATTCCGAGGCTGCTTTTCTGAATGTAATGTTCTGCACAACTCTGCTCTCTTTGCTGGCTAGAGGGGTGCCCCGATGCCAAGTGTCATGCCGATAAAAAAGCACGTCTCCTTTTCGATAATCAGTTCTTACTTCGCGCGCATAGAGTGACTGACGCCATGCTGCGAGTTCGGGCCTTTGTTCAGCAAAGTAATCCTCAGCGGCTGCTTTGTTGTTGATGTAACGCAAGTCGCCGATGCCGGGTGAGTCGATGATCGGCCAACGATAAGCTGGATCATCTTTACCCTGTCTAGGAACGACTGCCGTACCTCCCATGCCGCTCTCTGCATCACTCAGGTATACAATCATCTCGACGGCTTCTGGGCGATGCCAGGGCGTTGGGTGCGCAATGGTATGGTTCGGATAATCGATATGAATGCGCTGGTCCGCATTGTCCTGAATACTTTTTTGAGTCTCTCGCCCGTATTTCGCCCATACATCGGACTGGGTCAATCGAGTCTCGCAGACCTCGACCCCTAGCAAGTCAGACACCGCGTGTAACAGCGACTCCTCCAGAGTAATTCGGTTGAGAGCCTGTATTTGTGACGGGAAGTTCATTGCACCGGTGCTACCGAAATCTGTGATTGCAGCGGCTTCGTCGGAACCGGGATCTGGATAGTGTTTTCTGGCTGCGTCTGCCATCGCATCGATGGTAGATAGGTCAATGAGCCCATGAACAAATACAAAACCCGCCTCCCGCCAGCTGGATATCTGGCTGGGGTTTAATTTTTTTTCCAAGCCCAGCACTTCTGACTTCAATTGCGAGTTTTGAGTCAAATTCTCAGCCATCGTATTTAGTTCCTCGAAATGATTCGGTCCGAAACCGTTTTCGGTCACAATTCTTACTGATAGATAGCGTTAACTCAAGAAGTGGCTTTTGATACGACCACTGGTGTCATTATAATTACCATGTCAATCATAGCGAACCGGTATAAATAGATGAATCCTGAAACCGCCGAAGGTAAAACACTAGCACTCATCCTGTGGCGCAAGAAGGAAAGCGGAGAAGACGATTTGGCCGTGTTCAACGGTGTATTGACACGGGAGGGTGAGACTTATCATCTCGATCGTGAAGATGGCTTTGATAGAATAATCAATGCGCAGTGGTTGAAACGTATTGACGTCGTACCCCCTGAGCTTAAGCAAGTGCTACTAGACTGCGACTTCCAGCTTTCGCTAAATTTGAGCGAGCTCGACGATGTTGGTGGTCTTGACAGTTTTGGCTTCAGCTGGCCTGAATAAACACGTTAGTTGCTCATACAAGCCTTTTCTTTCCGCCGAAGCAAATGTCCGCGACCTCGTTGTAGTTTTCAGCGAAGTGCATGGTGAGTCCTTTTTTAAGATATTCAGGCATCTCATCATAATCCCGTTCATTGTCCGCCGGGATAATGAGCTCTTTCACGCCAGCTCGCTTGGCCGCGATGACTTTCTCTCTAATTCCACCGACCGGTAGCACTCGGCCAGTCAGCGTGAGTTCTCCGGTCATTGCAATGTCTCTATTTAGTTTTTTGTTTTTAGCAAGAGAGAGTAATGCCGTTGCCATTGTCACACCGGCACTTGGACCATCTTTGGGTGTGGCCCCCTCCGGCACATGTAAATGAACAAATGCATCCTTGAAAAAATCTATTTCGCCATCGAGCGCGTCAAGGTGTGAAGAGACATAGCTGTAGGCGATCTGTGCGGACTCTTGCATCACGTCGCCCAATTGCCCTGTTAATTTAAACCCTTGCCGCTGATCGTGAATATGTGACGCCTCAACGGCGAGTGTTGTTCCGCCCATTGCCGTCCAAGCAAGCCCATTGATAACGCCTAAGCCTCGTTGTGGTTTCTGTTTTTTGAATATGGGCGCGCCAAGATAATGTTCAACTTCTTTTATGCCGACGCTGATGCCTTTCTTACCCTGTTCAAGTAGCTCAACGATAGCTTTTCTAACGATTCTTCCCAGTTGCTTTTCAAAAGCACGAACGCCAGCTTCGCGCGCATAACCATCAACCACAGCACGCAGTGCACCGTCGGTAATTTTCAGCTTGGAGGCGGGTAAACCTGCTTTTCTTAATTGGCGTTTCCAAAGGTGATGTTTGCCGATTAGTACTTTTTCTTCCGTTAAATAGCCCGCCAGCCTGATTGTCTCCATGCGGTCGAGTAATGGTCCTGGAATGGTATCAAGTTGGTTCGCCGTGCAGACGAAAAGCACCTTGGATAGGTCGACTCGAAGATCCAAGTAGTGGTCAAGAAATTCACTGTTTTGTTCAGGATCTAGTACTTCTAGCAATGCAGAGGCTGGATCACCCTGATATGAAGCACCAATTTTGTCGACTTCGTCCAGCATGATGACTGGATTGCTAACGTCAACTTCTTTGAGTGCCTGTATCAGCTTACCCGGCATGGCGCCGATGTAGGTCCTTCTGTGTCCCTTAATCTCTGCTTCGTCTCTCATACCTCCTAGGCTGAATCGATAAAACTTCCTGCCGAGTGCCTCGGCGATTGATTTACCGATAGAGGTTTTACCAACCCCCGGCGGACCTACTAACAGGAGTATTGAGCCTGAAATCTCGCCCTTGTAGGCGCCAACCGCAAGAAACTCAATGATGCGTTCCTTCACATCATCCAGGCCATCATGATCCTTGTTGAGTGATTGACGCGCTGACGTGAGTTCGAGCTTGTCCTCGCTCGTCACACCCCAGGGTACAGAGGTAACCCAGTCGAGATAGTTTCTAGTCACACCATATTCAGCTGAAGAAGGATCAAGGATCTGAAGTTTTTCCATCTCCTCATCGATGCGTTCGCTGACATGGTCAGGCACATCTCGTTCAAGTAGTCTTTTACTGAACTTTTCCGCATCGGCCTGGCGATCGTCTTTTGAGATGCCAAGTTCCTGCTGAATGACTTTGAGTTGCTGATGTAGGAAAAACTCTTTTTGTTGATCACTGACCTGTTGTTTTACCTGATCGTTGATCTGTGCTTGAAGTTTCGCTGCATTGAGTTCGGTGTGCAGGAGAATAAGCACTTTCTCCATCCTTTGAATCAACGGCAAGGTCTCGAGTATCTCCTGCATCTCGGCGGGTTTGGCTGAGGTGATCGCGGCAGCAAAGTCTGCCAGCGGCCCTGGTTCGCTTGTATCGAAGTAGTTTAGATACTGTTTGAGCTCTTCGTTATATAGCGGACTCAGTTTCATCAGTTCCTTGATGATATTGATGATGGCCGTGGCATAGGCTCTCACCTTACTTGTATCTTCATTCGTTGGAGATTCCAGGTATTCAACGCGTACAAGAAAAGGCGGCTGTTTTCGAATCCACTCCACAATGCGGAATCGTGTCATGCCTTGGGCAATAAACTGAAGTTTGTCTTTGGCCTCATGCAGATGGTGGATACGCGCAACGCATCCAACTTCGGCAATATCGCCCGACTCTGGCAGGTCTTTCCCCTCGGGAATGGCTGCATAGCTCAAACCCACTATTTTATGTGCGGTTTCCGCTGCCTTTTTGATGCCCGGACCCCAGGGCTGTTGATCGACGACTACCGGTTGAACAAGAACAGGAAAATATGGCCTCGATGCGAGTGGAATCAGTTGGAGTGTTTCAGGTAAAAGCTCCTCAGGTCTCGCGATTGCAGTTGAGGTATTGCCGTCATGGGGTATGAATTCGCTACTCATATTGGTATCTGTCGTTTACTCAGTATTACTCGTAGCAAGTTAATTGGGTCGAAACTGACCTTTTCAAGAGCTACGTTGCGAGGAAGACAACGTTTCGGCATATCTTTGGTCGAGCTTTGCTCGAATATTCGCGTAGGCCTTGCGCGTTATTTTGTAACGGGTGATGAGGTAGATCGGTATGAAATGCAACATCGGTACCACGACCCCCACAGTTATGCCGAGATGAGTAATGGTCGTCGCAGGTATCTCTGAAGGTAAAACATCAGTTGGAAATTTAATCAGCGTAAGCACTAATCCACCCATCATGATGCCTACGCCCGAAATTGCTTTGCCCGAGAAAGATAACGCGGCATTAAACATAGCCTCCTGTCGATAACCTGTTCTCAGTTCGTGGTCGTCCAAGGTGTCGGCAATGAGCGATGCAGAAATAATGCCTTGTACGACCGCAATACCGGCACTAAAAACCCCAACACTGACAAGAATAATTAGAAGCATTGGGTCACCGTTGTCAGGAAGCACATCAAGAAAGCGTAGGCTAACAATGCATACCCCATCCAGCACACTCACTGCAGCAGTCACAATAAGAATGTCTCTTTTGTCCCAATTTTGCTGAAAGTAGGAAACCAGCGGAAACGCTAGCACGGCGCCGATAGCCGAGATGGCGAACCAGCGTAGGTCCTCGGTCTCGAAACCCCAGAAGAAGGTGGTCATGTAAATGCCAAGATTTGTCGTCGTACCAGAAATCGCAGATGAGACTAAAACGATTGTAAACAGTAGCGCGAATTGTCGATTTTTGAGCGCTCGCCACAATTCAGTCGCTGTCGTCGAAAAACTAAACCGAGCGCGTGTGCCTTTATGTTGCCGCAGATAAGGGATTTCTCTCTTGGTGAGCAATGTGGTGACGAGTGCTCCGCCGGTGAGTAACACGCCAGCGCACATGGCCATGACCGGGTATCCCTCGGGATTAAGCTGGCCCACTGGGAAAGCCTCTGTGCCCGGCATGACAAATGTGAAGATAAATAGCGGAAAGCTCACACCGATAAGCCAGCCAATAGCATAGCGATAGGCCATGACAGAGGTTCTGCCTTCGTAGTCGTCGGTCAACTCAGCTGCGATGGCCGCCCAGGGGACGAAGTAGAGAGTCATGAAACCTCTGGTTGCTAGCGTAAACCCCAGCAACCAAGCGAAAAGACTGGTCTCTTGTAGTCCCGCCGGAGGTGAGAATAAAAGAAGTATGCTCAGCCCAAGAGGAACAGATGCAATCAACATTAGCGGGTGGCGACGTCCCCACCTTGTTCTAAGGTTGTCGGAAAATGAGGCGACTAAAGGGTCAGTAATCGCGTCGAAAACGATGGCAATTGCCAGCGCCGAGGAAACAAGAAAAGCATCCAATCCAAGAATTTGACTGTAATAGAGTAATGCAAAGGTATTAAAAACCCAGTTTTTCACTGTGTCTGGAATAGCGCCGATACCTTGGCTAAATTTTGTACGGAAGCCGAGTTTCGACGTTCTTTTTTCCCGATGATAGGTGGGTATCGGTGTCGTCATTGTTTCTCTCAGAGTGTTGTCTTAAAAGTAACGAATTCCCAACGACTATAATCTATCTATCAAAAAGATGTAATAGCTTGTCAGTAGTCTCCTGTGTTCGTGTAGAATGGCGCAGTCCGCGTAGCGCGGCGTTTTGACTGGCTCAACAGTGAACCGGATTGGTAGTAGGAGCAGGAATTAGATAATGGATCATTCGAATTACGCTATTGATGAAATGATATCGGCAAAATCAATTGCCGCGCGGGTTGAGGCATTGGCAAAAGAAATTACAGCGAACTATCACGACGCTGACAAATTAGTGGTTGTTGGTTTGTTAAGAGGGTCTTTTGTTTTCATTGCAGACCTCGTGCGTGAATTGAAGATGCCAGTGGAAGTTGATTTCCTCGAAGTTTCATCCTACGGAGACGCGATGACAAGTTCTAGAGAAGTAAGGATCCTGAAAGATCTGCGTGGCGAGATAAACGGTCTGGATGTGCTCCTTGTCGAAGATATCGTTGATACCGGGCACACGATGCATCACGTACAAGCGCTGCTAAAATCTCGTGAGCCAAGATCGCTAGAGGTTTGTGCTTTGCTTGATAAGCCATCAAGGCGTGAGGTTGAAGTTGACGTGCGCTGGATCGGGTTCGATATCCCTGACGAATTTGTTGTGGGGTATGGCATTGACTACGCCCAACGTAATCGCAATCTTCCTTTTATTGGTAAAGTGAGGCTGCTTGACCCCGCCTA
Organism: Candidatus Azotimanducaceae bacterium; assembly: GCA_965657335.1. GTDB lineage: Bacteria > Pseudomonadota > Gammaproteobacteria > Pseudomonadales > Azotimanducaceae > UBA4582. The sequence continues at coordinate 325,506 of CBFHOH010000001.1, forward strand.
GGCAGGTGAGTAGCGAGTGCTAGTTAATCAAGGTAGTAGTCCATCAACTTAAGGTCTTGCTCGCCGGCCTCGATACGTGCGATGGTCTGCAGATGCACTTCGTCGGGCCCGTCATAAATTCTAAACGCCCGAGCTTTGCCAAACGCTCTCGCCGCAGGTGTGTCGTTGGTCACACCCTTTGCGCCGTATAGCTGCACCGCCCGATCAGCAATCGACTGATAAATTCTTGCTACCGCAACTTTGATCATTGATATCTGTTTTCGCGCTGCTTTATTGCCGATCGTGTCCAGCTGGTGTGCCGCCCTTTGAACGAGCAATCGTGCCTGATCTAGCTCTATTCGCGAGAGACTGATTGCTTCCTGCGTGGAACTGTACTCATCAATACGTTTGCCGAAGGTTGTTCGTTCCTGAGAGCGTTTAACCATCAGGCTAATCAGCACTTCACATTCGCCTATCGCACGCATGCAGTGATGTAGTCTTGCTGGTCCAAGCCTAGCCTGACCGATCGCAAATCCCGCGCCGAGCTCACCGAGCAGGTTTTCTGCTGGAATTCTGACATCTTTCATTTCGAACTCGGGATGCCGACTTGTCGGAGACAGATGATCGAAAACCGGTAGATTTCGCAGGATGTTGATACCCTCCGAATGTCTCGGTACCAGGAAAAGAGACTGGCGTTTTGATTTAGGCGCATCGTTGTCAGTCACACCAACGACCACAATCAGTTCGCAGTTCTCATGCGTTGCATTTGAGGCGAACCATTTTCTGCCATTGATGACATATTCGTCTCCGTCGCGAACAATACTGGTAGCAAGGTTGGTTGGATCGGATGAGGCGACGAGCGGTTCGGTCATGGCAAAAGCAGACCCTATTTCCCCGTTAAGTAGGGGGACTAGCCATTGCTCTTTTTGCTGCTTTGTCGCAAACAGCTGTAGCAGCTCCATGTTGGGCACATCGGGTGCGTGGCAGTTGAATACTCGAGAGGCCCATTCCAATTTGCCAAGGACCTCAGCGACACCGGTAAACTCCAGATTCGAGAGTCGTGTGCCAGGCTCGTCATCGCTTAGTCTGGGAAGCGCCATATTCCAAAGGCCGAGGTCTTTTGCCTCCTGCTGTAGCGTTCGTTGAATAGTGGGTACTGCTTCACCTGCTTCGGCTTGCGCTAGCCAGAGTTTGTGATTCGGTAAGATGCGATCGTTAAAGAATGACTCAACCTGATTTCTTATCTCAGTGGCGCGACGAGGTAGCTCAAACATTGATGCAAGCCTATGTTGATAAAATTAGTATTCGATCTGTGCCAAAGCCAAAGGCCATGGGTTCGACGACATAAATCGCTCGGCATGAGGCGTTTTAGCACCGCGGAGGTGACTAGCTTTGCGATTCCGGGACGACTGTCAGAGCGAGAATTGCGCGATTATTCACGCGACCATTAAGTTTGGCGATAAAATTGAGAAAGCGCATTTGCCAGCGATATTTGGCATCAAACAAACGGTAAATGTCCTCAATTTTTGCTGCGTCGGTCACGATCGCTGCGGTCCCTGATTCCCATACGTCTTGCTTGAGTTTGCCCCGCATGTCACAGGGCGCTATCGCCATCTTGCCGTTGTTTCTAATCCGCTTTACCTTGCCAGCTTTTGATTCCGAGAAGACGTAGTACTCGCCATCGTCCCCAGCAAGCCACACAGGAGTTCTGACTTCTCGACCGTCTTTGCGGAAAGTTGCGAGATTAACGTAGGTCTCGTTAGCAGGATCAAACTTCATATCTCTAATACTCCGGTTTCGTTAGTTTCAGCTTAAACCTGTCGGTATAAACACCGATGCTTGGTGTCAACGCACCTTTAGTCATGGTGCAAAAAACTAAACTGCATGGCTTCCAGCGAGTGTCGATTTTGTAGCGTAGCCCAAAATAGCCGCTGTTTCTTGGCTTTAGGTCGACTATACCCTCCCACTGTCTGAAACGGAAAGTTTCTGTTTGCTGGCGGTGGGCCGTTTTAGCAACACACGGCGAATGGCATCAATAAATCACATCGAACTCGAGGTGTGACGATGGTGATGTAGTTTTGCTAAAGTGGTGTTGATACAACGGCACATTAGAAAATTAGAGGAAAAATAAGATGGCAATCACAAAAATTGATACGGGTACCGAGCATCTGCTGGCCGAAAATAATGATGGTGTAGCAGTACTCACACTTAATCGTCCCGAAGCGAGAAACGCGATGTCAGGAGAAATGAACGCGGCGCTGCAAAAAACCTTGGCTGACGCAGAGCTTGATAACGAGATTAAGTGCATTGTGCTCACGGGGGCGGGAAAGGGTTTTTGTGCGGGTGGTGATGTGAAAGGCATGGCAAGCTCTGGCGACGGCACCGTAGGTCCGCGGACAATAGATCAGGCAATTCATACTCAGCGGGTGAACCAGCGAGCAACAGCTGGCAAGTTGTTCAAAATGCCTAAACCGACGATCGCCGCGTTGCCCGGTGCCGCTGCGGGTGCAGGTCTATCCCTTGCATTGGCCTGCGACATGCGGGTGATGGCATCTAATGCGATTATGACGACTGCATTCGCGAGAGTGGGTTTCTCCGGTGATTATGGTGGAACCTATTTCATGGCGCAATTGGTGGGTACAGCAAAGGCGAAAGAGTTGTATTACTTGTCGGACCGCGTCAGCGCAGAAGAGGCGCTAAGACTTGGGTTAACAAATTGGGTTTGCGAGGCGGAGGAGCTGCAAGCGAAAGCGCTGGAAATTGGCCATCGCATAGCGGCAGGCCCTACGGTTGCTTACCGGTATATGAAGGAAAATTTAAACCGGGCACTTGCCGGAGATGTAGACGATTGTATGGACCTTGAGGCGACGCACCATGTACATTGTGGCCAGACTCAGGACCACAAGGAAGCCAGTAAAGCATTTGTCGAAAAGCGTGAGCCTGTCTTTATTGGTCAATAGCTATTGGTCAATAGCTGTTGGTGGAAAGCTGCAGGTAAATGATCTCGGGTTAGTAATGACTCAGTCCTTGCCGGCCTGAGTCATTAACCTCCACAAGGTATTGTGAGCCGCAGGTGAATTATCCCTGTGCTGTTAAGCTTTTGCTCGGGTCTTGTTGCTGTCCGCGAATAAGCTTGCCGGGAAGCGCACCAGTCGCCTCGCCTGATTGATAGATAACGGTGCCGGAAACGATGGTTGAAACGATACCGTTAGCATTCTGCAGAAGTCGTTTTCCCCCGGCTGGCAGATCGTGCACGATGTGAGGTGTCTTCAAGCTGAGCGCATCATAGTCAATAAGGTTGATGTCAGCTTTGTACCCAGGTGCAATAAGTCCTCTATCTTTCAGCGAGTATAGCTCTGCGGGCTGTCGGGTAAGCAAGTGAATCGCCTTTTCAAGTTCAAAGCTTTTTCTTTCCTTGACCCATTTAGTGATCACGTAAATATTTGCGCTGGCATCGCATATCGAGCCGACGTGTGCACCACCGTCACCCAGCGCGGATACTGTATTCGGATGAGTCAACAATTCAGGAATATGGTCAGAGAAGTTTGCGGCCGGGATGTAGATAAGATTATTGCCGTTGTTTCCAAGGAAATAGTCGTACAGCCATTCTGCTGGCTCTACGCCCTCGGCCTGTGCGCGTGCTGCAACAGATGTGTCTGGTGCGGGCAGATATTCAATAGGTTCTTCTAACGGGTACATTTTATCGAAGCGACGACTGAACAACTTGACGAATATGTGCGGCTGATCAATTTCTTCCGCAAGAATTTGCGATTTGATCTCAGGGGTTTTCAGTTTGGCTATCCTCTCATCCCAAGGAAGATCCTCAAGTGACCTGGAAGTGGGTCTTGGTGAGAACGGACTCATTGAAGCAGGGTGCCCCATTAGCATACCCACGGGTCGTGAAAGCACCTGGCCGCGGATATCGAGCCCCTCCGACTGGGCATGTTCGATATGGTCTAATTGCTGGCGCCATAAATCAGGCTGGTTATCCAGATGAAGCAGGGTAAAGGTACCTTTTGCCCCGGTTGATTCGCTGGTGCTTCGGAGAATACTAAATTCCTCATCTAAATCTTCCCAATCGGATATCAGCTGAAACACGTGTCCTTTTTCACCAGAAAGCGCCAGACCTAGCTGTTTTAATTCGTGTGTCGCGGCTTTGTAGGTGGGTACGGGGCTGCCGGTGCTGGTTCTATGTACGAGTGTTCGAGAAGTAGAAAAGCCGACGCCACCGGCGTCCACACTCTCTGCAATTAATGCCTGCATCTTTGAAATATCTTCGTCGGTTGCCGCTTCTCGATTTACTGCGCGCTCACCCATCACATACACGCGCACAGGGCCGTGTGGTACTAGCGCGGCGATATCGATATCACGAGGTTTAGCATCGAGCATATCGAGATACTCAGGAAAGGTCTCCCAGGTCCATGGCAATCCTTCTGCCATCGCGGTTTCGGGAATCTCCTCTACACCTTCCATCAGCTGGATCAGTACGTCGTGATCTTCCGGTTTACAAGGTGCAAATCCAACGCCACAGTTACCCATGACCACGGTAGTGGTGCCAAGGTTGGATGAAGGGTTCAAGTGAGAGTCCCAGGTCGCTTGACCGTCATAGTGGGTATGCACATCAACGAAACCAGGTGTGACGATGAGCCCAGCGGCATCAATTTCGTCCGTTGCGGTACCTGATAGGGTCTCGCCAACGGCTTGAATCAAGCCATCTTTTACCGCAACATCGACGATGCCAGATGTGCCGCCGCTGCCATCCACAACGTGTCCATTTCGAATGATTAGATCGTACTCAGCCATACCGCTTGTTCCTGTCATTACTTTTTCTTCCGTACTTTTATCATAAACCACTGACGCGCGCTAATCGCCATTAGCCTCCAGATGACAACCAACTAATGGGTTCTCTTCCTTGCTGACAGCTGCCTGTGGAATGGGTTGCTAGGAGGTGCCAATAGAAAGCAAGTTCTGAACCGGTTGGTAAAGCTCCTCAAGATAGGCCTTGTCCTCGGCTGCCAATTCTATTTTTGTGGCCTCGACGAGATCGGCTAGCTGTGCTTCTTTTGAAACACCGACAACTGGAGACGTCACACCCTCAACGGTAAATAGCCAAGCGACTGCTATTTGCGCCGGTTTTTTGCCATATTTTTCTGCCACTTCAACAACTCTATCGGCAATTTGGAAGATGTTCTCGCCGTGGTATAGCGATTCGGTTCGCTTTTTATCTTGTCCCGAAGATCTCGTGGTACTGCCTTTATCGAATCCGCCCTGGTAGGCACCAGCTAAAATTCCTCGTGCAAGGGGTGACCAAGGTGTCACCGCGACGCCGCTATCTACGCAATAAGGAATCATCTCGCGCTCTTCCTCGCGATAGATAAGATTAAGGTGATTCTGCATTGAGATGAATTTGGTCCAGCCATTTCTCTCTGCGGTCATTTGCAGCTCAGCGAATTGCCAGGCAAACATGGAAGATGCACCCAAATAGAGTGCTTTACCGGCTTTCACGACATCATTCAGTGCCTCCAGCGTTTCCTCTATCGGGGTTTGTGCCTGACCCGGAATACCGTGGGGATGACGATGAATGATGAGTTGATCGATGTAGTCGTGACCGAGTCGTTTCAGAGAATTATCGACGCCCTCCATAATGTGCTTACGGGAAAGTCCTCCCTGGTTCGCTGCACGGCCCATTGGCATTGATACCTTCGTCGTCAACACGTACTCATCCCGTGACAAAAGCTCTTTCAATAGTTGGCCCACTACCAATTCAGAAGCGCCAACACCGTAGATATCTGCGCAGTCGAAGTAGTTGATACCTTGCTCAATCGCTGCTTTGAAGATGGGGCGGGCCTGTTCAGTACCTAAGGTCCAGTCGCCCTGATGGCCGCGACCCGGCTCGCCGAAATTCATAGTACCCAGACAGAGTTTTGAAACCCTCAGGCCAGTGTTTTTGCCAAGTTGAATTGAATCCAGCATGTTATTTATCTTTCCTCATCCATCGGCTAGTTGAAGCGACGTCTTCGATCGGTTCTTCAGCCTTTTTCCAACCGCCAAAGCCCGGTTCCAGATGGGCAACATCTGTAAATCCCATGCCCTCAAGCGCTTTGGTTGCGAAGACGCTGCGGCCGCCACCGGCACAAAATACGACAGTGCGACGATCTTCCTGAAAGTAGTCGCGATAATAAGGGCTCGCGGGACTTGCCCAAAACTCCAACATACCGCGTGCGCAGTGAATTGCGCCCGGAATTGTCCCAAGGTCAATGGTTTCCTGTATTTCCCGAATATCGATGAGCAGTAAATCCTTGTTGCTTGCCATCTCGGCTTTAAGTTGGTCGACGCTGAGATTTTCAATATCGGCTTTTTCTTTCTCCGCAAGCTCAAAAATATTAACAATAGGCATGGTGTTGTCTCTCTCTGGAATAACGACGGATAAGTTGGTTGTCCAACAAACGGTTTCATATACTACGAATGTTTTAAGTTTTACTCAAATGAGCAAGATATTTCGCCTGCAGCGCTTGCTGGAAAGGTTGTCTGCTCAGAGGTAAGTTATTGTCCCATTAATGTAAATGAAACTGTTTGGAGCAATCTATGATGGATGACTATTCAAAGTTTGACGCGATTGAGTTGGCAGCTTTAGTCAAAAATAAAGACGTTACTGCGAGCGAGGTTATCGAGGCTGCGATAAGACGCGCTGAGGCTTTGAATCCTGACCTGAATGCGATAGTGACACCGATGTTTGAGGCGGCTTTAGAAGAGGCGAAGGTCTGTGATGCGTCTCCCAATAGTTCACCGTTGGCCGGAGTGCCATTTTTAATCAAAGATCTAACGATGGTGAAAGGCGTTAGATGCACGATGGGCAGTCGGCTCTATGAAGGCTTTGTGCCAGACCACGATGCAGAAATTGTAAAGCGATACCGGCAAGCGGGCTTAATCATCATGGGAAAATCAAATACACCCGAAGTTGGACTTGCAGCGACGACCGAATCCGTCATGTTGGGCAATTGTAAGAATCCGTGGGATCTAACGAGAACACCTGGGGGTTCCAGTGGTGGGGCTGCTGCGGCTGTTGCGGCAGGAATTTTGCCTGCGGCGCATGCAAGCGATGGTGGGGGATCTATAAGGATTCCAGCATCTTGTTGTGGGCTTGTCGGACTTAAACCAACTCGGGGTCGCACACCGCTCGGGCCTGACGTAGGTGAAGGGTGGGGAAGTATGGCAACGACCCATGTTGTCAGTCGAACGGTCCGAGACAGTGCGCTGATGCTTGACGTGACTCATGGCCCAGCACCGGGAGATCCATACCATGCGCCTCACTTTGAAGGTTCATACCTTGACGTTATAAAAACTGCACCTCGGCAGTTGCGTATCGGGCTAGATATGTCGCCAGCGTCTGGTGTTGGGTCAGCAGACGCCGAGTGTGTTGATGCAATTGCTGCGACCGTTTCGTTAGTGGAAGGGTTAGGACACCGCGTTGAAGCCATACAGCTGGGTCTCAATGAAGCGTTATTTTCTGCTGCTACGCATATTCTGGTTTGTGCAAATGCTGCGAACGCGCTACAAACCCGTGCTCAGGCGTTAGGTCACGAATCGCTATCGTTGGATTTTATCGAAACTAATACGATGAATGCTGCCAACCTTGGCAAGACATTCAGCGCTGAAGAGTACGCTAAAGCTGTTTCCGTGATCCATGCAGCTGGAAGGCAAGTAGAAAAGCAATTTCAGCAATATGATTTGATCTTGAGCCCAACCCTGCTGCAACCGCCTGTGCCGCTCGGCTTTATGGCAACAAATGATGGAGATCAAGACAAGTATGGTCGTCATTTCCAGCAATTTTGGGGCTACACGCATCTCTACAATGCGACAGGAAACCCAGCGGTATCCTTGCCTTTGCACTGGAGTAAAGACGATTTGCCGGTGGGCGTTCAATTTGCCGCAGCTTTTGGTAACGAAGCTTTGCTGCTCCAAATCTCTGCTCAACTTGAGCAGGCCAGCCCCTGGAAAGACCGGCGCCCGGTGCTTTAACAGTCGTTGGTGCCTCGGTCATATGGGGACTGGTGTATTAAATCGTCCAACCTTTTTGTGCCAGTCAAGATTGGCAGTCGGTAGAATGAGACTTTGGTGAGGGGCAGGTTTTAATCATCAGGATCACGCTCGTGCCGATCATCATCAGTATGCCGCCTGCTAGTTTCAGGCGGATATCGTCAACCGCGAAAAAAATTGAAGCACCGCCGGCGCCCAGCATCGAAATGATCGCGACGTATTTTGTACGAAGGTTGATGCAGTGGTGAGTTTCCCAGTTGAGAATAATGGGGCCAAAAAGTTTGCTGTTGAGCAGCCAGGCATGCCATTTCTCTGAGGACCTGGCGAAGAACCAAGCTGATAGCAGCAAAAATGGGGTGCCCGGTAATATCGGTAACACAAAACCTAATAGCGCGAGTGCAAGGAAAAAGAATCCCAGTGGTTTCAGAAAAGATTCTTTCATAAATAGTGAGCTCTTGTGCGTAACAAGCAAAGCCGCATTTAGTAAAAATTACCTTTAGTGTCGATCTTTTCGGCGCCGGTATCATTGCGCACCTGCGCGAGTTCCTTGCGAGCCATTCGTGTCATAAAGCCGCTATCCTGACCGAGCGTGACCATGTGAAATCCCTGTTCGAGATATCTTTTTGTGTATTCGACGCTACCTGTATGAATCCCCGCTCCAATGCCGTGTTTCTTTGCCGTTTCGAAAATTTTCGTCACTGTTTGGACGTGCAATGGATCGTTATTGTCGCCGGTAGGTGCCAAACCAAGTGCATACGCCAGATCGGATGGTCCGATATAAACGCCATCGACACCCGGTGTTGACATAATGTCATCAAGATTTTGCAAAGCTTCTTCGGTCTCAATCATCACGATGCAGGCCAATTCTGAATTTGCTTCCTGAGCGTAGCCAGCGCCGGCATAAACCGACGCTCTGAGCGGGCCAAAAGAACGGTTTCCCTCGGGTGGATAACGACAAGCGGCGACTGCGCGCTCGGCTTCCTCGCGATTATTCACCATGGGAACAACGACGCCATAAGCGCCTGCATCGAGCGCCTTCATGATTTCGTAGGGTTCGTTCCATGGCACTCGCACGAGTGGGGTGGTGTCAGTCGTTGAGATTGCGGGAAGCATAATTTTAATGTCGTTGTAATCAAGCATGCCGTGTTGCATGTCGAGACAAACCCAATCGAATCCTGCATTGGCCATAGCCTCTGCAGAAAAGCTTGAATCTAGACCAAGCCACGCACCGATCGTTTGTTTATTGGCTCTGATAGCGCGTAGAAAATGGTTTGGTCGCATGAGGCTCTCCCAGATTGAAAAAATCGAATGAAATCAGACAGTGATGATTGTTGTCGGATGTTGTGTTGATTGAGTGACCTTCATGGAACCACAAGCAACCGCACAGGTTCAAGTTCTTGCTGGCGAATTGATCAAGGATAGGCTGGTTTTTGAATCACGATTGTTGCGCGAGTTTAAATAATACGCTGGATACGAAACCTTTTGCCGAGCGTTCCGAGCATTTTTAGGAGAGATATTTTCATTCCCTAGTGTTTATGTCACTGTGGGTGATCAATAATGATTGTCGCCATGAGGTAGAGTGAGATGCGCGGAATTGATGTTTTTATGGAAAGCTTGGCGCTGCATGGTGTCGACACCATGTTCGGGAATCCTGGCACAACTGAAAACCCGCTGCTGGATAACCTGATAGACCACCCGGCGTTCAAGTATTACGTGACGCTGCATGAGGGTGTCGCCGTTGGGGCTGCGGGATTTTATGCCCAGGCCAGTGGCAAAACCGGTCTGGTTAACCTTCATGTTGCGCCGGGGCTCGGCAATGCGTTGGGCATGATGTATGGCGCCCTTAAGTCCAGATCACCGATGATTGTGACCGCTGGTCAACAAGACACCCGAATGCGACTTAGAGAACCCCTATTGTCACACGATTTAGTCGCGATGGCGGCGCCAGTGACCAAATGGAGCGCGGAGCCCAGAGACGCCGATGAAGTGAGTGAGGTCATGCGGCGGGCGTTTCAGATTGCCAACGAAGAACCGAAAGGGCCTGTTTTTGTCGCTTTGCCTATCAACGTGATGGTTCAGGAAACCGAACTGAAGGCCCGGACTTCGGGCGAATACCTTCGTGCTACTCAAGCGGAACAACAGGGTGTCGCCCAGATAGTGCAAATGCTGTTGGCATCGACGAACCCAGCGATCGTGGTGGGTGATGACGTTGCAGCGACAGGCTCTGTCCAGTTGATGGTGTCGCTTGCAGAACGAACCGGGGCGCATGTCTATCACGAGGGTTTGAGGGCCCAAAACGCTTTTCCCGGAAAGGATATTCACAACCAGGGCCGTTTGCCATTTGAAGCGGCGGGTATTCGACGATTGTTAGCTGCACATGATTTGATTTTGATGACTGATAGCCCTGAATTTGAGGAAGTGTGGTTCGATCAAGGCGGCTTAATGCCCGAAGGCGCAAAAACGATTCAACTGTGTTCAGCGGCGTCAAGGGCTGCTTTCAAGTTCCCTGTGACAATGTCGCTGCTGGGTGATTTAAAGACGAGCATTGACAGCATACTCAGACTCCTTCAGACAACCGCAGGCAAAGCTTATGAAGCAGAATCGGTTGCTCGAAACGAAGCGCTGAAAGATAGACAGCTTGCTAATATCGCCGCGTCGCAGGCTCGCCTGAAATCCCAGTGGGACTTTCAGCCGATGACGCCGGCGCGAGCGATTTTGGAAATCTCGTCATCCATTCCAGAGGGAACGATCGTGGTAGACGAGTCGATCACTGCTTCAGTTGAAATTGCCGCCGGGTTTGAGTTTTCCTGTCCGGGTGATTACTTTGGTGGTCGAGGGGGTGGTATTGGCCAGGGCATCCCGGGTGCCCTCGGGGTGAAGGTTGCGCACATGGACAGGCCGGTGCTTTGTACCTCCGGTGATGGCTCGGCGATGTATAGTATCCAGGCGTTATGGACAGCCGCTCATCATGAGCTTGCGATCGTGTTTGTGATATTCTCTAACAAGGAATACAGAGTGCTGAAGCACAATATTGATATTTATCGAAACCGCTTTGGTCAAACGTCGAACAAACCTTATCCGCATATGGATCTGACTCATCCAATTCTCGGTTTTGCAGAAATGGCAAAGGGCATGGGGCTTGACGCAGAAGTGATTGACGACGCTAACGATTTGTCCAGGGCAGTCAAGCGCGGATTCGATTCTGGTAAGCCGTATTTGATAGAAGTCGCGGTATCCGGAAAGCAATAACCATCACCATCACCTAAGCATTCACCTGAGAAAGGCAAGGAGCCACTTTGTCGCGACCCATCTATTATGGTTATTGGCTGATCGTTGCGGCATTTATCGCGCAATTCGTATCGGTCGGAGCACAGAGCTATGTCGTTGGCCCATTCATGGTGCCAATGACGACCGAGCTTGGCTGGACCAGAGCTGAGTTCACGCTTCCGCGAACCATCGGCCAGGTGGTGATGGCATTTACAGGCTTTTTTATCGGCAGTCTGGTTGACCGAAAGGGTGCACGCGGATTTATGCTCGGCGGTACTGTAATTCTCACGGTTGCACTTTTTTTACTCTCAACAATTGACGCTTTGTGGCAGTGGGTGCTGCTCAACGGCATCGTGTTAACGATCGGGGCATCATTAATTGGGAATTTGGTAGTGAACGTGACGCTGGCGAAATGGTTTGTCGATTTCAGGGGGCGCGCAGTTGCGTTTGCGGCGATGGGGGTTTCGTTCGCAGGTGTTCTGCTAACACCACTAGCCACTTGGGCAATTGATTTGTACGGCTGGAGAACAGGCTGGCAGCTGTTATCGATTGGTGCGTTTATTTGCGTTGTGCCAACGGCGATGGCGATGCGTCGCTCCCCCGAAGACCATAACTTAAACCCTGATGGCAAGAGCGACGATCAGGTTAGCCAAGGGTTCGCGCAGAAAGCCGAGGATGACTTTAACAACTCAATGACGCGTGCTCAGGCGTTGCGCAGCCTGACCTTTTATTGGCTGGTGATTGCCTTTGGTATGTTCGGCATTACTATTCAAGTCATGTTAATCCAGACAGTTCCTTTTATGACTGATGCAGGTTACGACAGAACTACTGCGGCGCTGATGATCACGATAGCCTCGGTGCCTGCGCTTGTGTCAAAGCCGATATGGGGTTGGTTGATTGATGGACTGCAACCCAAGCCGCTTGCTTCAATCAGTGCAGCAATTACCGGTGGTTCACTGTTCGTTATTGTCTATGGCGCGCAGGTCGCTAGTCTGCCTATTCTGGTGACGGGTTTTGCTGTGCTTGGGTTTGGCTGGGGTGGCATGATCCCGTTACAGGAAGTGATCTGGGCGTCTTATTTTGGTAGACGTTATCTAGGTGGTGTGCGCAGTGCTGCGATGCCATTTAGCATCATGCTGACCGCGGGTGCGCCTCTGGCGACGTCATACTATTACGACGTATTTGGCGACTATAACGGTGCTATTTTAGTCGTTGCAGGGGCGAACATGCTCAGCGCAGTACTGATATTGTTCCTCAAAAAACCAAACTAAAAACAAGTCTCATTGGCTTGCCAGAGATTCGAAAATGAAGGCGACGGCATGCGTTAAGATGCTGTTGATATCGATGATGACTTCGAATCTTTCGTTGCCTGTTCTGGGGGCAAGTGATCGACCGAGCAAGCAAAGCTGGGATGATGCCAAATTAGCAGAAGCCGTTGATTATGCGAAGAAACAGCACGCTAGTAGCTTGTTGGTGATTCAGCGCGGAAAAGTACTGGTCGATGTTGAATGGGACATCAAAGCAGGTTCCCGTCACCGAGCGATGTCTTTCGGACGTAGTCGCGATGGCCGTATCATTGAAGACGTTGCTTCGATCCAAAAAAGTGTGGTGTCTATTTTAATTGGCGTGTCTGACTATCTTCCAAGCGGGTGGTCAGGTGCGGCTCCAAAGCCAGAGGTTAAAATGACTGCAAACCTTCACCCCCGCGAGAATAATTGATAGCCAACAACTCGCGTTGCCAAGAAAAATCTCTCTGGGCGACCAAACTCACTGACCGAAGATTAATTCGGAAACACCACTGCCAGCGTCGACGTCAGAAGTTTGATGGGACAGTTGATCTCTCAGCCAGAGAATTAAGTCAGACCACATGGTATCGATTTCCTTTTTCGAGGGCATGATGCCTGCAGACTTTAATTCAACGGTAACAATAGGCACATCTAGGTCAATCCCAGCATAGTTGCCTAGCGAACCAGGAAATACGCCTAGATCGCGCAAATACAAACCGCCAAGTTTGTCCGGTGCTGTTGGTGGGCCATCGTAGTCGACTAAGTGATAGGGTGCGTGCATTGAAATGATGACATCAGGATTGAATGCGTCAATTTGATTTACCAGCCATTTAGTTTCTGGTTCGCTTGCAGCGGTTAAACCCGGATGACGCCGAGGATTGCTGTGCGTTTTGTTTCGCCAATGTGCGATAGCATGCGTTGCCCAATCTTTTGTCGGAAAGTTTCTGTTGAGATCGACACCGTTGTGATTTTGCCGCTGTGATTTTTTCCGCAGCAGTCCATCAGGGTTCATAGCGGGTATGAACCGCCAGTGAAAAAGTCCCGAATGGTGCTTGTTCAGGATACGCATCCACTTAAACAAAATGGAAACAGAAGAAAACTCATCTCCGTGAATACCGCCAATAACGAGTACTCGTCCTAGCGGCGGTTTGTCTTTGAGCGGAGAAAAGTCCCGGTACGCCAGCGACCGGCCCTCGACGCTGAGGTTCGAATGAATCAGGTTCTGTTGTAAGCAGTCATCAACACTTACGCTGCCAAGCTTTGCGCCAATTTCCTCACAAAGCTGAATCGAAGCAGACCGTTCTTTGTCTGGCTGAGCAGGCGCCTCTTGTAGCTCGCGAAAAGTCTCATCCTCGCGCGGTATGTCGCGTGTCTGCTCTTGAGGCGTCTCTTGTGGCGGCGTCTCTTGTTTCGGTAGCAGCTTCGGCGCTTCACTGGTCACGTTAGGCGTGCTGGATTTTTTGACTGGCGCTGCCTCGATTGGACTTTCTGCCTGCTCTGGTGTTGAGGAGCAGGACGCAAGTATGGACAGTAAAAAAATCTTGATGACCAGTCGAAAAAGCTTGTTTGCCTCATACATGTGCATCAACCGTTTCCTTCGTAGAGAATTTTCCACTCACCGTTATCAATGCGGCGCCATAGAAGTTGCTTCCAACCGCGCCAGCTAAAATCGCTGCTCTGATAGTCCTGATAGAATCGACTTGAAACTAGGTTTTCTTCGCCAGGATAGGCAATGATGCTAAGTTGGCTGAGTTTTATTCGGATATTTTGTTTTGCCTTGTTGATTCTCTTTTTGTAGGTTTTCCACTGCGTAAGGTTCCTTCTAGAATCGGTGAAATCTGGATGGTAATGATTGAGGTAAGCATCGTTGTCGTTAGCTGACCAATCTTTTTTCCAAGCGTTCAGTGTCCCGATCAAATCGTGCTCAGGTTGAGGCGCTTCAGGCGGTAGCCACTCTAGTTTTTCTGAAAGCACAAACGTACTCTCTCCGATGTTGATGTACTTGTTGAGTCCGTCAAGGATGTTATTGGATATCACAACGCAGCCATCGCTATCTAATAAAGGTCGTTCGGTTACCCCTTTGGGTAAGCCATGTAACCAAATGCCGTGCCCCGTGCGCTTCTTAATTTGATCCCATTTATTGGGATAGTTCAGTGGGTATGCGCCTGTGCCATATTTGTCTGTTAGTTGATCGTCGTTCAGGAAGGAAATGATTTTGTAGATCCCAACGGGTGTTTTTAGGTCTCCTTCAATTTCTTTGCCAAAACCTGCCTTGCCGATAGATATGGGTGTGGTGGTTAATGTGAGATAGCTGCCAGTTTCTGTTCTCTCTAGCAAATGCAATTTACCGCCACCCAACTCAGCCCAAAACAAATAGGGTGAGTCTTGCTTGTCGAGTATCAAACCAACGGGAATTCCACGATTCGTTGAAAGTGTTGTGCTGACACCTGACAAAAGCTGAGTGGACCCAGCAGATTGGGCCTGCGCTTCGCTTACCTGAAGGAACAGAAACAGCGCCGCGAGCACAGGGTAGCGGAGCCAGCATTGTGTGCCGGTAATAAGAGATAGCTGTTTTTTTAAAAACAATTTGCAGACCTTTTGTTTACGGTCAGTTTTAGGTGCGGTATTAAGCCATTGCCGGTGTAAATGCACAAGATTAGCGGAGGAAAGGCGCCTATATCTTTGTTAAGTCGCTTTCTCAGCGTTTTTTGTTAAACCAAAGGATGAAAAGGCGTGTTTCGTTTGCAGGAAATCTCGCAGCAACGGCGCTAGTCGAAACCGTCGAAGACATGAGGCAAACAAGTATTTTGAGATGCGATTGTTTAGTCATCAAGGGTTGGAATGTGACCCGCCGTCAAGCAAAACACTGCCTAATTAGATCAGATTTGTGAATCCTGTTGAATTACCAGAGAAAAGCGGGCTTGAATCTGTGTGAAAGTGTCAGTAGCCTGTCGCTCCCTTTCATGATGAACACGAAAATGAACCTAGACAGCAGCACATCAGATTCAGCGCATAATGCCTCTCCGGTATTCGAGTGTATTCTCTACGAAGTCAGAGAATCACTCGCGCTCATCACGATTAATCGTCCAGAAAAACACAATGCCATTTCATTACTAACGCTGAGTGAATTACAGGCAGCGGTTGCGCTCGCCGCTGCTGACGAGGCGGTACGTGTGATTGGTATTACCGGGGCGGGGGGCAAATCCTTTGCATCGGGTTCTGATCTAAATGAGGTCATGCATCGGGATTTAAAAAAAGCGCTGGAACCGATCGTTCAGGGACTAGCACAGCAACTCGAAGAACTTCCAAAGTCGACCATCGCTGCGATCGACGGGATCTGCATGGGGGGTGGTCTCGAAATTGCGCTCGGCTGTGATATGCGTATTTGTGCAAAAGGCAGTCGCTTTGGCACGCCGGAAGGAAAGCTTGGCATTATCCCCGGAGGTGGGGCAACCGTGCGACTTCCAAGAATTGTTGGTCGCGGTTGGGCAATGGAAATGATGTTGATGGGTGAGCCAATAAGTGCAGAGCAAGCTTTGCAAATTGGCTTGGTTACCTGTGTGACTGAGTCAGAGGATTTGATGGCAGAGTTAGAGCGACGTGCGGCTCATCTGGCAACTTTTGCGCCGTTTGTTCCTCAGTTTATGAAACTGATGGTGCACAAGGGTATGGAGGGTAGCAAGGAGGCAGCCTTGACGATGGAGAAAATAGGGCAGGGAGCTTTGTTGCAAACCGAGGATAAAAATGAAGGAATAGACGCGTTTCTGACGAAGCGTCAGCCAGAATTCAAAGGCAAATAGTTCAGGCGCTGCTTTCGATCAGCTCCATCAGGTTGTCGACCCACAACGGATTATCATTCAGGCAGGGAATCAACGTCAGTGATTCGCCGCCGTGAGATTTGAAAGTTTCTGCCCCTTGAAGTTCGATCTCTTCCAACGTCTCCAGGCAATCACTCACAAATGCCGGACAAAGCACCAACAGCTTTTTCACTCCGGCGTTGGCTAACTCAATCAACGTGTCATTCGTGCTGGGTTCAAGCCAGCGAGCGCGCCCAAGGCGAGATTGAAAAGCAACGGTGTACTGCTCTGGCTCTAGTCCAGCTTCATTGACAAAGCACTCGGTGGTCTTGAGTACCTGATGGCGGTAGCAGGTGGCATGTGCGGCAGAAGACACACTGCAACAATTTTCCTGGTTCAGGCAGTGATTGCCCGTTGGATCAGTGCCGGTGAGATGCGATTCGGGCAGGCCGTGATAGCTGAATAGTACATGATCAAAATGCGACGGATCCTCTGTCCACGGTTGGGCGCTTTTGACCAAGGCTTCGATGTAGCCTGGTTGATCATAGAATGGCTCGATAGCCTTCAGACTGATAGCAAGTTGGTGTTTTTTGATAACACGTTCGGTCTCCGCGATCGTGGTTTTGATCGTACTCTCGGCATAGTGTGGGTAAAGCGGTACGAGTAGAATTTCATCAATGTTCGGTAGATCGCAGATCTCTAGCACTTGCGACTCAATACTCGGGTTGCCATAGCGCATCGCCATTCTAACAGGGGTCTTAGTTCTCTCCTGAACGGCTTTCAACAACTTCATGGATAAGACGATAAGCGGTGACCCCTCGCTGGTCCAGATACTTTGGTAGGCGTGCGCGGAAGCTTTTGGCCGAAACGGAAGAACGAATAAGCCGACGATCAAGCGTCGAAGTATCCAAGGCAATTGGATCACATAGGGATCCATTAGAAACTCATTCAAATAACGTCTGACTGACGATACATCTGTATTGTTTGGAGAGCCCAAATTAACGAGCAGTACAGCTTGGTTGCTTTTCGTTTTCATCAGTTTTCTGTCAGCCTTTCATTCGTTCATTTTTTGGGTCGTAAAATCCACCAAGTCTGATGTCGATTGGATATCGCTCGCAGGCCACTTCAATCTCAAACTTTCTGTTTGCAAAAAAACTACCGTTGATGCCTTCCGGGTGTTCCAACAAAGCAATTCCAAGACTTTTGTCGACCCGAAAGCCCCAGGCGCCAGAAGTGGTCAAGCCGATCATTTGGTCGTCGCAGAAGATAGGTTCATCGTGAATCAGCAGAGGTGCATCATCTGTTGTCAATGCGATCGATACAAGCCTTTTTGATTGCCTGCCTTTTTTCCCGAGTAGTGCTTGCTTGCCGATGAAAGTGTCTTTTGTCATATCAACAGCGAATCCCAAACCAGACTGATAGGGATTAATAGCGTCATGAATATCGTGACCCCAGTGCTTGAATGATTTTTCTATTCGACATGCGTTCATTGCATGAAATCCTGCATAGCCAAGGCGAAGATCTTGCCCGGCAGTTTGGATGCGCTTAAAAATATCCTTCGCATCAGCACGGTCGAAGTAGAGTTCATAACCCAATTCACCAACGTAGCTTAAACGGTTTGCCCGGAGTGCCTTACCGTCCACATCAAACGAACGGGAATGATAGTACGGCAAAGCGCCGTCACCGGTATCGTGTTGCGAAATTTGAGACAATAGTTTCCTAGAGTTTGGACCCATGATACCCAGCATTGATACTCGGTCAGTGATGTTTTCGACGATGACATCCCGACTGACGGTGTGCTTTTTCAGCCATTGATAATCTCTAAGTTCCGAAGCGCAGGCGCTAACGATCATAAATTCATTCTCAGCGATGCGCGTAATCGTGACGTCGGCCTCGATGCCGCCTCTGTCATTCAGCCATTGTGTATAAACAATTTGTCCTGGCGTTACATCCAAATTGTTCGACGAAATATAGTTTAGGGCAGCTAGCGCCTCCGACCCTCTGATGCTATATACGGGATAAGACGCCATGTCGATCAATGCAACATCATTTTGAATGGATTGGCATTCCTCGTAACAACCAGCAAACCAATTGGGTTTGCCGTATGTGTACTGATATTCAGGGCTTATGCCTTTGGCATACCAGTTGGGTCTTTCCCAGCCACCCAGCTCACCCATGACTGCGTTTTTTGCCAAGAACTCTTTGTGTAGCGGTCCGTGTCTGATGCCTCTGGCGGTCTCATACTGTCGATTTGGCCAATGCATTGCGTACAGCAGTCCAAGCGATTCTTTCGTGCGTTCATACAAGTATGGTTTTTCGCTTTGGAATGGAAAAGTTCGTCGAATATCAACGTCCCAGAGGTCCATCGGTGGATGCCCTAGCTTTATCCAGTCCGCAAGTACTTTACCTGCGCCGCCTGCAGATTGAATGCCTATGGAGTTGAATCCGCAGGCGACGAACAGGTTTTTCAGTTCGGGCGTTTCCCCCAACAAATACCGGTCATCAGGCGTAAAGCTTTCCGGACCATTAAAAAACAAGCTCACACCGGCCGTTTCAAGAGCGGGGTATCGATTCAGTGCGGTTTCAAAGATCGGCTCAAAATGCTCAAAATCGTCGGGAAGAGAATCAAACTCAAAGTGTTCCGGGATCCCATCCATGGCCCATGGTTTAGCAACGGGTTCGAAGGCGCCTAGCAAAAGCTTCCCAGTGTCAACCTTGTAATATGCATGCTCATCAGGCACGCGTAGTGTAGGGCGCATCTGTCGTAACGCCTCAATCGGCTCGGTAACCAGATAAAAGTGTTCAGCTGCTTGAAGCGGTATGGAAACGTTGTGTTTTGCGCCAAAATCCCGCGCCCACATACCTGAGGCAATAACCACCTTCTGTGCCTTAATCGATTCGCCATTTTGTGTACGGACGCCGATGACTTTGTTGCTCTCAGTTAACAGCCCCTCAACCGTTTCGTTTTCTAGAATGAGTGCGCCGCCTTTGCGGGCTCCGCGCGCCAACGCCATGGTAGTATCAACCGGATTAGTCTGACCGTCGCCCTCAAGATACACGCCACCCGCGATGGCATCAGTGTTAATGTCGGGCCATTGCTGCCTTACAAATGCAGTATCTATAACTTTGCAATCAACCCCAAAGGCATTAGCCATGGTTGCTTGTCGTTTAAGTTCTTCGAGTCGTTCACCGTTTAATGCGAGCGTCAGCGAGCCAGTTTGCGTATAGCCCGTAGATTGGCCAGTTTCATCCTCAAGGTCCTTAAACAACTGCGCCGTATATTGGGCAAGTCGGGTCATATTCAGCGTCGCACGCAGTTGACCTACGAGGCCTGCGGCATGCCATGTGGTGCCGCTGGTTAATTGTTTCCGCTCAAGTAAAACGACATCTTTAATACCCAATTTAGTCAAATGGTAGGCGATTGAGCAGCCAACAATTCCGCCGCCAATAATAAGTACTTCGGTTGACTCGGGTAGCTGGCTCATTGCGTTTTCCTGTTTGCCTAACTTATGCTAAGGAATATCATCGTATCATCGTTTGTATTAGGGCATACAGCGGAGGCTGGTCTAGATAACGAACGCAATATCAGGAGATATCTATGGAACTTGGAATCTGCGTTGCATCGCACATAAACGACATTAGTTACGTCGTACGAGCGGAAGAGTTGGGATATAGTCATGCTTGGATGGCCGATAGTCAGATGCTTTGGTCTGATTGTTATGCAACGCTCGCGCTCGTGGCGTCCCAGACCAAACGCATTAAACTTGGCACCGGTGTCGCTGTTGCGAGTACGCGACCAGCACCTGTTAATGCTGCTGGTATCGCCACCATTAATGCTATCGCGCCGGGACGAACCTTTTTTGGTGTTGGTGCCGGCAATACGGCGATGAGGGTGATGGGGCAGCCACCCCAGCGTATCAAAGAGTTCGATCGTTACCTGACGGAAGTCGCACCGCTACTACGGGGTCAGGAAGCAATGAGCGGCGTAACCGATACCGACAGTGGCGTACCAATACGGCATATCATGTCTGACAAGGGTTTCGTCAACTTCGAAGACAAGATTCCAATATACGTGTCCGGTTTTGGGCCCAGATCTCTGGGCTTAGCAGGGAAGCATGGCGATGGAGCCGTACTTGCTTTCGCTGCAAACTCGGGGGGTATGGAAGCCATGTGGTCGATGATCGAGAAGGGTGCTCAGGATACGGGACGAACACTCTTGCGAGACGAATTTTACACCACCGCACTAACGACAATGGTGGTGCTTGACAAAGGTGAAGCAGTTGATTCAGATCGAGTGAAGCACGAGTGTGGTGCCTTTGCGATGGCTGCTGTCCATTATGCTTACGATCAACTGCGCAATTTTGGTCATCAGCCGCCAAATTATTTGGCGGGGATATGGCCAGAGTATACGGAGATGATGGCTCAGATACCTGAAGAACGGAGACATCAGCGGATTCATGCGGGTCACAATTGCTGGGTGTTACCTGAAGAAGAAAAATTTGTGACTAAAGAAGTTATCCAGGCAAGTTGTCTGGTCGGTACGCAAGATCAAATCCTTGCACAACTTAACGAACTGAATGAGGCCGGATTAAATCAGGTCATGCTGCTGCCACCTTTCGATCCGAGATTTGAGGTAATTGAACGGGTCGCCAGAGATATTATTCCGCATTTGACTGAGCGTGAAAATTAACCAGCGAGCGCATGCGGCTGACTATTGCGCTCGGCGTCGCCAGAATGCCGCAAAGCCGAAGCCCACGAATAGCACGGCAATGAAATAGACAGAAGGCAGTACGGCGATATCTACTCTGTTCAGCACTGTGGCGGCGATCAAAAATGCAACGGCAAGGTTTCGGATCGAGCCTTCAATGGCGATTGTTGCGGAATCCGTTGGCGTCATGCCAATCAGTCTTGAAGCCCAATACCCAGATACCAGAGCAGTGAAACAAAGGCCTAGAGACCACGGAAGTGCCTCGGCAATGCCAACTTCTAAACTATTCCAACTTTCAAACAAGATCAGAATGAGGGTAAGGTACAACGATATTTGGGTGTACTTCTGTAAACGCTTGGTGTGCTGCACTACGAAGTCTTCTTTGTAGTGCAGCCAAATCATACCGATACCGACAGGTAGGACCACAAGTATCAATAGGCGTGCCAATGTGTCCAATACAGGCAGTTTTACCGAGCCGGAAAGCTCGGGTGCTAGATATCCGAATGCCCAGAAAAACAAAGGAACTGTGACGAAGGATAAAATACTGGAGATTGATGTTAGTAGCACAGACAGAGCGATATCAGCGCGGGCAATCAATACCAATATATTAGAGAACCCGCCGCTTGGACATGCAGCAATTAATAGTATTCCCATCAAGAGTGGTTCGGATAAAGGGAGCTCAAAACTCAGTACTACCAGCACAAGACAAATGGCAAGTAGGGGAAACGTAAACGTATGGATCAAAGTACCGATGACGGGAATCCGGGGATTTCTCAGGAATGCAATGAAATGCCCGAGGCGGAGCTCGATGCCAATAGCCACCATCGCTAGTAACATTACGAGAGGCAGGAGATGTTCCTGAGCGCTAATTGCACCAAGCATATTTCAAGACCTATTCAAGCTGGCACCACTGGTATTAGCGCTTGTTCGCGCATCAGTCGATGATACTACCCCGTTTAGAGGCTTCCTTGCTCTCTGGTCAGAATCTGCCGAGGGTGCAGTCCGGCCGCCATATGATGCCTCTGCTGAACCTCAATGCCAAGGTGTGATTTGACTTAAGCACAACCAATCAGGCATACAGAGTGCTAAATAGTAGTTATTGCAACGAGGTCAACCGATGAAAGATGTGCAAACCGGGGGTTGTCGCTGCGGAGCATCGCGGTATGAAATTACGGGAAAGCCAGTAACGCAACTCATGTGTTTTTGCAGTGACTGCAGAAGCTTTTCAGGGTCAGATGCCTTTGCCGCCTATATCGTGAAGCAGGTAGACTTTTCACCCACCGAGGGAAATCCGAAGTTTTACGCAACCGTGGCGCGCTCTGAACGAACTGTAAAGCGCTACTTTTGTGACACCTGCGGGTCGAGCCTTTGGGCTCAGCTCGAAATTGGATTGGTGAGTGTTGCGGGTGGTTCGCTCGATGATGTTGGCTTGTTCCAGCCGGAAAGGACTAATTTAGCCGATGAAGCGCCTTCGTGGGCACGCATACCCGAAAACTTTGGGGCAGATTAAATGACAATTAAAATTGAAGAAATCACACCAAACATTGGTGCGGAAGTTAAAGGTATAGACCTTGCAAATCTTGATGAGCAAACCTTCAGTGAAATTGAAGTAGCTTTCGCAAAACATCATGTGCTTGTCTTTCGCGATCAGGATCTATCACGCGATCAACACAAAGCCTTCGGGCGACGTTTTGGTGATATTCATATTCACCCGTCTAAACGAAATGGCCTCGGTAAACAGGGCGATGAAGAACTCTTTATTATCGACATCCAGCCAGACGCGAAACAAGCCAATGGCGAGGCTTGGCATGCTGATGTGACATGTGAAGAAATACCGCCTCTCGCGTCACTCTTGTATGTGTCAAAAATCCCTGAGAATGGTGGTGGCGACACAATGTTTACGAATATGTGCGAGGCCTACAACGAATTATCTCCTGCGATGAAAGACTTCCTCTTGGATAAAACCGCGTTTCATGACGGCGAAATTGATTTAGCGAACTATGGCATTAGGCTAAAAGTTGGTCAGAGTTATCCCAAAGCGAGCCATCCAGTCATTGTTAAACACCCGGTAACGGGTCAGGCGATTCTTTACGTCAATAAGAGTTTCACGTCACATATTGAGCAATTAAAGAAATGGGAAAGTGACGCTGTGCTAAACGGGCTCTATGATTTTATAGAGCGTAATTTGAGGACCCAGTGCAGAGTCAAATGGACAACCAATACATTGGTGATTTGGGATAATCGAAGCGTTCAGCATCAGGCAATTCGCGACTATGTTGGTTATGCGAGATATGGAGAGCGCGTCTCGATTGTACCAAAGGAAAAGCCCATTGCTTACTCCCAGCAGTGCCCAAAGTAGCAAGCTAGGCGCTGAAAATTGCGTTAATTGCGGATAACTCATGCATTTTACCCTGCAGGAGACGCTTGCTCATGATCGCCCGGCGCCTCGAGATGAAACGTGAGCTTGATGCGACGAATCAGGCGCATCATTGCGCTTTGCCTGTTACCATAATAAAGACAACTGGATGATAGATTTTCGCCAAAGAGCAGAGACCTTTCGATTGCTTGCACCATTTTCACAGTGAAAATTTTTTGCCTTAAGGGTCGGGCGGACGCTCAAAGTGGCGGTACCGTAGTGCTGAATACGAGATGTGTCGAATGTTGATAGACGTTATTTCGGGGAATAAGACATGAGTTGTTGCGACAACGACTGTGCTGCGGATGCATTGAGAGACTCTCAGAGAGGTACGTTGCAAGCCGTGCTTGTGATTAACGCTGTGATGTTTGTTGTCATTTTAATTGCAGCGTATTTTGCCAAGTCCACTGCGCTTTATGCAGACAGCCTAGACAACTTGGGCGATGCGATGACGTACGGTCTAAGTTTGCTTGTCGTCGCAAGCGGAGTTGTTGCTAAAGCTAAGGTCGCGCTATTTAAAGGGCTGCTCATTCTGCTGGCGGCGCTATTGGTGACAGGGCAAATCGCCTATAAATTTGTTGAACCTGAGTTACCCATTTTTAATTTGATGGGCGCTTTTAGTCTCCTCGCGTTAGCGGCAAATTCACTGTGTCTGGCATTGCTTTGGCGTCATCGTAATGCTGATATCAATATGAATTCGGTTTGGGAATGTTCGCGTAACGACATAGCTGCCAACCTTTCGGTTTTTGTTGCAGCTGGCGGGGTTTGGTTATTGGATGCTGGTTGGCCAGATATTCTGGTGGCAATCGTGCTTGTGGGGATGTTGCTAAGATCTTCATCTAGAGTTATTTCAAAGTCGATTGCGGAGCTGCGAATCGCCGTTTAGCAGTGCTGTTTAAATCAATATTTTGACAGTTCATAACGCCTGATCAGCAGCGAATGATGCCTTGCAGATTAATTCATAAATGGAGCTAAGCGAGATAAAGGGATGAATGATGAATTGTTATAGTTGCCGTGATCAGGCGCTAAAGCCGATAAAACTTGCCCAAGGTCTCCCGGCTCGGCAGTGTGACAAGTGTGGTGGCACCCATATCGATTTGCTTAACTATCGATCATGGCGCGATAGTGGTCAGAGTCTAGATCAAAATATGCCCTCTAAGAACGTTGCCCCTGCTGATAATTCAAAAGCACTGGCGTGCCAGAAATGTTCACGGATTATGCTGAAATACCGCATCGCAACTGATTTTGAGAACCACATCGATCTGTGTACAACTTGCGACGATGCTTGGCTCGACGGCGGTGAGTGGCAATTACTTCAGTATTTGGAACTGCACAATAAACTTGCGCACATTATGACCGAGCCCTGGCAGCGTAATCTACATAGAGAGACGGCTGAAGAAAATTTCAATGACCACTACCTGGATCTTTTAGGCGAGGTTGACTTGCGAAAAGTTAAAGAGGTGTCTGAGTGGCTTAAGCATCATCCAAAGCGTGATGAATTATTCGATTACATGCGGGTTCAATCGCAATAGCGACAGTGATAAACCGCTGATGCCAGTCTGGTATCGTTGTGTATCTCGCGCGAGGGAAGTGCCCGTCTGCTAAGCCAGAGAGACCGTCGAAGCCAGGCAATAAAATACATCGGAGCAAATTAAGCGTTTGCTAGTTGCTCTACCATGGCGTCACGCATTTTGAATTTTTGGATTTTGCCCGTTACTGTCATGGGAAATTCATCGACAAAACGCACGATTGCCGGCACTTTGAAGTGGGTTATCTGATCTCGGCAATAAGCTCTAACTTCCTCTTCGTTGAGGCTTTCGTTTTGTCTTAGCTGAACCCAGGCGCAAACGATTTCACCATAGCGCTCATCAGGAATACCAAAAACCTGCACCTCCTGAATGCTTGGGTGGGTATACAAAAACTCCTCTACTTCCCTCGGGTAGACATTTTCACCACCGCGAATAATCATATCCTTAATTCGGCCGACGATCTGGACATACCCTTCTTCGTCCATTTCCGCGAGGTCTCCCGAGTGCAGCCAGCCATTGGAGTCAATCGTTTCGCTCGTTTTCTCCTCGTCCTCCCAGTATCCCTGCATGACGGAATAACCTCGGCAGCAAAGCTCTCCCTTGTCTCCTAAAGCTACGACACGGCCGCTTTCGTCAACAATTTTTATTTCTTGATAGGGTCCGACCCGGCCAACAGTACCGCACCGTTTTTCTGCAGGTGCATCAATGTCAGTCATATGATTTACAGGACTTGTCTCTGTTTGACCGTACATGATGGTAATTTCGCTCATGTTGAGTTTATCGATCACTTGATGCATGAGTTCGAGTGGGCAAGGGGCTCCGGCCATAACACCTGTTCTAAGCGTTGAAAGATCGTAATCAGAAACATGCGGCAGATCAGTTTCAGCGACAAACATGGTAGGCACACCGTGCAAAGCAGTACATTTTTCTTCCACGACAGTCGCGAGAACTACGTCTGGATCGAAACCTTCGTCTGGAAAAACTGCGCAAGCACCATGAGTCATGCAGGCAAGATTCCCCATCACCATGCCAAAACAATGGTAGAGAGGAACCGGAATACAAAGCCGGTCGTTGGAAGAAAAGCGCATGCCGGCGCCTACCTGCAAACCGTTGTTCAAGATGTTGAAGTGACTGAGTGTCGCACCCTTAGGGCTACCAGTGGTTCCGCTGGTAAATTGTATGTTAATGGCATCATCAGCTTGAAGTGTTGGCGCAATTTCGGCTATGCGAGCAAAATGTGTATCGTCACCCATCTGGCAAACGCTGTCGAAATTGAACATTCCGGGGGACACGGTCTCACCCATGCGAATAATGGTCGTAAGATGCGGCAGTTTCTCCGATTTAAGTTCCCCTGGTTTGCAGTTTGCTAACTCTGGTGCCATCTGCTGCAGCATTCGTAGATATTCGCTGGTCTTGAATTGCTCTGCTGTCACAATCGTTTTACATTTGACCTTGTTGAGTACGTACTCGAGTTCATAGGGGCGATAAGCCGGATTGATGCAGACCATAATTGCACCGATCTTTGCAGTGGCAAATTGCGTAAGGCACCATTCGACACGATTGGGAGACCATATTCCGACACGGTCTCCGGGCTCGACACCCAAGCTGATAAGCCCAGCGGCAAGTGCATCGATCCTAGATTTGTACTCGGAGAACGTCCAACGAATAGCCTGGTGGCGAACAACTAGCGCTTCCTTGTCAGGATAGGTCGCTGCAATTCGCTCGACACAAGCCCCTATCGTCTCGTAGAGCAAGGGTTCACTTGCCTGACCGCACAGATAGCTTTGACCTTTCGGCAAATTGTTCATAAGTGTCTCCTATTCAGCATATTTAACGTCCTGCCTCTTTCTCGTTACGGCGGCTAATTCAAGCAAAAGCCGTGGGTTTTGGGGAAACGTCATCGTTTGCGATGAGTGCGTTAAGCAATCGTTCGTTCATTTCAGCTTGGAGTGCTGGTGAACCTGTTAGATTATCCATTTCCTCAGGGTCGTTGTTGAGATCAAAGAGCTCGGTGCCCGCATAACCCTGATAGACGGTCAGCCGAGTTTCTTCTGTGATCAGTGTTCTCATTCTTAATGGCGTGCCAACACGAAGGATATCATTAAGCTGATCTTCTTCGATTAGTATCTCATCCCGAATCGTTTCAGCAGGATTCGTTAACAGTTTGCTGGCGTCATACCCTTGCATGCCGTGAAATGCTTTGAGACCTGCCTGAGCGAGTAGTGTGGGGCCAAGATCAAGTGATGAGATTAAACTTTGAGAAACCCCGGCGGCCATGGCAGGTACATCGATGAGTAGTGGGACTCTTGTGCAACCTTCATAGTGCATGGCCCCTTTGAGCATCACACCATGATCGCCAAACATATCGCCGTGATCGCTGGTAAACACGACGATGGTGTTTTTTCGCAGATCTAAAGCATCAAGCTCGCTGAGAATCTTGCCGATACTGTCATCAATCATTGAGATCATGCCATATTCTTTTGCGGCCATCTCACGAAGTTCAGTTTCCGTTGGTGCGAACATATTCACACCTCGACGAAGACCCGACGCCCCTTGCCTGATGGCTCTTTGATAGTGGGGCGCTGAGTCGTTGTGTTTGTCGCCATAGGTGCCCGGCATGACATAGTCGTCGGGGGAATACATATCGAAGTATTTTCCCGGAGGTGTGAAAGGGTGGTGCGGGTCGGGGTAGGAAACGACTGCCATGAAGGGTGTTTCCGGTTCCTTAGCGCGCGCTTGGAGGAAATTTGTCGTGACATTGGTAATGTAACTTGTCGGATATAGTTCCTCCGGCGTAGATGTTTTCCAGACCATGTGTGATGGTGATTCGTACGCCTTGCTGACTGAATCACCCTGAATCGTAGAAGGATCAATCCCCTGTTGCAGCAACCATTGATAATAATGGCCGCCGCATTGGTCGGAGTGTGCCACCACGAGATCAGTCTCACCAAAGCCGTAAAAGTCGTCTGGCATTTGGACATTTTCTTTCCTGTGGCGTTTGAGATCTTCGTATCGATCCCAGCCTGCAGGATAGTGACTGAGGTCGATTGCATCTCCTGGCTGCAACTGGTCGGTCTGTTTTCTGGCCACCGATGCCATGATGTTCATATTCTGTAAATGGCACTTACCGAGGTGCGCAGTGTGATACCCAGCGCGCTTGAAGACTCTCGGAAAAGTCTCTACTCGCCAGTCGAGCGCGATACCGTTGTACCGAGTGCCATGTAGAGACGGCATACGACCTGTAAAGATTGAAGCGCGATTTGGCATGCAAATAGGATTTGCGACATGGGCACGATCAAACCTCATCGACCTGTTCGCGAGAGCGTCAAGGTTGGGTGTCTTTACTGTGGGGTTTCCGCCGAACCCGGTATGATCGGGCCGATGTTGATCGGTCATGATGAGCAGGACATTCGGGGAAGTATTTGCAGTCATAAAATTGCCCGCATGAATTGAGAATCTGTTAGTCGATATCTCGTTATATCATGATCAACCTTTACTGAAAATTGCTTCTGCTTTTTTTGCCTAGAATGAGTCCGCTTGATATGAGCAAGCAGTTTGAAATCTAAACACTGAACAACGAGTATAAAGAGAAAGAGGTTTTTATGAGTAAACGAGACTCTCCAGTGGTGACACACCGGCTCGCCATTTCGAACGATATTCCGAACATTATGCAGCTTATGCGTTTGGCCATCGCAGAGAACATGCGGTCGTTCCTTTCAACAGCTGAAATTGAAGCTGCACAGGAGACCATGGGGGTTGATCGCTCACTGATAAGCGATGGTACCTATTTTGTGATTGAGACAGTGAAAGCAGGTGAGAAAGTAATGATCGGTTGCGGCGGATGGGGTAAGCGCAGAACGCTATATGGCGGCGATCACACTGTAGGGCGCGATGATCGTTTGAGTGATCCGGCGACTGAAGCGGCGCGAATCCGCGCAATGTATACACATCCGGAGTGGACGCGTAAGGGAATAGGCTCGCTGTTGCTCGACCTTGGAGAGGCGGCTGCTCGTGTTGAAGGATTTAAAACGATTGAATTGGGCGCGACGGTTCCAGGAGAGCCGCTCTACCTTGCCCGAGGGTATGTCGAGCTTGAGCGTGAAACGGCCATCGCTGCAAACGGTGCCCATAATGTCGTGATCAAAATGGTTAAAAAGCTATGATCTTCAGGATCCTGAATAAGGCTAATACTTGTTTATCTCCTGTGATTGGCTTTCGTTGGTCTCTTTTAATCGTAGGATCTGTTTTTCGAAGCGGCATGTCGTATGCAACCTCGACAGCGTCAACGTTTCGCGCTTGCTGTCCGTGGCTTTATCGAACGACCAGACGAGACTTGAGCGCTTTTCGTGCGTGCTGATCGAGTCCCGCTGCATCTAGGTAACCCTCATATGATCCAAAATGGTCGAGCACTTCTTGCAAAGCAGCCGTCAGGTATTCCTCTCTCACACCGGCAATGATCCGCAAGCTTTTTTCATCGGCATCTTCACCAAATCTTTCAAGGAAGCGCGGTAGCATGTATTCGAAAAGCTCCTCGGCAGAATTGGTCAATAGATAGTCGGAGACGATGTCTGTCATAGAGACGCCGAGCGCTCGTTGAATCATCGCGGCACCAAAACCGGTTCTATCTTTGCCTGCAGAGCAGTGCAAAAGGAATCCGTTTTCAACCTCCATCAGCTCCTTAAACAGCTTTCGGTAGGAAGCTACGTGATCTCGCGCAATTTCCCGAGTGATTTCCCGCATGAATGTAACGCGGTCAAGATGAGTTTGGTTTGGATCCTGAAAACTTGACATCAATTGTGGTGAGCTTCCGGGCGCGATAGGAATATGAACTCGGACACTGAACGGTTCAGTTGTCGGTGTTGGCCCATTTTCTACCTCGTCGTCGCGACGTAAATCACAGATAACGCCAATATCGAGATCAGCGAATGCCGCATGTGCATGCTCAGGTATATTGGCGAGTGAACCGCAACGAAACAGCTTGCCTCTTTTAACTAAGCCACCGTCTTCAGTGGCATAGCCGCC
This sequence comes from Candidatus Azotimanducaceae bacterium, assembly GCA_965657335.1. GTDB lineage: Bacteria > Pseudomonadota > Gammaproteobacteria > Pseudomonadales > Azotimanducaceae > UBA4582. Next base: position 355,547 of record CBFHOH010000001.1, read on the forward strand.
AAAGTCGCGAAAGTTCATTGCGCCTTCTAGCGGGATAAATCGATTTTGGTCGCTTATTGAGTTCATGGTTGATCCGTTGTCGTGTCTGTTGCTGTTTCGCTTGTTTTCGTTTTAAGTTTTCCGATTGATTATCCGATGCCATATGGATCTTTTCCTCGACGAATTTCATTCGATGAGTCGATCGTGAACTTGGAGAGAGCGGCATAGAAGGCTCTCTCAAGTCACGCGATAGTGGCTCGAAACAATAAAATGTTGCTAGCGAAATTTAGCGACAAGGTCGGCGACTTTATCAAGATGATTTAGCACCTTGGCCGGCTCGGATTGCGGCAGTGTAAAAATAATGTCAGAAAAACCCTGTGCCAGTTTGCCGGTCACACCTTCTTCATCAAGTGGCGCACCAAACAACGCGATTGCGATCTCGCTGACCTCTCTACCTCTGTTGTCACAGGCATCCTTTAGATTTTGCATGCCGTTTCTACCAGATCCGCCAATGGGCATCCAGCCATCACAAAATTCAGCGACACGATCGAATGCCCATTTGGAATTTGCACCCAGCCAAATCGGTGGCCCGCCTGCCTGTACCGGCTTTGGCCAAGACCAGATTGGATCGAAGTTGACGTGCTCGCCGTGAAACTCTGCTTCGTCGTTATTCCAGATCTCTTTCATTGCCAGAATTCTTTCACGCAAGATTTTCCATCGGGTGTTAAAGCTAGTGCCGTGGTTTTCCATTTCCTCAACGTTCCAACCTGCACCGATACCTAGCACAAAGCGACCTTCTGAGATGACGTCGAGCGAGGCACATTCTTTGGCAAGGGTGATTGGATCACGCTCGGTCACCAAGCAAATGCCCGTCCCTATCTTGATTCTGTCGGTCACCGCGGCGGCCGCAGCGAGGGCGACAAAAGGATCGTGACTACGCCAGTACCAATCTGGCAAGTCGGTGCCGCCGGGAAATGGTGTGGCTCGTGATGTCGGTATATGCGTGTGCTCAGGAAAAAAGAGAGAGTCGAGACCGCGCTCCTCAACTGCTTTTGCCACATCGATCGGCTGTATTGTGGTATCGGTTGGGAATATCGTTACCCCGAAGTTTGCCATCATCTTGCTCCCTGCTTTGTGCATTTTAGTTGATAAAATTAACGATCACTGTATCACCTGTGCCTTTATCTTGTCGTCTTCCATAGCGTCTAGACAAGAAGCGACGTATCCTGACGGCAGTTGGTATATTTTCAATCGAATATTGTAGTAATGGTGTTTTAACGGTGATGAACTATGGCACGTCTATCCAAAGCAGTTCAAATTTTTGAGTGGTTTCCCGGTGCTAGCAGAGGTTTTGTTGCGATACTCACCTGCATTTTACTGACAGCGTGTAGTGAAAAAGACGCCGTCGTTGATACACAAATTGAGAAAGCGGCTGAAACTAAGGTCCCATTTGAATTTGTCGAAGCGACAATCGAGGATGTTCACGATGCTCTGCAACTGAGGCAGGTAACTTGTGTCGACATCGTCTCAGGCTATCTCGATAGGATAAACGCCTACGACAAAAAGAATGGTTTGAACGCTGTCATCTTCAATAATCCTCGGGCAATTTTGCGAGCAACAGAAATTGATGAAGCACTGCTCGCGGGTAAGAATTTGGGAGCGCTATATTGTGTGCCGGTTCTACTCAAAGATAATTTTGATACACACGATATGCCCACGAGCGGCGGTTCTGTTGCTTTAAAAAAAAGTACACCACCGAACGACGCTTTCTTGGTGAAGAAATTGCGTGAGGCCGATGCAATCGTGATTGCAAAAACCAATATGGCAGAGTGGGCATTCAGCGCAAAGCAAACATTGAGTTCGTCTTATGGCCGAACCGCGAATGCCTATGACACGACGCGCGTGCCAGCCGGTTCAAGTGGTGGCACTGCTTCAGCTGTTGCGGCCAGTTTTGGTGTGGTAGGTATAGGTAGCGATACCGGTAATTCCATTCGTGGGCCTTCTTCGCATCTCGGGTTATTTGGTATTCGCTCTTCCATGGGGCTGGTGAGTAGAGACGGAGTAATACCGTTAGCTTTTGATAGGGATGTGACGGGTCCGATGACTAGGACGGTCACTGATGCAGCAAAGGTTTTGAGTGTCGTCGCTGGACGAGATGATGCAGACCCTTACACAGCGTATCGACCCCGACAGAAAGGCGTCGACTATACCGAGTTTCTCGATCGACAAGCGCTCAAAGGTAAACGAATCGGTGTGCTTAGAGCACTGGTGCAGTCCAGCGATGCGGATCCTGAAGTTGTCGAGGTGTTTAATCGCGCCGTTGTCGAGTTGGCAGCAGCAGGGGCGATTATTGTGGAAGACTTCAAGATCACGAATCTTAACAGCCATATGAATGCCAACAATTTTTGCGTGCGTTTTCGGTATGACATGTATCGGTATCTAGCGTCTTTAGGCAATAACGCGCCTATTAACGATGTCATGGAAGTGTTAAAAAGCGGTGAGTTTGACCCTTACATAGAAGAGCGGCTAAGTTTTTTTGGGGCAAATCCCAAGGATGTCCATCCAAAAGACCTGGAAACCTCTTGTCCGGATTATCTCGAGCATGCGGGTCGACAGGCATTTATGAAAGATGTCGTGGCCTCGATGGATTCGGCCGCAGGTGGTAGCGGCGTTGACGTTTTTGTCTACCCAAGTTGGTCTTATCCACCGGCGCACATTGATAACGCGATCGAGGAATATCGGGGCGACAATAGCCAGAAAATCGCGCCTGCGACTGGCTTGCCCGCGGTGACGGTGCCAATGGGGGTAACGCGAGGTACCCTGCCCGCAGGACTTCAGATTGTTGGTAAGCTCGATTCAGACGGCATGCTCATAGGCATGGCCTATGCCTATGAACAGCAAACACAACATCGCACAGTACCATTAGGATATCCTCCGCTGTAGGTCAGGTGGTAGGTACCGCGCGCAATGAAAAATTAATTCAGTGGTTGAAATATGTCAGAAAAAAAATTCGGTAACGGTGACGCTTCTTTTCAGGCTGCGGGCGGCCAAGCGGGCATACTGAAACTTGTAGAAGCTTTCTATCGCGTGATGCAAGAGCGAGCAGATGCAAGCGTCATTAGAGAAATGCACCCGGACGATCTGACCGTGTCGATTGATAAGTTAGCCAGATTTTTGTGCGGTTGGATGGGTGGGCCGAAGTTGTATTCAGAAAAGTATGGTGGCATTGCGATACCACCGGCGCACGCACATTTGCCGATTGGAGAGGCGGAGAAAGACGCCTGGTTAATCTGCATGGCTTGCGCGCTTGATGAGCAAAATTACGCGCCAGAATTTAAAAAGTATTTGATGATTCAGCTCGCGGTGCCTGCCGGCCGAATCGTTACGCTTCAGCAAAATATGCAAAAGTGATACTTTTCGGTGATTTTGTCCGGGCATAATCGTGCGCTGTAAAGTACAAGTCTAAATGTTCCTGGCTGGTCTGCGATATTTCGCATCCTGTCTTTGTGATGTGTACCTGTGCTTA
>CBFHOH010000001.1:359345-423540 GCA_965657335.1 Candidatus Azotimanducaceae bacterium
TGTTGCCCGTTTAAGAATGCAGGATTTGACTGGCGCGGAGTTTTTGACCACCGTCATGCACGGAGAGTTCAAGGTCGAGCATCTGACGGAGAATGCCAGAAAGTTTGTTGATGAGTATTTTGTCTCTGACAGCTATGAATCAGACTTTAATGCAGCGGTGACGGCGATTAAATACGACGCGACTCAGGATGCGTTTAACAATGCTTGGTTACTGTACGATGAGGTAGCCCCTAGAATTTCCACAGCGTTTCAGCGTTTTAACAAACCCCCTTCCGTGGTCAAAACGACCATTGGTAAGATATTGCAATTCCCGGGTCGGAAGCGTTAAGCAGAAAGTAAAATAAGCGCCGCGACAACCACAGAAGCAGTAAACGGCGCGTGTTACGAGCTTTTTAAAAGCGAAAAACGGGAATAACCAGCGTCCAATATTCATTTGTTCATTGCGGCGCATCAATCGCTCGGTTTCAGACAGGGCAAGCTGCGTTGAGCAGACCGCCCGCTTCGAATCGCCGAGAGCGTAATGCAGGATGTGCGTTTAAAAAACGAGAACGCCCTTGTTTACAGCCTAGGCCGGGTGAAAGTAGAAATAAAATAACACTTCGATAATTGAGATATGAAAAATGGATGAGACAAATTTAGTGACAAGAAACGACGTTGATGGTGTTGCGTATTTGATGCTAAATCGTCCCGACAAGTTAAATGCCCTTACCGTGGGCATGTTTGAAGAGTTGCGGGCACACGTTATTCAGCTAAAGAAAGACGATGATATATCCTGTGTTGTGCTTTCTGGTGCGGGTCGATGTTTTTCCGCCGGCCACGATTTGGCTGATATCGCCGGAGGCGAGCGGGTGCCTTCAAAAGGTTGGCATTCAGAGACACTGCGGATGATGGAGCTACTACCAAAGCCGGTAATTGCTGCGGTACATGGACATTGTTACACCGGAGCGCTCGAGGTGGCACTCGCAGCTGATTATATTGTTGCAGCAGAAAGTGCTAAGTTTGCTGACACCCATTCAAAGTGGGCGCTCACTCCAGTGTGGGGAATGAGTCAACGGTTACCGAGAAGGGTAGGTGCCAGCACCGCTAAGAAGATGATGTTTACAGCCGCAACGCTGACTGCTAGCGAGGCACTGAGGGTTGGTCTCGCGGAATGTGTTTTCCCGGACGATACCTTCGAAGAGGAAATTCGAAAGATGTGCGCGGGTATTGTCGCTAACTCCGCTTTCTCTCATCAGGCCAACAAAAAGTTGCTCGAGACGACCGATGGCAAAGCACTAGACGCAGGTTTGCAATGGGAGGTATTTGCCAGTGAAGGGCGTGGTCCGGACATGGAAGAGCGCATCAGCGGCTTTACCAAGAGATAGCTCAGTACGATCCTATGACAGAAGATCGCTGCGCAATACGCTGAAGCTGAGTTGTTACTAGCACAAGTAGAAGTTGTCCATCGGTAGCAACAGCGGAGGCGTCGATTCAACTAAATTTACCTTTGTCGATGGAATTTCCCGTACACTATTGTTTTCAACACAGAGAGATTCAACATGCAGTTTGATGATGTCCTAATGGGACGCCGCAGCATTCGCGGTTATAAACCTGATCCGGTGCCGAGAGCGCTGATTGAAGAAATTTTAGCGCTGGCGATGCGCTCACCATCTTCTATGAATACGCAACCATGGAATTTCACCGTCGTATCTGGCGAACCCTTAAATCGTATTCGTGCCGGTAACACGGAGCGTAACCTAGCCGGGGTGCCGCACTCACGTGAATTTCGTATCGGACAGGCTTTTGCTGGGCAGCATCGTGATCGTCAGGTTGGCGTTGCGAAGCAACTATTCGCGGCGATGGGCATCGAGCGTGAAGACAAAGCTGGGCGCCAGGATTGGGTGCTGCGGGGGTTTAGACAGTTTGATGCACCTGTTTGCGTCATTATCACCTACGACCGCGAACTGGCAGATAGCGATGATACGGCTTTTGATTGCGGCGCAGTCACGACAGCATTAGTAAACGCAGCTTGGTCGCGTGGTCTCGGCGCAGTAATAAATAGCCAAGGTATCATGCAGTCGCCGGTCGTGCGCGAACATGCCGGAATTGCTGAGGACCAAGTAATTATGAAAGCAGTTGCGCTGGGCTGGCCTGATGAAGATTTTCCAGCTAACGCCGTAGTTTCGGTGCGTAAAAGCGTGCAAGAAGGTGCCCGCTTTTTAGGGTTTGATGAATGATCAACAGAAGATAGAGGGTCAATGGACGGCATGGCGATTAATCCTGTGCGCACGGAAGTAAAAAGTAGTCATTGGCTTGTAGTGCTGTTGGTGCTTGCGGCGCTGGCCTCTCAGGGCGGCGCTGCGTCTACACTTGATCTAAATGATAATGTTTGGAAACCATTCGAACTACTGCAACTGACTGTCGAGCCCGGTTCGCAAGTCAGTGGCAAGTTAGCCGTAAATGCGGGTGCAGACGGTGTTGCGGCGTTCATTCCTGTTACTGTGCTTCACGGAAGTAAGCCAGGGCCAGTACTCTCTCTCGTAGCCGGTATTCACGGGTCCGAGTATGCGCCCATACTCGCTATGCAACGCTTACCTCCCCTGCTAAACCCAGCAGAGATATCGGGTACCATCATCATCGTTCACATCGCGAACCTGCCCGCATTTCAGGGCCGGACAGTATATTTCGGGCCAAGTGATCTAAAAAATCTGAATCGATCCTTTCCCGGTGATCCAACTGGCACCGTCACAGAGCGCATTGCTAACGTACTCACTCAGGCAGTGATGCTGCGTTCAGACTACTTCGTAGACATCCATGCGGGTGATGCCAACGAAAGCTTGCGGCCGTCTTATACGGCGTATTATCGCGAAGCCGGCGGAGAAAATGTTATTTCGGAATCAAAGCGAATGGCGGTCGCGTTCGGTTTACAGACGGTTGTACAATTTTCAGGGTCGTACGAAAATCTTGAAGACGCGATCTATACGAGTGCGCAAGCAGTCACGCGAGGTATCCCTGCAATTGATGTAGAGTCAGGTGAGCTTGGCTCCGTCGACGATGTCTTTACTGATCCGATCATCGAGGGCACATTAAATTTGCTCAGAGAATTAGATATGTTGGCGGGCCCATCTCGCACCTCAGATAATCCGCTGTTTGTCTCTAAGCGTGCAAGAGTATTCAGTCAGCACGAGGGCATCTGGCATGCCAGCCCGCTTGTAAACACTGGTGACTATGTGACTAAGGGGACAAAGCTGGGTTCGATCACTGATTACTTCGGAAATCAGTTGCAAACCGTTGTTGCGCCAGCATCGGGTTTACTCCTCATACTCTTTGGGACTCCACCGGTGAATAAGGGCGATAATATTGTCGTGATCGGCGAAGTGCCTGAAGCTACCGATCAGTGAGTAGGAGAGTATAAAGTGATCCAGACGAGTTGCATTGCACCTGCCTTTTAGCGCCTGTTGCGGCTCAATGCGCGAACCTATTCACAGGGAAGTGATGTTAAGAATAGTCTCGGGTTGCACCGCAAGTTAGTGGTCAAGAGCACCCGTTAACCCGCGCTAATCCAAACCCTAGCTATTGTCGTATATTTACCGCAAGACAATAGTGAGGAAAGAAAATGTCAATTGTCATCGTGTTAATCGGTAGTCTGGTTGCCTTTCATTTGTTCAACCGGCCCTCGAAACTAGATGTTGTTCCCATACGTAGCAATTCAATACCACAGAAACTTCCCGTCGATGACAGGAGCTGGTAGGAGATACCATGATTAAACGAAGAAATTTATTGAAATCGGCGACTGCTTTGGCGGCACTTCCGCTGATTGCTGGTACTGCAAGGGCAAATACCCCTGTGAGCTTATCTGACCCTGCCGTAGTCGCACTGAAGTACGTCGAAGATGCCACCGACGCAGTTCGCACTGACAAAATGGGGTTCAAAGGGGACGGACAGCTCTGTTCGAACTGCCGTTTCTACGCGAAGACCGATGACGTTTGGGGCGGATGCGCGTTATTCCAAAACAAGCTAGTTAAGGGCGCAGGATGGTGTAACGGTTGGGTTCCGCTAGCAAACTAGTGGCCGAAAAACCCAAGACAGCGAGTCTTAAAGTGCCAAGCGTGCTGCTAATTACCGGCAGTACGATTGGCGCGGCCTTGGCGCACTCCCTAGCTGAGGAAGATGAAGTAGAGCGCATTTGGCTCACCTGGCGGTCATCTAAACCAGTCGTTAGTTCAGACAAGATTATATGCATTCAGATGGACGCTTGTGTCGAGCAAGAGGTTGCTGCGGTGTTCGATCGGGTGCAAAAGCTAGATGGCATCATCAACACGATCGGTTTGTTACACGGCGATAATGTCAATCCAGAAAAAAGCATTACTAGACTAGATCCGTCCTCGCTAGAAAAGACCCTTGCGGTCAATGTAACGCCGACACTCTTACTCGCCAAGTATGCACGAAAAGTGCTCAAGGATAGTGGTCGGTCCTGGTTTGCCTCGATATCGGGCCGGGTAGGATCGATTAGCGATAACGAGCTCGGCGGTTGGTACAGCTATCGCGCGTCGAAAGCAGCACTGAACATGGCCCTCAAAACTTTAGCCATCGAGTGGCGCTTCGCGCTGCCAAGATGTACCGTGGCTTCTCTGCATCCGGGCACCGTCCGAAGTCCGTTGTCTGAACCCTTTACCAAGCGCGCTACACCAGAAAAGCTTTTTACACCGGCTGAAAGTGCAGCGCATCTCAAAAAAGTGCTGCTTGGCATATCGCCGGCCGAGAGTGGACGCTTTTGGTCGTGGGATGGCGCAGAAATTCCGTGGTAAATATGGTCCTCAGGCTCAATCCTTGCGTACAAATTAGAAGGTAGAAGATATCGTGAACCTCCTAACGTGTGTTGGGGCTCATGTATGTCTTCAAATGAGCAAAAGCGATACCACACGGCAAAGCAGTTGAAGCGGTGAAAGGGTATCAAACGCTGGAGTTAGCAATGAGTGTTTTCAATATATTTAAGCGCGACCCGGAAAAGAAATTAAGGAAGGAATACCATCTTAAGCTCGAAAAAGCGCTTCATGCCCAGCGAAACGGCAACATTCTCGAATATTCTTTTCTCACCTCCGAGGCAGAGGCGGTAAGAGAAAAGCTAGAAGAAGTAACCGCTCAAAATCAGGCAAATGGCCAATAAACACCCGACTGCGATTATCGGAAGCGGTATAGCAGGGGTTACCTTAGCCCGTCTCCTAACAGAATCTAACCCTGAAACGGAAATCTCGTTGTTTGAAAAGAGCCGAGGAGTTGGTGGCCGAATGGCCACCCGTTACTCAGCAGCGATGGAATACGATCACGGGGCGCAGTTTTTCACTGTACGAGGCAGTCGCTTCAAGAAGTTTCTCTCGGCGTACGAAGATGCCTACGCAGTTTGGCCAGCCGCGACAACCACGCTGTCGCCAAGCCGCAAAGCGTACTCTCGACTTTGGTACGAACCGCACTACGTGGGCACGCCCAAGATGAACTCGCTCTGCAAGAAAATTGCAGAAAATTTACACGTTCATTTGAATCAAAAGGTCGTCCAAATACATGGCGCACCCGGCCGTTGGTTTCTGGAAAGTGAAAACACCTGTTTCGGACCTTTTAGCTGGATTGTTTCAACAGCGCCTGCTCCACAAACCCAACAAATTTTTAATAATTCCGCGCTTGACGCACCCTACGACGCGGCTTTTGCACTCATGGTGCCTACGGTAAAGAGACCAGATTTTGACGGCGCAGTGGTGCAGGATTCGCCCATCGCCTGGCTAGCAGTGACCTCATCGAAACCGCAACGGGACCGATCCCAGCAAGCGGGTATAGTGGCTCACTCGCATCCGGAATGGACGGCAAGGCATCTTGAACTGCCGCCAGAAGAAGTAAAAGACAGGATGTTTGAAGCGCTCGGAGAGCTTGGAATAGAGGGTCTTGACAGAGATTCTGCCATGCTCCACCTCTGGCGCTTTGCAAGGCCACGCGCGGCTGGCGCTAAGCCGTTTTATGCTGATTCACACAAGCAGTTAGCGGCCTGCGGTGACGGGTTTGTCGGCGATACGGTCGAAAGTGCGTTTGAAAGTGCGTACGAGCTTTTCCTGAGGTTGCGGACTGGCATTGGTCGGGATGTTGTCCGCAGTGACTAGTCTTAAACCGTTCCGTGTTGTGGTACTACTGCATTCGTGAAGAGTAGTCCCATGTGGAGAGGGAAACAGGTTTTATCTCGATGGTGGTTTCTTCCGCTGCCCTACTTAAGAGCCATTGGGAAAGCGATGAGTCAGTGCCGCCAAGGTGTCGGTTCATAAGGAGATTGAGTAATTCGGTTCCGTCCTCGTTTTTCAGCACAACCGACCCCCGACCTCTAACACCTTTATAAGGCGGCTGATTAGGTGAAATATCGAAGCTGCAGAAGGGATGCTTAAACAAGGATTTAATGAGTTCACTTTTCTCGTGAGAGATACAACGAATTAGTCCAGCGGAAGCGTCATAGCTGAACCAAACCGAACAAAGTAGGGGATAATCAGCGCCACCAACAGCGATACGCATTGGTGTGACCGTTTCTGCTAAATATGTCTCGAGACGCGTTAGCGACCAAGGACCGTTTATTCGAATATCCATGCAAGCGACCATATGTCATCTGCTGCAATCTGGCTAGCATATGTAGACAAATGTTTGATTTTTATTGCGTGCGTCTGGCCTACAGAGCGGTATTCATCTCTGAAGGCCAGATGCGAGATCGCGGACATTATCGGTTCCCACACAACACATATTTTGATCCTTTTCCCCACAAGTCTCGTAAGAGTCATTGTAAACATGCAACCGAAGAGAGCGCGATTTGAAAGTCCTCGTGTGGGGACCCGTAGTTTTGCGTCATTAGCTTATGAAAACGGCAAAAAACCTTGAAATAGAGAAATTCATGGGAGACTGGTACGTAGTAGCCAACATTCCTACATATTTCGAAGCGAAGGCTTTCAATCCGGTAGAGCGGTATCGGCTTAGCAAGAGCGGTAAAATTGAAACGACCTTCGCCTTTAACGTCGGGTCTGCTGCCGGTCCGAGTAAGGAAATCAATGCGACGGGCGTAGTAAAGGACCCGGCCAATCCTGCTGTATGGGGTATGCAGTTCCTATGGCCTCTGTCTGCAGACTACAGAGTAATGTTTGTTGATGCTGACTATCAGCACACAGTAGTCGGCAGAGAAAAGCGCGATTTCCTGTGGATTATGTCTCGAGATCAACCTGTTGCCGTCGATGAGTTAGACATGCTGATAGATCTGGCCGTAGAAGAAGGGTACGAGCGGCAAAAAATTCTCCTGACAAATTGGCAAAAACCAGAACTCAGGAGAGCGGGCTAATGAAATTTTTAAGAAGATCTTTGTATCTAGCTTTATTACTTTGCTGTACGAACGCAAAGGGGATTGTTGGCACCCAAAACCTGATCGGCGTGGCGCGTGATAGCAACGAACAAGTGCTCTACATAGAGCACCACCAGTACCTCGACTCTGGCGAACATCTGATCAACTACTACTCGCCTGAACTCACTTTGCTCGTCGAGAAAAAACTTAGTTACCCGGGCTTGCCTCACCATCCGGACATCGTTCAGTCCGACATTTTGAACGACATTGAGATAACAATGCAGTCTCGCATGAGTTATCTGCAGGTTGTAAGGGAGCAGGCTGAAGAAAGTAGCAGTTGGAATTTCGAACTCACGCCGAACGTCGTCGTCGATGCCGGCTTTGATGGTTACATAAGAAATGCATGGTCAGAACTGTCACCGCGCGAGACGAAGATCGTGAGTTTCGCGGTGGCGGGTCAAAGCAGGCTGATCAAAATGAAGATACGGGACCAAGGATTTGAGAACGGCCGTCGAATATTCACGATAGAACCGAAGAATTGGTTGGTAAAAATGATTGTGCCTCGCATACGCCTCGAGTATTCATCTGAAAGACAGCTCGTTCGATATGAGGGGCTTTCAAACATCAAAGCGTTTCAGGAAAACGGCATGAGTGTCGTTGACATCCAATTTAAGCCCTGGCAAGGACAGTTACCTTCGCTCGCTTCAGATATCACGAGTGATATTTCGGATAGCCGTCTGTGATCGAAACATTTGTCGAAGGGCTCCAAGGTTCTTCGCCATATCTGCTTCTACTTATCACGGCACTTGCGTTTCTGGAATGTATGTTTGGGATTGGTCTTTTCGTCTCCGGAGCGATTTTATTGTCCGCTGCGACGTACTTATACAGCACTAACGATTTCCCGCCCACCAGCATCGTCGCCGCCGCTTTCATAGGGGCAATCGTAGGCGATCATTTGGGATATTTCATAGGCAGATCAGCGGAACCGCTGATAACAAATTCCAAGTGGGTTAAAAAGCACCACTCAGTTGCTGAGCGCATCACTGGAGGCTTGCAACGTTCTTCACTGCTCGCTATTTGCGTTGGTCGCTTGTTCCCTGTAGCTCGCTCATTAACGCCTGCGATGGCAGGTGCTGCTGGTCTCTCGCGAATTCGGTTTCACTTGTTCGATACCATCGCTTGTACTATATGGTCTGCAGGCCTTGCCTTGTTGGTTGTAGGTTTAGGCGACCTTCTGGTAGAAGGCCTGTGACGTTGCAGCCAAGGCGCCTGATATTGCCTTGCTGCAGTCACGCTTAAGAAGGTTCGACGTTCAGCGCAGCTGACGAAAATAGCGCTTCAACTCACTTCTTTGAAAAGCCAGTTGATAACATACACCTTAATACTATTCTAGTATCAGTGAGTCTAACTCGGTACCTGGTGGGTAGTTGTCAGCGATCTGATACATGCCGTCCACGGTAATTTGCGCGCCGAGCTTGATGACATCGCCTGCATCAACCTCTATCAAGCGCAGTTGTGCAATCGTGCATCGCCCTGTATTCATCGGCCCCTCAAGTGCGGTGAGGACAAGGCCATCGTCCCCAGCTTCGATACCCAACTCAGTGAGAGTTGACTTCAGCATGCCACCGTGTGCTTCGAATGTAACAGTGCCATGAAACCGCGCAGCGCCGGAAGCCTTGCCGTCAGGAGAAATAGCAAGGTCGCCGTCGGGCGAGGCCTCGAAGATAAAAGCGCCGTCTTCAGTATGTGCAGCACCATCGCTTAGAGAGGTTGATCCTCCTGCTGCTTGAACATAGCCTCTAAAGCTAGCTTTGACACCCCAGATTAATTTGCTGAAATTCATTGTGACTCCGTTTGCTAAAAACAGTAAGAATGGCGCAATCGACGAGGAATTGCATCTTCGCTCTAAAAATTCAATATTCCTGAAATTGACGTTTTGTGTACCGAGCTTTCTCACCGAACACCCGAGTTCTCGCGAGAGCCTGGACGCCAAGGTTTTTATTAATGCCGCCGGTAGGCATCGAATAAAAGTACGCGTACGAACATGGACAAAAATATTGAAGGGATTGTTTCTTGGTGACGTTGGCAAACTACATCTTGAATCATCTTTCACTCGGTGGAACACCGGATATTTGGTGAAGCAATTAGGTAAGTCATGAATGAAGTAAACAGCGATACAGGTCCTCTTAAAGCGGGTGTTACCACGATGGGAGAGCTATAACATTAATGCAGATCAGCGGATGTGATTAGGGGACAATGTAGGTATGAGAACTGTCAGCAAGCGAGAAAAATTATGAGCTGGTGATGTCAGGTATCGATAGGCAGCAAGCGCAATAATTGGGGTCGAAGTCGCATTAAAAACAAAGGCTCTGCGACGCTTCGTTATGAAACGAGAAGTGTGTTGCTTGAGTTTTTCTCTTCGAAGTGGCAACTTCTAAGGCAAAGCCAAAAGCAGTGATAGCTCATGACTACCCCAATTCCGACAGAATTCTCAGAAGAGGTGATTGCCGCTGCATCGGATGGCGCCGCGACACCGTATCGAGATTTTGTTCGCTCGAGGGAACCTTATCGGTCTCTCTATCAGGCCAACCCCGGTATGCGGCCACCGAAAACGGGTGAACAGCTGGTGTGGGGAGAGGGCAAATATTACGATACCACCGTCGCCCACAAGCATGCCTATTGGAAAGACTTCTCGCTACCGAAACCCGAAAAGGACATAGAAAAGCTTCGGCAGGACTTCCATGAATGGGGCTACTGTCTCGTTGAAGATGCACTTTCAGCGGAGCAGAATCAGCTTGTTTATCAGCGCGTGACGGACCAAGCTGAAGCAGAACGTGAACTCGGCATTGCCTATCTGTCGGAGGCGCAGCAGAATGTCTGGTCACTCGTCAACAAAGGTGATGTTTTCCATCGCTGCATGACTCACGACACCGATGCTATTCAGGCTGGTCTATTGATAGAACGATTGTTGGATGAGATGTTGGGCTCAGGCTGGCACCATTTGAGTTATATCGCCAACATTTCATTTCCGGGGTGCCATCCGCAGGGCATGCATCAGGATCAAGGTTTGGTTGGTACCTACAAGTTTCTCGATGCACCGGTGCTCGTTAATACAATTTACATTTTACAGGACGTTGATGAGGTCAATGGTGGCACCCTGGTGATACCCGGATCTCACCGGCGCTACATTGAAGGTGATGGCACGTTCGGTAAATTACCGCCCCCGGTTAATTTAGAAGCGCCGGCTGGCACGGTCATGCTGATGGATGGCAGGGTGCTGCATGGTGGCGCAGTGAATCGCTCCAATGATCTTCGCTACATAATTACCAATTCAGTGGTTCGGCCTTTTATACGCCAACAAGAATCGTTTCACCTGACAATCAAGCCTGAAATTCTGGCCAATGCGAGTGAAAAGTTTTTATGGCGCTGTGGCTTTCAAGCTAGCGGTCAGCGCAGCATGGTAGAAGGCTTCGGTTACTACGGGACGGGCAGGCCAGGCGATGCAAGTGGTGCCATCGTGAATGCAAGGATCGCGATGGATGCCGGTGAATACCAGCGCATCGGTGAACTCTACCCGGGTGTGCCACCAAGCGAGACGCTGACGTTGAAGGCAATTCAACAGCAACATGAATCGCAGAGAGTCTTTGCAGACGAAGTGATTCGTCGAATCAAGCAGCAAGAGGATATCGATTTGTCGCAGCAATAAATGGGTTGTGCGCATCCCCGGTGTCAATCACCGGGGAGGTTAATTTACTTGCGTCGCACTTTGACAGGTAAGCGCGTGTAGCCTTTGACGAATGATGAGAAAGTGCGTTCGGGCTCTGCCTGAATCTCAATTTTCTCAAACCTTGTCAGAATTTCTTCCCAAAGGATTCTAAGCTGAAGTTCCGCTAAACGATTCCCCATACACCGATGGATGCCAAAGCCGAAAGAAAGGTGCTGACGGACATTAGGGCGTTCGATATCAAGATCATTGGCGTGCGGGAATACGTCTTCATCCCGATTACCGGACAGATACCACATTAGCAACTGATCACCCTGTTTGATCTGTTTGCCGCCGATTTCACAATCTTGATTTGCAGTACGTCGCATATACGAAAGGGGCGTCTGCCAGCGAATAACCTCGGCCACCATCTTTGGAATGAGATCCGGATTGGCGATCAACTTGTCGTATTGTTCGGGAAACTTGTTCATGGCATAGACGCTGCCAGACATGCTATTGCGAGTTGTATCGTTACCGCCGACGATTAATAGCAACAAATTGCCCAGATGTTCGTGGGCCGCCATGTCCCGCGTGGCTTCGCCGTGGACAAGCATGGAAACAAGATCGTCACCTGGGTTTTCTTTACGTTCTTCCCATAGTTTTGCGAAGTACTGAACACATTCAATAAATTCTTCACGTTTTTCTTCTTGCGTTTCAACAACACCACCCGGCTCTGGAATGGCAAATACCACGTCCGACCAGCGGGTAAGTTTACGTCGGTCTTCAAAGGGAAAGTCAAACAGTGTTGCCAGCATCATGGTTGTTAATTCAATGGAGACTGTATCAACCCAATCGAAGGTTTCGTCTTCAGGCAATGAATCGAGTACCTTGCAGGTACGTTCGCGGATTAGGGGTTCAAGATTAACGAGGTTGCTAGGTGCCACGACACCGGTAACGGTCTTTCTTTGCTCATCGTGCCCGGGCGGGTCCTGAGAAATAAATGGTGGTTTACTGCCGGTGAACACACCTTGTGGCAGGTCAGAACCGATTTTAAAGCCAATCGTTATGCCATTGGCTGAGGAGAACCTTTCATGGTCCGCATCAACGGCCTTAATATCTTTATACTTTGTCAGCGACCAGTAGCGTCCAGCGGTTTCAATCTCATTAAAGTGCACGGGATCTTCATTGCGAAGTCGCTCGAAGACCTCCTGCCACCTATTCTCGCTAAACAGATGTGCGTTCAGCGGGTTGACGTCTGCCAGCGGTTGTTCATAGGCGCCGGGGGCATTAGCGCCCTTTTGCGCCTGCTCTTGTTCAGGTGTTTTGTATTCTTTATTGCTTACGGCTTCACTCACTGTTTTACCTCCATCGTGTACCCAACCATCCTAACCTAGCAATATCCCGCGATAAAAGATCACTCGAGGACTATCTCTAGGCTGCCCTGAACAACTTGGTGAGAAAACTCGCGAAGTTGCTACCTGTGAGCGGAAGATTTTTCAGTTAAGGCAAAAGCAAATAACTTATTTGAGGATGGCTAAGGTGTCTCACTTTGTCTTGTTAGTATCCCGGCGGTGCCTGAAAGCTGTTCCATTCACGTTCCAGTAATTGCGCGAACTTGAGCGTTGTCTTGTCTTCCAAATAAGGTCCAATGGCCTGAAGCCCAAGAGGTAAGCCCTGAGAATCGAGACCGGCAGGGAAGGCTGTGGAAGGTAGGCCGCAGAGAATCGCTAACATGGGATAAAGAATGGTGTTGAAATAAGGGGTTTCCTTGTTGTCGATCATGAGCGTTCTGTCCGTCCCAGGCGCGGTTTGGTGCTCAAAAGCGCTATCGAGTGCCATCGGACCGATCAATACATCCCAATCCTGAAAAAACTGCTGCCATGCTGAGAGATAGAATTGACGATTGACCACAACCATCAGATATTCCTGTGCAGACATCGTGAGTCCGCTCGCGAATTCATCCGCGAGCGGTGCGCCCGCCTCAAGCATGGCTTCGGCCATTACTTTTCGCTCCTCAACCGATTGCCCCATGGTGGTCATGATCTGCAATATTCGGATGTAGTCGCCAAAGTACTGATTCATATCGAAAACAGGCATGGCAGTTTCGACGCGAGCACCTTGGGCAGACAAGTAACTGCATAGACTCTCAAGCTTAGCGCTCATTGCCGATGAAACCGGCGAATCTGCAAAGGGAGGTATAACCGCGACTCTGAAGTCTTTCAGCTGAGCGTGCCTTGGTTTAGGCAATGTTTGCTGCCAGCCAATATCCTCAAAGATATCTGGTCCCCTAATCTCGTCAAATAATAATTCAAGATCTGTTGCCGATCTTGCGAGTGGTCCCTGAACCCCAAGCAGGAATGCAGGGTTTGGTAAATCGGCCAAGGGGAAGTTGCCTGAGCGTGGCACAGCTGTTTCAGTGGGGCGATGGCCATAGACGCCACAGAAAGCGGCAGGTATGCGAATTGATCCGCCGATATCGCTACCAATTTCTAGCGGTGTTAACCCGGCGGCCAGAGCAGCGCCGCCGCCGCCGGTACTTCCGCCTGGTGTTCGCTCAAGATCCCATGGGTTGTTGGTCCGACCATATACCGGGCTATCTGCTTGCCAGTCCCCCAATGCAACGGGAATGTTCGTTTTACCCAGAAGACCAACACCCGCGTTAAAAAGCGATGATGCAACCTTACCATTGGTAGTCGGCGTGTAACCTTCAAAAGATTGCAATCCGGCCGTTTGTGGCAGATCCGCTGTCTGGGTTGATTCCTTCAGCGTCATTGGTAGGCCAAGCAAGGGGGCTGACTCGCCGGCGGCTATTTTTTTGTCTGCCTCAGTCGCTTGCGCGCGAGCGCGGTCGTAGGTTTTTACTGGAATCGCGTTGAGTGTTGGATCAAAGGACTCAATCCGCTCGATATGTAACTCTGTAAGTTCAACGGAGGAAATATCTTTGCTTTTGAGCGCGGCGAGCATGTCCGATGCGCTACTGAAGTGGTCAATTGTCATACCATTCTCTTCGCTAAGGTAGGAAGCCAAATATCACACAAACATACGCCTTCACTCGCGAAATGAAAACAGGTGTCTCGTCTCAATTAATCGCGTTTGGGTCTAAGCGTGCTCGTTTACAATCATTATAGTTAGGAGTGACGGCTATCGGACATGATAATGTCTAACTGTTTTTTCGCTTGCCGAATGTCTTTAATATCCGCAGGTTCAATCATTTCGCATGCGTCTTCTATCATCTCATCGATGCTAGACGGGTAGAGTTTGCAATCCTCTGGGCGGTCAAAGTAGATGTCGCAAGTGTATTTTTCCTCGTTTGGAAGCTTGCTTAACCAAGGGCAAGTTGCCATTGGTGCAGATGTTGCTGGATCAAACCAAAGTTGTTTGTTTTTAACTAATTTGAAAATGTCTGGACGATTGTTTTCCCACCAATTTAGGTCTTCTTCCGATGCTGAAAGTCCACTGCCGCCGTAGCGCAAACAACACTTACCGCATTGATTGCAGTCTCTCATTGGGTGAGTGAGGCCAGTTGAGCGTCGATAAATTCCATTCTGTCTTTGCCCCAGTAGAGCTCGTCGCCTAGCCAGATTGAGGGTGCGCCGAACACACCACGTTCGAGTGCATGATTTGTAGAATCAATTAATGCTTGCTTGACCTCAGTGCTTTCGCAGGCCGCTTCGAATTTATCAGGGTCAATACCAAGTTCGCTGGCAATGATGTTAAGTGTTGCGTATTCGCCAATAGTCCCGACATTTTGCTCCCAGTAGGCCGAGAACATGTGCGCCATAAATTCAAACTCAAGATCCCATTGGCGGCTGGCGATCGCGGCTCGCAGTGCTCTGCTGGTTTTGATTGGAAAGTTGTCTGGCATTCTAAATGGAAGATCATGAAAGTTTGCCCAACGATTTAGATCCGCTAAACGGTTACGCATTTTTGCCTTCGGTTCATCCATCAAAACGTAGTCGTTCGAGCGAAAGATAAAGCCTAAATTAAAAGGATGCCAATTTATCTTTGCGCTGTACCGTTTAACGATGGGTTGGATTAGCTTAAACGCGAAGTACGAGTTAGTGCTGCCAATATCCCAGTAGAAATCAAGTGTTGGTTGCATCGTTTTTTCCCTTTGAGCCCTGTTTCCGAGCTTGGGACCTTCCAATGTCCCTGTAGATGAATGAGATTCGATCCGGAACGCTTGAGAACCAAGGCTAAAAACTCGCTGCCTGGATACTCATGCGAAACAATCCAGGCATCCCAGAATATTTCTAGCGCACTCAATCCCGAATCGGTAAATTAAGCTGAAGCGACTGACCCACCATCACAAGTGATAACTTCACCTACGGTAAAGGATCCCGCGCGTGAACTCAGGAATATTGCCAATCCCGCAATATCTTCCGCCGTCCCAACACGTCCACTTGGGTTGCTCTTTGCAACTGCACTCCAGTCTATTTCGGTATCGCCGCCGCCGCCAACACCAGTACTAAGCATCCAGGTGGGAAATGGTCCCGGCGCTATCGCGTTAACAATAATGTCTCGCTTGATGAGGTGGCGCGCAAGATTGCGTGTGAGGTGATGAACAGCAGCTTTAGACGGGCCGTACGAAAAAGTTTCGAAGGCGGGCGATTTGATACCATCAACAGAGCCAACATTAATGACGCGGGCTCTATTTTCCGGACTGCCATTTTTCTCCAAAAATGGCAGCAGTTTTTGTGTGAGGAAAAACACACCTTTTACATTGGTGTCCATCACCTTATCCCAACCGAGTTCGGGAAACTCGTCCAGTGGTGCGCCCCAAGACACGCCGGCGTTGTTGACTAAGATATCCAGATTATCTTCCATTTCTCCAAAGGCTTTCACTGCGGCGTCGATGCCGTCGATGTTTGAAAGATCCGCGGGTAGCGAAATACATTCTCCACCAAACTGTTCCATCAAACGTTTTGCAGTTGCATCGCAAGCGTCTTTCTTTCGTGAACTGATATAAACTTTTGCGCCATTGGCAAGAAAGCCCGCAGCGATCATCTCACCGATACCTCTTGATCCGCCGGTGACTAGTGCGGTTTTACCTTTAATAGAAAACAGGTCTTGCATATTCACATTCCTTAAATTTTTTGATTCATTGCTTTGTTTGTCGATGCTTACATTAATCCTAACTACTGCATGAGGCGGCGCGATTGGATATGCTGATACTTCGTCGTGCTTGACGAATGCCATTTCTGTCGTGGCCGTTTGTGCAGTACCCAATGCTGATACCAGTTGCTGGATCGATCCATGCTATTTGGCCACCGGCGCCGCCATGACCGAAGCTGATTGGGCTGTTCGTGTGTCCAAAGCCGCGCAGATTACGCTTTTCGTCACCTGCCACAGAGACACCGAGAGCTCTGTGAATCGGTGTGTTGGTTAGAAGGTCTTTTAAATTGCCGGTTCGAACTTCGAGCGCAAAGTCTCGCGTCTGTTGTGACCAAATGTTCTCTGAACCAGGCGTATTGCCAACGAGTCCCTGATAGAACATCGCCAGATCAGCCGCAGACATAATACCACCGCCACCGGGCACACCTATCTGCCTTACGTCGCTGTTATTAAAACTCGTCAACGCAGCTTCGGTCACCTCCGTCGCAGGTGGTTCAGGCATACCAAGCTTTGCGTAGTCCTCACTGGTTAGAGGATCACCAACGTGCATAATCTCGGTGATGCGCGCATGCTCGCTTTCTGGGCAACCGACCCAAAGATCTGGCAGACCAAGAGGCAATGCGATGCGATTTCGCACGAAGTCAGTAAATGATTCCCCCGTGATGCGCTCAATGATTTCTGCGATAACCCACATGCTCGACGTAGGGTGATACTCAAAGCGTGAGCCAGGGGCCCAATTCAGTACCCAGCTAGCGTATCGGGTGTTTCTTGACGCTTTGTCTAGCCAGTCAGTCGGCCTGAAAGAGGCATGGGGGAACCCTGCTGTGTGGGTGAATAGCTGCTCTATTGTAATGTCTTGCTTACCGTTGCCAGCAAATTCCGGCACGATCTCCGAAACTTTTCGACTGATATCGAGCTTGCCTTCCTGAATTAGCAGCCAACCTGCAGCTGAAGTAATAGCCTTTGTTGAAGAGAATACGCAATACAGAGAGTCGTTGTTTGCGTCACCAAAGGTTTCGAAAACGCCGAGTTTTCCATTTCGTGCTAACGCGATTTGGGCTGATGGTAGTAAACCCTCATCAACTTCTTTTCTAACGCGGTCAAGTAGTTCGGTGACTTTTTGCGGGTCTAGCCCCGCTTCCGCAATGTGTGTTTCGTTTATATCGGTATTTCTCATTTGATGCCTGAGTCTCCAAGGAAAGATTTGCTGGTGGCTACTCTGCACGAGTAGCTACAAATAATCCACCTGCGGAAATCGCCTCGGTCTGAGGCTGCTGGCGAGTAGCGCTGGCGGCGAGATCAAAAATCAACAGTGAAAATTCCGAGACTCATGCCGCCGGTAGACACCATAATTGAATCGTCTTATGCTTATTTCAACCTGCTGGAACCCGCACGCTAATCATCAACCCGAGTGGGATAGGGAACGGTCTTATCCCCAAAACGAATATGACTCATTCGTTTAGTCGATCAGGTCTGCGATCGGTTCCACATAAAAATTATTTCTCTGGAGTGAGTTGTGTCAAAGAACAAGCGAGTGTTAATTGCTAATCGGGGCGAGATAGCGATTCGAATTGCCAAAGCTGCACGTGGTCTCGGCATGGAATCAGTCAGTGTCTATGCCGCTGTGGATCAACTTGCCTTGCACACGAGATGCACGACCGAAACCAGGTTAATCGGTTCGCCCGAGGATGCTGTTGCAGCTTATCTTGACATACAAGCATTGATCCAAGTGGCAAGAGAAACAGGCTGTGACTGCGTTCATCCTGGCTATGGCTTTTTGTCAGAGAATGCAGATTTTGCTGCAAAATGCGCTGAAGCCGGTTTGACATTCATTGGCCCCTCGGCGGCAGTGCTGTCGTCGTTCGGTGACAAGGTCTTGGCTCGGGCGCTTGCCCTGTCGCTGGATATTCCGATCGTCCCAGGTAGTGAAGAGCCATTGTTGTCTGCCAAGGACGCCGTGGTCGTGGCCAGAAATATTGGCTATCCGATTATGCTGAAAGCATCGGCCGGCGGCGGCGGTCGTGGCATGCGGGTTGTTGAGCGAGAAGACGAAATGGCGGACGCCTTTGAGCGTTGCAGTAGCGAGGCAACAGCGGCCTTCGGTAACGGTGCCATTTTTATCGAAAAGCTTGTTGTAAGTCCACGTCACATTGAAGTTCAGATTTTGGCGGATTCAACCGGCAATGTGGTCCATCTGCATGAGCGGGATTGCTCCGTGCAGCTTCGGAATCAAAAAGTGGTGGAAATGGCTCCTGCTTTTGGCCTCGACGAAACTCTGAAGAATCGCATGCTGGCTGATGCGGTTAAGTTGGTAAAAGCGGTCTCTTATGTCAATGCCGGCACGGTTGAATTTCTAGTCTGCCCGGAATCGGGTGAGTACTACTTTATTGAGTGTAATCCGAGAATTCAGGTTGAGCATACAGTGACCGAACAGGTGACGGGTGTCGACTTGGTTGAGACGCAATTTCAGCTTGCCGCCGGTGACAGCCTCGAATCTTTGGGCCTTGGTACCCAGCAAGCGATCGGTTCTCCACACGGGTTTGCATTGCAAGCCAGAGTGGTCGCACAGAGCACTGGCACGATTACAGCCTACAAAGAGCCATCCGGTTATGGTGTTCGAGTAGACGCATGCGGTTATGCGGGGTTCACGCCGCCGCCTCAGTTTGATCCGCTGTTAGCTAAGATAATTTGTTCGAGCGGATCACGCTCGTCATTTTTGTCAGCGGTAGATCGCGCTATCGAAGCAATCGACGGGTACCAAATCAGTGGCGTGCAGACGAATCTACATCAATTAAAAAACATCCTGTCACATGCTGATTTCCGTTCCGGAGATGCACGCACGACTTTATTAGCTGATTCGCCAGCGCTTTCCAGCGCAGATACGGCTGGAATTACCAATGATCAGATGGCGTTATTAGAACAGCAGGTTCAGCGTCTGGGGGGTGAGACAGTCGGATCCACTAAAGTGACACCACCGCGGGTACAAACGTTGATGGCTGAGCTTGAGATTACCGAGGGCGATGAAGGCGTTGCGTGCCCTATGGACGGTTCGGTATTGGAGGTCTGTGTTGTCGAGGGCGATGCAGTGGCTGCGGGTGCGAACCTTGTTGTGATGACAGCCATGAAAATGGAAACCGCGGTAACTGCTCCTTTTGCTGGTGTCGTCAAGTCAATGCAACAACTGAAAGTCGGAGATACCGTAATTTCCGGGCAAGTCATGCTGGTGCTTTCGAAAGCCGAAGGTGCGGGAGAAGTCCCTGTGCATGTGTTGAAGCCTGATCAGACATGGCGTCCGATGCTCGATGAAGTGAATACACTCAGACGACTTGCGATAGAAAGATTAAAGCCCGAGTCGAAAGATCCGGGTGTTGTGCGTCAATACTCGCGAGGCAAACTGACTTGCCGAGACCGAGTACTGTTGCTGTTGGACAAGGATAGCTTCAGGGAGGTAGGTAGTATCGCTGGGTTTGCATCCTATGATGAGCACGGTGAAATCGCTGCGTTTACACCCGCGAATAGCATTGGGGGCTGGGGCGAAGTAAACAGTCGTACACTGATCGTATGTGCTGATGACTTCACCTCTCGCGGAGGCCATTCCGATGGCGCAATTGCTGCGAAGAGCGGCTACCTCGATCAGTTATCTATCGAGATGCGTATGCCGTCGATTCGCATGCTGGACGGGTCATCCGGAGGTGGCAGTGTTGCTTCGATGGTGCCTGCGCAAAAGAAAGAAGGTGACAGCAATGCGAAAGAAAGCCAAGGCGCGATTTCTGCAGGAAAACCCAGAGTCGCAGGTGGCGGCGGTTCATTCTTGCCGGGACATCTCGGCAGCACGATGTACACCGAGCAATTGGCGACGGTACCCGTTGTTAATTTGCTGCTGGGTAGTGTCGTAGGGCTCGGTGCTGCAAAAGCAGTACTTGGTCACTTTTCTGTCATGGTTCGCGACATTGCGCAATTGTTTGTCGCGGGTCCGCCTGTTGTCTCACATGCGGTAGGTTATGACATTACCAAAGAAGAACTTGGTGGTTGGCACATACACTGTACTAACGGCTCGGTCGACAATCTGGCGGAGACGGAGGAAGAAGCTGTTGAAATGACAAAACAGTTTTTGTCTTATCTGCCCTCGAGTGTGTACGAAGCCCCGCCGATTGAAAAACCCGATCCTGCAGATCCGGTAGATCGCTGGGAAGACGAGTTGTTCACGCTGGTTTCGCGAAAACGGGTCACAACTTTCGATATGCGCCGAGCAATTACGTTGATGGCTGACAAACATTCATTTTTCGAAATAGGCTCGCTTTGGGGTACCGACCAGATTACGGGGTTTGTTAGATTTAATGGACACCCATTGGGTGTTATCGCCTCTGATAGCCGACATATTAATGGCGGCGCGTTAACCGCTGATGGCTGTGACAAGCTAAAACGTCACTTAGATCTTTGCGATCTGTTCCATATTCCTGTGTTGAACTTGATAGATAATCCGGGATTCGCGGTAGGTGTTGAACACGAGATTGCGGGGACCATACGCAAAGGTGGCGAATGGATGGTCGCTTTTGCACAAGTAAAAGTGCCGATTTTTACCGTGATCATGCGGCGAAGTTTCGGTGTTGCTGGAAACAACTTTGCAACGCCAAGAGCAGCGGCTTCCATGCGTGTTGTTTGGCCTGCTACTGATGCCGGCGGTATACCTCCGGAGGGCGGTATTGAAGCTGCGTACAAACGGCAGTTGGCAGAAGCAGAAGACCCGGAAGCTTTGAGAGCTGAGTTATATGCCCGTATCGAAAGTGCGAGAGGGCCAGTCGGGCCATTGAGCAAATTTCAGATGGAAGAGATGATCGACCCAAGAGAGACTCGACGTTATGTTTGCGAATGGGTGAAGATGGCCTACAACATCGTTTCACAGCCGAGTGAATTGGTATCGAGAGCGCTGCAGTTCAGACCCTAGCCCGCAGCGCATCCAGCGCGTAATATGCGCTCATGGAATATCTTGCACACGATAGAAAAGCAAACGATCCGCTTTCGCTAGATGGCGGAGTGCAACGTACTGCGCTGCAAACAATACTTTCCGTTTTGCCTTTCCTGTGGCCGAAGAACGCAATCGAAATTCGAACCCGGGTTGTGATTGCGCTCGGTTGCCTGCTGATTGGCAGGACCGCGAATGTTTACGGGCCAATTGTTCTAAAAGACCTGATCGATGGACTGAGTGCGCTGGTGCCTGGCACGACTGGAACGGATATAGCTGGCGCTGGGCTGTTAGGCCTTGTGCTGCTCTACGGCTTGACTGTGATGCTGCCGGGGTTATTGACTGAAATTCGCGCAGCGGTTTTTACACCTGTCTCCGAGTTTGCCCAGCGTACCATCGGCATCAGAGCATTTGAGCATCTGCATCAATTGAGCATGCGTTTTCATCTCGACCGACATACCGGTGGCTTGTCCCGGGCGATCGAACGGGGCACTCGCGCTATGCAGCAAATTGTTGGCTTATTTGCCTTTAACATAGGGCCAACGCTCTTCGAAATTTTTGTCGTTTGCCTTTACCTCGGTTATGGATATCCGCTCAAGTATGTTGGTGTCATACTTATTGCGATTGCTTGCTACATACTTTTTACGCTTTTCTTTACCGAGTGGCGTACAAAGTTTCGTCGAAAGATGGTTGCTGAAGAATCTCGAGCAATGACCATTGGCGTCGACAGTTTGTTGAACTTTGAAACGGTTAAGTACTTCGGTAATGAGCAATACGAATCAAAGAGGTACGACCATGCGCTAAAAGAATATATGGGCGCGGCGGTAAAAAGCCAAACGACCCTAGGTTTTCTGAACGGCGGCCAATTGCTGGTGCGTGTTTGCTGTCAAATAGCGATTCTAGTTATTGCGATAGATGACTATAGCAACGGTATGCTGACTATAGGCGAAGTTGTGATGCTCAACACCTTCATGCTTCAGTTGTTTATTCCGCTAGGTTTTCTGGGGTCCTCTTATCGAATGATCCGACAGGCACTCGTCGATATGGAATTCTTATTCCAACTACTCGACCTTGAACCAGAGATCCGTGACAAGGCAACCGCGACAGAACTGCAAGTGAAGAAGGGTGAGGTTCAGTTCACTGGCGTTAACTTTGGATATGAGCCGGAGCGACGGGTGCTGAGTGATGTCAGTTTTACCATTGCCTCCGGTACAACGACTGCAATTGTCGGACCCAGTGGCGCCGGGAAGTCGACGCTATCCAGATTGCTTTACCGTTTTTACGATGTGGACGCCGGAGTGGTAGCGGTCGATGGTAACAATGTTGCTGATGTGACGCAGGCCAGTCTTCGGCGCGCGGTCGGGATCGTTCCTCAAGATACGGTGCTGTTCAATGACACGATCGCTTACAACATCCGTTATGGACGTCCCGATGCAACTGAGCAGGAGGTGTTTGATGCGGCCAAGCTTGCAAGCATTCACGAGTTTATTCTCAGCTTGCCCAAAGGCTACCAGACCCGTGTAGGCGAACGTGGATTGAAACTGTCCGGTGGTGAGAAACAGCGAGTCGCCATTGCGAGAACGGTGCTTAAAAATCCGCCGGTGCTTGTGCTGGATGAGGCGACATCTGCGCTTGATATTGGGACTGAAAGGGAGATTCAGGCGGCGCTGAAAGAGGTGTCAAAAAACCGAACAACGATGGTGATTGCCCACAGATTATCAACTATCGTGCACGCCAACGAAATTTTGGTCATGGACAACGGCAGTATTGTTGAGCGCGGTAGTCATAACGAATTACTAGCTTTGAATGGGGTTTATAGCGTGATGTGGCGTCGTCAGAAAGAAGCTGCTGACGAAATCGAAAAGTTAAAGCAGGTGCTGGATGAGGACGAATTGAAGGCGCTTAAAACAGGCACGCTGATTACCGAATAAATAGACCTCAACAGAAACCGACACATCGGCATCTGTTGAGGTGGATATCGACTTGACCTTGGCTGTCGCTGTATTGCTGTTTACAGTAACTCTTCTGCAAAGAAGCGAAGCGTGTCCATATTGGCTGAGCCAATGTTTAGCTGAGTAACAGGGCTGTCTTTCCATCCCTGTAGCCTCTCTTTAATGCGCGCTTTTGGACCACAAAGTGCAATTTCGTCTACTAGTTGATCCGGCACTGCGGCAAAAGCCTGGTCCCGTTTCCCCGCCATAAACAAGTCCTGAATTTCATTTGCAGCGTCGCCAAAGCCCATTCTCGAAACGTGATCCTTGTGTACGTTAAATGTTTTGGCGCCCATGCCGCCAATATAAAATCCGACATTTTGTTTGACTTGAGATCGCGCCTTTTCGACATCGTCGTCGATGACCACCGGCACCGCTGCAGCAATCTCGAAGTCTGGGCCCTTGATTGCCATTGCGTCGGCGTATTGCTCACCCATTCTGTAAGGGGAAAGGAACATGGGGATCCAGCCATCAAATAGTTCGGCGCTTAATGCCACATTTTTTGGGCCTTCAGCACCTAAGTAGACTGGTATGTGATCTCGCAAAGGATGCTGCATTAACTTCAGTGGTTTGCCCAATCCCGTGCCGCCATCAAGCGGTAATTGATAGTGTTTGCCGTCATATGCAACGGGCGCTTCGCGTTTGATGATTTTTCTAAAAATCTCGATCCATTCTCTGGTTCTCGCCAGAGGCTTGGGGTAAGGCTGGCCATACCATCCTTCAACGACCTGAGGTCCTGAGACACCGATACCGAGTATTAATCGACCGTTCGACAGATAATCCATTGCGACAGCGTGCATGGCTGCGCTTGCAGGGCTACGTGCAGAAATCTGCATAATCGAAGTGCCGAGGTTTATCTTTGATGTGTGTGCGCCAATCCAGGCAAGTGGTGTGAAACAATCCATGCCGTAGATTTCGGGACACCAGATTGTGTCATAACCAAGGTTCTCTGCCTCTTGCGCAAGTTCGATCATTCGCTCGCCGCCCGGGGCGCCAGCAGGGCCAATGCCCAGTCCTAGTTTCATGGATTTCTCCTTTTTCGGTGTTTTGTCAG
This sequence comes from Candidatus Azotimanducaceae bacterium, assembly GCA_965657335.1. Taxonomy (GTDB): domain Bacteria; phylum Pseudomonadota; class Gammaproteobacteria; order Pseudomonadales; family Azotimanducaceae; genus UBA4582. The sequence goes on from CBFHOH010000001.1 coordinate 383,505, forward strand.
GAAATAATTAATTGCCACCCGCGTTGTGAATACGACTTAATTGTAGGCATTTACTTCTGCTTCGCTCATGCCTGCTTTTAGCGCCGCCTTACAAATTGTTTCCCAAGATTGCTCATCAATGGGAATGCCATCTCTGTTGCGTTCTGCCATTGTCTCGCGCTCAGGTTCTCCCGGCGTGCGCACTCGGTCAAACCCGACGGCAGGCTCTGAAGAATGTAGCCAGTCGCGCATGCCCATCACTTCTTGTCTGAAATTATCCTGACCACCAAAAACATCTGGATCGATAATAAACATCAGCATGTGATTGATGGTTGTGTCTGCCTGTTTCGCGACATCTTGCATCGTCCACTCGCCAGCAAGGCCGCCGCCGAGTAGTTCGCATATGAGTGCAAGCCCATAGCCCTTGTGTCCACCGAATGGCGCAAGCGAACCGCCAGCGGCGATGGCGCCAGGGTCTGTTGTGGGCGATCCTTGGACATCGAACAACGCGCCCTCAGGCAGGGGGACGCCCTTCATGTCGGCGACGCGTACTTTGCCAAGCGCAATCGCAGAAGTTGCCATATCGAGTACAATCGGATCATCATCGGTGGGAACCGCGCAGCAGAAAGGGTTTGTTTGCATGCGCTTATCGCGGCCGCCCCAGGGTGAAACAAAAGGCGGGTGTCCAACGACGTTCACGAAGTGCACCGAAACATAACCAGCTTTAGCGCAATGTTCCGCGTAGGTGCCAATCCTGCCAAGATGGTGGTTGTTCCTCGACCCAATGCATACGATGCCAGTGTCTTTTACCCTTTCGAGTCCCATGTCGGTTGCCTGGCGGCCAACAACTTGGCCGAAGCCCTGGTGGCCATCGACCAGTAATACGGCACCTTTATCGGTGACTAACTCCGCATTTGCGTTGACGTCAAGGAAGCCATTACGCGCGGCGGATACATAACGCGGAATCATACCAACGCCGTGTGAATCATGGCCTTTTAGATTCGCTTCAACCAGATGGGCTGCAGTCTCACGCGCCTTATCCGTTGGCGCGTCAACACCCAAAAATATGTCGGTCGCAAATTCAGTGAGCTTGTCTCTATCTATAATCATGGAAAGTCCTACCTTAAGTTTTGGAAATCGTTTTTACTCAAAACTCCAATATGGCTCTTCCGGATATTTCACCATTCTCCAGCGCTTTGGTTGCTTCGTTGATCTGGTCAATGCTGAATCGTTCGGTCACCATGACGTCCAAGTTCAGTTTGCCGTTTTCATACCAGTTAAGGTATTTAGGGAAGTCCCTGTCTGGTACGCAGCTGCCACCAATACTGCCGATAAACTTTTTCTCGTTAACAAGAATGTCGGCGGCATTTAACTCAACAAGTGTTTGCGGTACACCGACCAGCACTGCCGTACCACCCGGTTCGGCTCCGAAGAATCCGTTCTTTACAGCAGGTACGATTTGTTCCATGGTTTGTTTTAACCCGATGCAGTCGAACGCATAGTCTGCTCCGGCAATTGGACTGCCCATAAAGCTTCGTTTGGCTGGGTTGGTTGTCAGAGATTTTATTGTCTTTATCGCATCCTCGTTCTTTGCGTTGATCGTATGGGTTGCGCCAAACTTTGTTGCGAATGCAAGTTTTTCATCGTCCAGATCGACCGCAATGATCGGGTTTGCGCCCAGTTCTTTTGCCGCAACAACGGCTGAGAGACCAACGCCACCAACGCCGAAGATAACGACGCTTTCCCCGGCTTGCACCTTCGCTGTATTCTCCACCGCACCGGCACCGGTCATCACTGCACAGCCAATGATTGAAGTAACATCTCGCTTAATATTTGCATCGACTTTAACCACATACTGTTCATCAGCAATGGTGGTGTTTGCCCAAGTGAAGACGTTTTGCGATCTGGCGACCGAACCATCCGGCAAGGAAATCGCCGCCGGAATAGGCGCACGGTCTGTGTTCGCCGCATCTCTTGGCACCCAGGTCACCATGACAGTGTCTCCCGGCGCAACGTGACTGACCTCTGCTCCAACGCTCAGCACTTCGCCAGTTGACTCATGCCCAAGAACGATTGGGTTCTGCCGAGGATTGTGCATTTGATGTAATTGGCTATGGCAAACGCCACTGGCATATTGTTTAACAACCACTTGGTGAGGACCAGGTGCAGGGAGGTCCATTTCGATAATCTGAAGTGGTGCAGGTTCTTGAGGTTGTACAACAATGCGTGCGGAAACAGTCATGCAGATCACCTGTAAAATTGAAGAGAAAAGTTGTTTGATGATATAAGACTAAATCAAGTTGTGACAGTGCCAGATTGCATTGGATTTTACGAGCAAGCATCGGAGAATAGAAATGAGTATAAAGTTGGTTGCGCAGGAAAATAAAAGCGGTGATCCGGATATAGCTGCACAGGGATTCGGGCGTGTCAAAGAGAATGCGATAAAGGCATTTTCTGTTGGCAGTGACCCGGAAGCGGTTTACCAGTTTTTTGAGCAGAACGGGTTCGCTGTGCTATCGAATAGCCTCGATAGTAATGATGTCGATTTTCTCAACAATTTTTGTGAAGAGTCGCAAAGGCACGATCCCGGCTTTTGGGGATTGTCTGACAAACGAAAGCCTCACCACCGAAATCAGGGACTTATCTATTCCCAACCCCTACTGGATCATCCGGAACTTGATCGTTTTATTCGCCACCCTAATTCTTTTCCAGTAGTCGCGCATTTGTTAGGGGGAAAAGAGCATGTGCGTTTTGCGGAATTTAATTTTAGGGAAACGCCGGCAAACGGGGGTGTCGGCGCAATGAACTTTCACCATGACGCTGCGATTGAAGATCGGTTCCTTCGAACGCCGTATTTACCCTGCGACTATTTGTGTGCAATTCACTACCTGAGTGATGTTGGGGAAGCGAATCCTGCTTTTTGCGTTGTGCCCGGCAGCAATAAATACGAAACCCTCAGGGAGGCACGCGAAGCGCTAGGTGATGATTATCAGGAACTACCGATAAGAGGTTCGGCTGGTACTTGCATCCTCTACGATACTGCGCTTTTCCACACACGGCTTGACGGAGATGGCGTCCAATCGCGGCGCACCTGGCATCAGTATTATGCTCGCGGAGGTTGGCTGCAAAGCGCACTCCCGACAACGAACAAATATCGGCGCTCTCCCTCACCAGTGTTAACTGACTGGAACCTGTTTCCGGAACGCCTAGCGATGCATGAAGATCGAGATATCAGGATGTTCTTCTCACATTGGAATACTGCGCAGGGAGAATGGGCCGCATCCGGATTCGACCCAGAAGTGAGAAAAGCCATGCCGCGTGGTGAACAATAACGTCTTGTGTCTATGCAGATGGAGCGATTTCAATTCGCTAAGTATTCCGCTACATTCAAGCACAATAGTAACGACCCACACATCGAATGATGTTGGCGCATGGGAAAGGTGAGGGTATGCAGGGCAAGAGCGGACCATGTTTGTTACCCTTTGAAGTTGTCTAGGCGAATGCAGAAACAATGGAAGCTGAAGTCGTACTAAGTCATGAGGGTGCTCCGATGGGCTGCAGCACAGTTGCCCTGAATCATCATGGGCAAATTTATATGGGCAATGCCCACGGTGATCGAATTGTGAGCGTTGATATTCAATAACAGGTTGCTAGGGTCAGTTATCTAACTGGATCTGATATGAAAAGAGGAAACGCAAGATGCCAAAACTGAGTAATGCGGAAAGAGATGCGTTTTTAAACCAGCAAGGTGTGCTGATGAGGATTGCCTGTGTCAGAGATGACGGCAGCCCGCTGGTCACACCTATTTGGTTTATCTTCGATGATGGCGCCGTCTATTTCACTCCAAGGGAACAGTCCGAATGGTTTGCCTGCTTAAAAGCTGATTCGCGAGTGTGTCTGTGTATTGATGAAGATGCCTTACCTTATCGAAAACTGGTGATCGAAGGTGAGGCTGATTTGGTCCATGACGTGGGTCATGATGATGTCTGGCGGGATCTGTACCGCCGAATAGCTATGCGCTACGTACCCACAAACGAGGCAGAGGCTTACGTCAACAACACGATTGATCAACCTCGTGCGCTATACAAAGTGATGTTGAGTTCAGCCAGTGTAAAGACCTGGCGTATGCCGGTACCGGGAGAAGATCAAACAGGCATATGGCATTCAAGGTATTATGCGAAGGGTAGCAAGTATGGCGATGCTACCGGGGTTTGAATTTGAAATGCCATCACTGGTTGCAAGGGGAGGAGCGTTAAATGTCTGATACTGTGAGCTATACCGTGAAAGACGGCGTTGCGATCATTCAAATCACACGCGCGGATAAACTGAATGCCCTTGATGAAGATGTGATACAGGGTTTGCGATCTGCTTTTAAGCAATATGATGCATCGGAAGAACGATGCGCGATCCTATGTGCAGAGGGTGACCGGGCGTTCTCCGTGGGCGCAGATATCAAGAGTCCGCCGAAGGAAATGTGGCAAGGTGTACCAGGTGTCGGTGTCATTACCAACAAGCCGATTATTGCTGCAGTACAGGGTTACTGCGTTGGTGGTGCTTATATTCTTGTCCAAATGTGCGATCTGGTCGTTGCTGCGGACAACACGATATTTAAGTATCCAGAGGCACAAGTAGGTTTTACTGGCGGGCTCATCGCGGGTTGTGCTGCCCGTATACCGCATAAAATAGCCATGGAATTCATGTTGCTAGGCGAGGACTTATCGGCCCAACGTGCCTACGAAGTTGGCATGGTCAATAAAGTTGTGCCCGTGGGCGATCAAATGAGCGCAGCGATGGCGTACGCGGATATCCTGAAAATAAGTGCGCCGCTGGTTGTTGAAACGATCAAGGGACTGGTCGCAGATACTGTTCCTCGGGGACCCGCAGAAATTTCTGCGATTGCACGTGATAAATTACTTGTTGTCAAAGACAGTGAAGATGGCGCCGAAGGTAGGCGGGCATTTAAGGAAAAACGCACGCCTGATTTTAAGGGTCGGTGATCGTGCAGTGGGTGTCGTGGCCGGCGCTAAAGAATCTAAATTTGAAAAGTGAGTGTGAATGAAAGCCAGCATAAAATGGGTTGAAGATGTCATGTTTCTTGCCGAGTCTGAAAGTGGGCACGTGGTTGCAATTGACGGGCCGCCATCTTCAGGAGGGCGTAATATTGGCGTGAGACCCATGGAAATGGTGCTCATGGGTATGGGCGGCTGCACGAGTTTCGATGTTATGACCATGCTTAAGAAGGCGCGGCAACAGGTCACTGATTGTGTCGCACAGCTAGATGCCGAACGGTCTGATGAAATACCCAGTGTGTTTACCAAGATTCATATTCATTTTGTCGTCACAGGCAAGGCGCTTAAAGAAACTCAGGTAAAGCGCGCTATCAATCTCTCGGCGGAAAAATACTGCTCTGCGTCGATCATGTTGGGAAAGGGTGGCGTCGAAATTACCCATGATTATGAAATCGTCGAAGCAAATTAAATGCACGCACATTGAAAGCCCCTCTCTATCCTCGTGATACTAAGTAAATGATCGATCAAGATCTGCCCGTTGCTGAAGTGCTTGACGCACTTAAAGCGTCGCTTCAAATAAATGACCAAGTGGTGCTTCAGGCTCCGCCAGGTGCGGGTAAAACAACCCTTGTGCCGTTAGCGTTGATGGGGGAACGTTGGCTTGGTCAGGACAAGATCCTCATGCTTGAGCCACGTAGAATCGCGACCCGAGCGGCAGCCCATAGGATGGCCGAATTATGCAGTGAGCCGGTGGGCCAAACGGTGGGCTACGCGATGCGCCTTGAGTCTCGATTGAGCGCGGCGACGAAAGTTCAAGTGATAACCGAAGGTGTTTTAACTCAAATGTTGATGGAAGATCCGGCGCTATCGGGTGTTGGGTTGGTCATTTTTGATGAGTTTCACGAACGCTCACTTGATGCTGATTTGGCCTTAAGTTTGTGTTTGAAGAGCCGAGAGGTTTTCCGGGAAGAGCCACTTAAATTGCTCGTAATGTCAGCGACCATGGATAGCGACCGTGTCGCAGAGGTCATTCAGGCGCCGATCATCTCCAGCGAAGGCAAGCAGTATCCCGTTGAGTTGCGATATGGTCAGGCAGCCAAATTTAGGGAAAAGATAACAGATCGCATTGTTGGCACGATTAGACTGGCCGAATCGGAAAACCCCAATAGCAGCATACTTGTTTTCTTGCCCGGCGAGGGTGAGATAAGACAAACGCAGAAAAAGCTAATGGAAGTATTTAACAACAATGCCAATGTTGAAATATTACCGCTGTTTGGCTCTCTCAGTCAGAAAGCGCAGCAGTATGCTATTGCACCTGGGCATCGCAAAATTGTGCTTGCAACAAATATCGCTGAGACCAGTCTTACCATTGAAGGCGTTGATGTCGTTGTTGATAGCGGTCTGGTTCGGGTCCCCGCCTTTGACCCTTCGTCGGGTATGACGCGACTTGTAACGCAGCGAATATCAATTGCTTCGAGTATTCAGCGGGCTGGTCGCGCTGGCCGGCTAAGACCCGGTAAATGCTACCGACTTTGGTCAGCTTCACAGCAACAGGAGCTGGCGGTTCATGCGAAACCCGAAATAGCTGACGCAGACCTTGTGCCTCTAGTGTTGCAGCTTTTACGTTGGGGTATTGGTGATTCGAGCGAGCTGACTTGGGTCGATTCACCGCCACCAGGTCCTCTCGCGCAAGCGCGGCAAATGTTGATTGACCTTGGCGCTGCCACAGGCTCTGCCAGCGGTCCATCGGCCAAGAGTTTTGTGCTAACAGATCACGGTGAGCACATGTCTGTGCTTGGAGTACACCCCAGATTGGCGCATATGTTGGTGATGGGTTGGCAGTTTGGCCGATTGCAAACGGCGACGTTAATCGCGGCGGTATTGTCTGACCGTGACCCTTTTGATAATCCGGACATGACAAGTCGACTGAGCATACTGACTGAACAGGTACGTTGTCCGAGAGAGCGAGAGGGGTGGAAAAGCAGGGCGCTGCAACTGGCTCGACAATTCGAGCATCAAATAAGGAACGCGGTGAGTATGCCGGCCGTTGCAGGCAATGTTACCTCGGAACAGGCAGTTTCGTTTTTGCTCGCTTGCGCCTTTCCTGATCGGATTGCGCGAAAGCGCCATTCCGGTGGCTATCAGTTGGCCAATGGGAGAAGCGCGACGCTGCCGGGAGGGCGCCATTTGCCAACTGATAGCCAGTGGTTGGCGGTGGCAGAGGTCAACGGTCTGTCGCGTAGCCAGGGCGATGTGATCCGATCAGCAGCGGTACTTGATACTCAGTTACTTGAAGGTCCGCTGCAATCAATGGTTCAGACGAAAGAAATCGTTGAGTGGAATAAAAAGGAAAACAGGTTCGTTGCAGAACAACGCCGTGTTGTTGGTGAACTGGTTTTTTCTCGTAAAAAGCTCGCATCTGTTTCTCGCGAGGCGCGCGTGAAGGCGTTGATTAATCATCTTCGGGGCGTTGGTCTTGAACAATTGCCTTGGAATAGAGATCTTCGAAACTGGCAAGCAAGAGTGCAGTTAGCGGGCGCTCAGGACCCGACGTTCCCTCGCATCTCCGATGATGATTTGATAGCAAATTTGGAAGATTGGTTAGCGCCGTATCTTGACGAAGTGACTAAACTGAGTGATTTCAAAAAGCTGCAGCTTGCGCAAATACTTCAAGGGATGCTGACTTGGGAGCAGCAGAAAACCCTCACCCAAGTTGTGCCTGAAAGAATTACGGTCCCCTCAGGCTCCAGCATTAAATTAGATTATTCTCAAAACCCTCCCGTTCTCGGCGTGAAGCTTCAGGAGTTGTTCGGTATGTCTGATACTCCACTGTTGCTGAATGGACAGATGGCGGTTGTTATTCATTTGTTATCTCCCGCGGGAAGGCCTCTGCAAGTAACGCAGGATCTAGCCCATTTTTGGCGTAATACCTATCAAGACGTCAGGAAAGATATGAGAGGGCGTTACCCAAAACACCCTTGGCCGGAAAACCCGTTGACCGCTGTTGCTACGGCGAAGACCAAGCGCGCGCTTGCGGGTCGAAAGAAGGAAAGTTAATGACTTACGTATGCCAGACTCCGGCGCCTGATAGCTGACCCTATTTGGCACATGCGGTAAGCTGTCTAAACGCTGCGCGCCATTAGCGTAAATGCTCGATAGGGTGCCCGATGTCCAGTTTGATGGTTTAAGCCCCAGCGAGTGACTATCTGTGTACCTTTTTCACGTGCGAGGAAGCCTGTCGATGAATAAGACGATATGAAAGCGCAAGCCTGCGCCTGCGGAAGTGATCAAAGCTACAGCGCTTGCTGCCAACCCATGCACAGAGGGGTGAAAAAGGCCAAAAGTGCCGAGCTGCTCATGAGGTCAAGGTATGCAGCTTACGCACTGTGTGAGTATCAATACTTGATAGATTCACATCACCCAGACACGAGAGGAACACTTTCCGTCGTGGAACTGGAAAAGAGCAATGCGCAAACGACATGGTTAGGGCTTGAGATCTTGTCGTCTGAGGAAAATTTAGTGAGTTTTCGCGCTTACTTTGTCCAGCGGTCGAAGCAGACACAACAGCGACTGCAGTGCTTACACGAAGAGTCTCGGTTTGTGAAAGAAGGTGATAACTGGTTTTATATTGACGGTCAGCACAAGTCAGAACTCGCCGCGCTACCCAGAAGAAAAGATCCTTGTTTCTGTGGCAGCGGTAAGAAATTCAAAAATTGTCATGGTAATTTGATTGACTAGGGGCTGATGTAGTTAAACATCCTCGCCGGCATCTGCGGAATCGTAATCATCAAAGTCATCCGGTTCAATTTCTTCCAGCTGTTCCAGCAGGTTTATCGCGAGTCCAACATAGTCAGAGTCTGTGATAATGCCCACCAACGTTTCTCCTCGTAGCACCGGCAAAGATCCGATTTTGTGTTTTTGCAGCATGAGGGCAGCCGATCTCATGTCTGCGGTCTGAGAGATTGTATAAATATCCTGTCTCATGACATCGGAAACAAAGACGCCCGTTTGCTCGGCCGCCAGAATGTCTCTTTGAGTAATTAAGCCAATTAACTTTTTTGCATCATCGATGATGGGAACATGTCGAACCCGGTGTGCTTTCATGAGCGATTCTGCCTCGGCCAGAGTAGCATTTGCCCCGAGCGTAAAGAGGTCAGTTGTCATAATTTCGTTGATACTTAACATGCTTTCTGTCTCCTAGATAGATCAAAGCTTATCGGGACTATTTACGATTTATATTGATAAGGATCAAGGTTCCTGAGAATCATGCAAGTTTGGATGTATTGGAGTATTGTCACGAATATAGCCCTGTTTATTTTGGAGAAAACCTGATGATGAAACTGCATGTGAGTGGCAATTCACCCTATGCCAGAAGAGTAAGAGTAGCGATAAGAGCCTGTGGTTTGACGGATCAGGTAGAGGAAGTTGCCATAAAGAGTTTTGCTGATTTACCAACAGAGTCCCCAGGCAATAAAGTTCCTGTGCTTGTCGTTGAACCGGGACTGGCGATTTCTGAGTGCTTACTGATAAGTCGTTACCTTGATGGCTTGGCGGGAGGGATACTGTCGCCGACAGATCCGCGCGCTCAGATTGAACAATTAGAGATTGAGTCTGTTGCATCAGTCCTCATGGACTCGCTATTCGCGCGATCTATGGAAAAAAACCAGCGTGACGAAGCGACCCGCTCTGACGCGGTACTGGAAAAAGAAGCTAATCGTTCTGCTCGATGTTACGACAGGTTAAATGTACTGCTTGAAGGTGCGTCGCTGGATGTTAATCTCGCCTCAATCGCAGTGGTTTCGTGCTTAGGTTATGCAGACTGGCGAAATCCCGAGGACGAATGGCGGCAAAATTCCCCAGCGCTGGTCGCTTGGTTTGACCAAATGATGGAGTTGCCTGCTTTTGCCGACACGGCGCCGGTGTATTAACAAATTGTCGCCACGGAAACGAACTGTATGATCTCAATTGACCAATTAACTCATGTAGCTAACGACTTGGGCGAGGGTCCAGTCTGGGATGTTAAAACAAATGCTTTGTGGTGGGTCGATTCTTACGCGGGTGATATTTTCAGATTAAAATACTCGATGAAGACCGATGGCCAAGAGCTGGAGTCTTGGTCGATGCCGGCCATGATTGGTAGCTTGGCGCTGGCTGATGATCATCGGGTGATTGTTGCGCTGCAGACGGGAATTCACTTCTTTGATACTAAAACAGGCAAGCTTGACCTTATCACTGACCCAGAGGCGGACATTCCCGAAACGCGTTTTAATGATGGCAAGACGGACAGAGCCGGAAACTTTCTTGCAGGTTCAATGGGGATAAAAGTTCGTGACCGTGCACTGGGTGCGCTTTACCGAGTCAGCCCTGAGCTTGATATTGAAGTGCTTGAAGACGACGTTATTGTGGCTAACGGTCCTTGTTTCAGTCCAGCAGGCGACGTGCTGTATTTTAATGATGGTCGCCGTCGAATTCTTGCTTATGACTATGATCCCGATGGACCGCTTACAAATAAGCGCGTGTTTTTTGAAGGCGAAAAACACCAAACAGGATCAGATGGTGCGACCGTAGATAGCGATGGCAATTTATGGGTAGCGCTGACCGGTTCAAGCGAAATTGGCATGTTGTCACCGAAGGGTGAGTTGCTAAAAAGAATCTCAATGCCGGTGAAGTTGCCCAGCTCGGTGATGTTCGGTGGTCGTGACCTTGATGAATTGTATGTCACTTCAATCAGCAATTCGGGCAACAGAGTCTCTAATGAGGCGGGGGCTGGCTGTCTCTACCGAATCACTGGCTTAGGTGTGCAGGGGATTGCTGAAGCCAGATTTGGTGCAGGTTTTTAATGAGCAAACAAGGGCACCTTGATATTGCAAAACGTCCGGTAGGCAGACCTAGAGCGAATGGTCGGCCGCACCTTTCAAGAGGTGCAGTGTTCAAGGCGGCTGCAGAGATGATCGCAAGGTTCGGTTACGCCGGTGCCAGTTTGAGAAAGATAGCGGATGAACTTGAGGTGTCCGCGCCATCAATTTTGAATATGTTTAAGACAAAAGACCAGTTGCTAAACGAACTGATTGTGGCGCTGGCAAGCAGGACATTGTCATTTCATGAGGCGCTAGAGCGGGAAAATCTAGCGCCAGAAGTTGCGCTTTATAAAATGATTTATGAGGAGGTTATCAGCGTTGCCGGGGCACATGAACTAACGAGACTTTTCTATCTGCCGGAGCTAAGACTGCCAGGTTTTGAGGTTGCTCAAGCACAAAGAGAGTCGATGGTCGCGAACTTCAAGCAACGCGTCGTTCAATGTGTTGATCGTCAGGTGTTTCGAGAAGTAGACGCTTTGCTGGCTACGGAACAGATTTTTCAGCTGACAGAAACCAGTATGATAGCGCTGGATGTGGAAGCGTTGGGGTTAATCGACTCTCAAGCCCTGGCAACCGCTGACTTCGTCTTAAGAGGGTTTCTCGTTAAGCCGGGTCGTCTTGTGGCGATCAGAAAAAAAGCTCTCGCATGTGAAGTTGTGCCAAGCAGAGAATGACTGTTTAGGGGCATTCGTCGTTAACTATCGCGCTAGTTCCATCTTCGATAACCACCATTGATTCATCTGCCAGATGGACTTCTCATAGGTAGATAGTTGACCCTGCCCTGTGAGTGGTGCATTCAGCCCTTGCCATACAATATCGTTCGCAGCGATGTCCTCGGCGTGGATCAGGTTTACAATCTCAGCAGAAGCATCCAACTGTTGCTGGAGATCAGGCAGATCTAGGTTTTGTTTGTGAATGCAGAGGTGCACCTTAAGTAAAAAGTTATCGACTGTTTTAGGAATAATTTGATACCAGATCAGCATATTGCTCTGAACGGCAAAAGTTAGATAAGGAAAGGCAACGTTAGCCCAGAGTGTGCCAATGTCGCCTATGTTAAGTCCGGGCGTATTTCTTAAGCTGCTGTGAGGTGGGTCGTCTTCGGATGATTCTACGGCAGGCATTTCTAGTATAGACCACGGTCCATCGTTATCCGGTACCCGAGACTGACGAGCAGGCAAGCCAGGTTGTAGGGTCGCCGAGTGTGTGCCGATGTGGTGATAAGCTTCCATGAAGTTTTCGACCAGAACTTTCCAGTTCCAGTTACTGTCGAATTCCAGTGTATGTTGAATCACATGATCGGCCATTTGATATTGCGTAAAATACGCGGTGAGCCCCTTAACTTGCTGTGCAAATGCTTTTGCGTCTGGGTCGAGTGTGGCCATGATGAAGCCTTCCCATATCTCCGATCTGATTTCTGGAAGTTTACAATCTTGGATCTTGAAGTCCTTAACCGCTTCCATCATGGGGGCAGCGATCAGTTGTCCCTGCGTGTCGTAACTCCACGCATGATACGGGCAGGTGAATTTCAATTGTTTACCTTGACCTTCTACGAGCATTGCAGCCCGATGTAAGCACACGTTCGACAATATCCGAATGTGCTGTTGCGTATCGCGGACGACGATGACGGGTTGGTCGAGCAGGTCTGCCGCGATGAAGCTGCCGACCTCAGGTACCTGTTCAACACGACCAACAGGTAGCCAAGACTTTCTAAATATTTTTTCCTGCTCTGCTTTGTAGATTTCTTCGGACGTATAGGCGGCTGCGGGGAGGGTAAATGCTGCGTCTGCGGGCGCAGACATTTTTGTAATTTCCTCAATGGTAAGCAACGAAGGTTCTTCTTGAGACATGTCATCTTACCGAAAGTGGTTTTCAGCATGACAATGTAGAGCATAATTTCAATTGGTTCAAATAATATATAACAACTGTTAATAAATATTTGTTTGCAGCATTGCCTCGCTTGCCGACCCGGGGTTTTGAGGCTGTGGTCAAATTTATTGCAAGGATAGTTTCTTTCGTATGGATGTCGTCGCTCTGTACAGCCCCAACACAAATAGGGCAACATGAGGGCACTTGAGTCTGCGCTCAATCTTATATCGAAGACAGCCAATAGGAGCCGTAAATGTTAATAGCAATCGTTCAAATACCGATTCCAGGTAACAAACCGAAAGAGCAAGCGATCATGGGGGCCAAGAAGACAACAGATCAGTACCTTGGCATGCCTGGCCTCATCCGAAAAGATTACCTCAGCAGCGATGAAGGTGCTGGCGGTGTCTATTTATGGGAAACGCGTGAAGCTGCCGAGGCGTGGTACAACGACGACTGGTGGGTCATGATGCAGGACCGTTACGGCGTTAAGCCGAGTTTAACAATGTATGACCATTACTTGACGGTTGATAACGACCTTGGTGCAGTCACTATTGATCGGGAGCCAATTGCCGCTGCGGCCGAGACAGGTTAGTTACATATGCATTATGGTGGTGCTCTGTCCGGTCTCCTTGTCCCTTTATCGCTGATTGCAGTTTGTCAGCGACGGAAATTTCCTCGGCACCCGTAGAATTTTGCATCTGCGGAGAGATTACCTTGTCATGAAAATGGTTTTACAGAGCATTTACAGGTCGTTGTGCCTAAGCTTGTTCGTACTTGCTCTTGGCGCTTGCGGCGGCGGAGGCGAAAGCGGGCCGGCTCCCACCATGCCCCAAATACCTGCCCCGCCTCCTGCCCCTGATCCACCTACGGGTGAGATAGATATTTCTCTGGCCGAGGGTGCGCGATTTCTGAGGCAGGCAAGCTTTGGGCCTGCGGAAGGGGATGTCGTCTCATTGCAGACGATAGGTTATGAAGCGTGGATTGATGATCAGATGATTGCGCCCGCTTCTTCACAGATCCAGCATTTAGGTGCTTTACCTCCACCTGAAAACGGTCCTCAAGGGCAACGTAATCGTCTCGAAGCTTTTTTTAAATTCGCACTTGAGAATGACGACCAGTTACGGCAAAGAGTGGCTTTCGCACTTTCAGAAATCATGGTGGTCTCAGATCAAGGGGCTCTGTCTAATAGATCGGGTGGTTTAGCCAGTTATTATGACGTGTTGAGCGAGCATGCTTTCGGCAATTTCAGAGATCTGTTAGAAGCCGTGACGCTTCACCCTGCGATGGGTGTATATCTGTCGATGCTAGGAAATGAGAAACCCGACGCTGCGCGAAATATTCGCCCTGATGAGAACTACGCCAGGGAGTCTTTGCAACTGTTTACCATCGGAACGGTTGAACTGAATCTAGACGGCACACCACGATTGGACAGTGATGGGCAGCTGATTCCAACTTATGATCAAACGATTATTGAGGGCTTTGCTCACGTTTTTACGGGTTGGACCTTCGGTGGCTCGGCGAGATTTAATAGACCCAGCAGAAACTATTTAGTCCCCATGCAAGCGTTCTCGAGCTTCCATGATACTGGTGAAAAGAAACTGCTAAACGGGTTTGTAATCCCGGCCGGACAAACGCCAGAGCAAGACCTTGCTGATGCACTTGATAATATCTTTGCGCACCAGAATGTCGCTCCCTTTATCAGTCGCAGACTGATCCAGCGTTTTATCAGCGCAAATCCTAGTCCGTCCTATGTTGAACGTGTCGCGACAGTGTTTAATGATAATGGCTTCGGCGTGCGTGGGGATCTTGGCGCCGTCATCAAAGCCATACTGCTGGATGTTGAAGCTCGCACACCGGTTGCTGGTGGGATTGGCGGCAAGCTTGTCGAGCCGCTCTTAAGGCTGATTTCATTATGGCGGGCTTTTGATGCCTCGGCACCTAACGGTAGGTATATTTACCCGCAACCTAACAATGATTTTGGTCAGGCGCCTTTGCGCTCTCCATCTGTTTTCAACTTCTTTAGCCCCGACTATGCGCCCGCAGGTGAGCTCTCGGAACAAGGACTCGTTTCCCCTGAAATGCAAATAACCAATGAAACAACGACAGCCAGCGTCAATGACTATTTGGCGTTATCCATTTACATTAGAAACTCCAATGCAACCACGCTCGGTAATCAGGCAATTAGAATAGACATCGCACCTTATTTAACGCTGGCGGCAGATCCAGAAATGTTGTTGCAGCGCATGGCTGAAAAGCTAACCGGCGGCGTTATCTCGAGTGAGCTCGAAACCGAGGCATTAGCAATGATAAATACTATTCCGCAAGATCAGCCAGCTTTCCGGGTAACCGAAGCGATTCATCAAATCGCCAGCTCGATAGAATATGCTCTGATCGAATAATCATAAAGCCGGAGGTCGCATGATGATAAATCGTAGACGTTTCCTAAACATTACTGGTCGCACTATGCTGGGTGCAGGCCTAGCTAATTTTCTGCCTCGACAACTTGTCGCAGCCGATAATGGTTTTTCCGACTACAAGTGTCTGGTAAATATTTTTCTCTATGGCGGTAACGATTCGTTCAATTTGGTTGTTCCCACCAGCAATGCTGAGTACAACGTTTATGCCGCCTCGCGGCAGAATCTGGCGGTCGAGCAATTAGACCTGCTAGCGATCAATCCGGATAATCCCGATGGTGCAAGCTATGGGTTCCATCCTGCTGCCGATGCATTGCAGTCGCTTTTTGAAGCAGGTGATTCTGCAATAATTGCGAATGTCGGGCCGCTCTTAGAACCGGTGATCAAAGAACAATACATCAGCGGCACTGCGGCGCTGCCGCCGCAATTGTTCTCGCACAATGATCAGCAGGCGCAATGGCAGTCGCTCAAGGGAGATGCTTCGCTGGCGACTGGCTGGGCTGGAAGAATAGCGGATCATCTGGCTGCCGAGACTGCTGACCAACTGCTCGCCCTGAATACCTCGACCTTCGGCACTAACTTGTTTCAGGCCGGTGCCGTATCAATTCCATACTCAGTAAGCACAACCGGCGCAAATACCTATGGCGCATTCGGCGCTGAAGCCGCGCTAGGTGCAGAACGGAGGGCTGCTTTTGAGGCACACATTGACAGTGACTTTGGTAACGTTCACGCGAGAGCACTCGCAGCTGTCCACAAACGATCTTTAGCGTCGGCAGATCTGGTGAATCAAGCGCTCGCTCAAGCACCGGATTTGACCACGATATTTCCTGCTTCGTTTCTTGGTGCACAGCTAAAAATTATCGCTAGGTTGATAGCTGTACGTGACATGTTCGACATGCGTCGACAGATTTTTTTTGTTGGTGCCGGTGGTTTTGATACCCATGATGACCAAAATGAACTACAGCCGGGGTTATTGTCCGATGTGGCGGACTCGATTCAGGCATTTCAATTAGCGATGGTTGAATTAGGCGTCAATGATAGCGTGGTGTCCTTCACTCATTCTGATTTCGGTCGTACTTTAACGAGTAACGGGGATGGTACAGACCACGGGTGGGGTGGACATCAGATTGTAACCGGCGGTCCGGTTAACGGCCGGCAAATATACGGTCAAATGCCGATACTTGAAATTGGTGGTGATGATGATGCAACCGGCGGACGAATCATTCCAACCACCTCCGTCGATCAATATGCAGGGACTCTGGCAGAGTGGTTTGGTGTCGATACTTTAGCGCTGGACACCATTGCACCGAGTCTGAGTAATTTTACAACCCGTAATTTGGGTTTTGTTTAGAACAACCAAATGTAAGTCTTATTTTGGCTGAAAAGATTTACATTCGCTCGTAAACCACTTCCCCATCGACCATGGTCATATCGATTTGCATTGATAGGAGCTCCTCGTTGGGTCTCTCAAAAATATTTCTGTCAAGCATCACTAGGTCTGCGAGCTTACCCGCTTTGATCGACCCTTTGATTTCACCATCAAAAGTAGCCCTCGCGCCATTTATTGTATATGCCATCATCGCTTCCATGAGTGAAATTTTTTGTTCCGGAAACCACCCATCTGCTGGTGTACCATTCAATGTCGTTCGGTTGACTGCCGCGTGCAGCAGATATTTGGGGTGGCTGTAGTATTCTGCCGCATTCGTGCCTGGCCAGTCGGAAGCGAACACCAGCGTGGCGCCATTAGTGAGCAGTGAACGAAATGCATAGGCGCCCTTGCTTCGCTCATGACCGATGCGCTCCTCCATCCAGCGCATATCATCCGATACATGGTAGGGGTTAACTTCGGCAATGACACCCAGCGTCTTAAATCTGCTCATGTCCTCTGGTCTTACGACTTGGCAGTGAATAACGCGGAACCCTTCGAGAGAACCACCTAAATCCTTTTGTAGTCGCTCGTAAGTATCGAGCATTAACGAGACGCCCCGTGTACCGATGGCATGTACGTTAGCCGTAAATCCGCCACGGTGAGCTTCGGTCAGGTAGTTGTACATTTTTTCCATGTTCTCGACACGATGTTCCCTGTCATCGCTTGTGTGGTCTCTGTAGCGACCGAACTCCTTAGGTTTGTCCTCATAAGGATCAAAGAACAGGGCCGAGTGGTTTCCCATGATGCCGTCGATATAACCCTTGTATGAACCCCAGCGCAAAAAGTCATCGTCGTCTCCCGTTTCCGGATGGGTGTTCATTTTAATATTTTTTTGATTGAATTCAGCAGCTCGAGCCAGGTCAGCACGCATCCAAACGCGCGTTGTTAACTCCCCTTTTTCTTGTAGTTCGAGGTAGATATTTTCGTAGTCTGTTTTTGTAATATCGTGAATTTCAACGACGCCATTTTCACGCAGTCGCTTCAGCGCCGACCTGGCCTCGCTCATGATGCGGGCATGCGATTTTTCGGTAACAACAGCGTTGATGATATCGATGGCTGGAGATCCCTTGCGAATGAGGCCGGTTACCTTACCTTCAGCATCAAGGTCCATACCGGGCAGCGGCTGCTCCAGCAAGCCGCTAATTCTTAATGCTTCTGTATTGGCGAGATAGAGTTCTGCCGGCCGCTCGAAGCTATTAATAAAAACGGGGTTTGAGCCAGTAATGATGTCAATCGTTTGGCGCGCGGGTTGCCAGCGACTGCGAAGGTCATTTTTATTTTCACCGCTGGAGCCATCTTGCCAGCTCTCGTAGGCACCCCAAGAGCCTCCAGTGATCCACTCACCATCATCTAGGTTTCTTGTGACGCGTTTGAGCTCCGCAGAGAGAGCCTGGTCATTATCAATTTTTAGCAGGTTGGCATCGCTGAGTTGTTTGCCGGCCTGATTAAAGTGAGTGTGGCCATCGATAAAACCAGGTACTAGCAAGCGTTCCCCCAGCTCAATCACCTTGGTGTTTGAATCGATGTACATTTGTAAGTCGGTATCAGTTGCTTCAACCGCGATGATTCGGTTGTCTTTGACGACGACGGCACGAGCGAAAGGTGCGGTTTCTTCAGCTGTGAATATATTTCCCTTGAACACGTAGTCTGCACCAGTTGGAGTTGGGGATCGCTGCTCAGGTTCGCTGCAGGCTGTCAGTATCACTATGCAAAACAGAATAAAAAAGCCTAATAATTTCATGCACCCTCTTTCCTATTGTTGGGTTATTTTTGTCGATTGTGCGAGAAGAATTGCGCTCGGTCACATCGTCGAGATGTTTTTAAAGTCTGGCAGCGTTTGCTCGATGAGCAGTTTGGTTTGCCGTATCATATCTTCAGCATCTGAAGCGATGGGTCTCAAAATAAATTTATGTACGCCTGCTCTGTGAAACTTTGCAGCCAGTGAGAGAATGTCCTCGCTGTTGCCTACCGCGTACAAATCTGTCGGCTCGCGATTCAGTCTTTTTTGCAACATTTCCTCATATCGTTTGATGATCGGCTCATCTCGATCGCCAAATCTAAAAGCAAACCCGGCGCCGAAATGGTCATCATCTATTGTCCGATTATATTTGGGCAGTGTTTCCTTGATTGCAGTGATAACCGGAGCAACCTGTAGTGGGCTCTCGATGCCTGCTTGCCAGCCAGTCCCCCATCGTGCGGTCCGTTCAACCGCCGCTGGGGCTGATCCACCAACCCAGAGGGGTAGTGGGTCTTGAATGGGACGGGGTGCGATGGTTGCGCGGTCAAGTTGATAGTACTTACCTTCGAAGGTAACTTCAGTTTCTTGCCATAGTCGGGAGATGATCTCTAGGCCTTCGGCGGATCTGTTTCCTCTGCCCTGAGTGGGCGTATTGGTTGCGACATAGTCCCGCGATAGCGCGCTACCGACGCCGAACGCGGGTAAAAGTCTGCCATCACTCAGCACATCGATGGTTGCACATGACTTGGCAGTTAACACAGGGTCGCGAAGACCAAGACTAGCGACGTTCATGCCAAATTTTATGCGTTTCGTCCCACCAGCGAGTGCCGCCATGACACTCATGCACTCAAGATGAGGGTCCGCACTAATGATGCGATCGCTTTGCCAAAGCGAGTCAACACCGCCAGCTTCGCAGAGATCGACCCAGCGCCAGAATCCACGTGTGTCCTCAAAAGGAAAATTTGCAATGCCAAGCCCTGCGCTAATTCCCATAAGTGCTTTCCTTTCTCGTTGTCATAAAATGCTATTCAGACCTTCTTACGGCACGTTCAATCGCTACAGAAAAATCATAGCGATAAGCATACTGCAGGTGTTCGTTATTGCACCATAGCTGTGAAGCAATGCTATCATGGCACGCATGTGGAAAATGACACTAAAACAAAGGCGCCGCCAAAGAGAATTGATTGCTGACTTGGATGCGTTGAAAAAAAGCCCCTATGCGAGTGTGCCAACGGGTTATACCTTTGGCGAAGACCTTGAAGAGGATAAAAAGTACGAAGAATTGGTGACCGCACTCGGCAAAATACTTGAAGAGATGCACGACCTAGAAGAAGCCGCCCGCAACTCGGGCTAGAGGAGGGACCTATGAGAGATCTTAACGGGAAAGTAGCATGGATTACGGGTGCTGGGACTGGTATCGGCTCAGGCGCAGCAATAGCGCTCGCGAGTGCCGGTATGCAAGTCGTGCTCTCTGGTCGGCGTGAAGAGAAGCTGAAAGAAGTGGCCGCCGCCTGTAACGGCAATGCGCATATTGAGATCCTTGACGTGGCGAATAAAGACGACGTGCTAGCGGTTGTCGAGCGAATCAAGACCCGCCTTGGGCGTATTGATGTCATGGTTGCGAGTGCAGGTATCAATGTCAAGAATCGAAACTGGCATAATGTCACGCTTGAAGACTGGGATTCCGTCATCCGCATCGACCTCGACGGTGCTTTCTATTGCTGCAAAGCCGTGCTGCCAGTGATGCAGGCACAGGAGGATGGCTTGATTATTAACATTTCCTCTTGGGCGGGGAAACATGTCAGTGTTGTCACGGGACCAGCGTATACAGCTGCTAAGCATGCGATGAACGCGATGAACGAGAGTCTCAATATGGAAGCGGGTAGTTACGGTGTCAGGGCTTGCGCCATTTGCCCCGGTGAGGTGTCGACGCCGATTCTTGATTCCAGACCTATTCCGGTAAGTGATGAAGATCGCGCCATGATGGTTCAATCTGAAGATTGTGGTGAAGTTGTTAAGTTTCTTGCACAGTTGCCAAAGCATGTCTGTATCAACGAACTGACCATCAGCCCAACCTGGAACAGAGGTTACGTTGCGCAAGCAAAACAGCAGGTGCCCGTAAATTCGAAATAGCACCAGCCGAGGCATACGCTGAGCGGAGGTCTTTGCGAGACCAAACTAACTTGAAGTTGATTGTTCTGAGTCATAGGATGCGAATATCAACCGGAGGGTTATGAGATGAGTGTGCAATATACCGAAAAAAATGGCGATGCCCGTAAGGCGCTGACTAAACGAATGTTGGCGGGTGACATGACTGTCTCGAACAAAGAAATTGCGGCAGCTTATGAAATAGATCCTCATTTCGATGTCAACGATATACCACTCGATAGTATGGATCCCTCTCACCCCGCACTTTTTCAGCATGACACGCTTTGGGATCACTTTGCTCGGCTACGTCGTGAAGACCCAGTCCATTACCACGAAGAAAGTATTACCGGACCTTATTGGTCGGTGACGAAGTATCAGGACATCATGTATGTTGATAAACATCATGAATTGTTTTCCTCGCAGCAACGTTTGGGCGGTATTACGTTGGGTGGCATAGCCCGCGATGATGACGATGACTTTGCATTGCCGATGTTCATTCAGGAAGACCCACCGAAGCATGATGCTCAAAGAAAAGTTGTCACCCCGATGTTTGTCCCCAAACAACTAGCTGACCTTGAACCACTGATACGCGAGCGCGCTAGCACGATCCTTGACGATTTGCCAAGAAACGAAGAATTCAATTGGGTTAATCACGTGTCGAAGGAGCTTACGGGGCAAATGCTTGCGACGCTGTTTGATGTGCCGCAGGAAGATCGGATGAAACTTGTTGGGTGGTCCGATACGATTCAAAATCTTAGTGATCCTGAAATATACGATACGCCAGAGCAAGGTTTCCAAGAGTTGTTTGAGTGTCTCGCTTACTTTACAGAGTATTACGAGGCAAGGAAGAAAGAGCCACCAAAGTTCGATTTGATTTCAATGCTGGCGCATGACGAATCGACTAACAATATGACACCACAAGAGTTGTTAGGAAATATTGTGCTGCTCATTGTTGGCGGGAACGATACAACTCGAAATTCGATATCTGGCGGTGTGCTTGCTTTAAACAACAACCCTGATCAGTATGAAAAGTTATTGCAAAATCCCGGCTTGATACCAAAAATGGTGCCGGAGATTATTCGATGGCAGACGCCGCTTGCGCACATGGCGCGAACAGCGCTGGCTGATACAGAACTGGGTGGTAAGCAGATCAAGAAAGGCGATAGAGTCGCCATGTGGTATATCTCCGGTAATCGAGATGAAGACTACATTGATCAGGCTGACAAGTTTATTATAGATCGAGCTAACCCCCGTACCCATACCGCATTTGGTTACGGCGTCCATCGCTGCGTTGGTAACCGGCTCGCAGAAATGCAACTACGTGTGATGTGGGAAGAAATTCAGAACAGATTCCCAAGAGTTGAAGTGACTAATGATCCGGTTCTCCTCGGTTCAAGTTTTGTTCATGGTATTCGTGATTTGCCGGTGACACTGAGAGATTAATGACTCGGCCGAAAGCGCCGGCCTGAATAAGTGATCTCTCACGAGAGTGTGGCGCGCGAGTCCGAGCAATAGCGTTACCTGTCAGTCAGGAGTGTTTAGTTTAAGCGACGTTATCCCTGAGTGGACTTGGACGAAGGCGATGGCAGAAACCAATCTAAAAGAAAAATCTCCAAACCCGCCTGAGGTTGCCCCTCTTTCCTGGCAAGATAAATTGGGATGGGCAATTGGTGAGCTTGGCGTCGCTATCTATGTTGGCGGCACCATGTCATTTTTTTTATTTTATTTGACCGAGGCCCACGGTATCTCTCCCGCCTGGGCAGGGGTCGCTCTATTGGTGCCAAGAATATGGGATGGCATCACGGACCCTGTCATGGGGGCTATCTCTGACAGAACCAAATCTCGTATGGGGCGCAGACGACCTTATCTGCTTGTTGGTGCCTTGGCCTATGGCGCTAGTTTCTACTTGGTATTGTCGATACCGGATATGGGATCTGAAAATACGACGTTGACCTACCTTGTTGTTGGTTACTTGTTGGCGAGTACGGCAATAACGATTTTTGATGTGCCTTATTCCTCAATGGCTGCTGAGATGACCCAGTCCTACAAGGAGAGGATTAGTCTTGCGGGATACAAAATGGTGGCTGCCAGATTAGGTATATTGTTTGCTGGTGGTCTAGGTCCGGTGTTGTACAACTCCAAAGACAATCTGCTAGAAGGCTTTTCTTATATGGGGCTGGTATTCGGTGCTGCGATGACGATAACCGGCTTAATCACATTTTATCTGACGCGCAATGTACCCAGAATTGAAGCGGTGAGTCACTCGATCAACCTTAAAGAGGAAATGGTCGCGCTTTGGGCTAATCGACCGTTCAGAATTCTCTTTTTTGGCTTCCTGTTTCAAAATGTCGCCATTGGCAGCTCAGCAACCATGTTGGTTTATTTCCTCACGTTTGCCATGTTGATTGATGCCTCGCTGATCGGGCCACTGATGTTGGTTGCCGGTGTGACCTCCACGCTAGTGACGCCGGTTTGGGTGATGGTTGCAGCTAGACTCGGCAAAAAAGAAACTTACTTGCTGGGTCTTACATTAGCAATTGTGATGGCGTTACCGGGGTTAATGTTACCAGCAGAATATTATTATCTTCTGTTCGCGATCTATTTTTTTAGTGGCATCGCTGATGCCGTTAATCAACTGATGCCGACATCCATGATTCCAGACACGGTTGAGGCCGATGAGGTTAAATCGGGAAAACGACGGGAAGGTACGATTTTTGGGGCCATGGCCTTTTGTCGTAAATTAGGCATGGCATTTGGCGCCTTTTTTGCCAGCTGGATTTTGCAGATGGCTGGATTTATTGGCGGTGGCATGACACCGGAGATGCAGACTGAATCTGGTTTGTTAGGCATTCGAATTGCTTATACTCTGTTGCCCGCTTTACTCTGGCTTGGTGCGCTGATGATTGTCAGACAATATGCGCTGGGTGAACGACAGTTCGAGTCGATCAAGAAAGAAATTCGTTTGAAACCAGAGCGGGTAGACTAATTCTGTCAAAAACCGCCTTCCCATTTCGTATTTGCAAATGCCGGTAGCTGGTTAAGAGACCTCGAGAGTCGGGGAAGGTTAATGGGTGCTGCGCGGCTGGTCGGTTCAGGGTGTATGAGCATCCCAAAATCGTAGGCGACAACTGCATTTATCTCGGCAAGGGTCGGCTTTTCCGAAATAAAGTAGGGCTTTTCCTTCAAGGCGCTCTCGAGAGTAGACAGCCCGTTTGCCATTTGTGATTGTAATTTTTCAAACCACGGTGTGTATAGATACGCTTTCGGTTTTTGCACACGTTCGTATGATGCGGCGACGCCTTTTTCCATCGCGCCTGTCGCTAGTGCTGAATAGAAAAGTGTTTGCCGCCTCAGCAAACCGCGGGGCGCTAATAGTTGTTGATCGTCTCCAGCGAGTTCAAGGGCGTAGTCAATAATAGCACTGCTATCTATGACGACTGAGTCATCATCAGCGACCAGCGCCGGTACCCGCCCTAGTGGATTACTCCGTGTGATCTCTTCTGCGTCTGTTGCAGAGGCGACAATACGCCGCTCAAATGGCAGACCTAATTCATACAGCACAATCGCTGTTCGTCTTACGAATGGTGAAAGGTCACGGCCAATGAGCATCATAATTACGCGTCCATTTTCTTGATCACGGGTAACACTTCTTTTGCATACATCTCCAAAGATCTGTGCACTAAAGGCCAGGGTTGACCACCGTAGTCACCTTGATAAATAAAGCGATCACAGCCCGAAAGTTCGATGAGGTGACCAATTTTATCTGTGACTTCCTGAGGGCTGCCGCAGGCGATGACATTGTGTGGCTCACCTAGGTCAGTAATCCTTGGAGGTAGTTGAACGTCTTCTGATTTCATGCCAAATCGTTTTGCAAATACCCAACGCTGGAAGTCGAACTGATATTTGCGTAGATGATCTCTTGCTTCCTGGCTCGTCGGTGCGACGTGTACATGTGCAAGTAATGTAATCTTTGGTTTATGCGTGTGTCCTGCGGCTTCCCAACCCGCATGGTATCTTTCTACCATCGGCTGCAGTTGATCAAGGTCAAAAGCCAGCACTGTCATGACCAAATTTAATCCCAATCGTGCCGGCACGTCGACGGATTCAAGACTCCCGCAGGAAACAAAAACAGGTGGGTGTGGACGCTGAACCGGTCTTGGTTCAAGTGTCACATTGTTAAGCGGTGGGCGAAATTCTCCCTCCCAATTCAAGTTTTCCTCGGTCCATAATTTTGTGAGCAGGTCCAGACCTTCTGTCTGCATGTCAGCCGCACGAGTGGGGTCCTGACCAAAATGTTTGTAAACGTAGGGCTCAACGCCTTTGCCGACCCACATTTCTGCCCTTCCGCTTGAGACAACGTCGAGCGTTGAAAAGTCTTCAGCGAGACGAACAGGGTCATGGTGTGGCAACAGTGTTACACCGGTTGCCAATCGCAGGTTTGTTGTCTGTCCGGATAGCCAGGCGAGATATATCTGAGGTACAGACATGATGAAGTCGCTGAAATGATGTTCGCCAGCGACCACTGTATCAAACCCCAGCGGTTCGGCGGATCCAAGGTATTGCATAATTTCCGCGTGTCGCGTTTCTTGACTGGTGCGTTGTCCCGTTGTTGGGTCGGCGACGTGGTCGCCCAAAGAGCATAGTCCCTGCTGCATAACTGAAATTTCCTCTTGTTCACGAGTATATTAGCCACTTGGTGAGTGATATTAGCCAAATGGTGAGTCACCGGTCAAGAATTAGTTTTCTGTGGCTTTTTCAGCGGGCCGTATTTGAGGTATCGTTGTCACGATATGTCATGTGTATGTCGATTTTGAATAAAACTAATGCGACAGGCCCCAGTGGGCGGGCGCGGCTTTTGGTTGCTGCCAAAGATCAGCTCTTTGAATTCCCCCCTTCTGAAGCGGGGGTGCGCAAACTTGCGCGTCGAGCGGGTGTTCACCATACCTTTATCGCCCAGTCGTTTGGTGGCCTGCAAAGTGTTTTAAGCGAGGCGTATCGTCTCAGCTTCGAAGATTTCAAGTCAGTGCTCAACACGTCACGATGGCCCGAACAACAATCGCTCCCCGGTTCCGACCATGCGTTCTGGCGTATTTACGCGAACAGAGTACTTGATGGAACCAGTAGCGCTGAAATTGTAAGCGACGAGTATGCCGACCCGATCTTGCTGTTAGCTGCCAAAATTAGTGACTTTCGGCCAAAGCTTGATGTAAAGAAATGCCATCTGCTGGCGCTCGCCAGCTGGAACATTCACCTAGGCTCGTATCTATTTAGGCATATTCTCGCCAGAGGGCTGGGAGTTGAGCTGGATAAAACCAACAAGATGATGACGCAAGTGTCAGGCCTTACCAGCATGATGTGCATGACCCAAAATTTTTCGATTGCTGCGAGAAAAACTGCTACTAAACAGTTGGACCTTGAAGCCGATTATTTTCAGACTGCGGCAGTCAATGGTGGAGAGGGGCAGCTTGTCAAAGCCGCAATTAGAATATTGTTAGAAAACAGTAGCCAGAATATCTCTGGTCGTGAGCTTGCCAAGACCGCAGGTGTTAACTACGGTTTGATACATCATCATTTTGGCTCGAAACAGTCTGTATTTGACGCAGCATTTAAAACGCTTCACAGCAGCTACGTTAATGACATGGTTGATGCTGATTCTCAGCGTTTGTCAGAACCTTTTTCACTGTTAGCACACTCTGGTTTTGTTCAGGCGTGGGCGAGACGCGAGTTAGCTGGAATTGACACACCGGATGTTCCCTTTACGGGTATGGCAAAAACATTAGACCTGTTGCGACCAACCGTTTCTGCCAGTGATATAACCGAAGATAGTATAAAAGCGAAAGCTTGGTGTTTGGTCTCGTTTCAACTGGGTTACGCGGTATACCAGATAGATCAGGATAAGAATCTGCGGCTGGATACCGTAGCAGGGTTAAGAACGATTTACGACGTGTTGTTATCACGCTGGCGTAAGCCCTCATGAGTGCGCCTTTCAAATATCGTGCTCACGAATTAGGTCATCCACCTCAAAATTTGAGCTTCGCGTGCGCAGCACAAATAGGAGCAGAAAATGAGCGCAGAAGTGACAGTTGGGGGATCGTACACGCATCCATTGCGAAGTGACGCGATTGACCCATGTTACGCTGTTAATTCTTCAGTTGAACTTTTGGGCCTCATGCGCTGTTTAAACAACCTGACGCTTTCACAGAAAGATATTCTTAACCATGAAGGCGGCTATGCCAAAATTCATCAGGATCTAAATGCGCGCATCTATCCGCATCTCGATTTGCAATATCAGGTTATCGATGACGAAACCCACCTGTCCGGCCACTCTCTAGCATTGACTCGAGGGTTACATAAACATTTTATTGCGATGTCTTGGCTACGGGACTATCAAGTGGCGGATCATTCGGTTCGAAAACGCCAGCAAATCTTTTTAATTGTATACTGACGAAGCGATACAATTATCCGGACCAGACCGTAATGCCCAAAAGCAGGAATCAGTATGAACATTGAGCCGTTTGGCGTAGAAATGTGGATGAACGAATATGAATCGAAGTGCGAATACAATCTGGCCGAGACATGTGTCTATAGCCTGTCAGTGTCTGAATTGTTGGAGACTTGTGGTCAATCGAGTGAAAAACTAAACGACATTCTGTCGTTAAAGCTGGGCTACGGCGATATCGAGGGCAGTCATCAATTAAGAACAGCGATCGCGGCGCTTTACGAAAACCAGGCAGTTGAAAACGTACTTGTCACTCACGGCACAATAGGTGCGAACTCACTGGTACACCAGAGTTTACTTTGCCGTGGAGATCAGGTTGTTGCCGTTGTGCCTAGCTACCAGCAACATTATTCTATTCCTGAGAGTATCGGCGCCAATGTCGATTTATTGCATTTGAAAGCGGAAAACCGCTTCTTGCCAGACCTAGCTGAACTAAGGGCGATGGTCTCAAGGCATACCAAACTAATTGTCCTGACTAATCCGAACAACCCAACAGGGAGTCTGGTAGATCGGGCTGGGCTGGAGAAAATTGCTTCAATTGCCAGAGAAGTAGATGCATGGGTGCTCTGCGATGAGGTCTACCGCGGCACGGACCAAACGGGTAGCGGAACAACTTGCTCTATCGTTGATGTTTACGAGAAAGGGATTAGTACTGCGGGTATGTCAAAAGTGTTTTCCCTTGCGGGGTTGCGACTAGGTTGGGTTGTTGGTCCTGTTGAGATCGTCAAGAACGTGATGATCCACCGAGACTACAACACTATTTCAGTTGGCGTTATCAACGATTTTCTTGCGACGCTTGCATTAGAAAACCATCAGTCATTGCTGACTCGCAGTAAACTGATTACTCGTAGGAACCTTGAAATGCTTGCGAAGTGGGTCGACAGTGAGCCATCTATTGATTGGGTACAGCCGTCTTCCGGTACCACGACGTTATTGAAATATGACCTTGCGATGTCCTCGCGAGATTTTTGCATCGAGTTGCTGAAAGAAACTGGAGTGATGTTTACACCGGGTTCAGCCATGGGTATGGAAGGATATGTGCGAATAGGGTATGCCAATCCGACTGCTGTGTTGCAGCAGGGGTTGAAGCTGGTTTCAAAGTTTCTTACTGACAGAATAGTGCGCGTTTAACGCTCGATTTAATTAAGCGAGAGTGTTTCGCACCCGCGTTTGTAAGACGGGAACGATTTCTGTTTCAAACCAAGCGTTCTTTTTAAGCCAGATATTATTGCGCGGGCTGGGATGAGGTAGCGGCATGATGTTATCCCCAAATTCCTGCCAACGTTTCACGGTTTCCGTCAGGTTTAGACCTGACTGCGGGAGATGCCATTGCTGCGCATAGCCACCAATCACCAGATTTAATTTGACGTGAGTCAGTTGGTCCAGCAGGGTTTGTCGCCAAGTTTCGGCACAACGCTTTAGCGGTGGTAAATCTCCTGAAGTCCCTTTGCCTGGATAACAAAAGCCCATGGGAAGAATGGCAACCTGAAGGGGATCATAGAACGTTGTAGGATCAATCCCCATCCAAAGTCTAAGGCGTTCGCCGCTAGCATCATCAAAAAGCACGCCGGATCGATGCGCTTTGATACCGGGCGCCTGGCTGGATATCAGGATCCTCGCGCCCTCATGTACCTGAAGCATGGGGCGGGGCCCCAATTCAAGATCATTACTACACACATCACAGGCTTGTACTTTATCGACTGTTTCGATCAGCTTCATAGGGCAGTAGTGTTAATAACGGACGCGGAATAACGCCTCAAAAATCAATAGGAAGTTCCAAGTGCTCTCTAAAAATTGTATCTCTTTGCTCAATCAATGTCGGATCATATTCTCCTAACGAGCCGGCAACCAAGCCCCATGATTTTCTCAAAAAACCCGGCATAGGGTTCTGCTCGTGGGGATAGGTGTCTAGCATCTGAGAAAAATAAGCCCAGTGGACGTCTGCGGCTGTTAGCGCGTTGCCGACCAGGTAGTTGCTTCCTTTTGCGTGTTGAGACCTGATTCGTTCGGTGAGATAGTCGAGGATTTCTCTGATTCTACCCAATGCTCTATCAGCGCCCGCCGGTGAGTAGTAGTCTTTGTACATCGGTGTCCGCAGAATCTTGTCACCCTGCGCATCATGTCCCGGTTTGAGCATCAACAATCTTCCGTTCCATGCGAATCCGTCTTCACCGGCGATTTCGTTGATTAGTCCAACCACCTGTATTCGCTCTGCAATGTCAGTCGGGAGTAGTGATGGTCCCGAACCCAGTCGCTCCGCCAGTTCGATAATTTCTATTGCTCTGACCCGGGGCGACTCGTCGTTGTGCATGACAATGGGTGCGTTACGATGTCCTGTCCAATCGACAATATCGGTATTTTCCTCGCCACCGGTTTGAGCGACGACTTGAAAAGGTATGTTGTGAAGCCGAAAAATTGCTTTCGCGGCTTCACCCCATGGTCCCGGTACTAGTCGGGTACAGACCATTCTAACGCCAGATGCTTGTTTGGCATGTTCAAGGCTAATGTAATCCACTTTATTTTCCTGAATCAGTGTTCTTGGATTTGTGAGGTCAGCTGTTTTCTGAACCCGCGCCAAAAGTTAACGGGCTGCCGAGGAAGCTAAATCGCGTGCGTGCCACAGAATTCTTAATGTCGATTGTTTAGAAATCCCAGTGCGTAATGCGAGTTGCTGCTTTTAGGATTGACTACCTTTCTCTTTCTCGAGTGCCTCGGCGCGCATTTTCGCTTCAGTCCCATCAAGCCTCGCTTTCATTCCTCGCTTCATTTCTTCGATAATTTTATCGGCAAACTCATTTTTCTGAATCTTATGCCAATACTCCGCTACTTTTGTCGTCTTCAGTATCGGGTTTTCGGCGCCTAATCGCGGCACCGTGTTCTGACACATCCACAGTGCCGGGACGAGTGTGCAGTCAGCTCGGGTCAGCTTGTCACCCACGGCATAGTCGCCTGTACCAATATGCTGCTCAAGCGCACCCATACCTCGCTTGACCTGACCAAGTAGTAAATCCAGTACGCCTTGATTTGGCGTTTTGGTCATCAGTTGCGAAAGTGACATGAAGATATTGTTCATCAGATAAATGTCCGCAATGCGCGAGACGATCCTAACTTCCGCTCGTTCCATTGGTGTGTCGCCAACCATTGATTTTTCCGGATAAAGGTCATCAAGATACTCAGCAATGATTTCTGACTCAGGAATGATCGTATCCTCAACTTCCAGCACCGGTATTCTGCCAATTGGAGAGATTTTACTGAATTTTCCCGTCATAAATTCAGACGGTAAACCGAACGTGATGTCTGTAATGCCCATCGCATAAATTTGCATGCGAATTTTTGCAGAGTAAGGGCTCAGGTCGCCGGTTATCAGTTTCATTTGTCGTCTCCAAGGTAAGTTGTGGGTAGATTGGCTGGTTAAGCTCAATCACAATTAAGCAGCATTTGGTCACAGGATACAAATAAG
This sequence comes from Candidatus Azotimanducaceae bacterium, assembly GCA_965657335.1. GTDB lineage: Bacteria > Pseudomonadota > Gammaproteobacteria > Pseudomonadales > Azotimanducaceae > UBA4582. The sequence continues at coordinate 413,905 of CBFHOH010000001.1, forward strand.
TTCATGTGGACCGACGTGTCGTAAATTTAGACGAGCATGCCCGCTCGGTGTTAGCCTCTGGTTGGCATGCAACCATCGGTTTACTGTCACTGGGGCTTGTCTCGGAGGCTGGAATCTCTGGACAGTAACTATTAAGTCATTAGACTGTGCGGGCGCACTTTCATCTCTCGAATAGATATCAGGAAATACGAAATATGCAGAAGAATACTCAGGACGTTCGCCAAACGATCATAGATGCCTGTCTATGGATGAACAGTACAGGCTTGAATCAAGGGACCTCCGGAAATGTGAGTATTAGAACAGACGAAGGTATCTTAATTACGCCCAGTAGTCTGCCCTACGAGGATATGACACCAGCCGATGTGATTTTACTACCCGGTGATGGTTTGTCCGGCGAAGCAATAGGACCCCATCGACCCTCTTCTGAGTGGCGTTTTCATGCAGCCATTTACAAGGATCGGGCCGATATTCATTCGGTCGTGCATTCGCATTCCACTTATGCGACAGCGATGTCGATGCTTCGACGCGATATTCCCAGCGTTCACTACATGATCGGTATTTTTGGTGGTGACAGTGTACGTTGTGCTGATTATGCACACTACGGCAGCCAGGCATTGTCTGACAATGCGCTTACAGCTTTAAAAGATAGGACAGGTTGCTTGCTCGGTACGCATGGCATGATTGCCTGCGGGGGAGACCTTAAACAGGCGCTTTGGCGAGCAGGAGAACTGGAAGCGCTCTGTCAGCAATACCACCTTGCTTGTTCCATCGGTGAACCCCACGTTCTAACGTCAAAGCAAGTGGAAGAGGTGAGAGCGCGAATGGAAACCGGTTATGGTGTCTGGCCTAAAGCATGATTTTCATGTTCATCAAGCGCTTCGCTTTTGAATTTAGGTAGACCCGTGGCTATTGCGAGAACACCAAAAAAGATAATTAACATCGGGTACCAACAATAGGGTGATATTGCCAGAGGAGAAATTCCGGCAAGTGCGGCTGCTGTGAGCAGTTGACCACCGTAAGGTACAAGCCCTTGGAAGCCGCAGGAAAAAATATCTAAAAGGCTGGCCGTTCTTCTTGGATCAATTTCATATTGTTGGTTCAGATCTTTTGCGATCGGTCCTGCCGACACAATTGCGATTGTGTTGTTAGCGGTTGCAAGGTCTAAAAAACTGACTAATGTCGCAATGCTGTATTCAGCCCCTTTGCTTGTTTTCACTCCCCGGGTGATATTAACCATTAGCCAATCCATACCACCGTAAGCCTTCATCAAAGCAATGATGCCGCCGATAACCACGGCGATAGCAGCGAGATCCTGCATCCAACCCATACCTTTTTGGATGCTTGCAAAAAAGCCAATCATGTCGAAGGCATCTGTCCAAATACCTACGATACCGGCGCTGCCTATGCCAATAGCCAGCACAGCGATCACATTAAATCCCATTAGCGCTGCAACGATAATAAAGATATAAGGCAGAATAAGCTGGAACTCGTAGTTGTCTGGTGCGATGTTCGCTTGCATATCAAACTCGACAAACATCAGTGCAACGAAGGTGAGAAGTGCTGCAGGCATGACGATAATTAAGTTTGCTTTGAATTTATCTCTGAGTTTGACGCCTTGAGTGCGCGTTGCTGCGATCGTCGTATCAGAAATAAATGAAAGATTATCTCCAAACATGGCGCCACCAATTACAATGCCAATTGCTAGCGGCACAGGAATGCCTATGCTTTCCGCCAAGCCGATACCGATCGGAACAATAGCGGTAATGGTGCCCATCGATGTGCCCATGGCGAAAGATATGAAGCAAGAGATGATGAACAGCCCAGGCAATAAAATAACTGTTGGGACAAACATCAGCGCCCAGTTTACGGTGGCATCGCGTGCACCAATGTCAATGGTAAGTGAGTAGAAGGCACCGGCCATTAGAAATATCATGACAAGTAAAATGATTGTTTTCTCGCCACCGCCGGTGCAAAAAATGTCAACCTTCTGCCCTACGGTTAGCTTCTGCTCGCTCGGGTTAAGTGTCAGTGCATAGCCGGCGGAGATCATAAACGCAACGAGAATTGGCATTGCGCCAAAGTCGTTCGCCAGTAGTCCCGTAATCACAACAAGCGATACAAATAGCAGCATCGGTGTGAGCCCAAGAAAGCTGCCTTCATTGCGTGTCTTCATTCATCTATCGACTCATTTTTCAGTATGTACCACCATGGGGGATGCAAATTTACTTGTCAAAGAAATTTGGTAGAGTGGAATTGTTGAATGATATGAACTGCGCTTGGGGTGCACCATGAAACTTATTATAGGTCTACAGTGCCTTTTGCTGACCTTTTCCTTGCAGGCATTGGCATCGGACGAACGTGACACGATTCTTGAACTGGCGCGGCAGACGATAGAAAAATCACGCTACGCAACATTTGTAACAGTTGACGACAAAGGTCAGCCCAGGACGAGAATTGTTGATCCTTTTATCCCGGACGATGATTTTGTTATCTATGTTGCGACAAAACCCAATACTCGCAAGGTCACACAAATCGGAGATCATACGGCAGTGACGTTGTTCTACTACGACGCTGAGGGACGAAACTATGTTTCAGTCATGGGGCAGGGAGAGTTGCTGCGGGATAATGCAACAAAGCGCCAAATGAGGCGAGAAGCGGATAGCGACAAAATCTATCCGAATTTCCCTAATGATTATTTGCTCATCAAAATTCACCCGCGCCGGGTTGAAGGCCTGTTACCGGGGTACCGAGGTGACCCGGACGACTGGCGCCCTATTGGTGTTGATTTTCTTGGTGAAAAATAGGCTGCGGTTACTCGCGGCTGATGACAATCGCCTCTATGACAACATCGGTGACCGGGCGATCAGATGTGTTGGTCGCCACATTTGATATTGCGGTTAAAATATCGCTGCCTTCGACAAGCTGACCAAACACGGTGTGTGCTGATGTGAGTGGCGCTTTGTTAAAATCCAAGCCTGTGTTGTCGACGACATTGACAAAAAATTGCGAACTATTGGTGTCTGGTCCTGAATTTGCCATCGCTAGTGTGCCGGTGACGTTGCTGAGTGACTCATCAAATTCATCGTCGAATTTACCTCCGAGAATACTCTCACCACCACTGCCGTTGCCATTGGGGTCGCCACCTTGTATGACGAAGTTGGCGATAACCCGATGGAAAATGAGTCCGTCGTAAAAACCGTTACGCGCATGTGTTGTAAAATTGACCACTGTATTGGGCGTAAGGTTGCGAGACAGCTGAAACTTCATGTTGCCAAGGTTTGTGTCGATCGTAGCAAAGGTGTCAAAGCTAAACGCGGCGTCTAGAGTTGTATCTATCGCTGCATTGTTTGCGCTTTCCAAATCCTGTGCAATGGCGTTAAGCTCCGCAGCTGTCAGCGTGTCTGGATCTAGTACAGCGGCTGCTGCGGGGGCGAATGCCAGAATGTCTCTGTAGTCCGTTTGTCCATTGGCATCGACATCAGTTTGCAATAAATCGAATGCGAGTCCTGTGAGCTGAATTTCGATACTGTCTGTGGAGAGTGTATCGAGATTTACACCGCCGTTTAAAAGACGTCTGACGGCAACTTCGGTCAGCGCCGTGACATTGGTTCCTCCCGCTCGCCAATCGGAAGCTTTACCCAACGCCCTGATCTCACCGGTGTTCAACGTGGGTGATGCGTCAATTACATTGTCGTCATCTGCATCGATATCGCTACCTCCAGTGACGGTGACTAAAACCCAATCATCATCCGGAAGACCATCAAGCGTCAGAGAAAAGCTACCGCCGGTCTCTAGGTCGTTTGTTGTGCTAGTTGTCGTCGTCTCGAGTGTTTCCGTGCTGTTGCCAACCCGTGTCGCGACCACGTCTGCGCCAATAAGAGGGCCAAGTAGCACTCTATTATTATCGTTAGGCACAATCGTTACCGTGATGTTGTCGCTAGTCGCAGCGCCATTATTGTCTCTTGCTTCGAGGGAAAAAGAGAGAATGGTATTTGCGGTGACGGCGGGGGCAGTGAAGCTCGCAAGTAGTGTCGCGTCGTCCAATAGCGTCACGTCAGGACCCGTGGACTGGACCCATTGCGTGTTAGATATTGTGCCGTCGGAGTCGCTCGCGCTGCCCGAAAGGCTGACAACAGTACCTCCTGTGACCGTTTGGTTGGAGCCAGCCGACACGGTTGGTCTGATGTTGACTGGTGTGGGTGCGGGTCCTGGGTCCGCGGTCTCGGTATCGTCACTGTCGCTGCAGGCGCTAAGAAGCCCCAGCAGAACAAGCGATGCGATCAAGGGAAATTTTTTTAATGTACTGCGTATTCTAATAGTCATAGAAAATCTGATGCTTCGATTCGTGTGATTGAATGGTTTTATTGTTGCAGCGTTAATGCCTCCGAAGACAAGCGATTCTAACGGTTATCGCTGGAGCTGCAAAGGTGCGAACAGTTTCAAGTGAATTGGATGCTATCTAACAGTCTAGTTTGGCGCGCACTGGTATTGATGTAAATCAAGCAAACCGAACTGCAGAATGTTAGTATACACCTGTTTTCTCTGTCTGGTTCAAGCACACCCCAGCCCGGTAGTAATTTAATGTGAATAGTCCCCGAAACACGTCTTCAAGCAGGTCCAGGCATATATTGCTAAGCCTCGCACAGTGCTATTTCATCATATCTTTGGTGGTACCTATGCTGGTGCCGGCGGGCATGATGCTGGCGCGGGACAGTGAATCAAAAATTATTGAGCTGGCAATCTGCTCCGCGACGAATCCGCGCACGGTTTTGTATGATCTTAACACCGGGGCGCTCGTCAATCCCGATCCTCATTTAGCGAGTACTGACCGTTTGCCTGATGGAAAGCATGGCAGCGAAAATGCACTTGCTGCTGAAAGCAGTCATTACCCTGTCTCAGGTGATGGCATGTGTCCTTTTGATCTTGCCACCTCAGACCAGCTACTCGTCGTGGTCAGCCCCGACAGCACAGCACCACAGACTATCGATGAGGTAGTCGCACCCGCAAAATTCTTACTCCCTTTCCTATCCGATCATCCGTCAAGCCCGCCAAGGGGTCCTCCCTTCGTTAGCTAGCCCGGTAGCACACCGGCTCAAAAAATCAGAACTAGCAAGATTGGAGACTACAAAAGTAGGTGTTCTCTAGTTCTCTATATTTTACGACGCGTGCGGGTGCTCCCTGATGCGCGTGCAGCAAGACGGATATAAATATGAAAGCTTATAGGTTAGCCAGCTGTGCCCAGTGGAAGGGCACAGTGATTTTCATCGCAATGGTGATGGCGCATTGCATACCCCTTAATTTAGCGCAGGCCGAGACTTCCGCTTCAATTTTTGAAGAGGTGATTGTTGTGACCGGCCTCCGAGAGAAAAACCCAGATAATTTAATACAACCGGCAACGGAATCGCTTATTGCTCCTGACAGCGCAGCATTAGTAGAGCGGTTGCCAGGTGCCGCGTTAATCAATAACGGTACGCTTTCCGGCCAAGTGCAATATCGCGGCCTTTTTGGCAGTAGGGTCAGCACGAAGATTAACAATCAAAGCTTCCATTCAGGCGGTCCAAATTTAATGGATCCGCCAATGAGCTATGCGCCGCCGACACTAATCGAATCAATTACTGTCAATCGCGGCACAAGTCCGGTGGCCTTCGGCCCTTCGTTGAGTGGTGGGGTTAACGCCGATCTGAAGGATATAAACTATGCCACAACTAGCAACTACGAGTCACAGTACGACCTGACCGCTATCGGAAGAAGCGCCGATGAGAGCTATGCCGCGGGTGGTATTGTAGGTATCGCCAATGAAAGTTTTAAGTTGTCCGGTCTGTTTTCAATCGAAGATGGCTCTGACCAACGATTCTCTGAAGGTGAAATAGCCAACACTTTCCATCACCGACGGGTTTATGGTTTGACAGGCGGCTATAAAACAGATCTCAGCGAGCTAACGCTATCGGCTCGTCGTCATGAGACTGACCCTACAGGAAACGCACCTTTTGCGATGGATATCAGTCTAATAGATTCCAACTTTTTCACTGCTAACTATGTGCGCACTATCGGCGATGTTTTTCTTAAGTTAGATTTTGGTTATACAGACGTTTATCACGAAATGAATAATTATGCGTTTAGAGGTGCGCCAGCTTCTATGATGCGCTATCGAGAAACGCAAGCGTCAGCTAAAACGAATAGCCTTGCATTTTCGCTGCTGTTTGACGTTGCCGCCGCTTCGGTTGAGATCGGTGTTGACCATAGTGGCGCCGACATGGACGTGACGATTTCTAATCCAAGAAACACAAGTTTTTTTATCAACAGTTTGCCCAATATTAATGTCGGTCGAACCGGTCTCTATGCCAATGTGCAGAACATGGTTACATCTTGGCATTATTCCCTTGGTGCCCGATTTGATAGTCATGATTCAAGCAGCGCAGATGCTGCTTTTGGCAGTGCTTTTCCTGGCATGGCTCAGAATTTGGCGAACGCGTACAATGCCACAAATCGAAACTGGGACGATAAAACTGTAGATCTGGTGGCTCGATTCTGGAAAAAGCAGGAATCACTGACATGGCGATTTACTCTTGCAAGAAAGAATCGAGCGCCCGGGTTTCTTGAACGGTATGCCTGGTTACCAACGCCAGCGAGTGCTGGCCTGGCTGACGGGAACACCTATGTAGGCGAGCGCGGCATCAAGCCGGAGACGCTAAATGTTCTGGAGGCAGGCCTAGACTATGAAGGCAATAGGGTCTGGTTAAGACCTACGTTCTATTTTCAGCAGATTAATGACTACATACAGGGTGTACCTTTCGACGGTACGCCGAGTGTCATCGATCACCCGGTGGAGATGGTTTCCTCTGCGAATGGCGATACTACGCCGCTCAAGTTCGCGAATGTTGATGCGAGAATATACGGTTTTGATACGGATTATGGCTATCGCTTTAACGAAGATTGGCGCGTTGAAGGTGTTGTATCAATTGTGCGAGGGGAGCGTCGCGACATAGATGACAATCTTTATCGCGTATCGCCGGACAAGGTTTCAATGTCTCTCGTCTATGATCAGGCTGCGTGGTCAGCGACGGCAGAAACAGTGCTAATAAGCAGGCAGCATCATGTGTCTGACACAAATAGCGAGGCAGAAACCGGCGGACATGGTCTCCTCAATTTTTATGGCACCTTGAGAGTGAGCCCGCGGGTGACGCTATCAGCAGGCCTTGAAAATGTGCTCGACAAAAACTATGCGAACCACTTAACGGGATACAATCGAGTGAGTAACTCCGATGTTGCCCTTGGCACGCGCATTCCTGGCGTGGGTAGGAACCTGCACTTCCGAATTCACGTGACAGGTATTTAGGTCTGGTCCGTCGTTAATACAACTCGACCGAAGGCTTGTCTTGATTCGATATGGGCGTGGGCAGCCGCTGCTTCTGAAAGGTGGTAGTGGCTGTCGATGACGACCTTCAGTTCTCCGTTTCCAACTTCCTCGATAAGGCGTTGTACGTTTGCCCTTGCCCTGACGCCATTCAAGGCAAGTTCTGCGCCTTGAAAGTAACTAACGTAGGTTTTATTTTGACCTGCCATTTTTTGAAAGTTGGGTTGATAGGTGTCTCGCCCGACGCCACCCATCGCCACAATGCGCCCGCGGTAAGCAGCACAGCTCAGACTTTTTTCTAGATTCTTGCCGCCAACGGAGTCGACAATTAGCTCCGGTCCTTTACCTCCTGTTAATTCGCGCGCGGCCTGTTCGAAATCGACTTCTGTATAATTAATACCGTGATCAAGACCATAAGCTTTAAGTTTCTCAAGTCGTGACGCAGAAGACGCGGTTGCAATAACCGTTGCGCCCGCGCGTTTTGCCAGCTGAATACCGGCAAGACCGGTACCACTCGCGCCTGCATGAATGAGCACGGTCTCTCCGGCTTGTAGTTTGCCAAACTCAAATAACGAATCGTCAGCAGTGCCGAAGGGAATAGGAATACAAGCGCCGACGTCATAGGGCATATCATCTGGTATCGGCCATGCCGATCGCGAGTTCACCGATCTCAGGCTGGCATGCGAACCGCCGTTGTCTGCGGTTGTCACCCTTTGGCCAACAAACCTGTCGGTCACAGCATCGCCAATCTCGATAATGACGCCTGCGGCAAGATAGCCACCACAATACGGAGCAGGTCCTGCTGGACCAAACCCTCTGGCCAGCACATCACCGCCTTCAATGCTTACCGCGTGAACCTCTACGAGCACATCCCGTGGACCTACCTTTGGATCTTCAACTTCTTCGTATTTAAGTACTTCGGGGGTACCACCTTCGTAATAGACAGCAGCTTTCATTTTGAAAATCCTGTGTGTTTGGTTGGACTGAGAATACGACTGAGTCGTGGCTGTGTCTAATAAAAAAAAGGGATGACCACATCGGGCCAATATTCATAAATACCGTTTCGATTAGGCTTACCGATGCTGTTAGTGGAGGGCTGGGTGCTAGTATTCGACGTTAACTGGTAACAAATTAGCTGGGGGAGCGAGCAGAAAATTGTCTGCTTAAAAGATATCTGACGACGACAGAATGGCAATTATGTTTAATAGCGTGATAGATTACCGGAGGAGTGTCTAACGTTATTTGCGATAGGGCTCGCCCATCATAAAAGTAGGGCATATCAAGTATTTCTGATTTGGCGCTGTATGTTGCTGAGGTCTCAGGAAAACCGGTATTGTTAACTTAAGTTCCTTTAGCGCATTAGAAATTGAACGCTTGCACAAGCACTAGTATCAGCGGGGGAAGCACCTTGAGCGAAGTCGCGGAGAAGAAAAGTTTCTGGCAGAGTAGATATACAGTAATTTTAATGTGTTTTGCTGCTACCTTTGTTTGTTATATCGACAGGGTAAACATTTCTGTTGCTATCATTCCCATGTCGGAAGAGTTTGGGTGGGACGTCCGTACTCAGGCCGCAATTCTCTCCTCTTTCTATATTGGTTACCTAGTCATGCAAGTTTACGGTGGCAGGTTGGCCGACAAATTTGGCGGCAAGTTGGTGCTTGGTTCAGGCGTGCTGATCTGGTCATTATTTACGATCATGACGCCTTGGGCCGCCGTCTCCGGCATCGTCGGTCTTATAATGACCCGTATTGGTATGGGTTTAGGCGAGGCCGTAACATTCCCCTCTGTGTACTCGCTTATTACTCGATGGTTTCCGGCTGACGAGAAATCTAAGGCGGTGGCATTTAATGCTAGCGGTATACCGATTGGCACTGTGTTCGCTCTCGTTGTGACACCTTTGATTGTTTTGCATCTTGGTTGGGAATGGGCATTCTATTTGTTCGGCTTAGTTGGTGTTTTTTGGTTTATCGCTTGGCAAAAACTTGTCACTACGACACCACAGGAACACCCACACATTAGTGTATTGGAGCTTCAGTATCTTGAAGAGAATGCTACCGCTTCCGGTACGGTATCAGAAAGCCCACCCTGGGGTGGCTTTCTAAAAAATAAGGCGGTATGGGCGATTATTGTTGCCCACTTTTGTAACAACTGGACACTCTATGTAATTCTTTCTTGGTTACCGAAATATGTTAACGAGGGACTTGGTGTCAGCTTTGCCGCGGTAGGTTTGATTGCCATGTTGCCGCATATTACATCGTTTTTCTGCTTGAATATTGCGGGCA
>CBFHOH010000002.1:0-29935 GCA_965657335.1 Candidatus Azotimanducaceae bacterium
CAATCAGACTCCTTCAGAGCTCAACGCGCCATATAAGAAATCAAATTAACAGTCTGAAATATATTATCTAGCACCGCTTTACAATGATTTTTATTCGCCACTTTCATCAACTTTTTGCTCGATTTTCTCCTCCATGAGGTAAAGGTGCAGCTGCGCGCAGTTTTCCCTCATGCTTATTATTACTGTAGCAACGGGTGTAGCCATAATTTTGGCCATGGTACCGTGAATTTCCTTTGACACTTTGCCGACAGATTCAAATTGCTGCATTGATTCACATCAATCAAAGACCCCAAAGCGTATGTCGCTTTCTAATTTAACCTTCTACCCAAATCGGCCAGCTATAGGCTATGTTACAGGGGGTGATCAGCTGTGATTTCGCGTTTTATTGGCAAGGGATATTTAGCGGCTGGGCGAACGCTTCTGGCGGCGCTCGCCTGCGGGTGTGTCTTTGCAAGTTTTGCTGACTTTACGTGTATTAAGAGTCGTGACAGCTAGGGAGAAGTGAATTACCCTGTTATGAAGCTCTATTGCTCAGGAAATAACGTGACTATAAATATCGTTAACTACACGACGCAAACGCCCTGTATAGAAAACTTCTCGAAAGAAAGATTTGTCAGCAGACATTACATGGAACAAGAGTGGACGTCTGTGTGGAGAAGTCATTGGCTATTGGCCGGTTTACAAAGCGATGTCGAAAAACCCGGTGATTATTTTGTCTTTGACATGGGACGCGAACAAATTCTTGTTACCCAAACTACTGACCACGAAATTCAAGGCTTCTACAACGTTTGCCAACACCGCGGCAACACACTGGTCACAAAAGAGAGAGGACATGCTGTTAATTTTCGGTGTGCCTATCACGCGTGGACCTACGATATCAGCGGCAATTTATCAATTGTCCCGTACAAAGAACGTTTCACCAAAGGCGCACCCGGCCACGACCGTGACCTAAAAAAAGTGCACACAGAATGCTGGAATGGTTTTGTTTTTGTTTGCCTCGCGGAACAGCCCATACCTTTCAAAGAATTTCTTGGACCGCTCGACGAGATTCTCTCACCTTACCATTTTGACAAAATGACGCTTCTTCAAGACCAGACGGTGACGTTAGATTGTAATTGGAAAGCAGTTATTGATAACTTCAGCGAGCTGTATCACGTTGATTTTCTCCATCCCCAACATAAAAGTATGGTCGATTGTTGCAACGATACCGTGCGGCTATTCGAACACGGGCACACCGGCGTAGAGGTACCGGGTGGCACAGTAAACCCTAGGTTCCCGGTGCCAGATATGCCCACCAACATTCAGGCAATGCAACTAAAGTCCATCGGCCTTGACCCGGCTGACTTCAAGGGCAGAGTGTTGGAGGTGCGCGAAGCAATCCAGCAACAGAAACGAAAACTGGGACATACGAAAGGAATGGACTATTCAACATTGGCCGATGAGCAACTTTCAGACGTTTGGCAATACAACTTATTTCCTAACAGTGTGCTTTCCTTTACGCCCGAACATTGCTGGATTCTTCGGCCAAGGCCACATCCCACGGACCCTGCTCGATGTGAATTTGACAAAATTAGTTTAGTCCGCTTCGCCGACCCTAGCCTTGCCACATCCGACGGCGCGATTATGTCTGCAGGCCGGCACGACCAAAATCAATCAGCCTTTTTGCCAGAACACTACGAACGACCTGAACGGGATGTTTTCCACTACAGCGACATTATTGCTGGTGAAAAGTCTATGACAGACACCATCGACCAAGATGTTGAGCTTCTTGCAGGCGTTCAGCGCGGCATGACCTCATCGGGTTTTGATACAGTTTTCCTCAATGAGGACGAAATGAGAGTTCAACATTTTCACAACACCCTGAATCAGCTCCTTACCTGAACCAGTCGGTTGTTAGCGTTAGGACCTCATATGCTCGCGTAAGAATCAAACAGCTTACAGGCAGCCTGAAAACCAGCCACACCGGCCTAAGCATGATTGAGTCCGGTGATTGCTGATGCTCAGCACAAATTCGTTTAACATGACCAACGATATATTCACTTACCTATATTTGGAGCTTGTATATGACCCACCCGCAGTTAGCCCTGAGCAACGATGAGCTACTCAGTACCACCCGCGCCGTACGTAAGCGGCTAGACTTTGATCGACCTGTGCCAATGGAAGTGTTGGAAGAATGCATGAATATTGCCGTTCAAGCACCTACCGGCTCAAACGCGCAAGGATGGCAGTTTATGTTTGTCACCGATCAGGCAAAAAAGGAGCGCATCGCTGAAATCTACGCGCAGGTCTGGGAAATTTACAGGACCATGCCTGTCGCTATTCATCATTTACATAAAGATAGCGGAGACCAGTCACTGGTTTCTAGTCAAGAAAGATCGACCTCTTCCGCTGAATATTTAGCAGCCAACATGGCCAAAGCGCCTGCATTATTGATTCCCTGCATTGCCGGACGTATTGAATCGCCGGAAATTGCTGGCGGTGGAAATTTCGCACAAGCTGCCACGTATGGTTCTATTATACCCGCCACCTGGAGCTTCATGCTTGCCGCTCGTGCCCGTGGATTGGGTACCGCCTGGACGACACTACATTTAATGCATGAGGAAGAAGTCGCAAATCTACTTGGTATTCCCTATGCTGATTTCACTCAAATAGCCTTGATACCGATTGCTTACACCAAAGGCACTGAGTTCAAACCCGCATACCGTCCGCCTCTCAATACGGTCATGCATGTCGACCAATGGTAAGCAGCCCTGCTGTGCGATAAAGGATCACCCTAGGTTCTCCAGGGTGGTCCTATTCAAACGTTGGATAAACAACACGGCAAATCGCCCAGCGTCCACAGGCAAGGCGCATCGTTTCCAAAGTCAATTGGTCCTGCTTTACCCACCGATAACCATCGAATCCTGAGTCGTGAACTTATCACAGGAGACAAGTGGTGAAATGCAGGCCTTTTCTTCACTCATGTCTCTTAAGACGGCTTCGTTATAAATAGAAAAGTCGCGCAGGGCATTGACCTCTCCTGAAAATCCTATTTTTTCATAGGCAGGCTCATTCATATCATTGCCTAACGTACCTATAAAAGATTCGTCAGTATCGAAAGAATGAACAGTCTTTTCTCTCCCGATTATCGTAGCGGCGCGCCTAATACGACCAGAGGACATTAGGTAGGCGTCGCGCGGCAGATTCGGTTTCATCATCGAATGCCCCTGCATTGGTTCTCCCTCTGGTGCGATACCAAGCAAGTCCAAAATTGTTGGTAAAAGATCGATATGTCGGGTGAAAGCGTATTCCGGCACACCGATGTTCTTATCGGGCACATGGATGACTAACGGAACCATGTGGGTTTGCTGGCTAAGATTAGTACCTCTGCCAGAAAACTTGCCATCTATGAACTCCTCACCGTGATCCGAGGTGATGACGATAATCGTCTGCTCAAGCAAGCCAGACACCTTGAGTTCTTCAAGCATTTCGCGAACGACAACTTGAGAGTAATCAACCGCACGTTGATGCCTTTCCTCATCACTACCCGCCGTGCTACCCGGATACTTATACGGTAAATGAGCAGCAGAAGAATAAAATGTTGCAAAGAATGGCTGCATGTCTTTCAGTCGCTGCACGCCCTCAACAAACATCAACCTATCGTTGCCCTCAGAAAAGCCGGGTTTGTCTACATCAAGGCCTCGGGATTCCGCAATTGAGAGTAATTCAGGTAAACCCTTCACTACGTCGTAACCTATACTGTCATAAATATCACGCTCGCCCTGATAATGCAGTCCTTGCGAGCTAACAAACTCGGTGTGGTAACCCAACTCTCTAAGCGTATTGGGAAGCCCCGGTAGATTACGCACATTGGCAGCGATCACTTCTGAAGTTGGGCTTGCATAAATCCCAGATAGCAAAGTAAACATCGATTTGGTGGAGGTAGCGAACGAAGAATAGCTATCTGAGTAGTGTCCGCCTTGCGCAGCAAGTTCAGCAAACACTGAACTGCCAGTTCGACTTTCCGCTTCTCTGATTACCCACGATGGAGTGCTCTCCAAAACATAGAGGACAACGTTGTAGCCTTTCGCTACTGCGACGGAGGGATTCGTTACGTGGGCAAAGTCATCTGCACTAGACAAACGCAAAGGTTGAGGGGTCTTGAATTGTTGGTGGTTACGATGCCCCGGGGTTTCTTGTTGCAGCAAAGGCTGAGCTAGCGAAGAAAATATAAAATTGCTGTGCAGCCCGTATGCCTTCGGAGAATTGTAAGCACCTGCAGCAACGGACACTACGATGACCAGCGCTGAGAATGCAGCCGGAACCGGTCTACGCGGAATCCAACGTATCACTAAAGCACTCATTCGACCCAACGAGTCGTTGCTCCGTAACGCTTGCACGGCAACCAAGAGAAGGCTAATTAGGAAAAATGTAAGCGAGAACATTAGCGCCACTTTCCAAAAGTTGACGCCAGCGAAAATAAAAACTCCCGAAGCGAGCGTCGCCGTCTCGGTTAGGCTAAAAACAATCAAGTCCCAGCTCAAGGGCTCCAGAAACTTAAGCTTCGTTCTTGCATCTATTATTTGAAGTACGAGCAGCAGGTTCGCAACAAAAATAATTGCTACGGTCTTAGCGGCCGAAGCGCCGTGCCTACTCAACCAACTGCATAAAACATAAAAAACGCTCAAGACCGCAACGTCTTGCACGAAGCATTGCGCGTAGTCTATGAATTGCCAAGTTGCTTGAACGCCCAGTTCACCGGCAAAAACACTGTAACAGCGCCAGAACACCATCATAGGCAGCAGCGCCATAAATAGCAGGCCAACAGGATAGGGCTCGCTTGGTCGCGTTGAATCGTACATAGAGCATATCTCGATCGTGAGTTCGAGTTGTACTTTGCAATAGACGTGCCAGCTGTGAATCGCCTGCAACCTGGATACTCTTTAACCATTTTGAGCACCGATTGCAAAACCTAATCGGAAGTCTAAAGGAATAGGTTAGCTCTGACTTGCCGAAACGCGAAACACATTCAAAGCACATCGCAAATCGCGCCCTAACGGTTCGCAAATTGCAAATCTCTGGGCGCTCACTCCTAAGGCCCTACTCCCTTCAAACTTTCGGCCGCGCAAATCACACAGCACATAGAACAAATGACACCACCGCGCCATTGCCATACGGGTATATTAATTCGCGCAAATATCATGATTATTCAGTCTTTAAAGCCACATCACGAGGATGGCACCCACCGACGTGTTTACTGGTAAGCGGGCTTGATTGTAAAGTTAAGCGTGAAATTACATGTATTTGCTAGGTGCTTATAGTTACACTGTTAAGGACAGTGGCAAAGGAGAGCTTGTTTGGCGACTAAAGCGCGTTTCAGTACTATCCTATTTTACGGCATTGGTTCGATTTCCCCTGCCATAAAAAACAATCTACTTTCAGCTTTCTTGTTTTATTACTACAACCAAGTGCTTGGACTCAGCCCATGGCTAGTTAGTCTCGCATTGGCAATCGCTCTTGTTGTAGATGCTATCACCGATCCTATTCTTGGGTATGCTTCCGATCACACTATTTCTCGATGGGGCCGTCGACACCCCTACATTTATGCGAGTCTGATACCAAGCTCAGCTTTCTATTTGTTCCTTGTCATCGCGGAATTTGGCAGCAGCCAACTAGCGCTTTTTGTTCAGTTACTCCTTTTGGTAACGGGATTACGAGTTGCTTGGACTTTTTTCCAAGTACCCCGAGAAGCATTAGGAGCAGAATTGTCTAAAGACTATTCTCAAAGAAACACCTTAAATGGCCTCTCAGCTTTTTTCGGCTGGATCGGCGGCGCAGGCATTGCCTACGCGACCAATGCCTATTTTCTCGGCGGCTCCTACGACAACGCTGCGGGATATCAGAAGCTGGCCTATTGGGGTTGTTCAATTATTTTTGTGACCAGCATCATCTTTGCGCTCGGCACACATCGAAACATAAAAGAGTTACAGCAGGCAGAAGTAAAGAAACGCGCAACCTTTCGGGAAATCTGGGCCGAGATACTGGAAACCCTGAACCATCGATCATGGCTCGTGCTATTTTTTGCCGGAATTGTATTCAGTGTCTATATCGGCCTAACCACTGGCCTCGGGATCTACTTCAACCGTTTCTTCTGGGAATGGGCGCCGTCGGATATCGCAATTTTTGCCATCGCAGATCTTAGCGCGGCATTGGTCATCAGCGCGTTTGCCGGGTTTATCGCCAAAGGGTGGGACAAAAAGCGCCTAGCAACCGGGCTGTTCATCGTTTCCATCATCGTTGGCCCCGTGCTGCTAGCTGGTCGACTGTCTGATTTGTGGTATGGCACCAACCTAATGCCAGCCAACGGAGAACAATATGGCACCCTTTGGTGGGTGATGCTGATTCACAGTGTGTTTATGGCGGCGATCGGCGTCCTCGCCTGGATCTTGGTAGGTTCCATGACCGCTGACGTGGTCGAAGATAGTCAGACGAAAACAGGCAAGCGATCTGAAGGATTGTTTTTTGCAGGCCCCAATCTGGTACAGAAATGCATCAGCGGACTCGGTTTTATTATCAAGGGAAGCATTCTTACAGCCGTTGGCTTCTCGAGCGCTACATCGGAAGCCGAGAAAGTGGCTGCCGTGGAGGAACTGGCATTTGTCGTGGCATGTCTGGCCGTTGTCCTACCAAGTCTCGCCCTGTGGATATTTAGTAAATATGAGATCACGCAGTCAGCACATGAGGCCAATCTGCGTGAACTTGGATACGAAGAGGGAACAGAACGCGCGATAACGTCACCGACGCCGAGTGGCGGTACCGGCTAGTCACAACTCTACGCTAATCGATCACTCAGGTTCTTAAACTCATCATCAGATGAATTTGACCTAACCGTAGACATTCACACGCAGACGAACGGCACTGAAACCGCTTGCTCATCTAGCTGGGACAAGCGCCAGTTAGCGCCTGATCCCAGCACTTTGATATTAGGCAACCATTAGACAGCCGCCTCAAAGGCTTCGTTTATTTCGTCGGTGAGTAGTGGGTATGCACAATTTTCCAATCCCCGTCGATTTTAAATAACACCATCGTCCCGGTTTGGTAATTCGTATTCATCGGACTTTGACCGGCACGAACACCTTCCACACCACTCGTGGTATTAATAGAGCGGTAGAAACTACTAACGGCTGAATTACCATTGACGCGAATCATAATGTCCTCGACTGTAGCGAATCTCTTGACACCAGGACGAGCCCTTCGTAGCACGTCGTTACCTGCTGTTTGTGTCGCCATGGATATTTCGTTGTTGGTAAACCTGATGCCGTTCGTAATGTAAGTACGATCGCTTGCCATGAGTTTTGTCTGCTCAGTTAAATCAAGCGTTTCTGAATCAATATATTTGTGGATCACCGCTCTCACGTCGGCAGCATCATCGGCACTCGCGATGGCCGAGAAAAACAAGGCCGATCCAACGAACAGGTGAAAAACAATTTTAATGTTAGCGCGCATAAATTCTTCCTTAAAAGTAAGTGATTTTCTACCAGGGCATTTTTGTAAATCGTGGTTACCTAAAATAATCATCACTGCTACAGACCGATTGTCAATTATATAGACGTTTATTCGTTCGAGGCTTTGCCGCCAACGACGGTATATAAATCCGTGCCAAACGCATCACAATGCATCAGATCATCATAATTAGTCGCCTCTGCGATAAGTCCACCATTTTTGACATAGTTATCCATCATTGCGCCTTTTTGCTTCAGGGAGGTGTTACCCGTGACCTCGAAGAAATCTATCTCGCTGGCACTTTCCTGACCACTAACAGGCCACCAACGCCACATGGAAGACTCGTGATTGATCTTATCCAAGAACGCGTTCATCTTCGCATCAGCAGCCTGCAGATCTTCCATCGTCTTACCATCAGCTAAAGTACATACAGAAAAAGTCGCAACCCCGTTGTCTGGCAGCGAAGCATTTGCGTCACCTCTTACCGTTGTTACCGCCCACATGGCATGGGCATCACAATCAACGACTTGCAACAAGGCGCGCTGCAGATCTCCAGCCTTCGCGTTGTAGTCATCCTGAACCGCACCCATCGCGGTAAAGTCAGGAGAAACACCGACCCAGTAAATATCATGTTGCTGATCAGTGGGGTTCATCAGGAATGGGGTGTTAAGCATTCCCATATAGGGCGCCGAAAATATCTCGGTGGCACGTTCGTCCCATTTCGCTGACCAGGCCAGCAAGTCATCACCGTTTTTACCTGGCATAAAATTACAGGAGAAGGTTTCTAGCGCCGCATATTGAGGTATGTGGTGATCTGCGTTGCTGGAAGCAGAAAAAACAAAAGCGCAGAGTAAGAAAATAATTTTTTTCATGATTTGTCCTCCGAGTTGGTATCAGTAAAATCATAAAACGCTGACGCGGAGGAAAAAATGATAGTTCGATTTTGGTTTCGGCTGAGATTATATTTTATTCAGAACAGCACACCGATGGCCTGCAATATCGACATCGCTGACACACTCAAGAGAGGTTATCACTCCTTGCTTCACAGTTTGCCGAGGATCAACACCACAAGGGCCGGAAACAACATTCATGCAACTAGTAACCACTACTATCTGCTGGACCAGCTGAAATACAACGTATCAACGACTATTGTCTAAGCCAAACCTCGCTGCAACAACCACTGGGTTGCTGCAGACTTCGTGGCTAACATATTGGCGTGTTGTTTATCTAACGCTTTAGCTAACAACTGTAAATTGTCGAGAAGAAGTGAGTGATAATCCCGCATTCATGAGTAAGCAGCGATATTGATCTGCGATCCGGCAAACGGCTCGCGACAGTGCCGGCACCATCAAGGTATCGAGTGCCGTTGCGGCTTTGTCTACCTCCCCTGCTTGCAGTAGTCTCAAACAAGAGAGCAAAAGCGTCTCGTCGTTGCTGAGACGCTTTTTGCAACAGCATCGGATTTCAATATGCCTTTTGCTAGCGACGCCAATCAAACTCATGATTTCGTCGATAAGAATTTCGCCTTCTGAACAATCAGCAGCGACATAAGCGTCTCGCAGAGCCAGAGGCGGCGTTTGTTTTAAGCGAATGGCAACCAACCAGTGACGAAGGCTCCATATAAATAGTTGTCCTCCGCGAGATAAACTATCCATGGATAGCTCGCTTTGTGTCGCGGCGTCAACATTCGATTCGCTATTGCTGGTCGTTATCTTCTGAATTTTCACTCGAGTGATGCTCTTAGTCATTTTACGCTAATGATAATCATTCGTATTTAAAATAACCAGAGAAATATGGCTTTTTAATCAGAGTAACAAGTCAACGATGCGGCACCTCTCTTACAACCGTTCAAGCCATGTCTCGCTATATCGGTGCAACCGACACGTCGGTAGGCTCCTTGATCGGCATCATCAACTTTTCAACGAGCGTTGGTTCGGTGGGACCCACACCACATTCAGTCGTATCGCCATCAACATAGGAGCCAAATACCCTGTCCCAAAAGATCGTCGCGCAGCCGTAGTTGGTATTGCTTTCTTCAAGCACGATTGAATGATGGCGCAAATGATATCTGTTTGTTGTAAAAAACAAGCCTATGCCCCTGGTGGAAAGATCTATATTACTGTGAACGATAGACGCCTGTGTTGACATTAATACCGCTGCCCCTGCTGCCGGAGCGCCAACACCGAACAATAATTCTACAACGGTGGGCGGCACCGCGAGGAAAAACAGCTCGAGTGGATGATTGAGACCAAAATTAAGGGCATTCAGACGCTTGAAGGAATGATGAGCGCCGTGTCCGGAAACCCGCCAAACAATGTGCCAACGATGTTCAGCGCGATGTATTCCATACCAAATAAACTCACTCAATATAAACGCCATAAACAACTGAATGACTAATGGCCAATCATGTGGCCAGAAATCCAGATGGAGCGTTTGTCTTAATTGCGCGAGAGGTTCGGAGAGAAATGCTGCATAAAGCATCGCGACAGAAATAGAACAGATAATGAGCACTAACACGATAAGTATGCCTGTGATCTTTTCCTTTGCATGCACAACCCACGTTGGTCGTGCGGGGACCCAGTATTCGAGTGTGCCAAGCAGCAATTGCACGCACAGCAGGACAACAAGATACAGCTCGGGTGATTCTGGGTTCATTAGCCATGCGCCAATAACGCAGAGCAGAATGATGGGATGTAGGGCATACTTGATGAGCGTCATCATAATTAACAAGCCGAGTTCATAATAATGTGTCGAACATATTGGATGAGTTATTTGCGAAAAGGAAGCGCTAGGGGTTATGGCTGCCACACATGGGCTCATTCATTGCCGCACCTCAGTTCATTTTCACGCGTCGCGTCATTACTAATCCTTTTGCTCGCTTTCTCACATGGTACCAGTGCCGATAATCAGAAGATCGCGATAGCCGAGAAGATGCTCGATAGCTTTTATCGCTTTGACACGCAAGCACTTGCCAACCTGTTGGCTGAAGGGAAAGACGCTGAGAGTTTGCTTTACTATCAAGCTTGGGCCGAGGCTGCGAATTACACGATCAAGCAGCGCAAGCCATGTGTGGTCAGCGAGGGCAATTTAATCGTTTGCGCTGTTACTGTATTTGATGACTTCGGAAAGACCCTTGGTTACACCGCCACAGATACATTTTATCTGACCGTCGAGGGCGACAAGATAGCTACGGTATCATTCGAAGGAGACGACCCAATGATATTTTCAATCCTCTATGTGTGGATGATGATATTCAGATCAGAGCTCTTTGAGCATGAATGCAAAGACATGTTTGAAGGTGGAAAGACGCCAGCTGCCTGCTCACGCGCAGTCGTGCAAGCTGCAAAAGATTTTATCGACACGTTCTAGCGCTTACCCCTATCATGCCCCACGGCAAAACCAGAGGAATAGCTTGCTGTACAACTGGTAATTGTTGAAGACATGCGCACTGCGTCGAGCCAGAGGAGATGCAACCGCCCTACCCAAACTATATCACCTACCTAGACTACTATTGGGCCCATGTTGGTTATTTCCAGCGCACAATAGTTCGGTGTTATCAAATATCTAGCAAGGAATATTTCCGAAAGTTTAAGCGCAACACGGGGCCCTTGGATTGGGTTGCTCATGCTACGCAAACTTAAAGAATGGCTAACTACCCAACAGAAGGAACTGGCTTGCTCATACGGCGCCGAATCCCTATCAGCAGCATTCCTGATGCAAGGATGGCCACCATAGAGGGTTCCGGTACTGACGTGCCTGTATCCAAGTCGAAATTCGACCAAACGTTACCATTTCCTTGGAAATAATCATGTATCCCCACTGACCCAGACACAAAGGTAGAATCCGTAATTGACTCGTTAAAAATGAGGGTAGATGTTGATAAATCTTCGACCTGCACAGTAAAACCCGCAACTGTTCCAGCAACACGCAGATCATAAGTTTGATTTCGATCGTACTCTGTATTTGAACTAAACAGTAGGTTAGAGGTACCTCCGACTTCTTTGATAATTTTAAAGCCGTCATTACCGAAACCTCCTTGGGAGCTTCCAACACCAGTCTCGCCGAAATCTTTCGCCCAACTAAACCGATAGTGATTAGCAAGGTCTTGAAACCCCCAAACCAAGCCGAAGGTATCGTTATCCCTTGCTAGAGAATTAACCGAAAAACTAAAATCACTATTGACACTCACATCACTCGTCAACGAACCAACGTGATTGTTCGTCCCAACGATATTGCCAGAGGAAATTGTCCAGTTTCCTAGGATCTGACCATCTATGGGGCTTACATCGCTTGTCCAGTCCATGATGACATCTGATGTTGAAATAGTCGTTGCCAGAGCGGCTTGGCAAAAGGGTAAAAGGACGATGCAAGCAAGCATCATTTTCATCGGTTTTAAAGCTGACATGTACTAACTCCTAGGAAACTTGATTAAAGGTTGTCGGAGTTGAAATGAGCAACAATCAAGCCAATATTTTAAGGCATTGATTTGTAATGACTTTTTAGGCAAAAAAAATAACAACCAGACCGTTGTGTCAAATTTCTCGACATTTTAGCCGAGTGGTCGACGCAACTGCTGCTAGAACCTTCGATTAAATGCAGCTCATCCACTAACCGTTCAGCTTCGGAAAACTGTCAATCCGGTCTATTCTATCTATCCTCAAAGGCGAGCACGGATTGTCGAACGTTCAACCAAAAATTAGCCATCACCTATACGAAATCAGAGAAAACGAGTATGGTTTGGTTCACAAAAAACAATACTAAAAGGAAGACCTATGTCGATCGAACTCACCATGCTGCTTTACAGTGCCATCCTGCTGCTTGTCATTATTCTCGCGCAGGCAGGTCTTTCAATCATGCAAAATGGCTTAACGGCACAAGCGGGTAGCCGCGACAGTTTACCGGAACCTTCCGTCGTCCGACTGCGCCTGCAACGACTAACATCGAATATGCAGGAGAACCTGGTCATGTTCACCGTCGTCGTGTTGGTCGCAAATATGGCGGGTGTATCTAACGAAACCACAGCGCTGGGCGCCAGCATCTTTTTCTATGCCCGCGTTGCCCATGCGATTATCTATGCCGCTGGCTGGCCCATGATTAGACCGCTAGCCTATTTCATCGGCTTGTATGGCATGATTATCATCGCACTCGAAGTACTTGGTCGTTAACCCTTCTGTCGAGTGTCTCTGTGTGATGCGCAGTAGCCTGATCGGTGCTGCGTGATCTGCGTCGCAACTTTATTACTCGCCTCGTCATTATAGTTTTGTTCGATCAGGTGAGTGTCCAGTCACTCGTCATTCGATATCATAGACTTTGGCCGGTCGGTCTTACAGAAAAACGAAGACGAGATTGACACTGCCACATAAAATGATTGTTGGTACGCACCCTATCAAGCAAGGCTGCGCTGTTTAAAGCCTAAATCGCCCTCAACACCAAGCCAAATATGCTTACGCTTTTAGTCTGATTACGCCCTACAACCAAGGCCAGCGACTTTTACTGGTTTAAATACGAAACCTTCGCTTGCGCACCATCATTGTTGATTCTGCTTGATCCGCATCCAAGTCTACACAACCACTCACCTAAAGTGGCCTCATGTGACTATATATTGGCCTAACATGACGTTTTTTCTGACGCTCTTGTTGATTTATGTCAACAGCTTTTTTCACTCAAGTACTAAAGTGGCTTGAACTTATTCAATTCATTACAACGAGGATTCAATGATGGCTGATTTTTTAATGGGATATTCCATTCAGAGCTGGCTCGAGTCTTGTCCGCAAGGGTATTTGGATGGTACGGACTATGGTCACCAGGCTGGCGAAAAAGAACCTGAGTCGCTACTTGATAACGAGACTTTTCGAGAAGATGCAATTAGGACGACAGTCCAATTAATTGCCGGTGAACGAGCAGCCCTTGCGGCGTCATCCGGTTTGGTCAATGCAGCGCCCGATGACCCCAGTAAAATGTTTCTGGCGACACAAACTCTCGATGAAGCACGTCATGTCGAAATTTTCACCCAGCGTCTTTATGACCTAGGCGTAAAAAAAGACGAGCTGGATTCAGTCATTAGCACTTACGTAAATCCGAACCTGGTCAAATTTGCCGAGGTATTATTAGAAAAAGTCGATAAGCAGGATTTTATTGCCGGCGTAGTTGGTCAAAACATCGTACTTGAAGGCATGGCTTTCAGTGTATTTGAGATGATGCACGCAACGAACCATACCAACAATCCCAAGTTTGCTCACACACTGTCAGGCACCATTGCTGATGAACGTCGCCATGTCGGCTTCGGTGAGAACAGGATTGGTTCGCTGATACAAGCCCATCCGGAAAAGAAAGAAGAAATACAGAAAATGCAGCAGGAAATGACGTATCACATGCTGGCCACATTTACTGATTCGTTCAAAACTAACGAAGACATAATCGAAGAAGTGCAAGCACAAACAATGAACGATAGTGCCCCTGCGGTTTTTCACGGCGTCGATCTAGCGCGAGCAGATGCTCGTGAAATGGAGGCGGTTTTGGCGAACACAGTACTCGGTGAATTTAAAACCCGACTTGGTCGAATCGGCTTAGAATATCTGTCTCCGGCAGCCTAGGCCATGGGTGAGTTTGATCCTCATAACTTGAGTGAGGAGGATTTCCACGCTGAGGTACATTCCTTCCAGTTCTGGCTAGAAGCCGTGGAAGGCTACCTCAGCGGTACGGATTTCGGTTTTGAGCCGACATTGACGGATCAAACGTTTTCGGCACGAGAGCTGAATTTTTTGATTACCACAATCTGCAATTACTGTATCGCGGAGAAAACGGCACTCGAAGCATCAAGTGGAATGATCCGGTTTGCGCCAGACCCCGAGTCTGCAATATTTTTATCAACCCAAGTGGTTGATGAGGGAAGACACCTTGAAGTTTTTGTGCATCGTTTGAAAATGCTGGGTGTGATAGATCCTTGGAGTGAAATTAAAGCTCGGGCAAATCAGTCGTTGCTGAAATTTAAAGATCGACTGCTTGAATTAGTTGACCAGCAAGATTGGGAGGCAGCTATTTTCGCTCAGAATGTCATTCTGGAAGCAATGGAATTTACCGTCTTTCAGTCTCAGCAACCAACGGCGGATCCAATCACGAGATCAATACTTGCCAGCATCGTAAAGGATGAACGTCGACACATGGGTTTTGGTGAAAATGACTTGGGCAGAAAACTTGTGCAGGCGCCTCATACTCGCAGACGCCTTGATCAAATTAGCAAAGAATTAAATCCTCTGGTACTGGCAACATTTACTGAAACAGCCTCGGAGTTGGGGATCCTGCACGAAGATCGCGAACTTGCTATCTCCGCGAACTATTTAGCAACGATAAAACGACTTGGCTTTGCGGTATGAATGACCCACTAGAAGTGATTGCCGGGCGAGACCAACGAAAGCGATACACGCTAGGCGAAACAGGTTTTAATGAGGTCCCAAAGAAGTATCGTAAATTTTACCGAAAATGGTCAGGCCAAAACGATAAGCTTGCGCCTAACGAAGTGCTTTGTCCGGTCTGCCTGGTTGTTATCCGCTCTGCAAGGGAACTTCGCCCGGGAGACCGTGTCTACTGCATGCCCTGCATGTCGAGACTGGTCGTGGCAATGGAAGATGGCATGTTATTAGCAAAAGTTGTTTACTAATCCGGTTATTTTGAAACAACCGTTTAGATAAGGCTCACTTGTGCTCATTTACTTCAGCAAGCTTTGCTGGTTTCACGCCAGACTTTAGCACTTGCCAACCAGCAAATTTCCGCCCAAACTGCGCTATTAACACCGTTTATATAACCCTCCTTCTGGTTTGTTGCCGTCACCTTAATACATACGTGATAAAAATTCCCGACTTGCTCGAAGGGTCTGCTTGGACCTCGTTTCATGAAAGAAAATCAAAAACCTACAGGTATAAAAAAACTCTGGCATGCCACCATCTACTCAGCACAAGGTCTCAAAGCATGTTACCAATCAGAATACGCTTTTAGACTAGAAGTCTGGTTGGCTGTATTCTTGGTGCCTGTTGGTTATTGGCTCGGACAATCCTCAGTTGAAAAAGTACTTCTTATCTTCCCCATTTTCTTGGTGCTTATTGTAGAAATGCTTAATTCTGCTATTGAAGCTGTCGTCGATCGAGTAGGCCTTGAACAGCACGAACTTTCAGGCTTTGCAAAAGATGTGGCATCAGCAGCGGTTTTAATTTCATTGATTGCCTGCTTGTTGACGTGGCTCATTATTCTTCTTTAAAAGAGCGACGCAAACTTTAATCCAACCGCCGCCCCCCGATTCAGTCGTGGGTGACATTACCCCTTCTCCCTCGATATGGCAGATTCACTGCCATTCGGGTCGACGAATGCGCCTTGTGCCCAACCCCTGATAAGGCAGTGGTTCGGCGAACTCCAAGAATTCTCCATCCTTTAACTGAACCATCTCACTTTCATTCGATGACATCACGAAAATATTTCTCGCAGTCTCAATCAGCACGCTCGCTAACGAGCGACACGTAGACCGGCCAAGCCAAACCAAAACCGAACTAAAGTTGACTAATTCATCGTCAATTGAAATTGTTGTCGCTCAATAAACCTTGGAGAAATTCATGCATAAAATATTACTTACAGCTTTTTTGCTGTTAGCTATTAGTCAAGCTCAGGCCGGCCAAATCTGGAACATCATGCAGTGGGAAATTCAGCCTGGAAAAGCGGATGCAGCTTTAAAGGCATTCGATGAGCTACAAAATAGCGACATGGCTAAAAACCGAACAGCATCAGTGCAATTTCAAACGATCCTATTCAACGGCAGTTCGCCCGCTACTCACGCAGTGGTAGTACTCTACCCGAATCGGGCTGAGCAAGAGCGCTGGCGAAAAAGCATGAAAGGTTCGACTCAAATGCGTAAATTTCAAAAGTCGATGAACAATATCGCCAAACCAGTGGCTCAATCTAGTAACAGCCCGCTTAAGGGTTGGGGAACCTTATCCAATAATGATACGGTCTGGTCAGCTATCAGACTGAGAGTTTCTAACCCTGCAAAACTGTTGCAAGCGATGGACACGATGATGAGTTCACCGGAATTTAAAAACTTCACGGGTCAAGTATGGTTATCTGCGATAGATGCAGGCAATGTTAATCACGACGGCTCTGCCTCTCATATCATCACGATAGGCCATGAAAGTTTTGCCGAAATGGAGCAATGGACTGACTATGCCGACACAACTGGCGCATGGTCGACTTATCTGCAAACGGTTAGCGGTGTTGTTGAGCGGGTTAGCACAGAACATATTGAATTTCTTCGGGTCTACGATCACGATATGAGCATCGAGGACTTGGAGCAAAACTAGGGCGTTAGTAAACTCAATGCTAACGATGAAAGCACTGCGCCACAGTGCAGCACTTGATCACTCATCGTTAGCTCTTTGACGTACCGAAGCTAGCCTGCAAAAGCCCAAGTAAGCTTGAAAAGTCAAAGCGACATTCATTTGAATTCAGGAGACTTAGCCCCTCTTGATTCAGGATCGATATGCCTGTTGACGACGATAAACGACTCGCGCAAATAAATGAGCAGTTAGTTTCCCCAATCATACTGAATAGTCAGCCCTATTTGACGGGGGTCACCCACGTAGGCGCCAGGCTCCTCCGGCGAAAAGTAAGTCAGGTAAACCTCATCAGCTAAATTCCTGCCCCACAGCGAAAGCTCAAGGCCATTGCGAAAACGCCATCCCACACGACCGTTCAGCAAGGTACGCTGGTCATTGCTTACATCAGCAAGTATCACGGACCCTAGGGTACCCGGTCGAATAGTCAGGTCTAGAGACGAAAAAAAAGCACCTTTCTCATAAATCAAACCGGCAGAGAACTTCCAAGAAGGGGAGCTTGGCACCTCAACAGATTCAAGTGACTTCAAAAATATATCTATCTCAGGATTGGTAACCAGCACCCCCTCTTCTTTGAGCACAGGTGGCGTAAATTTTCTAAATTTCGCATCTAGTAAACTCGCTGCGACCCAAATTTTAGCGTTGTCAAAAAATAGCCAGCTATCCAGCTCCAAGCCTTTTCTGTCAGTCCTGACAGCGTTCACAATATGACAATCAAATGCAGAAGAGCTAAAACAATATTCTATTTGCTGATCTCTGATGTAGCCCGTAAAGAAATTGGCATTCAGTTGCATCCTGTTATCAAAAAGCGAGGTGCGTAGAAACAGATCAAGGTCACGGGCTGTTTCAGGGTCATAACTATAAATCTGGGCCCTGAACGCATTTATCCGATCCCACCCTCGTCGGGAAGCTTGTTCGAGCTTGATCCCTAACGTCGTCGTAGACGAAAGATGATAACCAAAAGCAAAAGTCGGGTTTGCCCGTCCAAAGCGGTATTTACCGTTTTTCTCAATCGCCGGTTGTAAAGCGATAAGGTTGTCATAAGCGACGTCGACAGCCGGATTTCCGCTTGACGATATTCTGCGATGTTCAGTGCCCCGGAGCGTGTCAGCCCGATCATCATCCAGACTAACACCGGCGCTCGCGTACCAGCTTGAACCATAGTACTGCCCCATAAGGCGCCCGCCAGTGATCCACCAATTTTTGTTATTCAGAATGTATCGCACTTGCCAGTTCGCTGGGTCTGCGGGCAAAAAACCCAACGAAATTACAACATCGGTCGTATTCTGAGTATCAAAATAGAAACTGTAAAAAGACGCAGACCATTGCCATTTTTTAGTGTCATGCAAAAGATTACCACTGATCGCGTAATTCTTGTTGTTGTTCCCTCGTTCTGTAAAACCGTTATCCTCTGGCTGATTGTTTCGGTCTTCCAATGAGTGGCTTTTGTTTACATTAAGGGAAGCGATGAGATTAAGCGTTGTCTGAGGACTGACTTGTCGCTTGTACCTGAATCTAAAATCGGAAATCTCAACGTTATAGTACAGATCTCTTTCAATCGCGGTTTTACGGTTGGATGCATCCTCAGGTAGCGAGCCTTGGTTAATCCAGCCTGAACCGCCGGTATTTCGGTTGAGGTGGTAGAACTCTAGCGCGAATTCGTCTCCGTCAAATCCGCGGGGATACCAATTTAATTTCCCTCGAGCAAACTTCTCACTCAGATTCTGCCAGCCATTGTCACCGCTGAGTTGATTCTCTACGAGTCCGTCATTGACCCGGCTATAGGCCGCAAGCCGATAACTCAGTTGATTGTCTATCAAAGGACCACCAAACGCGATGCCTGCTTCGCGATCGTTCGCATCCGGTTCAAAGCTGACCATCATGTTACCCGAGGAAACAAACCCGGGCTCTTTATACCTAAGGCCAAAAGTGCCACTTGTCGCAGAACCGATGGTTGATTGTGCCCCCCGCAGCACCTCCAACTGGTCAATATCCCATTTATGAAAAATTCCCGACGTCCAAGCTCCGTCGATCAAATACAACTGCGTTCTCAGGTCACCGCCGGTACCAAGGGAAGCGAGGCCCCGAATAACCAATCCCTCCAAAGGGTCTACCTCAATATTCGGAATACGACCCAATAGATCATTCAAATCACGGTCGGTTTGTCTACGTAGATCCCCGTCTTGAAATATCGACAAACTGTACTGAGTTTCATTGACCGTGGTCTCCAGCTGATCAGCGGTAACAATCAGCTGTTCTATGGGATTCGATTTCTCTTGCTCTTGACCGTTCTCAGACTCGTTGGCCATCGCTGGCTGGCAGGTTAACCACACCAAACCGAGCGAGACATATACGCATTTGTTTTGCGCTAGAGAGAATTTAGGAAGACGAGGACTCATTAAAAAACTGATCATTCCCTGCAGCGCTGCTATCGCCGGAATAACATACATTTGTGATCTCTCTATAGCCGCGTGCGTTAAAACGACGATGCTTATCTGTTGTATGATTTTGAGCACTGTCGCTGCGCAGGTTCCTTGCACTTTTGTTGAACCTATTGCTAATTCGCGCAATCATTTGAAACAATTGATCAGCGCTCAAACCATCGAAAACACCGTCAACGTTGAGTGTTTTTTGGCCGATGAGACAGAGTGTTAGCGCGGTTGAGAACCCAGCACCCAAGACAGGATTATCGCGGAGCTGAAGGGAATGTCTGTAGTAATCTTGTAAATGAATTGAACACAAATCAGAGATACAAACAGTGATTTCTTTAACCACCCCGTCCCGGCTAACCATTTTCGAACTATCCTTTTAAACCTACAGTGTATTTGTTTTGCTGACAGCTCACTCCCAAGGATTAAGCAGATGAAAATAAAACTAATGACATTTTTTCTCGCAATTTCAGCGTGGCTACTTTCCCCGCTTTCACAAGCGGACCACCACGAATTCGTAGGTGGCATTGATGTTGCCGCACCTTTTAACCTTCAAGTGCAAATGTGCACCTTGACAGATGGCGTTAGCCAGAAACAGTACGATGCTTTCCTCAACGACTTTTTTGCATGGACTAGAAAACACGACACTGAGGTCACATTTATTCGACAGCAATCACTGTTTTCCCACGCCAATGCCAACAACCCCAATCCATATGATTTTGTTGAGTTCCTCGCGACAGACCATCGATCGGCAGGCAAAGCCTGGGATAAATGGCTCACGACCAAAGACGGTCAAAAGCTTGGGGAAAGATGGAGCAAGCTAGCCACATGCCATGTAAAAATGGCGCACGCACAAATGATTTGGGCCAACGTAGAGGCGATGAACACCGACAGAGAGCGAGTCGTCACATGGAATTGGTGCACCCGCAAAGATGGCGTTTCTTGGGATCAGCTTAACGCGAAACACGACTCCGTCGCTGCGACAGTTGATGCCAACCCGAGCAATATTGGTTGGGCTGCTTTCTATCCCCACCTTGGAAGCGCTAACGCACCAGGTGAATTTGCCCACATCGTTGTTTATCCTAATGTTGAGGCGCTAATGGAAAACGGTGCACGCTATGCGCAAGGTGGCTGGCGATTACTCGACGATTATTACACCTCATATGCCGATTGCCATGGTGAATCGGCTTCGCTTGAAACGATTATGTATCAGCCTGGTGACTAGACAGAGCCGCCTGAATCTTCCGCGAAATACGGTTGATTCAGGCAAAATTAACGACGTCTGGCGGTCTTCAACCTAGAGACGACAAGCACTAATTCCTACCTCAATTCCGAGTCTAGTGACGCCAGACACACAGGTGGTCAGGTCAAGTGCGCAGCGATGCGATGAGCCACCTAGACCAGTCCGCAACTTGACGACGATTTTCCATGCCAAATTTGAGATTCGCGTAAGTGGAAAATGCTTCGTTCCCTTTCGGGGGAATGCCACTGAGCGCTGCTTCTAGCCTCGCCAATTGCACCTCAAAGCCTTCTCGCTCAGATTCGGCTCTCACTAACCTCGACCTGACCTAGGTCTTTTAACTTCTGGAGCTCAGGATATATTTGACTGTGTTCCGCGTGCCAGAACTGACTCAACCCATCGCGGAATTCCCGGGCAAGGTCATATCCAGTGCGACTGCCACGCATTAGCTGACCAAGGATGGCGAAACCCAGTTTTGACATCTATCTCACCTTACGCACATGTATTAGTCTCTCAGCATGTGATTTCTACTTGTGAATACTGCTTGTAAATAATGCATATGACACTAATGACATATGTACATCTTGACATGTAAATCAACATTCATACGATAACAAAATATTTCCCTAGCAAACATTGCTTAAATCACGAATGTTGCTTCACCAAACAGATCTAAGAACATCTATGAAACTTGCAACTATTCTTGCCTTCTTTCTCATTGCTTCGTGCGCTAACCAGACGAATCACGATTACTCAGATCACACGCTTCACGATATTTTAAGAAGCAGAACAATCGAATATAGAATCTGGTTACCAAAAAGTTCAAGACAAGGCTTGCGTCCGCTAGTGATTGTGAGCCACGGCAGCGGCGGAGAATTCAACGATCACCAGTGGCTTATCAACACACTGCTCGACGAAGGTTACATCGTTGCCGCCTTAAATCATCCATTCAACACAACCCGTGACAACACACCCGAAGGCATCGTCTCGGTATGGGACCGACCAGCAGATGTTTCCCTTGTACTTACTGACATCCTTGAAAACACAGACAAGGCTCAGCAGATAGACGTGATGAGAATAGGCGTCGCTGGATTTTCCTCTGGTGGGTATACCGCAATCGCGCTTGCCGGTGCCATTTTCGAGCCAAACCAGATGGAGGCGTATTGCGCAGGCGCTGACCACGGGCCCGATTGTACTTTGGGGGAATCAGTCGCTTACGTAGACTACGCAGGTGCCACACAGTCGTATCGCGATGCTCGTTTTCGATCTGTTTTTGCAATGGCCCCCGCTGTTGGTTCTGGTATTACTGTCCAAAGTCTCAATGCCATTGAAGTGCCAGTCTTCATCACGGCGAGCCGTGACGATGAACTGGTCTACCCGAAATTCAGCGCTGAAAGATATGCTGAACATATACCTAATTCTACGATGTCACTGATTCCTCGTGGTGGACATTTTGTTTTTTTAGAATGCAACGCTATGACGTGGATTGCTGATCAATTTATCACTGAGTTCGACCTGTGCGGGAGCGAATTTTCAGTTGACCAAAACAAAATCAGGACAACTGTTGGTCGGCAAGCCGTGACGTTTTTTGCTAACTCGCTAGACGCTCCCACTAAATCACCGGGCTAGATTGGAAACGCACAACATATTGGTTCTTTGAAGTAACCTGGCATGCACCCGACAACAGATGTGCTCTGCTCTACACCTTTACGTCAACCCCATGATCGATAATTGACTATAGCAAATCGCCACCGAGTACCGCTGGGGTCTCACAATAGGTCGTTAAAATATAACGTTGATGATCCTCTATCCGCTGTGAAAGCGCTCCTGCAATTTCAGGCCTTTTTGAATTTGCAGCAAAAAACTTTAGCATGCCCTTGTTTTGCTGGGTCACTGGCATAATATCTGGTGGCGTCGACATGACGCTCATAGACATCGTCGCCCAATAAATGTCCGCGGCTGTCAAGCTGT
The DNA here is from genome assembly GCA_965657335.1 of Candidatus Azotimanducaceae bacterium. Taxonomy (GTDB): domain Bacteria; phylum Pseudomonadota; class Gammaproteobacteria; order Pseudomonadales; family Azotimanducaceae; genus UBA4582. Next base: position 22,497 of record CBFHOH010000002.1, read on the forward strand.
CTCCCACTAGATAGGGGGAGCCCCGTTCAGCTTGCCGCTGCAGACAGGCATCAATCAAGGAAATGATTTTGACGATTTTTTCTGGCGCCGCGGCGCTTGCTTCGTTGCTGTAGCCATACTTTCGACCCAAAGGACCATCATTTAAGATCCTCATATTCCAAACCAAACCATCTTCAGCCAAAACAATGGTGCACAAACCAAACATCTCAACTCGATGCCGCAAATCATCCGGTATCAATGCCGGGCTGTCGATGGCACCGATGCTTTCGGCAAGCGCAAGTTGCTCTACCCATACGTTTCTCGGCCGCTCTTCATCGTGGAACATCGTGGGCAAGCTGGTCTGACTAGTGAGGTCATATAACAGTGCTTGTCTGTCCTCACCTGTTTCCTTGTCGATACCCATTAAAGGATGTACGGCTCTAATGACTGTAATTCTCTTTGCAAAACAAATATTCTTAAGCGCTTCGGCATACAACGCTTGGATACCAGGAATGAATGTTATGCGTGTACCCTTCGTCATCGCTGCGGCTTCATTCAATGATATAAACTCAGGGCTGTGCGACATATCTTTATCTTTCAAAGTTTTTCCTCATTTGGTTTAGCTGGCTGAAATGATTTATCGGGTTGCCCGACACATGGTAAGTTACAGGTCAAGACAACACCGACTTGGCGCCTCAAGCTGATATCGCTCGTTAGGATTGAACGAAAAATACCAAGTCTGCGAGCAAAGCATACATTGAACGTTCGCATCAAGCACTACCTGTAAGGGCCTTAATTACTCATCTGCACTTCATTCATGAGCGTTTGACGTCGAGCATTGATAAAATCTTTTATCGAAGCTCTGTTTGGATCGCAAAAGCTATCTGAATCACCTTCAATTTCTTCAGGATTATAAGCTTGGGCACAAGATGCCCCGCCGATAAGCGAACTTGCGTCGGAAGCGTCCATCGTTAGGATTGCTTGCTCGATAAGTGCCCTGCGCGTTGTCAGAGTTGGACCAACGATATTCCAATCAAAATGCTTTTCGAGCAGTTGCTCAATTTCCTCGTAAAGAAGATTTCGATTTTGCTGGGTTGCAAACACAATATTCCAAAGCACGGGCGGATAGTTTTTATAAAAAAATCTACCTGCCCAATGAGGTCCAGCCCCCTGGTCAAATGCCGTGGTCGTCGCAATATCGGTAAAGGCTTCGACATTTAAAAACTGATTACAAACATCTAGCTCAGGATTTGCAGAACAATTAGGCCCGGGCGTGTCGATTAATGTGTAGTCGAAGTCGGTCGGAATATAAATCCAACGATCGCTTAAGGAGTTGAAATACAGATAATAGTTGTTTGCAACACGCACATAATGGTCTACCGCTCCCAAGACTATTTCTGCCGCCTGCGCTTTTATAAAGCCGCTGACGTCAAACCGCTGAGCAAGACGCTCCGCATCGGGACGCGTCTGAACGAAAGCAACAAAATTTTGAAATTCGGCTCTAGCTTCATCGAGCGATTTTTTCTTAGTTTTTAAATCGTAAGTGGGCCTATAGGGTACAAATTGAGATAGGTTGCCGAACTCTCCATCGCCGTTAATATTTGAATTAACAAAATCTGGATCGAAGTGGTTAGCTTCGCCCACCCACTCTAGCCTAGATTCTGGGTCTGATTTTTCAACTCCGACAACACAAAAACTTTCATCGAAATACTCATCAGCAGTTTCATAGGGCTTGCACTGCGAGTCAATTGCATCTGGCTCTGATAGGATTCCCGGCGCCTTGACCTTAAACAAATAGCCATTTTTATCGTAATACAATTTCAGGAAAGGTTTATCTATCTGTTCCATCATGACAAAAATACCGAGATTGAACGTTTGCGGCAATGCAGTATCGAACAACGTTTGATCTGGACTCCCCGTGATTACCAGGTCGACTTGAGCGTGCACGGCTCTCGCAGCAGGAACCCCTGCAGCATTTAAAACTTCGTGCGCAAGAACCTCACGCTGATAGCTTGGGTCATCCCTGTTATAACGAAACCGAAGCTTCTCAACGTCATTGAATTCACGTCCATCTGCATCGGGAAATTCTGGGATATTCTGGCCAATAATATTTAGACAGGGGTATCCCTCAACCGCAGCAGGATTCCCGTTCACATCAATGCAAGCATAGACACTTTCGTCCTCATCAAACTCTTCATCGAATTTAATCGAAAAATTAAATCGTCGCGGCTTGTTAGGCACGGTTTCTCTATCGACTGGATATTGTCGACTTGTGTTACCTTGCATCTTAAAGCCCACTTTTTCCATTTCTGCAATCACACTGCCGTCTGGCCTCAGGTAAGCGAAATCGGCCTGCCTGTAAACTTCACTGTGAGACAACGAACTGAGCGACGAAGCTCTTCCCCTCGCATCGCGAACAGAATAATTGGCGCGAATACTATCAAGCTCTAATGCACGCCATTCTTCGAGAGTTAAGGTGAGCTGAATTTTGTGTAGTCGATCAAGCGCGAATAAGTCGACGCTGGCATTAGTGCTGCAATCAATCGCGATATCAGCAATTGCTTGCGCTTCGACCGCACCGGACGGGTTAAGTACCTCGCAATCATAGCGCGGAGGTTCTGCCTCAATGACCACCTCAAAACTATCACCCGTTTCAAGACCTTCAGGAAAAATGAAAGCCCCCTCCCCTTCAATTTGGAGGGTTTGCTCACCCAACTTTACTACAAGATTTTGCGAAGCAACCAGACCAGATACGGTACCACCAACAGTAAAAGTAGGTGCAGTGGGTGCGGTGCTGACAGGGGGAGCACTTGCACCTGAGCCAGAGCTGGAGCCAGAGCTGGAGGAGCCACCGCCACCGCCACAGCCTGCCGTGCAGAACACAGCCAAATACATCAATGTTCTTAAAAATTTAATACTCATGACTAAACCATACTCAAAAATCACAAGACCAGCGAGATTAATTATGCGAAGTCAAAGCTTCACATTTTAACGCCTCACTCGACTCAGTCGCTCCCCGACGGGTTACCTGCTGTTGGCACACTCAATGGCTTTTGTCGACTGACGCCATCAGGTGAATTCTAAACAAACGCCCGCCACAGGAACAAGCCTAAGATGATTAGACGATCTTTGGTGTCAATGCGACCGGTCGACGCCGGTTAGGCTTAAAGGCACATTAGTAAATAACTACATTCAAGCGTCAATTGATCCATCCACTGGCGTCCTATTTAAACAATCCGGAAAGCAGTTTCGGCGACTTAGCAAACCCTATTACAGCGGCTGGACGGAGAGCAGATTCTAGCGGATACGGCAAGGTGTGAATGCCCCCATGAATTCGAACATTGCCGGGTACGGGGTGTTCGTTGCTCAACCAATCTTGCACCGCAAGCAAAGCATTTAGACATTGTGATTGCGCCGGACTAAAAGTTTGAACCTGCATCGCCGCCGCGCCACCAAACGCCGCATCGAATACGGGATGATCTAGCGAACGAGTTTTCGTGATCGCCGCAGTATTGGCGGACACTCGCAAGGGATCAGCATTATCAGCGTATATTTGTCCGTAGGTGGCCCACGCCTCTGCCATCATTACTTTGCACAAATATTGCGCAGCTTGGTAACTCGCACCTTGAATACTAACGACGCTACGAATTGTTGAGCGCTCACCGAACTTTGCGACGCCACCAAATTTACCAAGCAGACCGAGCGCATCGAGCAATCCTTCCCAATTTGGCCGCATCGCTAAACGCTGTGCTAATGCGGCTTTATCACTGGCCAGCAACTCTGATGGCGTTGTAGGTGACACAAGCATTGTAACGCTAGCAATCAATTCAGACGGCATCGCGTTGATGATTGCATTCATCACCCCGGTAAGTCGTAACTCACGCGCTTGTCCTGGCGCATAGGCATACAAGCAGATATCACAGGCTGAACCTGCAGCAAACTCTACAATGGTCGCCAGCGCTTCTGCCGGTTGTGTCAGCAGGTCGACATTTTGTATTGGATAACACAGGGTGCCGGGAAATTTCGGATCCTCCAGCAAGCTTTCCGGCGGCGGGGACTTATCCAACCAGAGCACATCCGCTCCCATTGCTAAAAATTGGCGCGTAGATGCCATCTCTGCTGCGGCGCCAATCACGACCACTTTGCGGCCACTCAGTGACAAGCCCTTTTCTTTTTCCAATTTCTCCGTGATAGCAGCAAGCCTATCTGACGCTGCCGACGTTATCACGTTGTCTGCCATCAACTTTGCGCCTAGGGCAGAGAAATCCTTCCAATGTTTATTATCATATTCAAAAACCGGTACCCATGGTGGAGCGCCTTCTCCTGTTATAAACCTACAAGGGAGAGGCGCGACCGATTGTCGCAAATATTCATGCAAATTTTGTTGCTTATCGTCACCCCACACCAAATGATCTGCAACCGCTTGAGACAGCTGACGAGCAATCACGTGACGGTGGGGGCTGCTTAATCGATGTGCTTCGAATTCTGGGAGCCGCGAAACGTAATGCTTGCGAAAGCTATCCGGTGATACTAACCACGCTTTTATTCTCGGCGTAGGATCAATTTGATCGCAAACGCGGCTCAATACTTCATGAAAGATACCAGAAGCACTTCTGTTATTTTTAAGTGCAACACCGCTCTTTGCTTTATTCACAGGGTTCTGCTCATAGGGCTTTACTTACCGTTTATTATTATCTTGGGTCGATCGCGCTCAGACGATCAATCTCTTCCCGACCAGCGCGGATTCTACAGCGCATGCGGTATGGCGTCGTTCCCTTCTCTTAGTCGCGACGCTTTTTATCAGCCGGCTCATTAGACTGACTGATACGGTAACCCGGCCTTAATCTCAAATTATCGGGGAATCTTGCAGCGGCCAGCGTTTTCTCTCCTTCCCAAGAAACCCGCTGAAAAGGCATTTTAGGAAATCCCGCAGCGCCGTGTTGGGCAGACTCGAGACCCTGCGTTTTGGTCAGAACACAGGACTGATGTATCGCCTGATCTGAGGGCATTTTAATCTGCTCATCGCCGTGACCACGACCTACCCTCAGCGGCTCCGGCAGACCGAGGCGAATATATTGCTCTGACGGACACTCGTTTCTTGCCATCTCTCTAATCATCAATTTGATCATACGAACTTCTATCTCTAAATCGTCAAGTGGCTGCAGTTGGCCCGGGTCGGCGTTTACATCAAATAGAAGCGTTGCTGTTCGACCTCTGCCAAAAGGATGATCTTTGTTGTAGAAAGTTGGTGCTGTCCGCGTCGGAATTTGCATTACCTGACAACCTTTCATAAATCCAAATCCCTTCACTTTTTCCCAGCTTTGAAGTTCTCTTGGGCTAAATCGGTTTTTCATGTGAGTTGGCATTAAGGTGTAATCGAACAACGGCTGATTATCCTCGGTCGTATTCGCTCGCATGTATACATATTGGCCGTCGGTGACATTCACCTGACCTCCCATTACGCCGTAAAGCGAGGCTTGTCGAATCTCCTCGTCTCCACCTAAGTGGTTGAAGATCGGTTTACCTTGCATGTCCTCGGTCAGCGGAACATTAAAATACTCAAGAATTGTCGGACCCAGATCAATGGTTTGGGCCAGCGCATCACTTTTTTTACCAACATTGTCTGGCGTTCGTGGATCGTATGCCCAAAAAGGAATGTGCGCGATTTCCTGAAAAAACGGCGTTACAACCTTCGCCCACCAGTCGTGCTCCCCCATCAACAAACCATGATCCGTGTTGACAATTAACATCGTATCTTCCCAGAGATTATATTTATCAAACGCGTCTAACACTCTGCCTAATTGTTGGTCGCAAAAAGTAATCAGAGAAGCGTACATGTATCTTATGTGCTCGACTGTTTGCTCATCTTCTCTAACTTCTCTGTAGGGCGGCCAATCAAATGGCGGGCCGTCGTACTCATGAGGATAAAGCTCCTGAAACTCTTGTTGGGTAAAAAAAGGCTCGTGTGGATCAAATGTTTCTATTTGCAGAAACCAGTTATCGGCATCCTTGTTGCGTTCAATAAACTCCAATCCGAGATCAAATGTTTTGTATTGCGGTTGCAGTTCCACTGCCCCCATGTGCTCTCGGTTTATGTTGTCCTGTTTTTGATAACTTAATCTTTGCAACTCAGACCATCTGTCCGAGCCGTAGTCGGGGTCCCTAAGTTTATCAACGTCTCCGATCCACTTATCACCTTCCTGACCTCTTACTAAATCGAAAGTCGTGTACCTTTGGTGATAAGTAGCACCACCGTCTTCCCAATAGTGCAGGTGGTCGGTGACCTTATGAGAATGCACACCGTTATCGTTTAACATTGCGGGCATGGAGTCATCAAATGGCTCCAAAGGGCCCCATGAACGATGCAAAAAGTTATATCTGCCAGTGTGCATTTCTCTTCTTGCCGGCATACAAGGCATTGAACCGACGTAGAAATGCTCAAATTGCACAGTCTTCTTTGCCAATCTTTCAAAATTCGGGGCTTTAACCCAGTCGTTGCCGTGAGTCGGCAAAAAATGTCGACATAGCGTGTCGTACATTACAACCACGCATCTCTTTTTCGTATTCATATTAATCACCCATTTGAAAACACGCACCGTCACGGCATCCGAATCGCTCACAGATGCACCTTGTTTGGATGAAAGTCTACTGAAGACCCGCAATTTAAACCAGATTTACCAACCCGCAAATAATGCGGAGTGTAACGGTTAACGACGATTCAGATGTAAGCTGCAGCTAATGACCCGCGCTTACAACAACCCACGACCTTAATCAGCCGGCAGATCAGAAGATCAAGCGCATATAGAAATACGTTATTCTGCCGGATTGCTATATTTTATATCCGACCCTTGTCGTGTAACTTTTTTAGTGGCAACCACATCATTTTTCAAACACGGCAAAGCTTCCGGTCGCCTTTGCAACCAATTCCTTGCCTGAGAAAACCTCACTTTCAAGTATCGCCACTCGTCGACCTTTTTTGATCACATGAGTATTACAAACAAGATCATGATGCCCCGCAGGCATTAGATACATGATTTTAATTTCGATGGTAGCGCAGAGTTGCCCATCGCCAAGCAGGGACATCAGAGCCCCGCCCATGCCCGTATCAGCCAAAGTATAAATCACGCCACCATGAACGACATTATTAGGATTCAGAAGCCGCTCATGAAATGCGATTGAGCAGATAGACTTTCCATTCAGCTTTGAATCTACCGAGAGCCCCAACAGATCCGCGAAGGGATGAGGCATTGAGACTGTATTCATTCTCAGGTTCCTTAATAATTTAACCGGTATCTAAATTTGATCACCAGCCTATCGACAGCACGGTCCGTCAGAGAATCTCTAAAAAGATTTCCAAAACCATCGTCTTGGCGGTTAGGTAGGTTGCTACCAATGGTATATACAACAAACAAATCCGATAGCGGCGCGAGTTCCCATCGATATCTAAGCTGAGCTGTCAG
>CBFHOH010000002.1:30034-42120 GCA_965657335.1 Candidatus Azotimanducaceae bacterium
CCGGCTAATGGTGAAATCAAAATCTGTCGAGGTGATACCATCGGTCACCTGAACTAAATCGTCTCCGCCCGCTGCACTATACAAATTTTGCGCGTCTGCATTAATTCCTACCCACTGCATCGAGAACCGCAGCTGCTGTTTAGAGGTAATAAACAATTCAGCTGCAATACTGGGCTGCCAGTGCTTGGCGTTATAGGCGCCGAGCAAGCTACCGTCCAGATGAATCAACCAATTGTTTGTGTCTCTGTAGATAAAATCCAAATCAAAAGATAACCGATCACTTGGCTTGTACGTGATACCACCTTTTGCGCTGTAGGTCACATCACCGAGTTGCTCTCGCAGCGCGCTGACTGCGAGGCTACTGCTAAATGGAAGACTCGTGTCGGTGCCATATTCAAGTTCAAAAATCCCACCACTGTCAGTGCGATAATCTCCATTGCCCTTGGTGGTTCTATCATCCCATTGTGGGGGCCTGTAGAGCGCAGTGGTTGAAAACTGATTACTATTCTTAAACACCAACGTATTCCGATAATAAAGCGAGCTGCGAACCATCCTGTCTGCCTGGTTCGTTTCATGAGACACGGTAAAATTTGAGATGGTCTGCCTGAATGATGGATTGTCAGAGTTCGTGCGACTATAAGTGTATCGATAAGTGACGACGTCATTTCTGCGGATAAAACCAAGATCATTGATATCGAGGTTTTTATCGAGATTATCGTAGCTAAACCGGTGTAGTCTGCCGCGTTTCGGAATGAAATTTAGATCGAAGTAACCTCCCTTGCCGTTGGCTTGCTCCAGATCGCTATAAAATAGTTGCGCGTCCCAAATAAACCGGCTGTCTTGTGAACGATAGTGCAGATCGACTCCGTGTGTTCTGGCATCAGAATCTGTGTGCCGCAACAGCGTTGACATAAAGCCAACAGCTTGACGTCCCTTCGAAGCCCTTTCATAGATCGCACGCACCACACCAAAGTCTCGACCTTCTTGAAAAAGCTGAAGCCCGTCGCCACTCATGTCCTCGGCATCGAAAACAACATCTTCCTCTGAAGCCCACAATGTACCGTAGCGGACATTGCCATTCTGGCCCGTTATTTTGGCTGCCCCATACAACTCGGTGGGTTGGCTGAGTTCAGTGTCAGCAACAGTCGCGCCATTGGGTATCAACGGTGCAACGGGCGCACCGCCGATGCGCCTTGTATTCAGCATCGTTGTTGGTTGTAGAAAAAAACTGTTAGGTACACTTCGCGCACCACGACTGGCGTCGGTGCCACGCACCTCCGCACGTGGTGAGGTAATAAATATTTCACTGCCCTCAAGAAAGAAAGGGCGTTTTTCGGGAAAGTAGGTTTCAAATGCCGTTAAATTGACAATGACATCGTCGGATTCAACGGCACCAAAGTCAGGATTCAGCGTCGCTGTTAGCTGCAAGTTACTACTTGGTCGCCAGTAGACCTCAGCACCTGTTCTGTAAACGGTAGTACCTTTGATTCTATCTCGAGTTACCGCTGTCGACGGATAGAGTACCAACTGCCGACCAGGTTCAATCGCTCCGAGTTGCATTGCCTGAAAACCCGACACAAATTTCGGTTGGCTTTCTGGCAACGCTGGCCAACCCCAGGTCTCGTCCAGATGAGCAACACGTCGAGTCACAGCAAATGACATTTGCCTCGCTTCGCTCTGATCTGGCATCGCCATCATTGACCACGGCAAAAACATCTCGACGTGGTAGCCATTTTCACTCGCGGCGGCAGCGCCATACCAAGGTCCATCCCACAATGGGCTGAGCTGGCTCTCAGGTAAAAAAGTGCCGTCGCTTAATGTGCCGCCAAGACTGACTTCAAAATAGTAGCCGTATAGACCCTCGCCTGTAGGATCAAGATAGAAACGCACACTGTCACGGTTGATGTCCGCATCACGCGAGCTGAGTCTTGGCAGCAACGATTCACTGGGCTGTTCAGCATCAATACCCACATACAAGCCATCTTTCGTATAAAAAATACGGGTATAGGTTTTGAATTTTGCTTCAGCCAATGTATCCGGTGCGACCACCATCAGCTCACCTTGTGGCAACAATCTGCGCCAAAGTGGCTCGTCAAGCGAACCATCTACTTTAACACCACCAGCACTGAGATCTTGTTCGCGCACATCGATTATCGGTGCTGAGGATGCTATCGCACGCAATGGGGATATGCATAAACCCAGCACAGTCAACGTGATTATTGCGGATGCCATGAACGCTTTAGGCGTTTGTTTTATTGAACGATGAGTAAAAGGCAAGCTTTGTTTTTTTTGGTTTAACTTAGTCATGTTGCAAAAATAGACATTTAGACATATTTTGTCTAGTCTTATATTTTCTCAAGCATCTGCAAAGTTATGACAGCTCATCCACAACATGCCACTCGTAGCCGAATACTTGCCGCCGCCGAACAGGCATTTCTACGCTTTGGACCTAAAAAAACATCAATGGAAGAAATTGCCGAGTCTGCAGGCTTGGCACGTGCGACCCTTTACCTTCATTTTGCCAACAAGAAGGAACTTTACGAGGCACTGCTCAGGCAGATCACTGAACAGTTCGTTGATGACGCGAATCAGTTAGTGGCTGGCAATGTGACGGCACCACTTAAGTTCCGTCGGTTCGTTGAGCTAACCGCTAACACCTACTCAGAGAACCCACTGCTATTGGCAGCACTGACAGGGAATAGCGCGTTCGCGCTGAGACAACCGGCAGAGCCTGTGATGCGCGATTATAGAGGCCAAATTCAAGGCACCATCAAAAAAATATTGGAACAAGGCATAGAAGAACGCTCGGTTCGAGTGCTCGACGCAGATATAACGGCTTATCTACTCTACGAGTTGGGCACCCAGTTATTGGTCAAATCTCTTAACGGGACTTCAGACTATCCTTTAAAGACGACCCTCGATGCGATGGATACAGTAATCGCCAAAGGCATACTTTTTGCTCAGGAAGACCCCAAAAAGGAACAATAAATATGAAAACACAGGCCGCTATTGCACACAGCAACGACCAGCCATTTGTTATTGAAGAAGTTGACTTGGAGGATCCTGGCAAAGGTCATGTCAGAGTCAAAGTATCTGCCTGTGGCATTTGTCGCAGCGACCTAAGCGCGCTGGAGGGCAAGGAAACCGTTGAATTTCCAGTCGTGCTTGGACATGAAGCAACGGGCATTATTGAGGCTGTCGGGGCTGGAGTCACACGCTTAAAAGAAGGCGATACAGTGATTCTCTCTTGGTCACCCGAATGCGGCGTGTGTCCCGGATGCAAGCGTAACGAGGTGCATCTCTGTGCAGGCATCAACATGACGACAGGTAGCCAGGGACCGCTGTCTCGAGGCGGCGTGCCGTTGGACAGGTTTATGGGGTTGGGCGCTTTTGCCGAACACGTGGTCGTGCCCGCTGCCATGGCGGTGCCAGTGAATAGCAACTTGCCAGCTGAGCATGCATGTCTGATTGGCTGCGGTGTCACTACCGGCTTTGGTGCAGCAGTCAACACGGCCAATATCCGTTGGGGCGAAACCGTCGCGGTGTTGGGTTGTGGAGGTGTCGGCCTGGCCGCAATACAAGGCGCGAGAATAGCTGGTGCAGCACGAATTATTGCGATAGACCCTATCGCAACACGACGGGAAGCTGCGCTCAAAGTTGGCGCAACAGATGCAATAGCGCCAGACGACACTGTGAAAAGCATACAGAAAATGACTGGCGGAGTTGATTGCGCGATTGAATGTGTCGGCAGCATTGCAACGATGCAAGATGCCTTTTATATGATTCGTGACGGAGGCAGAGCGATCATCGTCGGTTTGCCAGCGTATACGGAACTGCTCGATATACCCGCGATTATGCTGCTCAGGGAAAGAACCCTGACCGGTTCAATCTATGGTTCAGCGTCCCCTCATCGCGACTTCGCAAAGTTCACCTCACTCGCCGAGTCGGGTCGACTCGACCTCGCAACGCTGGTCGATAAAACACGTCCGTTTACCGAAATTAACGAGGGTTTCGCGGAGATGCGCTCAGGACAACTTGCGCGTGTTGTGCTGACTTTTTGAATCGCTTCTGATTAGGTTTCTATCGAAGTTTGACTCAGGCTTGGCACAAAAGACTCGTCAAAAAATTAGCGGCGCTTGCTTAGTACGCTGTTCTATCTTTGTCTATGAATCTAATTAGACCCCGCTCGCGTAAAACTGTCATGACACAAGCAACCGACAAACTCTATTACGACGGCGCCTGCAGTATGTGTAACGCCGAAATGAAGCAACTTAGAAAGCGCGCTGACGACCAGCTCGAACTCATCGATATTCATGGGCTTTCAGCACCGCAGGCAACCAAGGACAAAATGCTCAAAATGCTCCATTTTGAGACAGCCTCCGGTGAAACGTTACTGGGCCTCGACGCAAACGTTGCGGCTTGGCGTCACACCCGCTGGCGTTTTTTGTTTAGCTGGCTGCGGTTACCCGTTATCAGCTGGTTCGCCGACAAAGTCTATATCACGTGGGCTGAACGACGATTCACTCGTCTATACAAACGCTAGCAACATCAATATAAGTTTTTTTGGTCGAGCAGCAACAACTGCCACACGTTGATTCTTTGTTTTTCCTCTTCTTCGACAATTCAGAAAACACATTTGATTTCAATAAGCACCTCGTCTGCCGTAACCACGTAGTAACGAGACCTTAGTGAATTGGGCATTCCTTTCCTGCCAAAACGAACCCACAGATACCTATCGTGAGCATAAGCCCCGGTACGAATTTTGCTCTCCGCACCGTGGATTGAAGGTATCAAAAGGCAATTTTCATTACGTCGAAAATACTCGCGTCGAATAATACGCAAGCGAGTTTTACCTGAGCCTTTTGTAAAATTACCCGCCTGTAAAACCCGTTAGACGTCGACAAAGGATGCTCATATCAACAACAATCCAGCGGCGTTTCCTCAAAACTCTTCAAAGCCCGAGGAAGCGCCCAACGTGTTTGAAGGTTACCAGCCAGGTCGGTGAATCACTTGTTCTGCGAAGGCTGCATCGCCCTGGCAATTTGCATAGGCGGCTTCATAATCCGCGACAACGCGCCAGCCACTGTCCTTCGCGTACCATTTCTGACGCGCCATAAACGCAGCCATGTCAGGATAAACATTGACATGAGCAAAGGCAGCCGGCGCGTCAGCACCGCCTACTTGAGGGTAGAGTATTCCCCACGCTATGTTGTGCACGCCCTCAGGATAATCCGCAGCGATTTGTCGATGTTTTGCCGTTAGCTGGTCTACTGAGACATCTTCGTTTCGTGTGCACCAGTTGTGTGTAACAACGCGGCTGTTATCCGTCCTAATTTCCGGCGTTCGATACTGCACGTAAAGACTTCCCAGCTTGACCTGACAAGTCGCCGCTTCCTGCCATGCCTGTGCTGCTGCTTTTCCATCGTCCGTGTTCATCCAAAGGTTCCAGGCCTTTCCGCTTGTGTCATAGTCACTGTATAAAAATTCAACCAAGTCATACCCAGGATTAGTCGGGTTGGCATGGGTGAAAAGCGGCGTTTGACGGACCAACGTCACTTCCACGTCATGTTTTTTTGACCACGAGATATATCCTCGAACAGCACGATCGTAATCTGCCAGAGTTTTACCAGGGTTAATGTTGCAAAGATTGATTTGAGTAGAGACGGGATTGATTGGTTGGCCTTCACCAGCTAGATGATGATCCGCTAGCGCATTTGTGCCGCCCATTATGAGCATGCAAGTAAGAATAAAAGGGGAAAGAAAAAGTTTCATGGTTAAGCTCCAATTGAGGTTTCTCTGAAATTATCAGTTAAACCCTGTCGGGTCTCAGATAGTTCGGTTTTGGTCGCCTTCCTGCTCATCACTCAGTTTTTCTCAGATATTGTCCGCATCACTTCATTCACATTAAACCGAGGCCGCCCAGTGTCAGCAATCGCTTTTCTGCAAATGACATGCGGTGCTTTGGCCATGCGCTTGAATACAATTTTGTCGTCAGTTGAAATAGCACATTCAGGGTGCCCAAGCTGACCGACTTGCGGCCTGTTTTAAAATTTTACGATTTTGGTCCGACGCAGGCGGCTCAGATTCACCGAAGATAGCCCGAATCCAGTGACCGTCCGTTGGGTTGGGAAAGATAATATAGTCCCGCCCGTATCGTGCTTGATCCTCCTCCATGAGACTCAGTCGTTGTTCGAGATTTTTGGAGTAGTAGCGACGAGAGAAATCATTCAGGTTGTCACCCAACAACAACACTACTTCAAATTCTTCTCTTATCTGCTGCTGAACATTTTCCTTGTTCGAGGTCTCGCGCAGGACACGAAGATGCGCTCGGTCTACCGAAGGAAAACCAACAGCATTTAAATTATTTAGAGCCAACTGAACCGTGTTCTCACCCTGATCGCGGTTAGTTACATAGAAGATCTCTACCTCATTCTCGATACAAAACTGCAGAAATGCCAACGCTCCAGGGCTCGCAACAGCGCGATTCTCAGCAACCCAGCGATCCCAGATAGCATCATCAAAAAAATCCTGTCCCTGAGTCATTAAATAACCCCAGTAATCATTCGCAAGGAGCAGGGTTTCATCTACGTCACTAATTACCGCTAGCGGCAGCGAATCATCCTGTTTCTGTGCCAGTGCCAGTTCGACACGCATACGTGCCAGATTAAACCCTTGGTGATAAAGCGCTCGGTACTCAGCGGCAGTCTGCTTCCATGCCAACGCCATGGTCAAATTGTTTTCAAGGTCTGCATCAGCGTTTGCCGCGTTTTGCCCGAATACCGGGGCCATCACGATTAGCGGGACCGCTATCGCTATTATTTTTCTTACTGCTTTTACCGCTCTGCGCATAAGTCTTTCCTGTTCTATCAATCAACCTAAAGTGTACAAGCTACCTATTCGATGGCTAGCGAAATTTTGCGTAAGCCTAAATCAATTTGACCGCCAACAACACTTCGCCGATCAGAATCATCTAAGTAAATCATAGCAACGATCGCTCAGGCATTAACTCAATCCCAAATCAGCAGGTGTGCCAGCGCTCATCGCCCATATTAACCACCCGGGTTATCATAGCGCTACCAGTGACGAGCCTATCCTAGCGCGTAACAATATATGTCACAGAAATTTACACTGACGAGACTAACATGTTGCGAGGCCGAACGAATCGGCAACTTTCGGCGAACAAAGACCTTCCAAGGCGCGAGGACGAAATATCATCAACGCTGGAATTCTGATTAGAAATAGTGTTTTTCAAACGCTTCCGTGCAAACGCACTGCAACACTCAATCAGTGACATTGATCCCGTTAGATCAACTTCGCTGGCGAAGCATTCGAACAAGACTGGGCGTAAAAACGGGCAAGTTTCAACTGCACCGGCAGAGTATGTCTACGCTGCGGTCAAAACATTGAACAACAACATTTTAGTTTTGTGCTACGCGTAGCATGATCTTTCTAGCGTTTTAAGCTTTAGCTCAACTCGCAATCGCAATCGCAATCGCAATCACAATCACAAGCATGGCCTTTATTGGATGAAGCTATTTTTCGAGCAAATCACCACCCTCGCCAGATTAAACATCTGCGCTCACGCGACAACAGACAATACCGTCTCTATATCGCGTCGTAGTAGATCACTGTACCGCAATTTACGATGTCGTCTTTATTATCATCCATCCACTGAACAGTACCTGCCCACCACTCTCCTGCCATCATGCCATCCGTAAACTTGCCATAAGCTTCATGGGAGTCAAACTCAATGGCGTAGTAGGCTCGCTCAACATCGCCACCCGCACTAGCCCGCCATAACCGGGCATTTTTTGCCCCGAGAGACTCGTGGTACGGTGCCGACAGCTTTGAACCCTCGACCAATAACGCTAACCCTTTGACGCTGCCTTCCCAAGTTGTTACTGCTTGAATACCCATCCTTATCTCCTGTTGATTTCTGACACAGTGTGCGTTTGACAGTATTACAGCCAACAAATACCCGCAAGATTAGTCCGATTTTGGTTTACAGGGTTTTTTCGCCTATCAGACGCGCTTACTGAATATTCAAACGATTCACTCCTGCTAACCGAAGACCTTATCGAAAACATGCTGCGTAAAAACCTACCCATCACATCGCGAACAAGCGTAGTATCTTGGTAAGCCTACGGGGGGTGCATCAATGCAGTTGATAAAAACGGACACCGAAGTAATCCAGCAAGTCTTCGATCACATCGACAATGGCACCACGGATTTGGGCGACGAGTGTTGGCAAGAACCGGTAGTAAATTATACAGACCCAAAGCGACTCGAAGCTGAGATCGCACTTTTTAAACACTTACCAATGGTCTATGCACCTTCAGATGCGTTACCGAATTCGGGTAGTTATTTCGCTAGGGAAGTAGCGGGCGTGCCATTGCTCGTCGTTCGCGATAAGGAAATGAAGCTAAAAGCCTTTCGTAATGCCTGTAGGCATAGGGGCATGACCATCGCAGAAGGCAGAGGGCAAACGAAAGTTTTTCGCTGCACCTATCACGGGTGGGCCTACGGCATAGACGGCGCTTTGCAACACGTACCGCATGAGACAGGGTTTCCCGGGCTCAATAAAGATGCAAACGCACTGGTGCCTATTCACCAAGTTGAGGAACACGGCGGATTGATATTCGTCAACATTGAACCACCCATTGACGATGGCGCACTGTCTGCACTGCCTCCTTTGCTCGACGACACCTTTAAGGTTTTTGATACAAGTGAATACCTAGGCAAGGTTAACTGGAAGCTCAATATCGAAGCAACGCTTGAGGGTTATCATATCAAGCCAACGCATGAGAAAACGTTCTACCCTTATGGCTTTGACAACCTCAATGTCGTGGAGTCCTTTGGCCGAAATGGCCGCATTACATTTCCGTTCCGACGAATAGAGTCCCTGAGGGACGTTCCGATCGACGAGCGAGACATCTCAGGGAAGGTAACCTACGTCTACAACGTTTTTCCCAATTGCACCGTCGCTTTTCTTACAAATCACGTCTCTGTGACGATTGCTGAACCCGTTTCGCCGATGGAAACCTACTACTACTCTTTTAGGCTCGGCAAACTCAAAGGAATCGAATCGGATAATGAAATTGAAAAAATGCAGCGTGACGCTCGATTTGTTGCTGAATCCGGGCTGGTTGAAGACAACGAGGTTATCAGACGAATTCAGGCAGGACTTAACAGTGAAGCTAACACGCACTTTAATTACGGCCTCTATGAAAAAGCCATCGTGCACCTGCACAAAAACCTTGCCAGCCTTCTTCACCAATGATCAACATCCTTTGCCCGATCTCAGAGAAGAAAACGCCGAGACGCGGTGGGCATTTTGATGGTCGTGCAAAGTCTGGTAATGCGAAGGTTTCGTTACTTGGCTCGGTTCGCTCGACTGACTGAGCAGGAACCAACTATTTTTTTACTCCCCCAAATAACGTTAATATGTATGAAACTTTACCAAGCACACAGAGATTCGAGCTCCAATGAAAAACCTTGAAAAAGTAATATTGTGTATTCGTTTTAACGCTGAACAACGATGGATTGCCGCTGACACTAGAAGTTTGAAGCGATCAAACACTGAATCAACATCGCATTCGGGAGCGTCACAATGAGCCGTATTAAAGATTTTTTCCAGCGTCTTAATAAAGCAGCTACTGAAGTCGGGGCCGAACATTTTGACGATGATAAGGATTGGGATGAGCGTGTGAAGTTGCCCGCTTGGCAAACCGCGCGCTTGCGCGAACGCTACGAGAAGAAAAAAGCTAAACAGCTCGCCGATAAACAGAGAAAACTGCAACAAAACATCGACCCTCATCCCGAAGCCGATCAACAACAAAAGTAAGCGAGTTCGCGAGTATCGCCCAGCAAGCAACCCGACAGCCGCTCGGCGATATCGCAACCACTGCTGTTAAGGCTTCTTTGCTCTTAGCGTGTACATAAAGGGCAAATTAGCACGTCCAGCCGGCATGGTATAACGACCATTGCCGGCATCCACAAGAAAATCCCAAACCTTCACCATGTGTGTTTCGTGCTCTCTCAATGCCGTGATGCTAAGACCAGCCTCGATGAGCGCTGTTACTACGTCGCCTAAATTGTGGTTCCACTGAACGGTTTCATTGTGCTTGGTCTCGGCCGCGGGATCAGCGTATGAGCCAGTTTCATGGAGAGCTAAACCGGCTTTTGGCGTGAAATAATCATATTCTGGCGTTAACTTGTCTCCCCAGATCCATTCAGTGGGGTGGAACTCAACCATGTAAAGTTCGCCGCCCGACTGCAAAAGCGCCGCAATGACTTTGGCCCAAGCCGTGATGTCTGGTAGCCAACAAATCGCGCCTATGCCGGTGTACACCACGTCATATTGGCGAGAGAGCGTCGTCGGAGCGTCATAAACATTCGACACGACAAATTCGGCCTCGATACCAAGTTCTGCGGCAAGGCTTTGCGCGGCCGCGATGGCAGCTGGGGAAAAATCAAGCCCGGTCACGCTTGCGCCAGCGCGAGCCCAAGACAGCGTATCTTGGCCAAAATGACACTGGAGATGCAACAGCGATTTACCCGACACATCGCCGATAACGTTGAGTTCGTCATTGACCAATGTTGAGCGCCCCGCTTTAAAGGTGTCATTGTCGTAGAACGCCGAGCGCATATTGATTGATGCCCGCTCATCCCAGTTTTCTTTGTTAAGCGCTAGCCATTCATCTGCCAATGTAAACCTACCCCAAATCTATATTGCTACGAACGATACATTTTCCCTATGGAACAGTCGACTGGAATAATGCGTCACAACGCTAGGTCATGATCCTGCCGCGGAATATCGTTTCTCAAGGAAAAAGTTTTCTAAAGGCGAAAAAAAAGAGGAGCAAAAGCCCCTCTTTTTGTTGTCGTGACCCGGCCTATTAGGCTGAGCGTGATTTCACCAAAACAATATCATAGCCCTGCTCCTCTGAGCATGTCATCACCTCATCAAAGGCTTTTTGTATATCTACGCCGTTTTCCTGCCAAGCGCTGTCACCCATCGGCTTTTGGTTTTTGTCACCCCCCCAAACTACTCCAGAGTAAATCGAATTGCGGCGGGACCTCGTCATGCCGCTGGACCGCTGCGGAATCGAAGTCTGGTATCTGAACAGTGAAATTGTATGTCGTTAGCCAAACCTCTGCTTCAAACGCCGTGAGAACGGTCCATGTAATCTCCCCTCACTACCTGACGCAGGTCTGCAGGTTTCTTGCCCTCATTGCAAGCTGACAGCAATAAGATACGAACGAATTTAGGATGGGGCAATCCCAACCGAGTTAAAAAGGAATATCGTCGTAGTTATCATCATTTGGTGGCGCTGGAGGCATTGACGAGTCGCCACTATTATATGACGGTGCAGGTTCTTGTGTAGATGGATGAGACGATCCAGAGGGTGACGATATTCTCCAGGCCTGCAAACTGGTAAAACACTTCTCACCCTGACCATTGCCGGCCCATAATCGCCCGGAAAGATTAAACAGCGCCTGGATTTCATCACCCACACTGTAATTATCCATCATTGCGCAATTATCTTTGATTAACTCCATCGCAACGTAATTGGGATAGCGTGGGTTTTCGTCCTCACCTGAAAGCTTTACAACAAATTCACGCTTGGTAAAACCATTGCTGCCGTACTCTGTGGTGTCTCCAATCGAATGGAGAACTCCTTGAACTTCATAACTCTTTGACATGTTAAGACACTGCTCCAATCAGACCTGAGACTGTCGGGCACTGCGGGTGCCCAGCAAACAAAATGAGATTATCCCAGATGGCAGGTCTCAATCCAAATGGTGTTGCGCGCTTCACGCACAATTTTTGCTTACCCGTTTGGCATATGGCCAAATTAATCGACCTGCGGTTTGTTAATTCAGGTTAAGGTCGACGCGCAGTTGCGTGCCAATGGCAGTTAATCGACAAGAGTAATGATCAGGTAACTACCCGGGTCTCAGGCGCGAACCTGAGAAACGCCAAGGCAACGCCCACGAGCAATCCGGCGGACAAAAACAAAGGGACCGAGAGCCCATATCCATCGGCCAACAAGCCCAGAGCGATAGGCCCAATGACATAGCCT
>CBFHOH010000002.1:42300-43275 GCA_965657335.1 Candidatus Azotimanducaceae bacterium
ACGGACATTGTTGCAGGCACGATCACCGGTTTTCTACCCATTTTGTCAACTAAAACTCCGGCGGGATATGTTGCCAATAAACCCGCGATGCTTCCAATAGCCATACATAATCCTATGACGGAGGCTTCAAGACCTAGCCGAGTCGTACCGATGATTGGCACAATCGCGAAGAGTCCTCCGGTACGCACCACCGCGTTCATAAAACCAATACTGCTGACTAACCGAAATCCGATCGGCTTCAGTACCTGTTTTAGCTGAAGCTTGAAAGGTATCGTTGCATGGCCTTGAGTGAGATCAGACATGGCAAGCGAGCGGGTTTCGCTGACAAAAAACCAACCAACGATGGCGGCAATGCCACTGGCTGCGCCATACGCTGCGAAGGGTACAGAGAGCCCCCAGTTTTCGGCTAGATAACCTCCCGGCAAGGGGCCAATGCCAACGGCAAAGAGAAAAACACCCTGATAGATTGCCATCACTCGGCCCCGTCGGGCAGTTGAGGTGATATCTGCTAGGATAATCATCCCAGCGGTCAGTGTTAACCCAGCGCCGATCCCAGCGACAAACCTCGCAGCAATCAACTCCGCCAAGGAGGCCGCATAGGCACACCAAAAATTGCCTGCCGCAGACAATACACCACCAAGCGCGAGCACCACCCTTCTACCAAGTAGATCAGCAAGCTTGCCTGCGGGTAACCCAGACACTAGCCTTGCCAACCCGTAAATGGCCACAGTCATCCCAATAGCGGTCTGGCTGACACCGTATTCACTGGCATACAGGGGAAGTACAGGAATGATTGCACCGAAGCCAAGCTGATTCACACCGATCAATAAACACAGCCAAGCAAGCACCTTGCGCTCGAATCCGGACTGACTAGCTGAATTCTGATTCATTGATAAATACGGCATAGCGCATCTCTTTGCACCTGCGGTGAATCGCTATTGGTTGACAATATCTGGGTCAGGCACATGTCTTGAG
>CBFHOH010000002.1:43295-262340 GCA_965657335.1 Candidatus Azotimanducaceae bacterium
ACGCCCTGCGCCTCCGGCAATCAGATCGGCTTTTGCAAAACGTGCCATATCCGCACTTATCGGCTTTGGATTTCGCACTTTCATATGCACCTCAGCGACACGCTCCATGATCACAAAAAGACCGACCGCTTCAGCGACACTCGAAGCGCCCGTCAACAGCCCGTGGTTGCGAAGAATAATAGCTCTGTTATCGCCCATTGCCTGCGCAATCCGCTTTCCGGCCGCGACACTTTGCACCTGTACTTCCTCATCATCCCAAAGACTGTGATCTTCAAAAAATATGCAGGACTCCTGCGAGATCGGCTGAATAAGCCTTGCCTCTGCGGAGAAAGGCGTGCCCCACCCCGTGTGTACATGAACAGCACTGACAAGATCTGGTCTAGCTTCGAGCATCGGCTGATGGATATAGTAACCGGCCAAATTAACAAAACCTTCACCATCAACCAGTTCTCCGTCGGGACCCACCAGTACCAGATCAGAGACTGTCACGGCGTGATATGAAACGCCGTATTGGAGCATCCAAAAGCAATCTGTTCGTTCAGGATCACGAGCACTGATATGCCCATCGCCTAGGTCACCCCATTTTTGGGCTGCAAGCAAGCGATAACCGAGTGCACATTCGAGCTTTCTTTGCGCGCGTATTTGTTCGAGGGAGAGTTCAGAAATCTCTTGCTGTTCTTCGATCTGATTGGCCAAGTCCATTCCCCTATGATTCTCTTTTTACAAGCGAGGATTACACCTCCATGTAGCTCACAACGATATTCTTAAAGTGCAAAGTTTCAGACACACATTGCTTCTCAGCACCTGTTCGTGCCTGATGAACAGCGAGCTTTCATCATAACTGTTTTTGCTTGCATGGATAGGGCCATTTGAGCGCATTGCCACCCTGGACAACATCAGGTCTCATTGCGTCATTGCATCAAGCATTAGTAGACGAACGCTGACGTAAAAACTGCGTGCAAATACAGCGCATTTTTATATAAAGTCTGTGTTTAATATCGCGATAGTGGAGATTCAAAGATGAAGAAAAATGTGCTGTTTATCACAGCAGATCAGTGGCGTGGAGAATGTCTCAGCGCGTTAGGTCACACTGTCGCCACACCGAATCTGGATCAACTCGCCTCAGAGGGCACACTATATAAGCAACACTATGCTAACGCCGTGCCCTGCGGACCATCCAGAGCATGCTTGCACACCGGCATGTATCTGCAAAATCATCGATCAGGCACCAACGGCACACCTCTCGATGCACGTCACACCAACTGGGCGCTGGAACTCAGGGCAAGACAATATGATCCTGTCCTGTTCGGCTATACCGACACAGCTAACGACCCCAGAATGTTTGACGCCGACGACCCCATCCTGAAAAGCTATGAAGGTCCGCTACCCGGAATCAACCCGGTCTGCATGATGGGTACGTTTCCCGACGCATGGGCAGCATGGCTTAGGGAAAAAAACTATGAGATTCCTGAACCCAATTACAAGCTCTACACCACTCGCACAGGCCCGGAATTTGAGGATGGTGCTCCGCATCCAGCACCGCTCGCCATTCCCGCAGAGCACCATGACACGTGGTTTATGACAGACCAGGTAATCAACTACATTGACGGATTTCAGAGCAACCAACCTAACGATGCATTCTGCGTCCATCTTTCCCTACTAAGGCCGCACCCACCCTGGGTCGCGCCAGCACCTTACAACACGATGTACCCACCTGAAACACTTAACAATTTTATTCGTGCTGAGAACCGGGAAGTGGAGTCAGCGCAACACCCTTTCCTAAAGCATTTTCTCAATCACCCTTACTATGGCGCTACAACAAATGAGCAAAAACTTCTCAGGTTAAAATCCGCTTACTTTGGATTGATGACAGAGGTCGATGCGAATCTCGGTCGCTTGTTCGCCCATCTGAAGGAAAATGACCTATGGGATAACACGCTTATCATCTTCACCTCTGACCATGGGGAACAGATAGGAGATCATTGGTTGCTCGCGAAACTGGGTTATTTCGATCAGTCATTCCATATACCTTTGATCATTCGTGACCCCTCTCCGCAAGCCACCGCTTCCCGAGGCGCTCAAATCGAGGGCTTTACCGAAAATATTGATATTATGCCAACCATGCTTGATTGGCTTGGCATACCCGCCCCAGTGCAGTGTGATGGCATGTCGCTGATACCATCGATAAGAAACGGACAGCTTGCTAGTAACTGGCGCAAAGAGGTGCACTGGGAATACGATTTCCGCGACATTCAAACAGGCGAAGCCATGGAAGAATCGCTGGAATTAACGCCTCACCAATGTACGCTGAATGTCATACGAGATGACAGGTATAAATATGTTCACTTTGTCGGCTTGCCCCCTTTATTTTTCGACCTTCAACGAGATCCGCAGGAGCTAAACAATCTTGCTAACAGCCCTGAACATCTACCATTGGTGTTGGCGTACGCCCAAAAAATGCTGTCCTGGCGCATGAATCACGACGAACAGACCCTCACTCACATGGCACTTACCGATGACGGCGTGGTCACAAGAGAAAGCCAACGTACTCGCTGAGAGATAGCCTCAGCGGGTCAATATCAGATTTTTTTCTTTATCGTCGCAACCAATAACAAAGCAGCCAGCGCAACAAGCCATGGTACTGAAAAACCAAGCACCCAGTTCCAGCCGAATTGGGTCAACAGATAGCCTGAACCCAATGCTGCCATCGCCTGAAACGAGAAAATGAGAAAATCATTGAAGGCCTGAACTTTGAACCGCTCAGCTTCGGTATAAGCTTTTGTCAGCAACGTCGTGCCACCTAAAAACATAAAGTTCCAACCGACACCCAGCAAGACCAACGCAACCCAGTAGTGCATCAAGTGGCGTTCAACATAGCCAATGACAAGACATGCTGCCATCAGTAAAACACCCGAGAACACGATCTTTGCCGGACCAAACTTGTCGACCAGAAAACCGCTGAACAGGGACGGCAGGAACATCGCCATGATATGGCTCTGGATCACCCAAGTTGTGTCCTCGAGGCTAAAGTGATCAATAGTATGCATACTCACGGGCGTCGCGGTCATTACCAGACTCATCACACCGTAACCCACAACAGCGGCGCCAACGGCAGCTAAAAACATTAATTGAAAAATGATGTTAATCAATGCACGGGGCTTATCGTCAACGGTCCGAGATGCTATCGGCTTGTTTTCATAAAAACTGAGCGCAATCAGCGCCACTAGCATCAAAGCACTGACACCAAGAAAGGAACCTGAAAATTCACCCCAAGGCCCTTTGTCGTGCAAACTTTGCGCAACCGCTGGTCCCATCCACGCAGCAACCACGCCTGCGAGCATAAGAATGGAGAGCGATTTACCGACCTGATCGGGTGCCGCTACCTCGGCGACCGCAAATCGATACTGTTGGACAAAAGCATTGTTTCCACCGATGACCATCGTTGCGGCGCAAAACAACCAAAAGTTACTTTCAGAGATCGCATAGGCCGCGAGCACACCGGCCAGCGATGCAGCCAGAGCAGAACACATAAATCCGTTCTTGCGTCCAATACGACTCATCAGCAAAGCAGCAGGAATGGTCGTAATGGCAGTGCCGATGATCATGAAGGCCACGGGTAGTGTCGCAAGATCATGACTCGGCGCTATGCGTGTTCCAACGATTCCACCCAGCAAAACAATCACAGGGGCGGCAGTCTGAGAAAATGCTTGCGCAATGCTTAATATTGGGAGCGTTCGAGACATAATTCTTCCAAGATATGAGGAGATGCGATCTAAAATATCGGATACTCGCCTGAGGGGGAGCCCGAAAATGCAAAACTATAACATGAGTCTCCGATCATTCCGTAAGCACTTACCTCATTGCATCAATGGTTTAGAGCATTCAAACTAACACCTGAACCCCTCTGACGCTTATCCAGCCAGATTGAAGAGACTTAATGTTTAACTTGTTCCAATCAAATCAAATGCCGCTGCTTGTTGATGCCTACACGCAGCGCAGATCAAGCACAGAAGCAACCCCGTTTACGCCAGAAATTGTGCTGATACAGAATCATGGTATGGGGCAATGGCTGAAACTTGAACTAGCCCAACACCTGGGCATCGCCGCGAACATCAGCGCAGAACTACCCGGTACTTATATCACAGGGCTTTACCACCAGTTCTTGCGCACCCCGGTCGAAAAAGAATCAGCCTATTCCAGAAACATTCTTACCTGGCACATCATGGATGTTCTAACCTCGACCCAGAAAAGCGATAGAACAAGCAAACGCTTTCTCCCTCTCATCAATTACTTAGAAGGCGAAGGCGACCGCGACCTTAGACTGTATCAACTGAGCCACCAACTGGCAGGCCTATATGAGCAGTACCTGATCTACAGACCCGCGTGGATACAAGCGTGGGACAAAGGTTCACCAGGCCCAATGATTTGCCAACAACATCCCTGGCAGGCTTTACTCTGGCAGGAGGTTAAACGTCGCACGGACGAACGCCACAGGGCAAACCTACATCTCGAGTTGCTTGATGTCATTCACTCGATAAATCCAATCGAGTTACCCCGCCGCATTTCTCTGTTTGGTTTTTCCAGCCTGCCGCCCATGCATTTTGATACCTTTCGCGCGCTCGCTGAGAAAATCGAAGTCGACATCTATTTCTTGAATCCCTGCCAACATTACTGGGGGGACATTGCATCACCCAAAGACATCGCTCGAAGATCTGTTCGCGAATTGATTGACCAGACAGCTGGCGCTCCGCTTGCTGATGAAGACTACATGGACATTGGCAATCCATTATTATCGTCGATGGGCAAACAGGGTCGCGAGTATTTTGAGTTACTCCTGTCTGAAGAGAGCCTAGTTGATGCAACGTATTTTGCACCCTCTGCACCCGACACTATATTGGGTCAATTAAAGAACGACGTGCTTAACCTTGAGTTTGGAGGTGCATACGGTAAAGAAACTCAACCGAAGAAGTTGCCTCATGTAACGGAAGACACTTCCATTCAAATTCACAGTTGTCACAGTAAAGCGCGTGAAGTAGAGGTGTTGCTTGATCAAATCTACAGATGCTGTAGCAAAAACCCCGAACTAAAACCGAATGAGATCATCGTAATGATGCCGGATGTCACTGAGTATATCCCGCACATTCAGAACATCTTTACCGGCAAATTCAATTACAACCTCGCCGATCAACCAACCGCAGAATATCTAAGCATCGTTCATTTACAGTTGGCACTCATCGACCTGCCGAATGCACGTCTCAGCAGTGTTGAATTGATAGATCTGCTGGAACATCCGGCTATCTCACATAAGTTCGGCCTTTCCACCGAAGATCACCGATTGATCAGACGCTGGGTCGATGCGGCGGCTATCAGGTGGGAGATGGACGGAACCAGTAAACATGAGAATTGGCAGGTACCCGTCGATGATACCAACACGTGGAAATCGGGTATCGGCAAACTATTGCAGGGCATTGCAATGGAACGCGCCTCAGGACTTTGGCTTGATAACCTTGCCGTAGATATCGATGCAGAGGAAACCAGATGTCTGGGCATACTCGCTCATTTCGTGGCGCAAATTGAGCATTTCCGCAAACAATGCTCAAAATCATGGTTAGTCGCGGATTGGTTGTCCCTGCTTAACGAAATGAATAATGTATTTTTTGATGCCACCGGTCCGGAGCAGGTTCATACAACAGAAATCATCATCGCGGCACAGGAATTAGCAGACCAAAGTGAAACTGCCGGCTATCAGCAACTTGTTTCTCCGCGCTTGTTACATCACTGGCTAACAACCAGACTCGACCTTTCTGTACAGGGCAACAGCTTTATCAACGGCGGTATTACCTTCGCCACCATGGTACCCATGCGCAGTATTCCCTTTAAAGTTGTTTGTTTACTGGGTATGAACGATAGAAGCTATCCTCGGGAAGATAGAGCAATCAGTTTTGACCTGATGGCAATCGATGGTCTCAAAAAAGGTGACCGATCTCTGCGTAACGATGACAGATACCTTTTCTTAGAAGCGGTTCTATCCGCACAAGAGCATCTGCACCTCAGTTATGAGGGCAGGAGCATCAAAGATAATTCAGTGAGACCAGCTTCAGTGCTTGTGGGTGAACTGCTCGAATATCTGACGCTCATCTCGGATCAACGTTTCCTCACCGAGCACCCATTACAACCTTACAGCGAAAAATATAACGCGCCACAACATCCCGAGTTGATCAGCTTCAGTCAACAATGGTCCCATACCAAATCGATCGAACCGCATGATACAAGTTTTGTCAAACAACCGCTTGAAGAGGCGGAAGATCAATTACCCGGGAACATCAGCCAACTCATCAGTTTCCTTACCAATCCTGCTCAATACTTTTTTGAGCAACGTCTGGGTGTTCGTTTTAATCATGAGACTCATCAGCTCAGGGAAACCGAGTCCTTTATCCAAGATAACCTCGAGAAATATCAGCTAGCAGAGCAAGCACTGGAATTGATGATCACAGGTAAACCGCTTCAGGTATGGGAGCAGGAAATATATGCCTCAGGGCAACTCATAAAAGGCCACCTAGGACAATCTCAGCTGAAAGCAGCAATCAACAAAGCGAAGACCGTTTACAACAACCTGTCTCTAAATGGAGAGGCCACGACCTACAGCGGCTATATTGACTGTGATGGAGCTGAACTCGGTGGCCAAGTCGAAAATGGATATCAAGATACAATCTGGAACTATCGAACCGGCCAAATGCGAAAGAGACAATTGCTTAAGGCATGGATTGAACAACTTTTTGTTAACGCATTAGGGCACAACTTAAGTACTCGCCTTGTTGCGACAAAGACTCAAAGCGGCATTGTCAAAATTGAAAACTCTATTTTCAAACCGGTAAGTCGCGTTGAAGCTACGACTTTGCTGTCTGAATTTATGAACCTGCATCAAAAAGCACTCAATCGCCCTCTCCCATTTCTGCCCGAGCTGAGTGGTCAGTGGGTTGAGTCAATCAATAAAGATGAAACCGACACAGTGCGAAATAAAAAAATTGTCTCCGCCTGGAACCAAGACATGACGGGCAGTGAGAGCATGAACCCCTATTACACGCGATTATTTAATTTCCCCCAAGACATCAACGCGGAGTTTGACCAACTCGCTCAAAAAATTTACCAACCGCTGATCAGCAATTGGGAAAAAATCAAATGAACGAGTTGGATGTATCGACATTTCCGTTGGCTGGGCACAAGGTGATTGAAGCCAGTGCAGGCACAGGCAAAACTTACACCATCACGAACCTATATTTGCGCCTACTACTCGGCGAAAGTGCAACTAAAAAGCGTCTGCTCCGAGTCAACGAAATACTGGTGCTTACTTTTACCAATGCGGCCACCGATGAGCTCAGACACCGAATCCGTCAGCGTATTATCGAAGCCCGCGCCCTATTTCGTGATCCCGAACTGGAAAGTTCAGATCCTTTTTTAGATCATCTGCGAACCGTCAGCACAGACCTGAAAACCGACGCTAAGATTTTGTCAGCAGCAGTTCAGCTCATGGACGAAGCCGCCATTTACACAATTCACGGATTTTGCGCCAGAGTGCTAAACGAGCAGCCTTTTGAAACAGGTATCTTGTTCGATCAACAACAGGATACGGATACAGAGCAACTGTTGCGTCTCGCCAGCGAAGATTTTTTCCGTAGCTACATACAATCACTCAACGGCGCAACATTAGAGATCGCCATCGCTATATGGCCAAATCCCGAGGCGCTTGCACAAAAGGTTAAACCACTTTTAGGCAGACCTGATATTGTCTTGGTGCCAGATTACGCTAACAGTATTGAACATGTCAGCAACATCGAAGCGGAAATCGACAGATTAAAAAAAGTTTGGATTAGTGAAGAAATTCCAGCCTTACTACGCGACTGCGGTCTTAGTCGAGCGAAATTAACTTTCAAAAAAATCGACGAGATGACTGAGTATTGTCGGCAAAATCTTTACGTCACTGATTTATGGATGCACTTTTCCGATACCACTATCGAGAAAAACCTTAATCAAGGTGGCTCAATGCCAAACCATAAAATCTTCGAACATATCGCTGCACTCGTGACATCCTTACAGCTTTTTGAGAAGGTCAAGACCGATCTCTGGCACGAAGCAACGAAATGGATGACTGCCCGCGTTGAACAAACAAAGGCTAACCTCGCGAGTCTCACTCAAGACGACCTGCTAGCAAAGGTGGATCGTGCGATCATTCAATCCAATGCAAACAATGCCGATTTTGCGCAGTCACTGGCTAAAAGGTGGCCTGTAGCAATGATCGATGAATTTCAGGATACAGATGGCGCGCAATACCGAATATTTAGCAACATCTATGCTGACACCACGCGTTCCAGCCTTTTCATGATTGGAGACCCCAAACAGGCCATCTATCAGTTTCGCGGTGCCGACATTTACACCTACATCAATGCGAAGCGCCGGATCAGACCGGACGAAGATCTTTTTTCACTAGGCACCAACTGGCGTTCATCGCCAGGATTGATCAGCGCGGTGAATCACTTATTTAATAAACCGGATGTGTTTTCAAACGATAAAGACATTCCTTTCATACCCGTCGATTCTCCTCCCTCAAGGGCCGATGAGCTGCTCGAACACAATGGCAGAGAAATGACACCGATTGAAATATTCACCTTCGTTCGTGAGGGTAAATCGATTAACAAGGCGGATGTATTAAGATCCGCGATGGCTTACACCGCGCATGAAATCTCGGCGTTACTCAACACTACATCAGATGCGAGTGAAGGCACATCTACCCCTGATATCGCCGTACTTGTTCGCGATCGAAATGAAATGGCCGCAGCGAAGCTTGCGCTTGATACGCTGGGCATCCGGAGTGTTTATGTCACTCAGGATAGCGTCTTTGAAACTCAAACCGCATCTGACCTTTTGTTGGTTTTAAGTGCGGCTGCTGAACCGAACAACATAAGCGCGATCAGGTCAGCATTGGCGACCCGCCTTTGCCAGACGACGGCTGCTGAGATTGACGCTATCAGTCAAAGTCTCACGATTTATCAGAAGTCGCTTACTGAGTTCCAACAATATCACGACCATTGGGCAAAACTTGGCGTTGCCGCCATGATTGGTCGTTTGATAGAAAACCGGCAACTTGCTCAAAAATGGTTGTGCCAAGTTGAGGGCGATCGCGAATTAACCAATCTTCGCCATCTGGGTGAACTGTTACAAAGCCAGTCCGCGACTGTGCCCGGTAGTAGAGCGCTGGTTCAGTGGTTTGCCGACGAGATTCAGCGGGAAAGTACGGGTTCGCACGAAGACCGGCAACTACGACTCGACACTGACCGCGAACTCATCAAGCTCGTCACAATGCATGCCTCTAAGGGTCTTGAATATGACTTTGTGTTTATTCCCATGTCCACTATTTCGGCTAAGAAAGCTCAAAAAAACACGCCATCCCTATTCCACGATGAATCAGTCAATCACGAGGGTCAGTCGGGCAGCGGGTTCATTACTAAAGCAGAGATCGGAAACGACCCAACGCACATTGCGCTTTCGAGACAGGAAGCCGAATCGGAGAACATGCGCCTTTTATACGTTGCTATCACGCGGGCAAAACTAAGATGCTATTTGGGCATTGCACCACTCAAAGGCACTGCCGACTCACCAATTTCAAAGTTACTGGGACTTACAGCAACGCTAGAAACTGATACGCCTTTTACTCCGCTCAGTGAACTCCCTGCTGCGCTTTTTAGTGTTGTCGACGGTGCAGAGCGATTAACGACATTACAAGATATGTCCGCGCCGTCTGGCACGCCAGAGCAACCTGCTGACAAAACAACTTTTCCAACACCTAGTCCTTTGCCTGTAATTACTGACACTTGGCGCATGAACAGCTACACAGGCATCTCTAGGGTACTGGCTGCGCGCGGTCAACACGCCACAGAGCCAGAACAACCCGGTCTGCCCGGGTATCATGACGACGATCCGGTGATCGATCCAAAACTAATAGCGCCCGAAAAGGCGACCACGACCTTCGATCAGTATCATTTTCCCAAGGGTCCAAAAATTGGTGTGGCGCTGCACGATCTCTTAGAGAACCTCGATTTCACAAGCGCTAGTGACACTTGGACAGCCAGATTGACAAGGTTTCTACAACGTATCGGTATCACGCAAGATCAATCAACTTGGGTGGAAGTACTCCGTCAATGGCTCATTAATATTCTTGCTACTGACATTTCATGTCTAACAGGAACTAACGACTACTTTTCACTACAACAGATAAAACAGGTGAACCGCCTTGATGAGCTTGAGTTCTTCTTCCCGCTTGATAGCCAGCAGAACCCAATCAAGCTACTGATTGATCATGGTTACCTTGCAAACGATAGCGCCCAGACTCGATTGCAACTCAAGGGAGTGATGACAGGCTACATAGACCTCATCGCGGAACATGCGGGTAGGTTCTACGTCATTGACTACAAATCTAACGTGCTCGGACCCGACCAGTCGGCGTATAGCGAGGACAACATAAAGCATCATATGGCATCGCACCGATATCATCTGCAGTATCTGATTTATTGCGTCGCGGTTAATCGATATCTAGCAACCCGAATCAGAGACTACGATTACGACACGCACTTTGGCGGTGTTCACTACTTATTTTTGCGAGGCATGCAAAGACAAACCCCGACGAGTGGTGTTTACGCGCATCGTCCGAAGAAAGAACTCATTCAACAACTCGATTACTGCCTGATGAACCGGGATAACGACAATGTTTGAACCTAATGTCACAGATCAGCACAACGCTGATCGTCTCGCTCAAGGGATCCTCTCGCACGCGGACTTCTATTTCGCACGCTATCTTGCGACCGAAGGACAGGTCAATGATCCCGCCCTTATTGGCGTGTTTGCCGACTTGAGTCAATCCCTATCGCAACAGCACAGCTGCCTGAATATTGGTCGGTATGCCAATCATGAAAAATTATTACATTCGCTCAGAAATTGCCGTTGTGTCGGGACTGAAGGTAGAAGCGGCGATGAAACGACGCCGCTGATTCTGGAAGGCGATCTCCTCTATCTCAACAAGTTTTTCCAATTTGAATGCCGCATCGCAGACCAGCTGATATCCAGAAACCGGCCAGTTGCCGAGGTCGAACACGACAGACTTAAACAATTACTCAGTGAGCAATTCGCGCCGTCGCTGGCGAAATATTCCTCCGATCAAGGCGTTGTCGATATTGACTGGCAGCTAGTGGCGGCCTACCAAGCCCTTGTTCGTCATCTCACAATTATTACCGGTGGTCCGGGTACAGGCAAAACAACGACAGTATTCAAAATATTGAAAGTCTGGTCATCGCTGCAAATGAATGACGTGCTGCCAGGGGACATCCGGCTAGCGGCACCCACAGGCAAAGCCGCGATGAGGCTATCAGAATCCCTCGCCCAATCAGCAAAAGCAGAACAAAGCTTATCCCCGACGACAACTAATATCATCCCTACAACGACTATCGAGCAGGTCGTCACCCTCCACAGGTTGTTGGGGTATCGTCCACAGGATAATAGTTATCGTCATAATGCCAACAACCTCCTCCGCGTAAAACTTCTGATCGTCGACGAAGTATCCATGCTAGACCTCGCGATGATGGATCGCCTGTTAGCGGCGATTCCAAAGGATTGCCGGCTCGTACTCATCGGCGATCCTAATCAACTTCCATCGGTTGAGGCGGGAAATGCCTTGATGGACATCTGCTACCATGCCACGCCCTATACGGCATCGTTTGCACAATTGATTGAAAATGATCTAGGTTTACAACTGCCGTATGGAAAGTCTGATCATGGTCTGGCGAACGCTATTTGTCGCCTGACCAAAAGTTATCGTTTTTCTAACACAACGGGCATTGGCCGAATGGCCAGTGCTATTTTAGATGGTACTGCGTTGGAAAAAAATGAAGACGTCGTGATCGAGGCGTTGTCGGACCTTTCCACCGATTTGTCGGCACTGCTCGCGCCACTGAATGAATACCTAGCGGCAATTGATATAAACGGGACTACGCCCGATGAGCTTATTCAACTATTCGAGTCTTCACGCATTCTCTGTCCAGTGCGGGAAGGACCCCATGGGGTAATAGCAATCAATGCGGCGATAGAGCTGCGCATCAGGCAGAAACTTCAACACAATTCAAGACATCCAAATAACCAAAACTGGCTCGACACTGACAACGGCGAAGATTACTACCATGGCCGCCCCATTATGATTCTTCGCAACGACTACCACTTAGGTCTGTTCAATGGCGATATTGGTATTTGTATCATGGGTGATAAAAAATCAGCACATGGCGTCGCATTTCGCAGACCCGGCGGCGAAATTGAAATCTACCCGCTAACAAGGTTACCCCATCACGAAACCTGTTTTGCGATGACGATACACAAAGCCCAAGGCTCGGAATTTAATCACGTCTCACTGGTATTGAGTTCAGACCTGTCATTCGCACAACAGAATCTGATGACTCGAGAATTGCTTTATACAGCGGTGACCCGATCTCGCGAGCGCGTGACTGTTTTTGGCAACACGAGTGAGATCGAAGATGCCCTGCAACGCAGAATTATGCGATCAAGCGGTTTAGGCGCTCGACTTGAATCTGACTTGGGAACACAAAAAAACACATGATTCGAAAAAAGCACGATATGTATTTAGCATGAAGTACATCGACAGCTACTACAGCCGAACAAAATCAGTCGAGACGAATACAGCGTCATTAGCCGAGCATTTATCGACAGAGGTTTGCGTTATCGGCGGTGGACTCGCTGGTGTATCGACAGCCCTTGGGCTAGCTGAACGCGGTACCAGCGCTGTTTTACTTGAGGCTAATCAAATCGGATGGGGGGCATCGGGCCGAAATGGTGGCTTTGTCGCCAGCGGCTTTTCACAGAATCCTCTCGTACTAATTGACAAATTGGGGCTGGCTCACGCGCAACAACTTTATACGCTCACCCAAGAGGCATACCAGCTCATTCAACAAAGAATCAAAGGTGTGGAAGCAGAAATCAAATCGCCAATACAGGGTACCGTGACAGCTTCCTGGTTTAATGACAGTAGAGGGTTACAAGACTATATCCAGACGATGAACACCAAGTTTGGAGAGTCATTTGAGTTCTGGTCGAAAGAAAAAATCAACGAAATGTACCTCACAAGTAAATACCACTGTGGCTACCTTGAACCTGACACATCGCATTTCCAATCACTGAACTACGCGCTTCATTCAGCCAACATGGCTTCAAATGCCGGCGCTAAGATATTTGAACAAAGTCCGGTAACCGGCATAGTAGGCGTAAATTCAGACTCAGCCAGATGGAAAGTGTCGACACCCGCTGGCGAGGTTTTAGCTAATCATATCGTCTTTGCTTGCAGCGGCTATCTTGAATCGCTGCAAACTAAACTTAGCCGCGCTACTCTACCTGTCGCCACCTACGTTTTACTCACCGAACCTCTGGGAACGCGTCTAAAAACCGCCATTCGAGCACCCTATGCTGTGTCCGATAATCGGTTCTCATCCAACTACTATCGAGTCGTTGGGCGAGACCAACTGCTTTGGGGTGGTCGAGTGTCAATGTTCCATCCGTCTCAGACCGCGCTAAAAAAGATTATGCTCAAAGATCTACTTTCTGTTTACCCTCAACTTAAGGGCGTCAAAGCAGAGGTAGCTTGGGGCGGATATATGGGCTACGCTCGACACAAAATGCCACAACTGGGGCAACTTAGACCGGGTGAGTGGTATTGTCAGGGTTTTGGCGGCCATGGTATGGCGACAACGACGATGGGCGGAGAGCTTATCGCAAGCGCGATCGCAAATGGTGATGACACTTGGCAGGCATTTGCTCCCTTTGGACTCGATTATGTAGGAAAACCCTTCGGTCCCGTCATTGCACAACTTGCATATTGGTCGTACCAAATACAGGATGCGATTAAATCAAGGCTTTCTGCTTAATTCAGTACGTCGCTCTTGATTCAGTATCAACAATACTTGTCCCGAAGCGCTTACATAGCAGCTGAATCGTCACAAAAAGTACAGCCATCGCCAGCAAAATAAGCCAAGGTGAATCGTATATACCCGCGATCAGGAACGTAGCAAACGCTACCCCACCCGTCACCATCGCATAATAAAACTGAGTCGAAACATGATCAATGTGGGCACAGTCCGCACCGATAGACGCCAGAACAGTCGTGTCTGAGATCGGCGATGTATGATCGCCAAACAAACCACCACTCAATACCGCACCAATCGTCATGTACAACGGCGCATCAACAGCAACAGCAACAGGTATCGCCAGCGTCATTAAAATTGCGAAGGTACCCCAAGACGACCCAGTCGCGATCGAAATAATTGCTCCCAGCACAAAAACAATCGCGGGTAACAACGCGGGACTGACGTTACCGCCAACCAAAGTTGATAGTACTTGTGCTGTGCCAAGGTCCTTGATGACAGAGCTCAGCGACCACGCCAAGATCAAAATAATGACGACAAAGACCATACTTTCCGCGCCTCTGATGAAAGTATTCAACGAATCGTTCATAGCAACCTTTTGATGTTTAAACATCAAATATGCGCAGGCGATAGAAGCAGCGGCGTAAGCAATTGTCATGGTGGACCTAACATGAATACTTGTCAGCTCATCGTTCACGGCGTACCAAGTAAGCAAAACACCGATCAGCCCGAGCAATATCGATAAGGGTACAATAAACAGAGAAAGCCGCGGCGGACCCGCCCCATCGTCGACCACTTCGATACGCTCGTCTGCGGTTGCTTTATCCAAGGAGAGAAACCGCTGTTGCGCCCTACCCATGGGACCAAAGTCGCGACCGCTGATGACAAAAAAGAGTACCGCTGATAACGTAAGAATGGCGTAAAACTGAAAAGGCAGCACATTTATCAAGACTGAAAGCGCAGGCTCCGCTATTCCTGCATCGGTGTAAGCCTGTTCGATCAGCCCCATGATGTAAGCCCCCCAGCCAATAAAGGGAATCAATATACAAATTGGCGATGCGGTGGAGTCAAGTATGTAAGCTAATTTCTCTTTACATATCTTCAACTCACGGAAAATAGGCCGAAATAACGGACCAATGATTAAAGCGTTACCGGAGTCAGTAAAAAATATTGCCATTCCGGATGCCCAGCTAGCTAATTGTGCTTTCCTTGGGCTGGAAATAAAACGCGTCATACCTCTGGCGAAAGCGCGGGCACCACCAGACACTTCGAGCAACCGAATGAATCCGCCAATCGCCATCATGGTAAAAATAATCTGAATATTCGAGCCAACTGCTATCTGGACAAATACCCTTTTCTCAATCAAATCGAGTGTGGCGCTAAACGGATTGTAGCCGACCAGAATCAGAGAACCGCTGAACACGCCCAGGCTCAGAGATACGATTATATTTCGGGTCCATATCGCCAAGATGACGGTAAGTACTGGTGGTAATAGAGAGACAATGCCGTAGCTATCCATCCACCCAACATAACCTGTTGTCAGGTGCTGCGCAATCTAAGGACAGATGTCGGAAAGAAACTATGAGAAAACGCGGTATTTTTGTGCACCCTTGCTATACTCATCCCTCTACTTTCTTTGTGATTTTTTACCCTTAATACTCAGTTTTAGGGACTCTCAACCATGTTATTGGCAATCGGGGCACTAGCCGCCGGTATCATTATTCTTATCTTTAGCGCCGACAAATTCGTCGAGGGCGCGGCTGTTGTTGCAAAACGTTTAGGTTTGCCTGCGCTGTTGATTGGCATGCTGGTGATTGGCTTCGGCAGTTCAGCGCCGGAAATGTTTATCTCGGCACTCTCTTCCTATCAAGGCAATCCCAACCTCGCGCTGGGTAATGCCTTCGGTTCAAATATCACTAATATTGCACTAATTTTAGGGGTAACCGCGCTGATCAGCCCGATATCCGTTGAATCTTCGGTGCTGCAGCGAGAACTGCCTTTGTTGGCTTTCGCGACATTAACCGCTGCGGTCCTGCTTAGTCTTGATGGCAACCTGAGCCGTATCGATGGCTGCTTACTGATCGGTTTGTTTTCGATCATCATGGCTTGGTCAATCAGGGCTGGCATGCAATCCAACCAGGATCACTTAGCAGAAGTGGTGGAACAGGAATTCAGCGAACCAATGAGCATGTCTAAGGCGCTCGTCTTTCTGTTTACTGGGCTTATCTTTCTAGTGCTCAGTTCCCGACTACTCGTGTGGGGCGGTGTGGAGATCGCACAGGCCTTGGGTATCAGCGATTTGATAATTGGCCTAACAATTGTCGCCGTCGGCACATCGCTGCCAGAGCTAGCCTCATGCATCGCAGCGGTAAAAAAGAACGAACACGATCTGGCGCTGGGTAATGTTATTGGCTCAAATCTGTTTAACACAACGATCGTCGTCGGTATTTCGGGCACCATCGCGCCAACGGTCGTAGAGGCTGATTTACTTACCCGGGATATGCCTGTACTTGCGATTTTGACCGCAGCACTTTTCATTATGGCGTATAGCTTCAAAGGACCAGGCACAGGCCGAATCAATCAATTTGAAGCGAGTCTGCTGCTGCTTGCCTATGTCGCATACAACACAAGCTTGGCTGTTACCGCCGTTTCGAGATAACACTTATCGCCAGTTTCACGTTAATTAGGCTACTTCAGTAGCTCCGCAGAACCCAAATCTGAGATTGCCGATAAATTACGTTCCAGTATGCACTCTGCAATCGCCAAGCCTCTTTCGTTGCTCAGGTCCAACGTTCCGCAAACAGTGACAGGCACCATCAGGCAACCCAATACCATTCGACGATAATCACTCCAGCACTGTTCAAAACTGTAATCGGTGACACCGCCTTCTCGCAGCTTTTCAACATAGAACTCGACTAGCTGTTTATCAATACGCTTTCTCACATCTGGCTGCAAGCTTTGACAAATAAAGTAGGTAAAATCAAAAATCCCTTTCCCGCAACCAGATACTTGCCAATCAAGCACGACGGCATCGGTACCATCTTCTGGATAAATGAAATTATCTTGTTTGTAGTCGCCGTGAATAAATGTTTCCTGGGAGAACATGTTGTTCGCCCAGACATCAGGATATTGTTCACCGGTTTTAGTCAGTACAGAGGTAGCCTCAGCATCAAGTAAATGGCCAAACTTTTCTATCGTCGGTCGTAAACTCGGCCTGTAAAGCAACGTTTGCAAACGCTTTGCCTCATTTACCGACATAAAGTCATACATCCAACTATACTCGGGACTTTTCACTTTACCCCAGTAGATCGCGTGCACGTTGGCGATTCTTTCAATCGCAGAAAACGCCTCGGCCTCACTCGAGCCAACTAATTGATCATTAGCAGAAACGTCGCCGAGATCTTCCATCAAAATGACATAGTCGTAAGTTTCATCATTAACCTTGGCAAAATAACTTGAAGGCACTCTGAACGGAATTTGATCTGCGACTTTGTTATAAAAATTGGCTTCCCGGTTGTAAAAATCGAGAATTTTCGCCACCTCACGGTTATCATTCTGCGCCGCGATCTTCGCGATGATGACAGCAGGTATATCTTCGGGATTTTCGAAGGTCATCTCAATACGAACGAGCTCAGCCATCAACCCTACGCCGACGCCAATCACGCCGAGGTTGACATCGGTGACAGAAGATTTGATCAAACCGTTGGACAGCAAAGCTTGAGTTAGCCACTCAGGTGTTATTTGAGAGGCGTTTGCAACAACATCGACCATACCGAAACTAACCTTTGATATTTATTATTTGAAGATAAGCAGGAAAAATCGGTTGGATTACGTGAGGAACTCCGCAGAGCCCAAATCTGAAATAGCCGATAAATTGCGTTCGAGCATACACTCTGCGAGTGCCTGCCCTCTTTCATTAGCAAGATCAAGCGTGCCACAGACAGTTATCGGATAGATCAGGCAACCCAATACCATTCGACGGTAATCACTCCAGCACTGCTCAAAACTATAGTCGGTGACACCGCCTTCTCGCAGCTTTTCAACATAGAACTCGACTAGCTGCTTCTCAATGCGCTTTCTGACATCTGACTTCAAACTTTGACAGACAAAGTAGGTGAAATCGAAAATTCCTTTGCCGCGACCAGATATTTGCCAATCAAGAATCACGGCATCGAGACTACCTGCTGAATAAATAAAATTATCTTGCCTGAAGTCACCGTGGATAAAGGTTTCCTGAGAGAACATATTTTTTGCCCAGACATCGACATATTGCTCACCGGTTTTGGTCAGCACTGAGGTAGATTCTGCATCAAGAAAAGCGTCAAAATTTTCGATCGTTGGCGCTAAACCTGGCATGTATAGCAACGTCTGCAAACGCTCCGCCTCATGCGTCGACATAAAGTCATACATCCAGCTATGCTCAGGACTTCTGACTTTCCCCCAGAAGATCGCGTGCATGTTGGCGATTCTTTCAATCGCAGAAAATGCCTCGGCCTCACTCGAACCAACTAATTGATCGTTAGGAGAAACGTCGCCGAGGTCTTCCATCAGAATGACGCAATCGTAGGTTTCATCGTTAACCTTGGCAAAATAACTTGCAGGCACTCTGAACGGAATTTGATCTGCGACCTTGTTGTAAAAATTGGCTTCCCGATTGTAAAAATCGAGAATTTTCGCCACCTCACGGTTTTCATTCTGCGCCGCAATCTTGGCGATGATGACGGAGGGTATATCTTCGGGTGATTCGAAAGTCATTTCGAGACGCGCGAGTTCTCCCATTAAACCTACGCCAGCACCGATAACACCCAGGTTTACGTCAGTGACAGACGATTTGATAGAACCATTGGCCCGTAAAGCCTGGGTCAGCCATTCTGGCGTTATTTCAGAGATGTTCGCTATTACATCGACCATACAGCAGATTCCTATTCAAGGTTTTCTTTCAATAGTAGGCAGGAAAGACAGCGGAATCAATGCCTAAATACAGCAGGTAACACTATCGCTTGGCTAGAAAAAATGCTTAACCTTGTCTTTATAAGACCTGCTCATTTTGACCGCCGAGCCATTAATCAGCTTCAGATAGAACTCCCCATTCATATGTGAACAGACTTTCACCACACGCTCGAGATTTACAATCGTGCTACGGTGTACCCTTTGGAACGTTGCGGGATCAAGCTGCGCTTCAAGGTCTTTCATTGTAATTCTCATTACATGGGTGCAATCGTTTGCATGAACACACATATAGTCGCCTGCCGCATCTACCCAGTCGATGTCTTTGGTTGCAACCAAGGTTGTTTCACTGCCATCTTTGATTGCTATCTTTTCAGGATAGGACTTGATACCAGAGTGATCCTTGAGCAGTTGTGCAACCGAAGTTTCCGACTTTCCGGTAATGCTAATTATCAGTTCAAGCAGACGCTGTTTGTCAGTAATACTTCCTTTGCGGTCGAGATGCTGTTGCGCACGTTGTACCGCATCCGTCAGACGCGCATCGTCAATAGGTTTTAGTAAATAATCTACAGCGTGCACATCGAACGCTTCAACAGCATACTGATCAAAGGCAGTAACAAAAACAACCATAGGCATATTGTCTTGTTGCAGATTGCTGACAACGTCAAACCCGCTCATACCAGGCATCTGGATATCGAGGAACATGAGATCGGGTTTTAACTCGGCAACTGAATTTAGGGCCTCTTTACCATTGACACATTCACCAACAATTTCTACGCCGTCAATTTGCTCCAACCTGATTCTTAGCCCTTTTCTAGCCAATGACTCGTCGTCAACAACGATTGCCCTAAGTGATTCCATTTATATTCACCTACTCCGTTTCAAACGGTATACGAATTTCTATCATCAGACCTGAAGGGAGTGCCTGACTAAATTTGATTGAATGCCGACCACCATAAATTGCTTCTAGCCGCTCTCTTGTGTTTGCGATGCCAACCCCATGGAACACAGGCATTTTTCCGCTGCTAAATTCTATACCCGGTCCGTTGTCGCTTACCTCTAGTAACAGGTCATCCCCGTCAGCCCGAGCGCCAATGGTAATTCTGCCGCCTTTTTCACTATTAGCGACGGCATACTTAATCGAGTTTTCGACGAGGGGCTGCAACAGCATGCTTGGTACCAAAGCCGTCTTGACGTCATCTTCAACATTGAGCGCTAACTGAAGTCGCTCATCAAACCTTACCTTCTCAATTTCAAGATAGAGCTTCATGGTATTAATTTCATGGTCGATGTCGACTTTTCTCATTGGGTCTTTATCCAATGAGTAGCGGAGAAAATTGCTCAGC
Organism: Candidatus Azotimanducaceae bacterium; assembly: GCA_965657335.1. Taxonomy (GTDB): domain Bacteria; phylum Pseudomonadota; class Gammaproteobacteria; order Pseudomonadales; family Azotimanducaceae; genus UBA4582. The sequence goes on from CBFHOH010000002.1 coordinate 63,556, forward strand.
TTACTCAGCATTTCGTTTGCAATTTTATTGTCCCCAGACAAAATCAAAGTCGATATGGCGTTCAACGTATTGAATAGAAAATGTGGGTTTAGTTGATAACGCAACATACGCAATTGAGCTTCATGCGCCATACTCTCCGCTTTAATGCTTTTCTGGACCTGCTCTTGAAGTAAACGATAGAACTTGAGTGCGAAATAGAGCCCACTCCAGCAAAGGATCAAAAAGTAAGAGTAGCCAATAATGCCGCTAAAATAGGCGAGCTGACCGTAAGCTTCAACCGCGCGGTAGTCTTCATAATAGGCAAATTGAAAGTAATTTTTGACCGGTTGCCAAATTGCGGCTGTTAAATAGGAGGCACCCACAACAACCATAATTCTTGTTCTGATAGGATGTTCCCAAACCGCTTGATAGGCATATCTCAGGCCGGTTGTTAGAATAAGTCCTGCTAACGCTTGAAGTCCTAGTAAAGTGACCCGTTCAAGTGGCTGACCCCAATAAAAATCGCGAATCGTAAACAACACAACCCATCCGGCCCAGCCAGCAATCTGGAGCGTCCAAAATTGGTAATTATGGTTGTTTGGCAGTTCGTTTAATTTCATACGATAAACAGCGCGTCGGCAGTATCAGGTTGAGGGAAAGCATGACATCCAATGTTGGATTATAGAGCATATCGACCATTTCTTGACTGTCATGACGACCCATTGAGCGTTAAAAAGGCTCAGTCCATCGTAACGCTCAAATCATCAGCATTGACAGACTGCATCATTTTTCCTCGGGTCTGCTATATTACCCGGTGAAGATTCAGCGGCAATTAATGTGATCGAATTCAGTGGGCGCCTCGGCGCGCTTAAATATCCTTTTTTCCGTCGATACTGGCTCGGGTCCTTCGCATCTGTTGGTGCCACACAATTGCAGGTGATGGCGCTAGGCTGGTTGTTGTTCGAATTAACAGAATCTACACTGATGTTGGGCTATCTCGGTGCTGCCGCATCGATACCAACCCTTGCTATGACACTTTTTGGTGGCGCCCTTGCGGACTCTATCGACAAGCGCAAGCTTATGCTGGGGACATCTTTCTTGATGACATTGCTGCTCGCCTGTCTCGCAACGCTAGATTATCTTGAAATTGTCACACCGTGGCACATTATTGTCATCGCCGCGTCGATTTCTTTCATCACCGGATTCGACTGGCCAGCAAGAACGGCGATCATGCCATCTTTAATACAACGCGATGAAATGCTCAGCGCGGTTGCTCTGAGCTCAATCGTTTGGCAGAGCTCACGGATGATCGTACCGGCATTAGGCGGCCTTGTATTAGCGGTAGCCGATACCTGGGTTGCATTTGTCTTGTGTACGGCTGGTTTTTTCTCAATGTTCCTCGTCATGCTCAGTATGAATTTGAAGCTTCCCGGGCTTTCTTCTCCCGGCTCCCCTCTTGAAAAAGTAGCAGAGGGCGTTAGGTACATCTGGCATGAACCAACATTTCTGATACTGACGATTCTGAGTATTGCCGCGATGGGGTTCGGCTTTGCCTATATACAATTAATGCCCGCTTTCAGCGCAATACTCAACTTGGACGAATCTGGCTATGGTTTTTTGATATCAGCAACGGGTTTTGGCTCCGTGGCGGGGACGTTGCTTGTCGGTGATTTCCAACACTCAAAACACCTTGGTCGCCTAATGTTAGCAACAGCGTTGGCTTCCTGCTTTTTTCTGTTCGGATTTACAGTCATGACCAGTATTTTCAAGCACTCGGACTTCGCCTTTGCGATTTGTCTTGCCTGCATTTTTGCGGCTTCTGCACTCAATTCAATGTTTATGATTATGGCGCTGACGGTACTGCAGCTGAGGGTGCCAGATGAATTAAGAGGCAGAGTGCTGGGCATTCACGGGATGTGCTACAGCTTTGGTCCTCTTGGCGGTTTGGCTGCCGGAGCGATCGCAGGTTACGTCACAACCTCAGGCGCGATCGCCGTCCTCACGAGTTGTTATGTCGTCTTAATCACCGTCATCACGATACGCTACGGCGTCATAAGGAACCTCAGCGGCCAAACGAGTTAGGTCGTGCAGCACCACTAATCTCGTTAGCGAAAACAAGCGACTGATATGTTTGTTTTCGAGGTAGGGTAAAGCAGTTTCTGTAAGGCCTAAGCTGTTAAGTCGACAACCCCATATCGCATGAATTTATCAATCGCATCTGCTACACCATCAGGTTCGTGTATCGCCACATCATGCCCTGCATGCGCGAACACCTGCAGAGTCGCGTTAGGTAGCGCTCGATAATCCTCGAGATTCGCCGGGAGTAATCCGTCGACAGCCCCGGACAACATCATTGTGGGGGTCTTGATCTCCGCGAGTTTTTCAGCTGCGCGCAAAGCAAACATCGACTTCATGCCACCTAGCAGGTGCCCTTCAGAAACTCGCATGAGATGATCAACCCGGGACTCAAACCAATCCTCTGTCTGAACGTCCGGCCTAAATCTGGTTGATAGCATTTCTGACTTAAAGAAATCCCTATTGTTATCCCTTCTGGCTTTCAATCTTGCTTCGATATACTCAGGATCAGGCTCTCCCATGACACCACCAGCGGGGATCGGTGCCATAAGTACCAACTTGTTTAGCCGGGCAGCATGGTTTATTGCCAACAAAAAACCGACACCCCCGCCCATGCTGTGACCTGCGTACGTGAAACGGGTGATACCAAGATGATCCATCATACCAATGACATCACTTGTGTATTGATCGAGACTATAGCCATCAATCGTATCTTCACTTTCACCCGTACCCCGACACTCCATCAGAATCACGCGATAGCGATCTTTAAGCCGCTCTGCAACGGGCATCCAGTTCGCTCGGGATGCAGTGTAACCGTGGTGCAGCAAAATAGGCTCGCCTTCTCCCTCTGAGTCGTACCAAAGTTTTGCGCCGTTTATCATCGCATGGGGCATATAATGTTTCCGCCTTCACATAGTTTTAAAAATTTTTATCCGAACAGCGAAGTAAATTTCACTGCCTCATTGCTGGTTCGACTTTCACGGACACACTGAGCTAAAACCGGAATGCCCTCGACTATCAGTTCGTCGGGGACGTGGCCAAAAGCCAGCCTTATATAAGGATCATTTTTGCGGTCAATGTGGAATGCGGCGCCCGGCGCAAAGAACACTTTCTTGTCACGACTCACTGACATTAACTTATCCATATCCACATCCTCAGGCAACCTTACCCACATAAATAAGCCGCCCGCGGGTTTCGACCAGACACAAATATCAGCTAATTGTTTCTGTAGTCCAGCATCAACCAAATCTAACTTATTCTTTAGTACCGGGTTTGCTGTCTCGCAATGATCCCAAATACCGTCTTTATAAAATTCAGCGACGACCGAAGCAGCAAAATAGTTACTGCCGGCATCAAAACGCTTGGACACAATCTCAGTGAATAACGGCTCTCGAGCGTGCAGATAGCCGAGCCTCACGCCAGGCGCGAGAATTTTAGATAGCGAGCCTATGTAGATGTGCTTCAACCCGTCGTCCATTGCGAACATTGAGGGCACTTTCTCACCGGTGAAATGCACATCTCCGTAACAATTATCTTCTACCAGCGGAATGTCATAATCCGCGGCAATTCGAATGAGTTGTTCTTTACGAGCGCGGGGCATCATCGTACCGGTCGGGTTTTGGTAAGTCGTTAGAGGATAGATGAAGCGAGGTAGCGTACCTTTGTCGGCTAGCTGAGCTAGCGTTTCTTTTAACGCATCCATTCGCATCCCATCATCATCAAGGGGAATGCCAACCATTTTCAGCCCAATGCCCTTGTAAGCGCCAATCGTGCCCGAGTAGGTATACTCCTCGGTGATCACAATATCGTCTTTACCCTGCATGAGTGCCTGCCCGACAAGAGTCACCGCTTGCATTGACCCGTTGGTAATCGCGATTAAGTCCTTAGATACCTCGACACCCTCTCGCTGACTTTCTCGCTCCGCCATTAATGTTCGAAGCCCTTCGTGACCAAGGTTACCTGGATATTTGTTATATGCGTCGTGCTCAGCTTCAATAGCGCGCAGCGCCGCTTGCTTGAATGCCTCTACGGGGAATGTTTCGGGGTTGGTTTGACCTACAGCAAAATCATATACAGGCATGGTGACTCCCAGAAAGCAGTTTAATTGAAATGATTATTTCAGATAACCTCACCCTATTACCAGCGGATTGATCCTAAATTCTTCCTACGTGTCGATTAAACTGATCCAGCGCTCGCCCCCAGACCCCTTTCGTTGGCTCGTCGAGCGTCAATAGCGCCTGAACTAATTGATGCGAGTAATCCTGACTAGATTCGAGCGGTAACATCGAAGGCAGATGGTCTATAGCAATAATATCCAGCGGTGGTGCTTCAACGGGAAGGCGAATCACAGGCTGTTCGAAGGTGGTACATTGGTGATAAACCGGGATGGGGTTATAGAGGCTCTCTGGGTCACAACTTACGTCTACGATCACCGATAACACTCTTTTCTCGTTAGCAATATCCTGCTCGGTAACAAACCGAGGACAATCTTTGTTCGCAAGAATACAATTAACGAATAAGTTATGTTGCTGTAGCTCTGGAAACGGGCCGCCGCGGGCTGTTTCGGCCATGTCCCACTTGCTGACTGAAATCCCGAGCTCATTCGCCAGTTTTACAGCACCACTTCCACTTCTCCCCAGCGCTCCAATCACAATCATATTCGGCAGCGTGTCGCCTGCGCTAAGTTCTGATTTGAGTTTCTCTATCAGCAAACCAACATTCGAAAAACTACCCAGATTGGCAAGCGAGGGATTTTCCTTTCTATTTTGCCCACACCACGCCATCACTGCTGTGGCCGCGCCAGCAAACCCGGCCCAATAGCCAAACGCTGCGACGCGACGATGATTTTCGTCTACCAAACATTCCAGATCATAAAGCACACCGCTACCGTCCCTGAAACGACCCAGCGTTTGTTGCCAGCCTGGCTGATCCTTAAAAACGTGACCAAAATAGATATGTCGATGGCGAAGCTGACTGTTCCCATTTGGTAATTCTTTGACACCCAAGATAAAACAATCAGCAGGCGCTGACTGCCAACTTCCTTCTGCCGCAGGCAAACATCCAACAGCTTCATATTCCACTAACGGAATAGCGCGTTGATCAGACGCCTCTACGGTTACTGTAAAACCCTTCGAAATGAGTCTTGCGGCATCTTCAGGCGTTACCGCCACTCGACGTTCATTTAGTTTGCATTCTGCACGAATCCAAATATGAGTACCCATGTGAAACTCCTCAAGACGCTTGCTTTTTTACTGGCGAGTGACTTTGATCGTAGGCTGAAGATATATTAAGAGGGTTGCTTCGGGTTATTCCAAATATCCCTTGTAATCTTCCACTCACCATCAAGTTGCTTTCGCAAGATCCACAAGTGTCGACTAACAGACCTTAATGGGGGCGCAGATTCATCATTTTTCGCTCGTAGATAGCCATCAAAACTGACTCTTACGTAAGCCATGTCTTCGACTATGTTAAGCTCTTCAATCGCGGTTTCTTGATCGAAGCGGAATTTTTTTGTAAATCGATAAAAAGTCTTGGCTTCTTCTTTACCCACGTCCCTGAAATTGGAGGGCATCATCCAGACGGCGTCATCGGTAAAAAGATCAAAATAAGGGGGGAAATCATCGGAGCGAATAACTCTTAAAGCTTCGAGAATGAGCTTACTAACCTTCTGATAGTCCTCAGATGGGTTAGTGACCTTGGAAAGTGCTGGAGGCGACATATGCTTGGTTGCCATATTCTCGGACCTCAAATATTACTCCCCTGATCCGAATAATCAAGTTATTCGCCCCTGTCTGATACGCAGGGTCTCGAGCTCTACGCGTATCTTGCCAAGCTCGCCACCTCTGATTTCCTGCATTGTCTGCTGCATTACCAGCTGTATAGGTAACTGACCAAAAAGCGCTGAACGGCTAAACTTGCAGCGACAATTGTGACAGGGTTCACAACACATCGACCCAAATTCGATCAGAATGGTTACTTTACGGTTATTACCCGGCTCCGAGGTCGCGCTTTCGCAGAGTACAAGCAACCTAGTTAGAATGAACCTATGAGAATAAACCCTAATTCGAAAGTGAATCGAGGACTGACGAACGACGGTGAGTTAACGCTGTTTTTTATCGGTGCGGGTTCTGCATTCTCTAAAACCTTAAACCAGACCAATGTTTTGATTGTTAAGGGAGATGACCACCTGCTGATCGATTGTGGCAGCAGATGCTCACAGGCCTTGCATGGATACGACATTCCGATTACCGGCATACAAAATTTTCTCATCACCCACAGCCATGCAGATCACATCGGTGGGCTCGAGGAAGTGCACCTACATGGCCGTTACGTTAATCAACGCAAACCCAGCATGATCATAGCTCCTGAATATGAGGAGATACTTTGGTCACAATCATTAAGGGGCGGCTCGGAAATGTCAGAATCGAAACCCTTAAAATTTCGAGACCTTTGGCACGTTATCGAGCCCAAATGTGTGACACGCAATGGGCGTGACACATGGGAAACGAACGTGGGATCTATCAATATCAAACTCCCCCGTACGATGCACTATCCTGACAGCGCCCCCAGCTGGAGAGAGTCATTCTGGAGTACCGGCGTGATTATTGACGACAAGATCTTGTTTACCTCCGATACTAGGTTTGACCCAGAATTTCTTGACACTTTCGACCGAGAATTTAATTTCGACTTCATTTTTCACGACTGCCAGCTATTTACAGGGGGCGTGCATTGCTCGCTTGAGGAATTGATGACGTTACCGGCCAAACTCAAACGCAAGATCTTGCTGATGCACTATGGCGACAACTGGAAAGATTTTGAAAAAGTCGGGATGGACGCAGGTTTTCATTCATGGGCACAAGGAGGCTATACCTACACCTTCGACTGACACATCCCTGTCATATTTTGCCAATCGGTTTTTGTAAAAAACCTATGAGTATGATTTACTCCCTTCCACTTTTTACACCCTAAAAATTCAAGCTAAGGAGAAACGATATGGGTCAATTAGACGGAAAAGTAGCCATTGTCACCGGTGCAGGTGGAGGTCTCGGTGAGGCTCATGCTCTACTACTCGCTAAAGAGGGAGCATCCGTTGTTGTCAACGACCTAGGTGGTTCCCGTGATGGCAGCGGTGAAGGTCAAAACATGGCTGACGCTGTCGTAGATAAAATTAAGGCGGCAGGCGGCAAAGCTGTTGCGAATTACGGTAATGTGACCAGTGAAGAGGATGTTAATGCGCTCATCAAGACCGCGGTCGATGAGTTCGGCAAGCTTGATTTCCTCATAGCAAACGCGGGGATTCTGCGCGACAAGTCATTCAAAAATATGACCAACGACATGTGGGATATCGTGGTCAACGTACACCTACGTGGCACCTACCTCTGCGTTAAGGCTGCGTATGATCAGATGATTGCTCAAGGTCACGGTGGCAGCATCGTTGTCACGAGTTCAACTTCGGGTCTTCTGGGCAACTTTGGTCAGTCGAACTATGGCGCAGCCAAAGCTGGCATCGCCGGTTTAGCCAGATGCCTGTTTCAGGAAGGATTGAAATATGGCATCAGAGTAAACATTCTGGCACCCGCTGCTTGGTCAAGAATGACATCGGATATCTTCCCAGAGGGGCAGAACATGGAAGAACTGCTGTCACCAGCAAAAGTTTCGCCCATTGTCGTTTGGTTAGGGTCTGATCAGGCGAAAGACGTAACAGGACGAACCTTCTTGGTTCAGGGCAATTCAGTCACATTACTTTCTTGGCAGTCTCACATGCTTGCCACGAAAGGCAATGAAGAAGAGCCTTGGTCAGTTGCAGACGTGGGCGAGACGGTACTGGAAAACTTTGAAAGCTGGCCAAAGGGACCTCAACCAACGCCAAGAGAGTTCTAGCGCGGGAATAGGTCTACGACATTAGCAATACAAAAAAGGCAGTGTTAACTGCCTTTTTTATGCACGTTGATTAATCCTTGAGCTCAAAGTCCTCCTTGTATCGGACTGAGCAATCAGGACAAACAAAGTCGTCTGGTAATGATTCAAATATAAGCCCAGGTGGATAACCTTCATGGTCGTCTCCGACACGCTCGTCATAGATATATCGACATCCCGGGCATTGATACCTAGCCATGGTCAGCTCCATACTTATTGTAGAGTCGATCTTTGGACTCAGGATCGATGTTCACTTTGTCCAAATTGCCGTTGACATGCGGCAGCGCAAGCAGCCGCTGATCCAACACTCTAAACCACAGCGACGGTATGTAGGCAATAATGTACATACCGTAATAACCGCTCGGCAAACTTGGTAGATTAGAAAAATGCCGTAAACTCTGATATCGCCGCGTAGGATTGGCGTGGTGATCGGAATGCCGCTGAAGATGGAATAACAGTAGATTGGAATATTTGTGATTTGCATTCCAACTGTGGTGTGGCTGACATCTTTCGTACTTGCCGTCCGCCTGCTTTTCTCTCAACAAGCCGTAGTGTTCTATATAGTTTGCGCTGGTTAGCACCCACCATGAAAAAAAGTTATGGAGCATAAGAAAAGGCAACATGATCCAGCCAAAAGCCGCGATCAAGCCGACCTGAAGCACCACACTGATCATGTAACTTTGTAAAACCTCATTGTGAAGACTCCAGACTGGCAACTCTTTGCGGCAAAGCCGCTCATGCTCAATCATCCACGCACGGTGAAACGCGCCAGGAATTTCTCGTTTAGCAAACTTATAAATTGATTCACCCATCCTCGCGCTTGCTGGATCTTCTGGGGTTGCGACATCTCGATGATGGCCACGATTATGCTCAATCCAGAAATGACCATAAGCGGGCACAGCAAGCACAATTTTTGCCAGCCAGGTCTCGATCTTGGTCCGCTTGTGGCCAAGTTCATGACCCGTATTGATCGCGAACCCGTCGGCAAAGCCTGTTGCCACTGTCAATACAAGAAACCCCCACCAACTGAGGCTTTGTGTACCGACCCAGATAGCAACGCCAATAAAGGTTACGTAGTGTAGAGGAACCGTGATGTAGGTTAACACTCTGTAATAGTTATCCTGCTCTAACAGAGGAACCAATATTTCTGGCGGATTGTTTTCATCCTCTCCAAAAAGCCAGTCAAAAATAGGCCCAAGAACAAACATAAGACAGAGCGGCAGGAGCAACCAAGTTTCGTGACCCGTGACCAAATGCCCCACAACGCCGACCAGAGGAAACAGCGGTGTCGCCAAAGACATGAGCCAAAGCCAACGTTTTCTGTCGGTATAACTGACTTGCTCGCCGTGCTCAGTAGTGATCGAGTATGTACGCACTGACAATGACCTTAAATAAGCTTCGTATTTACAGCTCACACTAATCACCGTATTCGACTAATTCAAGCGATAAACGATGATATTTATCAACAGTTATCGATTTTGACGACACAAAGCTGCTCGAGGAGGAGGCCGAAAAGCGCTAAGGGTTATTTCACCACTCTGGCAAAAGTGTAATCCGGGTCTGCACCGAGCACTCGCCGAACGACACCTTTCAACTTAGGGTGTTGAACATAGGCAGAGCCAGTTTCTGCAAGGGGGAGCACAGGGACGTCCTCGATAATGATTTTCTGGAGTTTGTCCGCTGCATCCATTCTTGTTTTGGCGTCATTGGACGTTAGCAGGACCTCAAGCCAACGATCATACTCCGGATTGCTGTAGCCACCGGTGTTGTTCGCGTTATAAGAAGCTAACAGATCCGCGTAAGTGACCACATCGTCAAAGTCAGGATACCAGCTCGCCAGAGAAATATCGAAATCGCCGCGCTGGATCTTCACGAGAAACTGTTTAAACGTTTGTTGGTCCACCTTCACGTCGAGATCAAGCGCCTGTTTTAGGCGCCCTTGAATAAACTCCGCTATTCTTGCGCCAGTGGGCGATGTCGTGCTCAAAACAGTGATCGGCGGCATTTCTTCAACGCCCAAACTCGCTTTCACTTCACGCATCAACTCACGAGCTTTTTCCACATTCATTTGCGCGGGATTAACTGGGTATTCCTGAGTGAATTTACCATCAACGCCATTAAGCCAGCCCGGAAAGAAAGAGTATGCGGGTTTGTAGCCCGGAATACCGATCACTTTATTAACAAACTCCTCTGGATCAATGACCAAACGAATCGCCTGCCTAAGTTTTTTCTGTCCCGTTACCGTTTCTGCTCTTGTGTTGAAGCGAATATAAGCCATACCACCAGATACAAATGACTTCATTCTTAACTGCTGACTTGCCGCATCTGCAACTGTATCGGCACCAAGGCGCGCGAGTGCAATTTGATCATCCCTGAACAGATTCAGGCGAGTCCGGTTGTCAGCCGTAATGTAGCCAACATGTAACTCATTTAGCCTAATCGCATCACTGTTCCAGTATGCAGGGTTCTTTATCAGTGTCATCTCCGCATCATGAGTCCAACTCGACAACTTAAAAGGGCCGTTGTAAAGAAGATTAGATACTTCTGCACCATAGCGTTTGCCCTGCGCCTCATAAAAAGCCTGCTTGATAGGATAAAAAGCAGCGTGGTTCATCACCGTGATGCAATAACCGCAAGGGCGTTCAAGATCGACCCTCAAGGTAAAATCATCAACCGCCGTAACGCCTAATGCGGAAAGCGGTAACTCTCCGGCTTGAACTTTCTTTGCATTCTTGATGGGATCCATAATTGAGGCATAGGGCGAAGCAACGTCAGGATTGTTCATCTGACGCCAACTGAAGACAAAGTCGTGGGCGGTTACCACTGAGCCGTCACTCCACCGGGCATTTTTACGTAGATCAAATCGGATGGTCCGTTCTTCCTGATGCCAGTCAGTTGCGATACCGGGTACTAACCTCCCTTTCCTGTCATAGCGAACAAGTCCTTCTGTCACGTGTCCCAATACAAAAAAACTGACCAGGTCGACCGTCTGCAGACTATTGAGATTCGGCGGCTCCTGAGTCAGTGCAATCGTCACCGATTGACGCTCGAAATCTATCGATGCGGAAAATACCGTTGTGCTTAAAAGTAAAAGTATCCATAGGAAAAGATATTTCATTTAGTGAACCTGACAGAGACAAGACACAATTGTGACACGAGCGCGATTGATAATCAGTTATTTGGACTAATGTTACGATGCCCTGTGTGCCATTCCCGATACATGCGGGAACGACTTGAGCGACCATTGAGAAGGGTCTAAAGTACTAGATCCAAACAAACAAACCATATGCCCATGTTTGATTACAGAAGTGCGACCAAAGACACTGCTCAGCTTTTTGCCGACTCGGCTGATCTTAATGATCTCGATGTTTCCAACCACTTCCTGTTTCAGCAGGACGCTATTTGGCCTTTTTTTGATCGTCTTCGTCAGGAAGACCCCGTGCACTATCACGCAAATTCTCGCTACGGGCCGTTTTGGTCAGTTTCTAGCCATGCTGCGATCAAGGAAATTGATTCAGATCATCAACGATTCTCTAGCGCCAAAGGCATCGGGATCGTAGACAGCCCAGGCGATGAGTCCTCATCCTTCATTTCTATGGACCCACCAAAACACGACACTCAACGTGCGACCGTCGCGCCGGTTGTGGCACCACCCAACCTTGCCAAAATGGAAGGGCTCATTCGTTCTCGAGTGATCGATATTCTGGACGGTCTGCCGATCGGTGAAACGTTCAATTGGGTCGATCGCGTTTCTATCGAACTTACCACTCGCATGCTTGCGACGTTGTTTGATTTCCCATTCGAAGATCGCAAAATGCTTACGCGCTGGTCAGACATCGGCACCATCGGCCCCCGCTCTGGTTATGTTTCAAGTTGGGACGAAGCCGGCGCGGAAATGCAGAAATGCCTCGAGTATTTCCAGCAGCTATTTAAACAACGGCTTGATCCCTCTCACGAGGGCTTTGACTTGTTGACGCTTTTGGCTCACAACACCGAAACGAGGGATATGCCACCGGGCGAATTTCTCGGAAACCTAATGTTACTCATCGTGGGTGGCAACGATACAACCCGCAACTCCATCTCTGGTGGGGTCCTCGCACTCAACATGTTCCCTGATCAGTACGACAAACTGCGGAGCAACCTCAGCTTGATCCCCAATATGGTCGCCGAGATCATTCGTTGGCAAACGCCACTGGCTCATATGCGAAGAACAGCACTAGAGGATGTCGAAGTGCGTGGTAAGTCGATCAAGAAAGGCGATAAAGTCATTATGTGGTACGTTTCTGGCAACCGAGACGCGAGCGTATTTGAGGATCCCAACAAACTGATTATCGACCGTAAAAATGCCAGACAACATGTCTCTTTCGGATTCGGCATCCATCGATGTATGGGAAACAGACTGGCAGAAATGCAACTGAGAGTCCTGTGGGAAGAGATCAGCAAACGGTTTCATAAGGTTGAAGTCGTCGGGCAACCCGAACGGGTCGTATCGAATTTCGTCAGAGGCTACTCGCAGCTTCCAGTGGTCTTGCACCCTCTGGATTAACCAACTGTCGTTCCGAAAACTTGAAATGTGAGACGCAACATGGCTGACCTACTTGCACTATCCAGCGGTGTGATTGATGGAACAGCCGGCCTCGACGAGGTTGGCCCACTAAACAGAATCAATTTTCAGTTATCGGAAATTGGCGACGGTATCGCGATGGTTGAAGCGTTTTCCCACTGCATCTTGTTCAAGACCGATGATGGCCTGGTCGCATTTGACACGAGCAGCGTGAACGGCGGTGAACGTGTCATTCGCGCTATTCGTGGATGGACCAAGGAGCGCTTCAATTCTCTGATCTATACTCACGGTCATATAGATCATGTCGGAGGATGCGGTTTTTTCATACAGGATGCTGTCGATAATCAACACGATGCGCCAAACATTATTGGCCATGAGAATGTGCCTGCCCGCTTTGACCGTTACAACCAAACCAATGGCTTCAATCTTGCAATCAACCAACGACAGTTTGGACAATTTTCCCGCCGTGGTTATGACATCGCAGATGGCAGCGTTTTCCTCAATCCCAAATCACCAAAACCTAACCTGACCTACAAAGATCAACTGGATCTTTCAATTGGCGGTGTTGAGGTTGAACTCAAACACGCAAAGGGTGAAACCGACGACCATACCTGGGCATGGATTCCCAAACACAAGGCGATTTGTGCTGGAGACTTTTTCATCTGGAATTTTCCGAACGCCGGAAACCCCCAAAAAGTTCAGCGATTTCCGCGCGAATGGGCTACAGCACTTCGCGCCATGTCGTTACAGGATGCAGAATTATTTTTGCCTGCGCATGGCCTGCCGATCGAGGGCAAAGACAGAATACGGCGGGTGCTTAATGAAGTCGCGGACGCGCTGGAATTTTTAGTTGATGAAACGATACAACGCATGAACGAAGGCGCCCGTTTAGACGAGATCATCCATGAAATAAAAATTGACCCGTCGGTTTTAGAAAAACCCTACCTGAGGCCAACCTACGACGAGCCTGAATTCGTCATCCGAAACATTTGGCGTCTGTATGGCGGTTGGTGGGATGGTAATCCCTCACGCCTTAAACCAGCGCCAGATGGCACTTTAGCGCGTGAGTTGGCAAATCTTGCTGGCGGTGCATTGAAAATGGCAGAACGCGCTCGAGAATTAATAACATCGGATATTCGTCTCGCCTGTCATCTTGCTGAAATGGCAACACAAGCGGAGCCCACAAATACAGACATACACGTGATAAGGGCGGAAGTTTACCAGTATCGACGTGATCGAGAATCATCGCTCATGTCGAAAGGTATATTCGGTTCCGCCGCCGGAGAGTCGAGACTTCAGATAGAGGAATGAACAGTATCGATGCATCTTTCCACCTATCTTAAAAGAATTAACTACGATGGACCGCTGAACGTTGATCTAGAAACACTCAACAATATTCATCGTCACCATCTTTTAACAATTCCTTATGAAGCGCTCGACGTACAACTTGGCATTCCCCTAACAACCAGCGTTGATGCTGCTTACGAAAAAATCGTCAAAAATGGTCGCGGTGGCTGGTGCTACGAAATGAACGGATTGTTGGGATGGGCGCTCGGCGAAATAGGCTTCGATATTCAGCGAATATGTGCTGGGGTTAATCGTAACGAGCGAGGTGACGAGGTCGTTGGTTCACATCTTGTCCTGTTGACCGAACTCGACCAACCTTACATTGTCGACGTTGGCTTTGGCGACGGTTTCCTCTATCCGGCACCGCTTCAGGAAGGTGAGTTTTCCGAGCGTGGATTTAATTTTAAACTGGAACGCTTAACCGACGGTTATTGGCGACTTCATAACCATCAATTTGGCGGGGCACCAAACTTTGATTTCAAAACCAACACCGCAGACGAAGTCCAACTCGAACATGTGTGTCAGAGCCTTCAGACTAAGGCTTCTTCGCCTTTTGTCATGACGCTAATTGCGCAACGCTTTATTAACGACGGTTATGAAGTTCAGGCAGGGCTTGTTGCAAAAAAAATAACATCTCAGGGCGTTGAATCGCGATTGCTTGATAGCGCTGAGGCATTACAGGCACGTTTAAAAAATGCGTTTAAACTAGACGTACCGCAAGTAAATCAACTTTGGCCCAAAATCATCAAAAGGCATCAGTCATTTTTTCACGACCAAACAGACTAATCTCAGGATCAGCTTATGAGAGACTATACTTCCCCGGGTCGCGACACTGTTGAAACGTTTTATCGGCTTAACCATCGCCATCAAACATTTAATTTTGTTGCTCAGCAGCACAAACGTTTCATTACGGCGCCGCCAAAAACACACACAATGACTTGGCTTGAGGCACTTACATATCTTGACACGCTGATAGATGATTCGGACCCGGACACAGCGCTGTCGCAGCTGCAACATTTGCTACAGACCGCAGAGGCGATCAGGAAGGATAATCGCGAGGACTGGTTTGTGCTTACGGGGTTTATTCACGATCTTGGCAAAATTCTCTGCCTGTCAGGAGAACCCCAATGGTCCGTCGTTGGCGACACTTTTCCGGTCGGTTG
The DNA here is from genome assembly GCA_965657335.1 of Candidatus Azotimanducaceae bacterium. Lineage (GTDB taxonomy): Bacteria > Pseudomonadota > Gammaproteobacteria > Pseudomonadales > Azotimanducaceae > UBA4582. The sequence goes on from CBFHOH010000002.1 coordinate 78,601, forward strand.
CCAGTTTAGTGACAAGATCGTATACCCACACTTTTTTGACGATAATCCGGATACCAGTCACCCTGTATATCAGTCAGCAAACGGCATATATGAGGTCGCTTGTGGTTTACGTAACGTGACCATGTCATGGGGGCACGATGAATACCTGCACCATTATATTAAGGAATATCTCCCAGAGCCCGCGCAATATATGATTCGGTTTCACTCATTTTATGCTTGGCACCAATCCGGCGCTTACGACCACCTCTGCGATGATCACGACAGAGGTATGCTTTCGTGGGTAAAAAAGTTCAACACCTATGACCTCTATTCCAAAGTGAATGACCCAGTAAGCTGGGAAGAGCTAAAGCCGTACTATCTTGACCTGATCGGAAAATATTTACCCGAAAAAATAGCTTGGGCGGTCTAATGTCGTTGTCAGCTCAGTCGAAGCAGGGTCACTCGTATACCAATAGCCAACATTATGACCATTGGTCAAAACGCATGATCTCCTCGACAGGTTTTCTCGTCACCGGCCCGAATTTACCCAAAGGGTAACCCACAGGAATCAGACATAACGCTGCCATCGTATCGGGCATGTTCAATGCAGCCCTGACTTTATCCTGATTATTCAGAGCGAGGGTTGTCGGCGCAGCACCAAGCCCAAGCGCTCTTGATGCTAGCAACAAATTTTGAATGCCGGGCCAAAGCGAACCGCCGCCTCTTTGTGCAGCGGCAGCATCGACCTTCTGACCAAATTCCATACAAGCTATAATCAGCGCGGGGACTTCATGCAAATGTTCCATTTGCCATAAAACAGCATTTAACATGCGCTTGCGTTTATCTTCGGACTGGTGGGGTAAACTGCCCGGACGTTCAGCTTGGGGGCCAATATAGGCTTCGACCCCGACACGATTGAGATCTGCTAGCTTCTGCTTCACCACTGGGTCTCTGACGACTATCCATCGACCATTCTGCATGTTCGAGCCTGAGGGAGCCTGATTTGCGGCATCAACCAGTTGCTTAAGGTCTTCTTCGGGCACCTCTCGGGTATCCAGTTTGCGCATCGCACGGCAATTATATATCGCGTCAAAAAGTGACATTTGGTCATCGGCCATTTAATTTTCTCCTTGGTTTTGTCGTAGGTTATGTTAGTTGCAGAAACCACACAAGACACTTTCAAACCATTATTGCCAACTTTGTTGAGTGGACAACGAGTAGCATTCGAATCAGACACGGATTTATAATCAATCGAGCGAAATTTTCACAACGAGAAAAATACTAATGATGAAAATGCTGACGGTTGACAATATCGAGTTTCGCGACCTTGATCACGATGGTGTGCTTTCACCGTATGAGGATCATCGTTTGAGTGCCGAGGCTCGCGCAAAGGATCTGTTAGCAAGAATGACGGTTGCAGAAAAAGCAGGCGTGATGATGCATGGTACTGCCCAGTCTAATGGGCCGCTGGGTATCATGGGCGTGGGGACGGAATATCACGAGACGGCAAACAGACACTTGATTGCTGAGAGCAAAATTAATCACCTGATAACTCGGCTGGATAACACACCGGCGAGATTTGCTGAGCAAAACAACGTCTTGCAACAAATTGCTGCAGACACACGCCTTGGCATTCCAGTGACAATCAGCACTGACCCGCGGCATCATTTTCAGCATGTTACCGGCGCAAGTTCGCGGGCCAAGGGATTTAGCCAGTGGCCCGAGACAACGGGTTTGGCAGCTATTGGCAGCGCTGAACTGGTTGAACAGTTTACCGAGATCGCACGAGATGAATATCGCGCAGTGGGTATACACATGGCGTTGTCACCTCAAGCTGATATCGCAACTGAACCTCGGTGGTCTCGCATTTCCGGGACCTTCGGTGAAAACCCAAGGCTAGCGCGCAAGCTTGTTGGAGCATACGTTAAAGGCATGCAGTCAGGCACCAACGGACTACACGAAAAAAGCGTTTCATGCGTCGTCAAACATTGGGTAGGCTATGGCGCAGCGCCTGAAGGCTTTGATGGGCACAATGCCTATGGTCGTTTTTCACAATTGACCGAAGCGTCACTTCGGCTGCATGTTGAACCCTTCCTTTCGTCGTTTGATCACAAAGTAGCTGGCGTCATGCCTACCTACACAATACTGAAGGATCTGAGATTGAACGCAGAGCCCCTCGAGCAGGTCGCAGGCGGCTTCTCAAGAGAACTCATCACTGAACTACTGCGAAACAAATGTGGCTTCAAGGGTTTTGTCCTCTCCGACTGGGCGATATTCAGAGATGCTGGAGAACAAACCTTCAACCCAACCACAGCGCAGACCCCAATGGACATTGGCATGCCCTGGGGAGTTGAAACCTTGAGTCGTGAGCAGCGATTTGCCAAAGCAGTTAACGCTGGCTGCGATCAACTGGGTGGCGAAGAGGACGTCGTTACGATGTTGAGCGCCATTGAAAATAGCTTGATTCCTATACAAAGAATTGATCAAGCTGTTTACCGGATGTTGTTACAGAAATTCAAGCAAGGTCTATTCGAGTCGCCGTTCGTCGATGCGACCAATGCTGGTGAACTGGTCGGATCAGAGACTGCAATGGCTGCCGGCAGAAGCGCACAGGCACGATCGATTATATGTCTTAAGAAACCTTCCTCGGTGGACGCTAACGTTCGCTATCACCTTGAAAACATCGACTCAGCAACGGTTAGCACCGTCAAGAACCCGGATGAGGCAGACGCCACAATAATTAAGCTTTCAACACCCCATGAAGTCCTTCATCCAAACTTCTTTTTTGGCAGTCGCCAACAAGAGGGTGACCTCGATTTCAAACCGGAACATCAGGACACAAAGAAAATAAAAGCACTATGCGAAAAAATGCCCACGATTGCTGTCATTCAGATGAGCAGACCCGCGATCGTCACCGATATCATTGACGACCTTGACGGTTTGTATGTTGATCTTGGAGTTTCAGACGACCTGATGATTAACGCCATCGTTAATCAGTGTGAAACCGAGGGTAGGCTTCCTTTCGAGCTACCCCGTTCCATGCAAGCAACAAGAGACCAAAGACCTGATCTCCCGTCTGACAGTAAAGATCCGTTGTTTCAAATCGGCACAGACTACAAAAGCAATCAACCGTGATGAAAATTTATCGCCCTTTAAACTCCGCGGGTCGTTTTTGCGCGAAAGAGGTCATGCCTTCTTTTGCGTCTTCAGTCCGCATCAACTGCAAAAAATTCATGTACACGTGGTGTACATGATCATTGAATTGTTCCGCTAACCCCATCCGCATCAGACGCTTGGCAGATTGCACCGCAAGTGGCGCATTCGCAGCAATATCTTTCGCCAGCGATCTTGCAAAAGGTATCAAATCCTCATCGGGCACTACGTGAGCACACAACCCCAACGATTTACATTCATCAGCATCCATATTTTTGGCGCGATAAATTATCTCGGCAGCCTTCTCCCAGCCTAAAAGTCTGGGCAGCACCCAGGTACCACCGCTCTCAGGAACAATTCCTCTTTTAACTGGCGTTGGCGCAAATTTCGCCCCCTGCGCCATGATACGAATATCACAACAGAGGGCCATATCCATGCCAAAACCCGCTGCCGCACCGTTCAGCGCACAAATCACAGGCTTCTCGCAATTAAATATCACCGCCGGAGGGAATGTTTTTACATTAAGACTAACCGGGATAGAAGCTGGTGTATTGGTGCCAGATTGGGCGCCCGCACGTGATTGGGCCGAGACGACGTCAAGTCCCGCGCAAAACATTCGGCCAGCGCCGGTTAAAATAATCACCCGAACTTCTTCATCTCGTTCTGCCTCATTCATATAGTCGCTGACTAACGCCATCATCGACCCACCTAACGTATTCATCTGGTCAGGTCGATTTAACGTGATTGTGGCAATACCCTCTTGTACTTCATAAAGCGTGTCGGCGTTTTCTGTTGAATTATTCATTACTTTCCTTATCTTGATGTTTTGTTTCGCTCTGCCCGGAGCCCATTACACCGGTTATTTTCCAAATCCACAATAATTCACCCATCTAATTGACATGGATCAAACCGCTGCACATGCGGTCTTAGAAAAAAGCGGTATATTGATCGCAACTAAATTATTGACCATTTGCGAGCAAAACAATGACCGAACATTTCGATGTGCTAGTTGTCGGCGCCGGCATCTCCGGTGTGGGTGCAGGGTATCATCTACAGACCCAATGCCCAGACAAAACCTTTGTCATTTTAGATGGACTGGATTCATTTGGGGGAACTTGGTTGACCCATCGTTATCCCGGCATTCGCTCAGACAGCGACTTATATACCTTTGGTTATCGATTCAAGCCCTGGACGGGCGCACCAATCGCGACAGCAGATGAAATTCTAAAGTACATGGATGAAGTCATCGAGGAGAACCATCTCGCCGAGCACATTCGCTACAACCACTGGATAGAATCTTCCAGTTGGTCAAGTAAAGACAAAAAATGGACGATCAAAGGGAAAGACAAAGTGTCAGGCAAACCGATCGTGTTTACTTGTAATTTCCTTTGGATGTGCCAGGGCTACTACAAACATGCCGAAGGTTATACACCAACATGGGATGGCATGGAGAATTTCGAGGGTCAACTTGTACATCCGCAAACATGGCCTGAAGATCTTGATTACAAGGATAAAAAGGTGCTGGTCATTGGTTCTGGCGCAACCGCTGCAACAGTTGTTCCAGCTATCGCAAGTGAATGCGAGCACATCACGGTACTACAACGCTCGCCAACGTATTTTATTCCCGGGGTAAACGTTAACGAAACGGCTGATCTACTGCGCAAGCTGGACATCAAAGAGGAGTGGATTCACGAAATTGTTCGTAAGGAAATACTGTTCAACCAAGATGAATTCACCCGAAGAGCCATCGAGGAACCGGAAGTCGTCAAGGAGGAGCTGTTAACCATGGTTAAATCGTTGCTACCTGAAGGCTACGACATGAAGCATTTCACGCCAACTTACCGACCTTGGCAACAACGCGTTGCTTTCGTGCCTGAGGGAGACATCTTCGCAGGTATCAGCGCAGGTAAAGCCGACATGGTGACCGATGAGATTGAACGCTTCACTGAGAAAGGCGTGTTAACAAAGTCAGGTCAGACACTTGAGGCGGACATCATTGTCACCGCAACAGGGTTTAATCTTTGCGTACTGGGAGATATCAACTTCTCCGTAGATGACAAACCTATCGATTTCGCCGACACAGTTACCTATCGAGGCATGATGTTTACGGACGTGCCGAATATGGCCTGGGTTTTTGGTTACTTCAGAGCCAGCTGGACATTGCGCGTTGATCTCGTCAGCGACTTCGTTTGTAGATTGTTAAATCACATGGACGAAAGCGGCGTGAAGTCTGTCATGCCCTTACTCGGCAAAAGTGAACACAACATGCCAAGGCTTGACTGGATAGATGAGGATAATTTCAATCCAAACTATCTGAAACGCTCAATGCATTTGATGCCGAAATGCGGGGATAAACACGAGTGGCGACACACTCAGGACTACTGGAGAGAAAGAGAAGAATTACCCGCGGTTGATTTGAGCGACGCAGTGTTCAAATACGCCTGATGCTCACGCGTTCGCAACTTGGGTTCAAAGCAACCTCTTTCAAAAGAGAGAAACCGTATCGGTTGCTTGAAGAGTAGCCGGTCGGTGCGACACAACCTAATCGTTTACAATCAAAACATCAAAAGATCTACCTGTTTCGATTAAGCATCTGTTCTAGATCCACCCGCTTGTCTCTTCACGTCATTATAAAAGTGTCGCGATTAAAGTGTCATTAAACGCGTATTGCCTTTTTACTAAAAAATCGCAACGGCTTCGCTTCACGTGAATGTTGATCGCGCGATTATTTTACAATTATTCGATGGTCGCAGATCAAAAATACAACTAGGATGAAAGCCTGTCGACAGGTATCGATGCAACGATTATGGAACCGATCAAAGAAACTGCAAGAATCGAATCTCTAGATTTACTAAGAGGGTTTGCACTACTCGGTATCTTATTACTGAACATCATCGGGTTCGGCCTTCACTCATCAGCCTATTCCAATCCTGGCTACGATTTGAATTTTGGCTCCCTATCCGACACAGCAATATGGGCTGCTGTGGAAATATTTGCAGAAGGTGCAATGCGCTGCCTGTTCTCCATTCTATTTGGCGCGGGTATCTTACTTTTTACCACTGGCCCGGGGGCAAAAGGTGCAGGCTTACACTACAAGCGCACATTTTGGCTGTTGGTCTTTGGCCTGTTCGATGCCTACATTCTACTCTGGAGTGGAGACATTCTTGTCACTTACGCTCTTTGCGGATTCTTTCTCTATGTCCTTCGAAACAAAAGCGGCAAAACACTACTTATCTCGGCGAGTAGTGTCATTCTACTAATTTCAATCTCCTACGGCATGCTGGGTATCGGCTTGTCTGCCGCAAAAGTTGCGTCTCTCGAAATCAGCCAAGCAACTGAGATGTCAAACGTCAACAGCGAAACAAAAATGTTAGCCGCTCAGTGGGATGAGTTTGTAAAAGACTACCAACCCTCGGCGGCGAGGATATCCGATGAGCTAGCCCAAAGAAGAGGCAGCTATGCAACTGCGTTCGATTTTAATTTTGAAAGAGCCCTAGAGATGCACCTGTTTGTCATGCCCACTTTCTTGATATGGGATGCATTAGCGATGATGCTTCTGGGCATGGCGTTATACAAATTCGACGTGCTTCAGGGGACCCGTTCAATCGCGTTTTACAAAAAACTCGCATTTTTTGGTTTCAGTATCGGCATAACCCTAAATAGCTATGAGGTTTATCGAGGCATCGTAACAAACTTTGAACTGACAGAAATCTTCGCACAAATGCAGCCAACTTATCAGGTTGGGCGCTTGGGTATGGCAATGGGCTATATTGGGCTTTTGGTCTTGTTTGTCAGGGGCGGCGGGTTTGGCGATATTAAGGCACGCTTATCTGCAGTCGGGCGTATGGCGCTGACTAATTATTTGATGCAAGCTGCTATCTGCGCCATCATTTTCACAGGACTTGGTTTCGGACTGGTAGACAGGCTTTCAAGAGTTTCGCTTTACTTGGTCGTCATCGGTATTTGGGTATTTCAGCTGCTATTCAGCCCATGGTGGCTAAAGCGATATTACTTTGGTCCTGTTGAGTGGCTATGGCGAGGATTAACCTATGGACGATGGCCGAACATGAAACGAATAACAAGCGAGAACCACCCATGATTACTCATCGGTTTATTCTAGGCACGTTGATGCTGGCAGCCTTCATCTACTCCGGCACACTGTTCGCAGAGAAAATCAATATTGCGCATCTTTCAGAGACCGTTCGGGTATTGGCATCGGACGAATACGGTGGTCGTGCTCCCGGTACAGAGGGCGAAAAGAAAACTGTCGAATATCTCATCCAACGTTTTCAAGCGCTTGGCCTAAGTCCGGGTGGAGACGACGGCGGCTGGACCCAATCAGTACCGCTCACTCACACGCGTTTGCAGAATAATTTTAACGTAAAGTTTTCCAGCGATGGTGTTGACTGGCAACTTGAACAAGCCAAAGACCTTGAGCTCAGCACTGTCTTACCGCTCAAAAACAACAGTGTGCGTGACGCGCCAGTTGTCTTCGTTGGTTTCGGTGCCAGCGCTCCCGAACGCGGGTGGGATGATTACGGAGATATTGACCTTGCTGGAAAAGTGGCGATTTATCTGGTCAATGATCCGGATTTTTCTGCGGCTGAATCAGAACCTGTATCCGGATTATTCGGTGGTAAGCGTATGACTTACTACGGCCGGTGGGCTTACAAGTTCGAAGAGGCCGCGCGACGAGGAGCAATAGCCGCCCTAGTCATCCATGAAGATAAAGCCGCCGGTTACGGTTGGAACGTCGCGTCTTCATCGCCGGGAGAAAACTACGCGATTGCGACCAATGCTGACAGTGCAAAACCCGTTCAATTGCAGGGTTGGCTGCATCTGGATAAAGCGAAACAACTTTTCAAAATTGCGGGATACGACTTTACAGAACAACGTAGATTAGCAAGGAACGATGATTTCGAGGCATTTGAATTAAAGGGTATAAGCTTCAGCGCGAAACTTCAGGTGGCTGTCGATAGTATCGTTAGTCAAAACGTGCTCGCCGTCATCCCCGGTGGGAGTCACGCTGACGAAAGTGTCATGGTTGCAGCACATTGGGACGCCTACGGCATCGGTGAACCCGATGCGCAAGGACGCGTTGTCAGACCGGGCGCAAATGACGACGCGCTGGGCACTGCGGGTGTTTTAGAATTAGCTAGAGTTCTCAAATCTGACCCAACACCGGCACGAAGTATTGTGTTCGCCTTATGGACAGCGGAGGAAAGTGGTCTGCTGGGTTCAGCCGCCTATGCTGAAAACCCAATTTATTCGATCGACAAGACAGCCGCTAATCTAACGCTTGATATTTTACAAACTGCGGGACTAGCGAGAGATGTCATTCTGGTCGGAGAGGGTCAAAGTGATCTGGAGGATGATCTAGCGAGAGCCGCCGCCAGACAGGGGCGTACAGTGACGCCCGAAAGCCTACCGGAGAACGGGTTGTTTTTTCGCGCTGACCATTTTTCTATGGCACGCAAAGGCGTGCCCGTTTTATTGCTGATGGGAATTGCCGGTGGTGCTGACATTATTGATGGCGGGCGTGAAGCTGGAGATCAATGGATCGCTGACTACATCGGTAATTGCTATCACCAGACCTGTGATGCATGGACACCAGACTGGGATTTACGCGGCGCAGCACAAGATATTGAGCTGTTTCAAATGATCATACAGGACCTTGCTAACTCGAGAAATTGGCCCGATTGGCGCGATGGCTCGGAATTTAAAGCAATCAGAAATCAGAGCAAAACTATGCGCCGCTAGTTGCTGCTACTCATACTTCAAGTGTTCTCTCGCGGTCTCAGGATCACAAGGTGAGTGGAAGAAAGCTCTGTCCGCCCGCTTGTCGTAGACGCCAAATAACATCAACGGCGCTGCAAGAAAAACGGGGTCTTCTACTTGGATCGAAATCTGCATACGCATACCCTGATTAGTCAACCGGTATCGCTCAATCACGCGTTTTTCGCTGCTTGAGTCTACCCCTTCTGCGATGCCCCAAGTCGTCGGCACAAATTTGGTGGTCTCTACCACCAGCACGCTGTCGTTGTCCTCAAAATACCCCGTTGACACGCCGACTTTACCTGGCTGCTTACCTGTCGATAAATGCTTATCCAAGTATATCGTTCTATTTTCATCCGACGTAATTGCTTGCTCTTTTTCTATCTCAATGCGATCAGGATAGCGAGTCCAACGATAACCATAGACATAAAGCGGCAAATTGGGGATGCCACGGCTTTGGCAATCAAACTCAGGATCATCCAGCGGATCGTAGTTCTCGACCATGGCTTTGCCATTATCGTTAAGGGGATAGTTATTAAAATCTGGCGCACGAGAGACGAGAACACTTTTCAGCGAACGCACATAAGCCCAATTACCCGAAAAATCCTCCGACGGCTGCACCGACTGAGGTTTTTTTCTCTTTCCACCTTCACTGATCGATGTACCTTCAGGCGGCGGTGCTCGGAAAGGATAAAAACTGACGCCGTCTGCACGGGTAAAGTGATCGATGAGACCATTTTTCTTCGCCGGATTCCTATTTGGGCTAAAAACGGCGGTCACAGTTGTACCAACCTGTATCGAATCCTTTTCCCATCCTCGATTTAACATACCGGATACAGAGTGACCTTCTAGTACCCAAAGCCCAGAATTCCCTTGAGCATCTGCACCCTCGACATTGATAAAAATATGGGGGTTCCGCCATTTGACTCGTACAACCTCACCCTTAACTTCTACTTTTCGCTCTAAATCTACTGTTGCTCTCGAGTGGTGAGCAAAGCAATCTGTGTACAGTAAACTCAATAAAAACAGGCAAGTGAGTCGCAACAAAACATTTCTCCTATGAAAGCCTTCTTCCAGAGCTAGTCAATTCGATGCTAGACAAAATTTATGTTGATCGCACCTAACGGACCATAATCGGCAAAAATATGGTCGCCAGACTTCACCGGTACTGGTCGAGTAAAAGAACCAGACAAAATAATTTGACCGGGCTCAAGGGCAATACCGTGCGGTGCAAACCGCTTGCACACCCACCGTATACCGTGTGCGGGATGTCCCATCACAGCTGCACCGAGACCTGTATCTTCAATTTCATCATTCTGATAAAGCAGCGCTCCTGACCACGTAAGATCTATCTCGTCAGGTGCAACCTTTTTACCACCGCAAATAATGCCTGCATTGGCGGCATTGTCGGCTATCGTATCAAACACATTACGCGTATATCCGGTCTCTGGGTCGACCCTCAGGCTACGTGCGGAAATCAGCTCAAGTGCAGGCTGAACATATTCTGTCGCGTCCATTACTTCTTCGATCGACACATCGTCACCAAATAAGCGCTTCTTCATCACAAAGGCAAACTCGGACTCAATACGTGGGTCCAAAAAGTCTGCCGCTTTCAGTTCACACCGATCAGGAAACAACATTGCATCTGTCAGCACGCCGTAATCAGGCGTCGTTATATTCATCGCGAGTTGCATCGTGCGCGAGGTCAAGCCAATCTTGTACCCTATCACCTTCTCACCGTCTGCGATCCTTCGGTCTACCCATGCTTTTTGAATTGCATAGGCGTCGTCCATGTCAAGGTCAAAAGACATGGTAAGCGCTTTGATTTGCGCCTGATCTTTCTCTGCGCGATAAAGCCGATCGGCGGCATCAGCTATTTGTTCAGGGCTCAGCATATTAAAAATTCCTGTTGTTAAACTTAACTTTTTCTTCGAGCTCACGCATTTCAAATGAGACAGTGACGGGTTGACTCGCCATCAGCGGTTCAAGGTGGGTCAATAAAATCTTCCAGAACATCTCACCGACACGCATTCTAGTGTCTTCGTCACGACCTCGCCCAACCTTCATGCTTAGATTCAAAAAGCCCTTAGCAGGATCGCCGTCTGCTACCCAAAAGTGCTCACATTTAATCGCCCGACTTCTCATGCCTGCCATCGGAAATATGTCAGTTTCAGCTGCCTTTTCATGCATCTTTTTCATCAAGCCCGGCAAGTCAAGGCTGGCTTCCGACAAATTCGCAGAATACTCATAAATAAAATGTGCCATAACTGCCCCCGTGAGCATCTTGTGGTCGTCGAATGTCGACGCATTTACTGGTTAATCGGCTGCACCGGGAATTCGACATTGATTTGTCCTGTGCCAGAACTGCCAAAATACGGGCTGATGACTTCAACCTTACCCTTGTATTCATCCCAACCCAGCGCGCCCAGCAACATCGCCGTGTCATGCATAAAACCCTCGCCGTGACACTTGTCCGCATATTCAGGCAATATCTCTGTGAAACGCTGCCAGTCACCGTTTCGCCACATCTCAATTACCCTGTGATCGAACTCCTCTAAGAAGGGTGACCACACTTTATGCATGAATTCGTCGGCCGTGCCGTTTTGTGCAAAACGGTGCGAAAGAGAGCCCGATGCGAATATCGCCACTTTACCATCATAGTGATCCTCAATCGCAGACCGCAGCGCTCTGCCCATGGTGACACTGTCCTGCAAATCATGAACTGTCAGCAACGATGCGATTGACACAACTTTAAAATGACGGTCTTCATTCATGTATCGCATGGGTACAAGACTGCCATATTCCAGAGTCAGGCTTGTGTCCTCATGGGCGCGCATATGAACGCCCGCATCGGTTACAGCCTTTGCGATTAAATGACCAAGCGCCGGATTACCATCGTATTCATAGGGCAAATTTTTAATAAAATGAGGCAATTCATTGCTGGTGTAGATGCCTTTAAAGTGCGGAGCGTTATTGATGTGGTAGCCTGAATTCACTAACCAGTGGGTGTCAAACACGACGATGGTATCAACCCCGAGCGCGCGACAGCGTTTTGATATCTCACGATGACCTTCAATCGCATGCTCCCTACAACCTTTGTGTGGGCCATCCATTTCGGACAGATACATGGAAGGTACGTGTGTGATTTTTGCCGCATAAGCGAGTTCGCCCATCAATTATCTCCTCAATTATCGACCAAGTACTGGCACATTATGCAGGTCATGGGCGACGCACACATTTTTTGTTTCCATATAGAAATCAAAACTAAAGTCGCCGCCGTCGCGACCAATGCCGCTGGCTTTCATGCCTCCGAAAGGCGACGGGAGATTACGATTGTTTTCCGAGTTGAACCAAAGCATGCCCGCTTCAAGGTTTTTTGCCAGACGCATGGTTCGTCCAACATCTTGAGTCCATACGTAACCAGCTAGCCCGTAGGGTGTATCGTTTGCCATCGTTACCGCGTCTTCTTCTGTATCGAAGGACATCGTGGTCAAGACAGGTCCAAAAATCTCTTCCCTGGAAATTCTCATACTGTTATTTGCTTCGGTGAAGAGTGTTGGACATATGTAGTTGCCAGCACCAAGCTCTTCCATTGCCCGCCCACCTACCGCAGTCGTAGCACCATCGGTTTCAGCTATCGCCATATAACTCATTACTTTTTGGAAGTGCTCCTGGCTCACCACAGGGCCTACTTCCGTTGCAGGGTCAAGCGGATGCCCTACCCTTAAATTTTCTACCCGAGCCTTTAACGCGGACATAAATGCCCCCTCTATGCCTTTTTGCACGAGCAACCTTGAGCTGGATGTGCAACGCTGGCCGTTCAGACTGTAGAGCATAAAAACAACGGCATCGAGCGCACGATCAAAGTCTGCATCATCGAAGACAATCACCGGGTTTTTACCACCTAGCTCAAAGTGCAAACGTTTCAGCGTTGGCGCTGCCTGACGCATGATATGCGAACCCGTCGCGCTTTCGCCGACCAGCGCGACAGCTTTTATCGCAGGGTGCTCGGTCAACCTCCTACCTGCAGTTTCACCGAATCCGTTCACCGTGTTGAGTACACCATCCGGAATACCTGTCTGCTGTGCTATCTCGGCCAACAGCATCGCCGTCAGTGGTGACATTTCCGCAGGCTTGTGGACAACGGTACAACCCGCAGCCAGCGCAGGCGCCACCTTCCAGGTTGAAAGCATAAAGGGCGTGTTCCATGGCGTGATTACACCCACAGGGCCGACCGGCGTTCTCATTGTGTAATTCGTATGGACATCTTGATACAGCGCCTGACCGTTGGTCGCTTCCGGTGACTTGTCGGCAAAAAACCGGAAGTTGTCAGCACCGCGAAGCGCCGCCTGCTTCATAAAGCGAATCGGCTGGCCACAATCCATAGATTCAATCAGCGCTATTTCCTCGGCACGCGCGGCGATATTGTCGGCGAACTGATTCAACAGTTTTTTACGAGCCGCGCCAGACATGTCTCGCCAATCCGCAAAAGCCGCCCTTGCGGCTTCACAAGCCCGGTCCATATCCTGTTCCGTGCCACTAACGACATCACCGAGCGTGGCGTTATCTACCGGCGATAAATTCTCAAAAGTTTCGGCGTTAGCGGGCACTTCAAACTGACCGTTGATGAAATGACCCGTGGTGTTATCGCCAAACCGCTTCAGATAGGCTTGAGCCTTACTGAGATTTGCGTCATGTTCTGACATGGTTACTGTCCTGTTTCACTTCTGTTTCTCATGGTGTTCGAATATTTCTATAACATGTTAATCATTTGAGAAAACATTGGCTAGCAAAAACAGGATTGACCCGTGTAATATGCATAACAGGTTAACTTATAAGGTCATCACATGCGCTTTCTCTCGTATACCACAGCGGACATCCCATCAGCGAAAGCCTCATGGGGCGCTATTACCGACGAGGGCATCATCGATCTCGGCAGCAGAATGCAATGCGATTTCAAGCAAGCCCTGACATCGCGTCGGCTTGAGGAAGCAAAGGAGTTGGCCGCAAAACTATCACCTGACACCGACGTTAGAGACATCATATTTCTCCCGCCTGTCGCAAACCCCGAAAAGATCGCCTGTATCGGCGTAAATTACGCGAACCGAAACGCCGAGTACAAGGATGGCTCAGAAGCGCCCAAATTTCCCAGCCTCTTCATGCGCACCCCAGATTCACTGGTGGCACACGGCGACAACCTGCTCCGCCCACCTGAGTCCGAGCAACTGGATTATGAGGGCGAGATAGCCGTGATCATCGGCAAAGAAGGTCATCGAATCGCCGAGGAGGATGCCTACAACTATATTGCCGGACTCACCATCATGAACGAGGGAACAATTCGCGACTGGCTGCGGCACTCTAAGTTTAATGTTACTCAAGGTAAGAATTTCTACCATTCCGGCAGTATTGGACCCTGGATGGTAACAGCAGACGAGTTCTCTCCCGAGGTTTTTGAAAACATGACGGTTAAAACCCGAGTTAATGGTGAGGAGCGTCAAAATGATACGACTGCCAACATGATGTTTCCCATCAAATACCAGATCGCCTACATGTCGCAGTTTTATAATTTCAAACCCGGCGACGTTATCGCTACCGGCACCCCCAACGGCGCCGGCGCCCGCTTTGATCCACCCAGGTACCTGAAACCGGGCGATGTTGTGGAAGTTGAAGTTGAAGGTGTTGGCATATTGTCCAACGAAGTAATCGATGAAATTGTCTGATGAGGACCTTCAATGGCTGACTCTGCTGAGAACCCCCTAAGAGGTTTTGACCGCTCTCTGCCAATGGCACTTCTCAGGGCACGGGAAGCCGTCATGAAAAATTTCGTTCCTTCTCTGCGGGAAAACGGTTTGTCCTCACAACAATGGCGCGTAATCAGAGCCCTACATGAAAAAGAAGGTCTGGACATTACGGAATTAGCAGAGCGATGTTTTCTTTTAATGCCCAGCCTCTCGCGAATTATTCAGAATCTTGAAAAAAGAGCATTGGTCAGTCGAATCCAATCAAGTACCGATAACAGACGCTCTGTCATCTCGATTACCACAAAAGGTAAAAGCCTGTTCGACAAGATTGCGCCGAAATCGGTCGCGCGATACGACCTGATCACGGAAAAGTTTGGCTATGGGAAACTCGAACTGCTGTATGAGCTGCTTGATGAATTAATCGAGAAAATCGAAGTCGACGATCATACAGACCCGATCCGGAGCGAGGAAAATGGATAAAAACAAATCCGACGACGCCTACCATAAAATCAGTGTGCCGCCCGCGGCAGAGCCCACGGGGTGTCCAGTCGATCATGTTTTTACGCCATTTAACAGCAACTATCTAACAAACCCATATCCAGAACTGAAAGCTCTGATGTCCGAACAGCCTATCTTTTTTTCCAAAGAACTCGGCTATCTGGTTGTCACTGGTATGGAAAACGTTAACCACGTGCTGAAAAACCATAAAGTATTCTCCTCGGAGAACGTACAAGATCCAGTTTTTCCCGTTTGCCAAGAAGCAATGGCCGTTATGTCTGCTGACGACTACAACCCGAAAGCGGTGATGTCGAACTGTCAGCCGCCAGACCATACCCGAATTCGTAAATTTACCCGTGACGGTTTCAATGCTCGACGTATGAAAATGTTGGAACCCTATATCCGGGAAACCGCAGATCGGCTCATTACTCAGATGTTAGAGAATGGCCAGTCAGCAGAGGTTGTATCTTCATTCGCGCACCCCTTACCCGGTCAGGTTATTTTTCGATTGATCGGTTTCCCCGCAAATGATGACGATCAATTAATCCACTGGACTTCAAATCGCTTAATATTTACTTGGGGAAAGCCAACAGATGAAGCCCAAGTTGAAATAGCGGAAAACATGCTTAGATATTGGCGTTATTGCCGCGCCTTTGTTGCAAAAAGATACGAAGACCCTGCCGATGATCTTACTTCAGAACTGCTCGCTGCTCACAGGGAAAACCCCGAATCACTCAGCTATAGGGAGGTGGAATCAATCATTTACGGTTTATCTTTCGCTGGGCACGAAATCGTCAGTAATTTTATTGCTTTGGCATTGATGACTATTTTACCGGATCGCGCACACTGGCAATCACTGCGCAATGACCCTGGGCTAATACCGAATGCGTTGGAAGAAATCCTTCGCTTCGATTCCCCGCAGACGAGTTGGCGAAGGGTTGCTACGCAAGACACCACCCTCGCAGGTGTTGACATCCCTAAAGGTACAAGAATTTTTATCAGTCTGGGGTCAGCCAACCATGACCCAGCGCTTTTCACCAATCCGGATGAATACAACCCGAGCAGAGAAAATGTCAACAGACATATCTCTTTTGGTCATGGTATCCATTTTTGTCTTGGCGCAAGGCTGGCTCGGCTCGAGGCCCAAATCGCCCTTGAGTCCCTCGCTAAGCAGATTCCAGCGCTAAGCTTGGTGAAGAATCAAACACCGAGCTTCGCTCCCAATATTACGTTTCGAGGTCCAACGGACCTTTATGTAGAATGGTCCTAAAAAATAAACAAAAAAGGCGGTGCATCCCATTACTACTCAGCCAGTAAATATCAGCGACCTGATCGACCAAGGTAAGTTCTCATTTCGGCAAATACTGATTGTGTCTCTTTGCCTTATCTTCAACATGGTCGACGGTTTCGACATCACGGCCATGGCAGTGACGGCACACCAGATTGGCGAGGATATGCAATTGAGCGCCGACAAGATTGGACTGGTGTTCAGCTTTTCCCTTGCGGGGATGATGCTAGGCGCGATGTTTCTCGCCGCACTCTCGGATGTCATTGGCCGCCGCACGATGATCATCGTCACCCTTCTGCTGGTCGGCACGACTGTGCTGTTAACGGCGAGTGTGAACTCGCTACCAGCATTGATATTGCTCAGATTCATCAGCGGTCTTGGCGCCGGCGCCATGCTCGCTAGCGTGGCAACGTTAGCCTCTGAATATAGCCCTGAAAAATTTCGTGCGCTAGCAGTGACAGCTGTTACAGCAGGTTATCCTTTGGGCGCTATGACCACCGGCCTCGTTGCGAGTAGCGTGGTGCCGGAGTTTGGCTGGCAGGGCATGTTCATTGCGGGCGGCTGCACCACGCTTATGCTTGCTCTCATCGCATTTTTTCTCATTCCGGAGTCCTTATACTTTCTTTGTAAAAAACAACCTGATGACGCACTACAAAGCGTCAACAACATACTTAAAATTTTCAATATCCGATCGCTTGAACAGCTGCCATCAATTGAAAACACAGGTGCCGCGACAGAGGCCGATCGACAAAACATCTATCAGAAAATGTTAACGCTCTTAACACCTGAATTCCGCCGATCAACACTCACACTTTGGGCAACGTTTTTCCTGTGTATCAGCACGCTATATTTTCTCATGAGCTGGACGCCTAAACTGATCATCAACCTCGGCTATTCGGCAGACGCAGGCAACTTGGCTTTCACCCTGTTTAATTTTGGTGGCGTCCTTGGAATATTTATTCTCGGGTACTTGGCATCGAAGTGGTCTCTGTCAGCTTTGATCAGCATATTTGCCATCACATCTGCTGTATTTATGTGGGCGTTTGCAGGGGCCGTTTCCCTTAATTTCAATCAGACCATACTTATGCTGCTGATATTTGTTATTGGCATCAGCATGCAAGGCGGCTTTACCGGCATGTACGCTGTTGCGGCAAAGATCTACCCGATTGAAATCAGAAGCACTGGTGTAGGTTGGGCAATTGGCTTAGGAAGGTTTGGTGCAGTGCTCGGCCCGGGCATCGCCGGTTACATGATTGCATCCGGGTTATCGATCACTGTTAATTTCATGGTTTTTGCTATACCGATGCTAATCGGCGGCATATTTGCTTATCAGCTTAGGGTTAGATGACGACTATTGCGCCCCTTCGATGATTGCTTTTAGCGCTGCAGCCTCACTACTTTTCGGCGGTGTATCTCGGAAGGTTTTTATATAGGCGTAGATGCTGAGAGCCTGCTGATCGGAGAGACTAGACTCGGGATAGTGCGGCATTTTTTGCGAGGGTAAAGGTGGATTAAGCTCGCTTCGCGCTCTGATAAAAGCAAGATAAACCTTTTCACTCGTCATGATGGCGCTCACGTCGTTCGCTAAATTATGTTTGCCAATGCCGTTGTATCCATGGCAGGCAAAACAACCGTGATCATAATAGAGCTGCTTACCTGGCCCCGACACAACCCTTTCACTATTAGCACCAGCTGAAATATTAATCGTGGGATCGTCGCTCGCCAGTGCTGACAACATGATTGACGCGCTAACGATACAAAGCCCTATGCATAACATGAGATTAAGTTTATTCATCATTTTCACCTTGGCTGCGTGAGTACATCGATGAGGTAGGGTTCTCCTCGCTTGACCGCGTCCACGCCCCGTTGCAAAGCAGCGACCATTTCATTCGGATCGCTGATGGGACCCTCGCTTTTCATACCGTACCCCTCTGCCAACTTCGCGTAATTGATGTAGGGATCTCTGAAGGTTGTGCCTATATGTGCTCTGTCAGTGCCTCTTCCCCTTACCCCAGCCATGTATTGAACATACATAAGTTCCATGTGCCAGGCTCGGTTGTTGTGCATGATTGTTAGCATTGGTAATTGATGATGAACAGCGCTCCATACAGTGCCGGGCATAAAATTGAAATCACCGTCACCTTGAATATTTATAACAACGCGGTTCCTGTTCTTCGCTGCCAAGGCAGCACCAGCAGAGGCTCCTAAACAATAACCTAAAGCCGCAGCAGGGTACTGACCCAAATAACTGTATGGTTTGTCATGGTCCCATAGCTCTCTATGATGTCGCCCAGTAAAGTTCGAAGGTGAAGCAAGACACCAATCCAGATCCTTTATCATCGGCCAGAGCTCGGCGTACAAACGTGCCAGACTGACCGGTGTGCCATGCCAGCCTGGTCGTTTTTTTTCTACTGCCTTGTGGAGTGAAGTAATTCGATTATCTCGATTTTTTATGCTGTGTTTTTTGACTCTCTCTTTGATGGAGGCGCTGATTGATGTTGTTAAGCGGGATTCAACAGCATGGATAATAAGAGGTAAACTTGCCTCTGCGTCCTCGGTAATTAAAGTATCTGGTGTCGGTCTACGTTTCAAATTTGGATCTTCTTTCCAACCAAAGCCAATGCCCGCCGCATCACGGTCTGTCACTGATTTGAGATGCGGCCCAGTAATGGACACATCGGCGGCGGCTATCTCCAAACCAAGATGAAAGTCGTAGTTTTTGTCATACCCTGTTCCTACAAGCGCATGACGCTGTGGAAAACTCATCGGACCAAAGGTTGCCATAGAGTCAACCGAGGCGCCCACTAACTCAGCTAAAGTAATCGCGTTGTCGATCCCCGTTTTTGAACGTAATCGCCCAACAGAGATGTGTGGATTTTTGGCCTGAATAAGTGTCTGCGCGATGATTGTTGCCTGCGATTGACTGATTGCTTTTACCTCCGACGCAGAATATCGCGGCACCTGGAGATCACCAGCCTCTTCTTTCTGGATTTCTGAGTTGAGCACAACGAGCGTTGGTGCACAGGGTGGTGTAATCGACTGACGATATGCCTCCTGTAGCGCGACTAACGTATCTTCGAGCGTCTCGGGTTGGGCGTCCCATTTTGTATAAGGTCTTACTAACCCGGCGATGTCTTCGCCGGTATGAACCTTTAGAAAGTTGTTTTCATCATTTCCCGCGAGGATAATCATCGGCGTATGGCCATGATACGCTTGATAAATCGCCATCGATGCATTCTGTAAGCCGACCGTGCCCTGAAGCAGCGCACACATAGGTTTGCCCTCGGAACGTCCATAACCGTGCGCCATATCAACCGCTGCACCCTCGTGCATCGCAGAGATCACTTCCGGCATATGATTCGGGCGCTCACCATAATTGATGAGTGATTCCTGCAAACCTTCGAAACTGGAACCTGGGTTTAGCGCAACGTACTCAATTTCAAGATCACGCAACACCTGAACCATTAGGTCAGAGGCCGCACGTCGCACGGTTGCTGTAGGCACAGAAGGCACTGAGATGCCCACCTCCCGCTCCATTTTCACGGCGTCTGGTGGCGTTGAGACGGGTCTCGGCGTTTCCGGTGCCGCATTCCCGACGCCGAATGCAACCGCTGGTAAAACTGTGCTGGCGCCCCCCGCTACACTCGCCCCAATAAATCCGCGACGACTAATACCGGTGCGATCAGCACTGATCTCAGCACCTGACTGATCACCTGCATCAACTGGTGGTTTACCTGAAACTATCCCTGATTCTTTACTGGTCATGTGACAGATCCCTAACGTTTTAACCGCAGATACAAAACACCATACTATATAAAAACCGGACTTGGCTAACTTTGCTTAATCCTTCATGCAGGCACATTGGATACAATCGTATTCAATCTCACGTCAGTTTGTGTAACACTTGACGAAACTAGGAACACAGCATGGCTACTGGAGTTACCGATGTTATCTGCGAAATCTCACTTCATTGACAAGCTACAACGATTGTTCTGTAAAACCGCCGGCGTGACGCTGGTGTCATTGATGCCTGTTGCAACCACCTACGCTCACCATTCCCATGCAAATCTCGATAGAACAAAAACCGTTACCAATCGAGGTACCGTCGCTGCATACGGTTGGCGAATGCCCCACGCCTTTATCAAAGTCGAGGCACCTAATGCACAAGGAAAGATCGTCAAATACAGTATTGAAATGCTACACCCACCCGCCATGCTTGAGCGCGGCTGGACAAAAACCACGTTACAAAAAGGCGACATTATTTCGTGGGGCGGAGCGCCTGACAAAAACCCTAAACGCTACTACACCGGGCTAACATGGCTTGAAAAATCAGATGGTACACGGCTGACTTTAAAGCTGCAGCCAGAGGATGTAGTTCCTTCAAAGGATTTCTCGGGATTGTGGTCTCGCGACCTCAGCGTGCCGTTACGCTACTTGCCGCCGACAGACTGGCCCTACACGTCGAAGGCAAGCATGCAAGTGATGAACTTTAAGGACAGCCAGAATCCATTGCTCGATTGCGTTGCATCCGGACCACCCAAAGCAACGCTTTTACCTTACCCGATGGAGATCATTCGCCCCAACGATGAAACGCTGCTGATAAACTACGAAGGTCGCAACATTCCTCGTACGCTTCATTTCAATCAACATTTCCCGCCCGGCAACCCCTCAGTTACGGGACACTCCATCGCTCGCTTCGAAGACAACACACTGGTTGTGGAAACAGGCAACTTTGTTGATGATCGTTGGGGGATATACACCGGGGTTGACTCCAGCAGTCAAAAACATCTGATTGAGCGCATGACACTGGCTGAGGATGGGTTAACGATCGATATCGACATGGTCGTGACTGACCCTGTATTTTTTACTGAACCAGTCACAATAAAACATAAGCTACGCAAAATCGCAGATCGAGATTTAGTTAAGGCAAACTGCACCGCAGAAAGTGCAAAGATGTTCTTAGAAGGTCCTTAATTGCATTTACAAGGCGATTAAATACCACCAGAAATATGACAGGAGTCTAGTGTGACATTCACAACACGCCTAATCACCACAGTATTATTCCTGATGTTCATGGGTGACGCGACAGCCCACCACGCTGCTACTGTCTTCGACCGGAAAAACTCCATAAAAAAAACCGGCATAGTCAAAAAATTTATTTACAGAAATCCCCATCTGATCATCAACATGGCCGTGGAGGAGTCAGATAACAAAACGGTAATGTGGAAAATCGAGGGCCAAAGCATCGCAGCGTTAAAGCGAATGGGCTTCAACCGAGACTCTATTCATGAGGGCGACAGAATCACAGTAAAAATGCGACCACTGCGATCAGGTGAACCAGGTGGTCTGTTACAGGGGTTGGTTGGTGCTGATGGTACAGCGTATTCAATGGACGGCACAGAACTCAAACAAGATTACGCAAAAAAAGAGAAAGTCAGACAAGCGGCACCTGGCTTGATGGCATACGTACCGCCTCCCAAAAATGAAACTTGGCAGATACGTGAGAAGAAAACCCGACCAGCACAATTGCCTATCATTTCAGAGGGACTGGCGCCGGGAGACCATGCGGCTACTGGAGGCGCAGCGGGCGCTCTGGACCCAGAGAACCTGAATAAGAAACGTGCACCGGCACCGTTCGATATGACCGGCGTCTGGCAATATCGAGGCGAAGATGATTACCGTGCCAACTACGGATCGTATGAGTTTAAACCGAAGCCAGAACTTACGCCAAAAGCGGCAGATTATTACAAGCTTTATCAGGAAAAAGCCAAAGAGGGTGTCAGATTTGACGACCCCGCTACCCAGTGTTATCCCGCTGGCATGCCACGGTTAATGACCCGCTACGGTTCACTTATGATGCTACAGCGCCCTACCGCTATATTCATGGTGTCACGCCTCAGCAACGAGTTCAGAGTCATCTATCTTGACGGTCGAGATCGAATTCCCGAAAGCAACCTTGATCGTAACTGGGGTGGAGAGTCCCTCGGGTACTGGGATGGCAACACACTCGTCGTCGAGACCGAAGGGTTCACCGACGAAAACCATATGATACAAGCCGGCATCAAGGCGAGTAAGAAACTCAAGATGACTGAACGTTATCGTATGATCAATAACAATAACACTTTGGTGATGGAACTCACCATGACTGACCCAGACAATTGGGTCGGAGAATGGAAGCACGTAAAATTTCGCGACCGAGTGTTAAGGTCTGACGTACGTGAGGCTAATTGTATTTACACTGACAATCTAGCATTGCCTGGTCGCTAAACTGACTCTGCCATGTAAAGCGTAGTAATACTGCAAGTTGTCGCATAATTGGGTATTGCCTGCGCAAACCATACTTCTCCTGTCTGGTCTTCGGTCGCAGCGGCGACACATATAGAGGTGCGCATTTCAAAAGCACCAGGGCCTGCTTCTAGGAAAGTTTCTTCGTCAGTGTGGGCGAGCAACGCGTCCTTATGTTTATGTATCAACTGATCAAGTAAAATTTCATCCCACTGCTCATTGATCCGACCAGAGTCCGGTGTACATGGCCAGTGCGAGGTGCCTCCGGTACCCATCAGCGCAATTCTTTCAGGTGCAAAATCTATTGCTCGGCGTAGCGCTTTACCGAGTGCCCAACTGCGATGAAGCGGACTAAGGGGTGGATTTTGACAATTAATATTTACCGGTACTATCGGTAAGTCATAATTCGGCGTCAAAAAATGAAGCGGCACGGACATACCGTGGTCAAACTGCCATTCTTGTGCGTAGCCTACATCAACGGTTTGCATTACTTCATTGATCAATCGTACTGACAGATCAGGATTTGCGGGTATCTGGGTGCGATTAATTTTAAGCCACTCTGGATCTTCAATAGGTCCTTCATAAATGTTTGCCATGCCGATAGAAAACGTCGGCATGTTATCCATGAAGAAATTGGCAAAGTGCTCAGAGGAAACCATCACAAGCGCTTCTGTCCCCGTGTCAATTAGCGCTTGTCGTTGACGCGCAAACGCATCGTGGAGCTGATTGCGGATTTCAGGCGCGGCCATCTCAGCACGCGAAGTAATCCCAGGTGCATGGCAACATGTGCCTGCATATACCAGTGTCATAATGTCTCCCCGGTTGATCTCCTTAGATAGCGCCTTTACCGTCAACCATTGCATAGAGGCCAGCACGGACAGGGCCGTGTTTCTCAAGGCCATCACGCATCGATTGAATGTATTCAGCCCAAGTGAAGCCGTTCATCGTTGCGAAGTGCATCAGAAGCTGGCCATTAACACCCAACACGTAAAGCAGCCCGATATCGATGGCGCGGAGCGCACTCAGTTCTTCCTCATCTAAATCGTAATCTCCGACTACGGCGCCTTGCTCGGTATCGAAACGCTCTTTGAGTGCCGGATCTCTGTTCAGGTTGTACAACAGTTTTTGTACATAGTAGAGGCTCATTTCAATCGATTCCTTTCCATTTGCACACGTCAGACTATTCCCAGGGAACCACAATACTTCGATGCTTGCGCTCGATTGAGAGAACCTGCTGAACCGCTGGCCGCTGCCATACACTTTTTGCAACCGCCTCCCAGTTAGGTCGTTCCGGCACAGACAAAATTCGAGCATCTGTCGTCCACAAGTACATAACAAACAGATAAGCATCAACTACAGAAAAACCAGTACTCAGCGACCACGTTTTATCTGCCAGTAAACTCTCGACACGATCAACTGCATTCGCCAGATTTTTTAGTCCCTGCGCGTTCACCGCATCATTTGCCCCCTTGCTTTCACCGGCGTATGCAGCGGAACGAAAGATGGAGCGAATGTAGGTATGCACGCTACTCGACAAAAAGTTCATCCATTCATGTGCGCGATATCTGCGAAAGTCACCCACTGGAGGCAATAATTTGCCGTCACCAATTTTGTCTGCGAGAAAAGTCAGGATAGCCTGAGTCTCCGTCAGTGTTTCTCCGTCGAGAACTAACGCGGGCACAGTGCCTTTAGGGTTTACAGCCAAATAGGGCTTAGCGAGGTTCTGCTTTGATGGCAAATCAATCAAGCGGCGTTCGTAGTTGAGACCTGATTCTTCCAGCACGATGTGCACCGCCAATGAGCAGGCGCGGGGGTAGTAATAAAAAATGATTTCCTGATTAACGGACATTGAATCAAATATTTTTATTCACTTATTCATCACCGTATACCATGAACAGGTTTCTATTGGAATTTTTCTCGTTGAATAAAGACAAGCTCAGAGGCAGACAAGATATCTACTCACATATGATGATATGGTGGAAAAGCTTCGATCGGCTTCAAAGATCGAAACAACTAAGAACCCGGTCTACTCAAGTGTACAGCAGGGAAAAGAGAAAAAATGTCGTCATCCAACAACAATAATCACTTGCAACAAATAGAAGTCAACTCGGGGTATGCAAGGTATGTGCTGTTTGTGCTCATAGTTGTCTATATCTTCAATTTTATTGATCGACAAATTATTTCGATCCTCGCCGAGGAAATTAAAGCAGACCTCAACATCGGCGACGCCGAAATTGGTTTTTTATACGGTACTGCGTTCGCGATTTTTTATGCGGTGTTCGGTATTCCACTTGGAAAACTCGCAGATGTTTGGAACAGAAAGAGCCTCATTGCCATTGGACTCAGCTTCTGGAGTCTTATGACCGCTGCATCAGGTTTCGCCAAAAGCTACCCAATGCTCGCTGCTTTTAGATTTGGTGTTGGCGTGGGTGAAGCAAGTGCCACACCCGCTGCATTTTCAATGTTGTCTGACTACTTTTCACCCAGAGTACGCGCGACTGTACTTGCGATCTATTCCAGCGGCATCTACATTGGTGCGGGCGTTGGTCTCTTTCTAGGTGGCGCTGTCGTCGAACTCTGGTATGACTGGTATCCAGATCCCTCGCTCGCGCCACTCGGCATCAAGCCATGGCAAGCTGCTTTTCTCGTCGTGGGGTTACCCGGCGTGCTTGTCGCCATTTGGGTGTGGACGATCAAAGAACCCATCCGTGGTATGAGCGAAGGGCTGTTAACACCGCAACATCAACATCCATTTGCCGCGACACGAAACACCTTCTTTAGTGTTTTGCCTGGTCTTTCATTGATTTTGCTACATCGCGTCGGTGGATTTCGTGCAGTCATCAACAACTTGATCGCACTCGCCCTCATCGCCGTAGTCTTCTATGGTTTATATGCTCTGATGCCAACACCTCTACAGTGGGTAGCACTCGGAACTGGGGTCTATATCACGGTGAGTTGGGTTCAATATCTACAAATTTATGATCCGGGTTGCTTCGGCATGATGTTTCGTTCTAGAGCATTTGTGTTGGCAACGATCGGCTTTCCAAGCATCTCTTTTGTGACTTATGGCATCGGTTTCTGGTCAGCACCTTTTATGCAGCGTGTACACGGCGAATCAATCAGTGACGCTGGATTGTATCTGGGCATTGCTGCCGCATTGGGTGGTTTTATTGGTATCGTTGTCGGAGGCTTTCTTGCCGATCACCTAAAAACCAGGACGGCGAATGCCCGGCTCTATATTGGTATCGCCGTGCCTGCGCTAGCGCTGCCATTTGCGGTAGGTTTTCTCTATACCGACAGTGTGGTTGCCGCTTACCTGTTTAGTTTTGTCTTCAGTATTTTGTCCCCTGCATGGATTGGCTCAGGCGCAAGCACAATTAACGATCTGGTGATGCCGCGTATGCGCGCCACTGCATCAGCGTACTACGTCTTGATGAATACTTTTCTAGGACTCGCGCTGGGCCCTTACCTGATGGGTCAAATCAGTGACTTGTATATAACTTCGGGAGCAGATAGCGGAGAATCGTTGCGAACCGCGATGACTTGGGGACTTGGCATGTTTGGCGTCGCCATGTTATTCCTAATGCTCGCAACAAAGTATTTAAGTGAAGACGAAAGTAGCCGCGTTGCTCGAGCCCGCGCCCTCGGGGAGGAAGATGTTTAACATTCTACTCGGCAGAAGGGTAATGTAGCGCCATGTTTTCGGGGTAACTGCGACGAAAGTAGTTCCATAGCTGATCGCCGTAGGTCGAAGCCTTCTGGTCACCAGCCATATCTAAAACACCGCTATTGGTATCCTCTGTGCTTGCCATAAATCCAGCCGAGGCGTGTCGCGGACTATTTTTGACCGCTTCAGCGAATTCAGGGGCAAGATCGATTTCCGCGAGTTCCGTGTGCAATGAGGGTCCGTGAAAGTACCCGAGCGAAAAACGTTCAGATGCTGTGAAGACGCGATGGGGTGTTGCTACATAATAGTTGCCGGTGATCGCTTGCAACATTTCACCTAGATTAATGACAAACGAATCAGGAATAACCGGTACCGGCATCCACTCGTCAGCAACATTCTGAATCTCCAGTCCCGGCGTCTCTCCAGCAGCCAATACCGTGAGAAACCCAGCATCATGATGCGCATTAACGCCGAACATTCCCGCCGGAGTCGAGGGATACCGAATAAGCTTGGTTAGACTCATTCTCTCCTCACCGAACAATGCTTCGAAGTACCCAGTCGGCAAGCCCAGCCCGATTGCCAGCAGTGACATCAGTTCGTCTGCAAGTTTCCCCGCCTCACTAAACCAGCGCGTCATCACGTTTTGGTGGTCTGCCAAAACGGACTCTGGCAACCACTGATTCGGTCCTAGCAAACGGAGGTAAGCCGGTTCAACCTGAGCATCTCTCGCGGCGTGTTCACTCCACAGATCAACTTGTTCACGTATATCCGGTTGGTTATTTGTATACTCTGACCCTTCCGCTTCCCATCCTCTGAAATGCGGCGACCGTCGCTTGTCTATGAGCCGCTTTTGTTCGAGGGGCAGGTTAAAAAGTGCCTGACCCACTCGGAAAGCGTCGTCCACCACGTCGTTTGCAACACCATGGTTTGTCACGACAAATAAGCCGACGTGATGACAGATATCGCGAACCGTACCCGCCAGCACCGCTCTATCTGCAGAGAGCCCCGCTGCCAAATTGATAACAGGAATCCCATCGATGTAACGAACAAACTGATTCATGGGTTAATCAACACAATGCTGACCTCGTATCAGGAGGTCAGGCTACCGCTTTGGCAACCGGGGCCTGAAGAATGCCAAGACACGCTGCTGCTGCTTCTTGGCCCTTGATTACAAAGTGCTCACGGAAAAAAGCTTCCCGTCCTTCACTCATAAAGTCATGGGGCGTTAACACGCCGGAGAAGACTGGCACCCCAGTTTCCAATTGCACTTTCATCAAGCCATCAATCACCGCTGTTGCGACAAACTCATGGCGATAGATACCACCGTCCACGACCAGTCCGGCGGCAACAATACCGGCATACTCTTTCGTTTCAGCTAGCTGTTTAATACGTAATGGAATTTCAAACGCACCCGGTACTTCAAACACGTCGACCTGCCGATCGTCTGATTTTGCTAGGGTTGCGATAAAAGCATCACGGAACTCGTCAACAATGTCGCGGTGCCAGCATGCCTGAACGAGTGCAATCTTCTTACGATTGGCGATTTCTGAGATGTTTGGATTAAATTGGGTCATCTGTTGTTTCCTTTAATTGGACTAAAACAACAGGGCAAACAAGGAGGAAAGCCAGCTCACAATCTCTGAGCAACGCAATCGTTACCACCTTATCCTCATAACCAGACTTTAACTGTCGGCTCTGGAATCTCACCAGATCTGCTTGTCCTTCCACATTGATGGAAGCGCCCGCGGGCTACACAACGAACAAAAATCGCTGCGATTACCGCCGGTGGGGACTTTCACCCCGCCCTGAGAATGGTCACAAACTGCGTGACCGGCACCGAGTATAACCTTCAGAAACCTTTTTGTGTCGCTCAATTCATACCATTTCGGGATTTAAGAGCCGGACATTAGTAGGATTGATAGCCCGCGGAGCAACGTCTTTGATGACCTAGCGCTGGTTCAATGCCCATTAACGTGTTTGTTAGTGAACGGTTCTGCTCAAACGAGCGCGACATTAACCTATTCACAGTTACTCTTTCGCTGAGATAGTACTGAAATGCAGCCTACCAATTTTCCGGTAGCCATCGATCATTTGCCAAATCACCCTGCAGCACTATCTATACCTGTAAACGAGGGCATGAATCGTGCGCGAAATTTTCGTGTTTTGGCCGATCGCCAGACCGAGCGCACATTTGCTTGACCGGGGTCAATGATCACTGTGGCAATTTCTATATATTGGCTAGAAAGAGGTATGAGAAAAACTTGCTGGACGAGGACCACAGCACCAATACATCCGGTACTAAATAGTCCTTTCATGCGGCTTTTCCTTCGAGTTGCCTTCCATCTTGTACTAGATCCAATCAGGGTAATGATCGAAATTGTAGCGATTCTGATAACGAAATTGCACCAGGGAATATTCGAGCAAATGATCAGCCTGCTGCCAACGAAAAAAAGCAGTCGAAGCTTCTTTAGATTAGACCCATCAATAAAACGTTAGCATTTTGATAAAGGAAATATCATGAAATTTAATACGATTGTGATTGCTTTACTAAGCCTGTGCTTTAGCTCGTTTAATTTTGCTGAACACAGTGAACAAGCCAACCCTAATGAAGCCATCGCCCAAGGCTGGATTAAGGCAAGAATCGCCAGCAAAGCTGAGAATATTGCCTACGTCAATAAACATTTTGCCGAGGATGGCGTCATCGTAGCTGGGCGCTATGTAGGTTTTGGCTTTACTTTTGACCCTTCTGATGATGGTGACATGGTTGTCTCACGTACGATAGCAGGAAGCCCAGCATCCAAAGTATTGCAGGTAGGTGATCAGTTTTTGGTTGTCAATGGCGTGAAGGTCAACGAAGCCAATCTCGATCGTTTGTCTTTCCGTGGCAAGCCGGGCGAGCCTGTTAAGGCGACGATTAAACGGGACAGTAAGATACAGGATATCGAAGTAACGAGAGGTGTCATAAGCAGCACTTACTCCAAAGCGGTTGTACTCGATAATATTAACAATGCCGATGCGGATGAGTGGTCAAGTAAAATCAAGATTAATGAGGTGCTGAGTAAGGGTGATGTAGTTTACGTTTGGAGTACAGTGAATGATGTCGACGCTAAGCTTGGTCTTCCCTTTGAAGTGCACGTTGTACAACGCTTTGTGTTTAACAAAGATGGTTTAGTGACGAGAGTTGGCAGTCTATCTGAAGATCGATTTTTGCTTGAGCAGACAGGTTGGACGATTACCAGATAGGGTTTTGCATAGAGCAAAGATACATGGTGCTCAGTTAGGGCCAAGATATATGACGCTAGCACATATCAAAAGATTCGACTAACGCTGGCGTTATGTTTCACCGCGAATTGAGCAACAGCTACAAACCGTTAATCTCTGTGGTGAGCTGCTGTGAAGTCGAGCTCAGGTCCTTTCGGGATAATATGCGGTGGTCTGCCGCCAAAATAAATGCCTTTGATCGCTTCAACATCTACAGTCTTTGCCACGTCCGGCTGTTGATACAAATCTCGTGTATACGGCCACAGATATTGGTAATCACTGATACGCCGCTTGTTGCACCTGAACTGACTATAATAGGCCACATCGAACCGGACCAAGGTTGCAAACAGCCGCCAGTCGGCTTCAGTAATCTCATCCCCACAGAGATATCGTTGGCGACCGAGTGTTTCATCAAGTTCGTCCAGCGTTGCAAACAACAACTCAAAAGCCTGATCATATGCTTCTTGTGACTGAGCGAATCCGCAACGATACACACCGTTGTTTACAGTCCTATATATGCGTTCGTTTAATCGATCAATCTCCGCGGCATGTTTTACGGGGTAGTATCGTGTGGGCACCACACCATCAAGATGATCAAATTCGCTGTCAAATATGCGAATAATATCGGCTGACTCGTTATTCACTATCGTGTCTGCTGACTTGTCCCACAACACGGGTACCGTACACCGCCCCGTGAAGTTGTTGTCCGCTGCCGAATAGACGTTATGGATATGCTTTGCGGCCAGGAGAGGCTCACCCTGGTCACTAAAGGTCCAACCTTCGTTCCCCATCGCGGGCAATGTGTACGAAACCGAAATATAGGGCGCTAGGTGCTTGATCGACCGGTAAAGTATTGTCCGGTAAGCCCATGGACAACCTGCGTTAACAAACAAATGATAACGGTCTTTCTCCACCGGAAACTGAACGTTGCTTTGAGAGACGATATTCCGATAAGGAGATTCGGTTCTCACAAATTCGCCACTGGCATTTGTTCTGCGAACCTCCTCACTTTGCCAGCGTCCATCAACCAACATGCCCATCGCTTACTCCAATTAACGTCATCGAATATATTTACTTAGACCGATAGTACACAACCACCGTGCTGACGTAACGCGACTAATTGCAGTATTGTTATTCTTGCATTCTATCGTTACCAAACTGTATAAAAGACTAGGCGACAGATCTTGTAAATACTGCAATGATTTAAGCCGGGAGCGAGAAAGGCATGAATGAGAAAAATGATCGGTTTGACGGGGTTTCTATTGCTTTCCACTGGTTGGTGGCCATCGCCTTCTGTGGGCTATTTGCTTTGGGCGCTTATATGGTGACCCTTGGCTACTATGATCCGCTATACACAACACTGCCCTATTGGCATAAAGGCTTGGGCATATTGCTGATTTTTGCGGTGCTTGCCCGCCTTTTCTGGCGGATGATTGCTTCTCGGCCGGACCCGCTGCCTCAACACAAGAGATATGAAAATATCGGTGCTAAACTTGCACAGTGGAGCATGAATATCGGCGTAGTTGTTGTTCTTATTTCCGGGTATCTCATCACAACATCAGCGGGTGCAGGTATTGATGTTCTTGGACTATTCACGGTCGCTGCAATGAAAACCGATTTGAATAATCAAGAGGACCTTGCTGGTCTTGTACACTGGGTTGTCTCCTATATCGTTTTAGGCTTGGCGACGATCCATGGCCTTGCCGCGCTTAAACATCACTTTATCGACAGGGACAAGACGCTCAAGCGCATACTACCTGCTCTAAAAAGCGACAATTAAAATCAACTCATCAATCACCAACAAGGAAGATACATGAATCTGCTTAAACTCCTCACAGCCATTACACTTTTCTTTGGCGTCGTGACCTCGAGCGCGGCTGCCGACTACATCATCGACAAACCGGGCCAACATGCCTACGTCACCTTCAAGGCTAGCCATCTCGGCTATTCTTACATCATTGGTCACTTTGAAGATTTTGAGGGAAAATTCACCCACGACGCAACCGACCCATCAAGCTCCTCTGCGAGTATCACCATTAAGACTAACAGCCTAGACAGCGACCATGCTGAGCGGGACAAACATCTTAAGGGGGCCGAGTACTTTGATGCAGAAAAGTACCCCGAAATCACGTTTGTCAGCACGGGTTATGTCGGTGACGCGGGCGCAGGAAAGTTAGCGGGCAATGTGACTATTCACGGCGTCACAAAAGCCGTTGAACTTGATGTGAATCACATTGGAGAAGGTAAAGACCCTTGGGGTGGCTATCGTAGCGGGTTCGAAGGTTCTGTTATGCTTGCCGCCGGCGATTTTGGCTTACCGGCATGGATTGGAGACGTTGAGGTCATGGTTATCGTTGAAGGCATTCGACAATAGGTCTGAACAACAGGGTGATTTGCATCGAGCCAGTCGCCCTGTTGAGTTCAGTTTTCCGGCCTAAGTTGAGCTTTTACTTTTTCAATCGATCCTTAAAACGACGCATGCCACCTAACCACCTGTCGTAATCATTCGCCTTACGTTGAAAGTACGTCTCTACTTCAGGGTGTGGTAACACAAGAAAACGCCCTTCTTCCATTGCCTCAATACAAGCGTCAGCGACGAATTCCGGCTCGAGCACACCATCAGCGCTCGCTTGAGTTGAATTTGGCCGCTTTGCCGCTGGACCCAGGATATTTGTTCTCACGGCCTGGGGACACAACACGGAAACGCCAATGCCCTGATCGCCATAGTTGATTGAGATCCACTCCGCTAGCGCTACAGCTGCATGCTTAGAAACCGCGTAGGGGCCAGAGTTTATTTGTGTGAGTAACCCAGCGGCGGAGGCCGTGCTGAGCAGGTAGCCGCCACCTCGTTGCACCATGCCCGGAACCACAGCCCTCGCAGCTGCCAGATGCGACCAAGTATGAACATTCATCATTCGCTGCCAGTCTTCTGTTGCGAGACTGAGTCCACCAGATTGACCATAACCTGCGTTCGACACAAAAATGTCGATGCCACCGACGCTTGATTCAGTCTCTGCGACCAAAGCCTCAATCGCGGCTTCATCACCCACATCCAGCGCGACGGATGTACCAACCTTGCCTATCATCTCAGCGGTTTCGGCAGCATTCTCTGCGTTTAAGTCGGTACATACTACGGCTCGCGCCCCTTTTTGGGCAAAACGGATGGCCAAGGATCTACCGATTCCTGAACCGGCTCCGGTTACAACCGTAATTTTATCTTGCAGCATTGCGCGTGCTCCTTCGTGATAGGTCATGTTTTGTTTGACGATATACTAACAATATATCTGGGATAACGGCCAAGAAAACCACATCTAACATCTGCATTTTGCTAAATGTCAGTTGGATAGTATCCTGCAAGGAAAGAAAGCATATAACAGGTAAACAAAATGGCATCCGAGTCCTCAATGGCAAATACACTCGAAGGAAAAAATATTGTTATCACAGGCGCGGGCTCCGGCATCGGTGCAAGTGTCGTCGCAGCTTCTGTGAAACAAGGTGCAACGACCATTGGACTCGATATTGATGTTACCCGAGGAAAACAAGTTGTCGAAAAAGCAGGAGGACGTTTTTATCCGTGTGACGTAAGCCTGAATGAGTCTTGGGAGGTCATCGCTAAATCGCTGACATCTACTATCGGCAGCATTGATCATCTGCATCTTAACGCAGGCATACAAATCGCC
The DNA here is from genome assembly GCA_965657335.1 of Candidatus Azotimanducaceae bacterium. Classification (GTDB taxonomy): domain Bacteria; phylum Pseudomonadota; class Gammaproteobacteria; order Pseudomonadales; family Azotimanducaceae; genus UBA4582. The sequence goes on from CBFHOH010000002.1 coordinate 111,928, forward strand.
CCGCCGGATGCCCCGCTCGAAGAATACAAGTTTGCATCATTGAGAATTGACCGCTATCGGAAAATGATGGGCGTTAATGTAGACGGTGTCGTTCTCGGGCTACACCACTTATTACCACTCATGAAGCCGGGAGGCAGCATTGTTGTCACCGGATCGCTAGCTGGCGTGGTCCCCTATGACACTGATCCACTTTATGCCATGTCAAAGCATGCCGTCACAGGACTTGTTAGAAGTTTAAAGTGGGAACTGCGTGAACAAGGCCTTCGCATTAACGCGCTATGCCCCGGGGGAATTGACACGGGCATTATCCCGAACGATCAGCGCACCGAGGAAGCAATACTTATGCATCCGGATCATGTCGCAAATGAGGTCATGGCGCTCTTCGAAACCGCAGAGAGTGGTGCTACATGGGCGAAGGTCGCAACGTCAAAACCGGCTTACATTATGTTCCCACCAGGAAAACGCCGAGACTAATCAGTTACTCTGGACCCTGTTTAGATTTGGAGCAAAGCATGATGTTCACCCGCGGCGTGCTGCTTCAGCAAAAGACGTTGATCCAAGGTGTTCATCAATTGTCTGAGCTGAGCAACCTACCTGTTGCCATATCGCGCTATCACGGCAACCTGCAAAAATCATTTTAAGCTTTAGTCAACGTCTGATCATCGCGCATTGATTCCAGCATATTACTCATTGCTTTGGTCCAGCGAGGGTGCGTTAGCACCCAGAACTTATCACGCACTATTGCATCGAGAACCATCTCACCGACTTCATCGGGGTCGAGTCCAATTTCCGCCATGACCGCTTCCATTTTATCGCCGGTATTCTGACCTTTTACATACTGCTGCTTAGTTTTCTGCGCGCTTGCGTTGGGGTTTTCAGGGCGGTATTCGACCGAATGTGAGCTGATGTTCGTCTTGATCGGACCCGGGCACAATACAGAAGCGGTGACAGCACTTTTCTTCGCACGCAGCTCCCGCTCAAGCGTCGCCATCAACGCAACAACGCCGTGCTTCGCTACGTTGTATGCACCCATTTTGCGGCCGGCGATGAGCCCGGCCATAGAGGAAGTGCTATTGATATGCCCCTCCTCTTGCTGTTCTATTAAGGGTAGAAAGGTTTGCACACCATAGATTGGGCCCCAAAGATCCACATCAATAATCCACTTCCAGTCTTGTAATTTCATCTTGTGCGTCGGCGTCGGGATGCCAACCCCAGCATTGTTGCAAAGCACGTGCACAGCGCCATAGGTGTCCATTGCAAGATCAGCAAGCGCTTCAACGTCTTCAAGCTTTGAGACGTCACACCGCTTCGTAACCACCTCCACATTCATCCCTCTGAATTCTGACTCGACCGCTGCCATCGCATCCTGATCTAAATCGGCAATCACCAGTTTCATTTGACGCTTTGCAAACGCCCGCGCCATTCCTAAACCAATGCCACTCGCACCACCGGTTATCACTGCAACTCGACTCTCAAAATCCCGCATCTTTTATCTTCCATCAATCAGGGTCAGACTTCACCATACAGTAGAGACGCTAAAACTCAAAAATGGACTTGCCTCGGTTACCGTCTTGGCGATAGTCTCTTAGACAATGACAATATTAAGGGGTCCAGTACCGTGCGACATGAGCAGGCTTACTACGATGAAATTAAGAAAAAATTCGCCGAAGAACGGGAAATACGCGTCAACTTTAGACCTGAGGGTACAGCTCAATTCACTTCTGAATTCACTGGTGATCTGGAAAAGTACGCTGTAGACCCCTACGCCGAACAAGCGATAGCACGCGAACCTATCACTGATACCGTAGAGTGCCTGTTTATCGGTGGCGGGTTTTCCGCCCTTTTGACCTCAGCTCGATTACGGGAGCGTGGGGTCGAAAGTATTAGAATTGTTGAACGTGGCGCCGACGTTGGCGGCACTTGGTATTGGAATCGATATCCCGGAGTTGCCTGTGACGTTGTATCTTACGACTACTTGCCTTTGCTCGATGAAATGGACTACGTGCCAAAAAATCACTATTCCCGTGGCGACGAAATTCTAGAGCATTGCCAAGCGATTGCGAAAAAATATGACCTTTACGATCTCGCTGTTTTTCAGACAACCGTCACCTCTACTACCTGGCTAGAAGCAGAACAGATGTGGGAACTGAAAACCGATCGTGGCGACGTAATGAAAGCGCGCTTCGTCATCTGTGCAAATGGTACGCTGTCAAAGCCTAAACTCGCGAAAATCGATGGTATCAGTGACTTTAAAGGCCATTCTTTCCACACCTCGCGCTGGGATTACGATTACACAGGGCAGGATCTCTCAAACCTAAAAGACAAAGTGGTTGGCATCGTCGGCACCGGTGCAACGGCCGTCCAAGCTGTCCCAGGACTTGGCGAATCCGCCAAAGCGCTCTACGTGTTCCAACGGACCCCTTCTTCTATCGATATCCGTAACGACTGGCCTACCGACCCAGAGTGGGCAGCGAAGCTCAAACCCGGTTGGCAACAGAAGCGACGCGAGCGAAATTTACAAGGACCACAACTGACCGAGGAACAAAAGCAAAAACAGGCTGCTCGCACAAAAGAAGAAAAACTCCGTCACCAGGAAAACAACAATATCGATTACATGATGCGCATTCATGACCGCATCGAAAAAACGGTAGAAGACCCTCAAACAGCAGACGCGTTGAAACCCTGGTATATGTTTATGTGCAAACGTCCATGTTTCCATAATGACTATCTGCCAACATTTAACCGTCCGAATGTTCACCTTGTGGATACGCATGGCAAGGGAATCACAAAAATTACGGAGAAAGGGCCTGAGTTCGAAGGCGAAGAGTACGATCTCGATCTGCTAATCTTTGCGACAGGTTTTGAAGTGCAGAAGACGGGCATTTACAACCAGATTATTGGCAAAAACCATCTCGATCTTGAAGACAAATACAGTGACGGTATTCGCACATTGCTAGGTATTCATACCGAAGGTTTTCCGAATCTCTTTATCATGGGCGGGTACCAAGCCTCATTCCAGTTTAATCTGACTGATATGCTGCAAACTCAAGGCGACCATATCGCCGATTGTATTGCGTATGCTCGTGAACATGATCACAAAACCATTGAACCGACCGCAGCGTCTGAAGAGTGGTGGGTTCAGGAAGTGATCTCCCACCGAGGCAAGACGAAAAGGAATGAAGAGTGCACGCCCGGCTATTACAATTTTGAAGGCGAATCGAATAGGCGCCAAGACGGCAACTACAATGGTGGCTTCCTTCAGTATTTCAATCACATGGCTGACGTTCGCAGCAAAATGACAGACAGCTTTACATTCGACTAACCAAAATCGGAACCCCTAATGCGTGCCGTTAGGGATTGAAGTCTCGAGACCTACTGTTCAAACCTTGGAGCGAGAAAACCCGAGATTAGCCGAGCCCTGAAAAATCAATTGAGAGAAACCGGCCATCACTCGCACGCTCGACGGCGTACACCCCTGTCACAACCGATGGGTGTATTCCCCCATAAATATGCGGAAATAGCGGCTTGCTTTCTTCAATAGATACTAATTTACCCGACTTGTTGCCGACTGCTGCTGCCGGTTCATAACGCACGATTGCGCCACTGTCGTTCAGCTGGTGCTCGGGCATTTCAAGGCAAACCCATTCACCCTTATTCTCTCTGTAAAAGTGGTTTGCCACATCAAGTAGTTTTGCGGCCTCACCCGTGCCATGGGTAAAACCGTCCTGATCATAGGTAGGCGGGAAATAGGTGATATTTTCAGTCTGCGCTTTCATCCAGTCGACCTCGAGGGCCAGGTGAAAGATCTTGGTCGTTTTTATGCCCATCACTCCTTGCGCTTGTATTTTTCTAGAAACCTTGCCTGCTTAACGAAACCCGCATGTATCGTTAGATCGTTCGATCCGTTGATTTTTCGCCGCGTAAGACACTGCGCATCTTAGTCAGCGTTCAAGATTTCGAAGGCGGTTAACCATCAATTTGATAGGTTATCCCGCGTCAGACTCGCCGATAACCTTTCGCATTTTCGACGACCTTATCAAGGGATGTTAGATCCCCCGAATCAACACTATTACCCTGAGGAAATGGCGCCCCCGATGATAGACCAAGCCCTTTAAGCACACGATCGTTTTGGTAGTAACACGCATAGCTCTGAAACAGCAGTTCGTTAAATATTTCTGGCTCTGCGACACTAAATTCAACCACCCGTTGATGACGCTCAGCCGCAGACTTGGTAGGAAATTCCGTGTCAAAAAAACCAGTAGCTTCTTTGATAGCAGAAACGACCTCTGGTGTTTGCGCCTGCAGGTATGAGATCAAATCAAGCTCACCGGCGCCCGGCATCACGCCATCGTCGCTCGCTGGTATTATTTCGTTAAACAAAATTGAGAGTATTTCCGCTTGCTCAGATGTTAACAGTTGGTCAGATGTAATCACTGGACTGTCGTTAATTGATTCGTTCATTTATCCCCCCTCTTTAGTCGAACAAGTTAGCCAGATTCTTTTTCATCGTATCGGCAATATAAAGTGCCAACGCCTGAATTGTACTGGTGGGATTGACGCCGCCCGCCGTGACAAAAATACTGCCATCAACAATGAACAGGTTTTTTACGTCATGGCTCCGCCCCCAGTGGTTCACCACGGAGGTTTTTGGATCTTCACCCATTCTAGCCGTGCCTAGCAAATGCCATCCTGCAGAACGTATCATGCCATTATTAATAATTTCTTTTGCTCCCGCAGCCGCCATCACCTCTTCTGCACGCGCGAGCCCGTGCGCTAACATTTTTTGGGAATTTTCACTCAACGTATAGTTGATCTTGGCCGCCGGAATACCATCTGAGTCTTTTAGATCCGGATCAAGCGTTACAGCATTGTGTTGTTCAGGCAGATCTTCGCATAAGACTGCGATCCCTGCAGTGTGATCAAACATTGCCTGCAACGCTTCGTGATGACCAGCGCCCCATGGAATTCTGCCAGAGTGATAACCTTGGATCGCGGTATTAAAAGGTCCGGATCCTCGGCTGATCTGCATGTTGTAACCGCGCACAAAGCCCCGGTCCAGGTCGGTCTCATAAAATTCCTTACTGAGGATACAACAGCCCGATGGTCCCTTATGACTATCCAGTTTTTCATCGAAGACACCCTGCACATATCCAACAGGATGAAACATAAGGTTCTTGCCGACTAATCCGCTGTTATTAGCAAGTCCGTTGGGAAATTTTTCTGACACGGAGTTCAACAATATTCTAGGTGTACCTACGCCATTACAGGCCATCACGACAACCTCGGCAGCCTGAAAACATTCTTCTCCTGCTTCGTCGTAGTAAATGACGCCGTTCGCCATCCCATCCTCTGAAACAGTCACTTCGCGGACCCTGCATCTGGTTCGAAGCTCTACACCTTGACGCAGAGCTTCGGGCCAATAGGTGATATCCACACTACTTTTAGCGCCCTGAGAGCATCCCGACATGCAAGGTCCAAGATTGAGGCACTTGTCTCGCCCCTCATATTGCTGCGAGATGATGGCGCTATCAGATGGCCACCAGTGCCAACCAAGCTTGTCATAGCCACTGGCAATTTTGTCTCCTACCAGCCCGAGTGGAATCGGCGGCAACGGAGGTTGTTTCGGCGGGTACATGGGATCCCCTGCCAGCCCTGATACCCCCATCATTCTGTCATTTTGAGTAAAATAACTGTCCAGCGTGTCATAACTAATTGGCCAGTCATCAGCCACGCCATCGAGACTTTTAACCTTAAAATCGGAGGGATGCAGACGAGGAAAATGCGCCGCATACATGATGGTTCCCCCGCCAACACCATTGAAATTTACAACATCGATCGGCGAATCATCATTGTTAATTGGGTAATCCGTTTCCCGCGCCCTGACATTCGGGTTAATGTTATAGGCACCATGTTGCAAAACCTCCCAATTTTTTCCGGTGGTCGGATATTCCGCTGAGTTGCTCCAGTCACCTTGCTCGAGACAGACAATTCGCATCTTTGTGTCAGCCAAACTCCAAGCGACTGCAGCACCCGAGGCACCCGCACCGATAATTAGCACATCAACTGGCTGATTGTTTACTGAGTCTGACATTTTTCTACTCCTTTGCGATTCATACCTGTGGTGACGAGTTCACTTGGGTAAATACCAAATAGGGGAAGCCCACGCGCGTTCCTGAACGGTCATTTGCGCTGCCGGAAATTCATTACAACGACCTGCTTTTTTACAGTGATAAGCAGACCAGCGAGGAGATGGTGCCTCTATTACACGAGCATACCAAAACGCTGAGGTTGCTCGATTAAATGCAAGGTCCTGCCATGTCGCACAAACATTTAGCGCACCTGAATCAGAATGCCAGACTTCGAACAATGACTCTTCGAGCTTGCCGTCAACGAGCTCTCCTTTTACTATTTCAATCGATTGTATCGGCGTACGATCATACAGCACGTCAACTTTAAAAAACGCTGAGTCAGCAGCGACAGCAAACTCTCCGCCCATGTGAACCGTTTGCGCTGGCAAGGCCTTTGAGCCACAGACCAAAGGGGCTGGTGACGCGGTGAAATTCATCGTAATTCTTGGCCCGCTGGTGGCATACACTTCACGTCGTTTCATCGCTGCAAAAAGACTTGCTCTGGTATTTTGTTCTGCACGCACAGCTGCAAGTCCGCCGGGATTCCAGTTGACACGGGTCATCGTCCTGTCGAGGTCACCAATACCAAAAACCGAGCCCATCCACCGGTCTTCTTCAACAAACCCAGGCGTGCTGGCGTGTCCATCCGTAGAGCCAATTACACCCATTTTTAGCGGGTTTCGTTTCTGTTCACCAGACTTTTCGTAAGCTAACAGCCCCCTCAACAGCAAACCTCTCACATAACCTCTGCGCATCGTTTCCCATTCTTGCGCGTTGTAACTTTCAGTCGTCGCGGGCTTGGAACTTTTAGTGAGATAAAGCTCGAAGTTACAGTCTTCATCAGTCATGCCAAAGGCAGGCAGACATTCACTGTTCCCCTTCTCTTGATGAATTTCAATGAGCGTTTCATATTTCGCCCTAAGCGAGAGTGAACGATCAGATTCCAGCTCGACATCAAAACTCCTGCCGTCACCCATATTAGAATTATGAGGGATAGCGATAGCTTCACATCCATCTTCGGCTCTACATTGTTTATCCAGTTCACGCCAAAGTTTTTCCGGCGTTTCAAAACGCATATAGTCGATTGCCTCATTACTTACCTTATCGTTGGCAAATATTACGTTGCGATGATTGTGACTGTAATCTGGTGTTGCCGACCACTCAAAACCAACGAAAGAGGTGAAGTTGCAAGGATCATTGGCCTGGTTTGTTTGATGCTGAATCCGCTCCCACTGGCGTTGCTGAGCCGTTTTACAATACTCAGGGTCTTTTGCACATAACGCTGTTGGCACAGGCTCCGCTTTTGTTATTGTCGGAAGCACATACTCTGCGAACACTTTGCCGCCCGTCTCAGCGCTGTTATTTTCAGTCATGACATTGCAGTAAGGCTCTTCACTCCACTCTGGATCAGTGCAGATATACAACAGGTCAAACCATTCAGCATGATCAGTGACTGACATAAAATCGAGAGGGCGGTCCAGCTGAACAGGCATGGAGTCGGCAAGTTTTGCGGGTTCTCCCCGTGCAAAAGCATACGCTTCTGCCGGCGTTCGCATCGTACCGTAACCCCATGCATCTAGCGAGTAGGCAGAGTGGACATGCAAATCGCCCCAGTAAACGTTTTTGTTCCCAGCCTGATAGTAGGAACAATTTTCAGTTTCAGAGCCAACGGCAGACCCCGATACAAGCATGATGAAAAACCACCAACGCACTCTACTCATCTCAATTTTACCGTGATTTTTGTCTGAATATGACTGAGTAAGCCGAGCAAATCAATGTAAATTCTGTTGACAGAAAAACTGGGTTAATTTTGTGACACGGCGTACCCGGTGAAAAAGTTTTACTTAGAAAAAAAATGTGGATAATCAAAGCTGCAAGTTATCTACGAATTTACTGGAGGCGGCACCTATGCCCTGCAGAATTGTGTTGTTCGTTTTGCTTTTGAGCTTGCTTGAAAGCTGCGCCGTCAACACACTCACCAAGAAAGAGTTGTCAGCACAACCAACGTTCGACTACACGAGTCATGCCCTGTTTGGTAAGCAACCGAATATCACTCCGCCGCACTCACTTCATGATTTAACAACAGCACAATATCAGGCTTTTGATCAATACTTTAACGCGCCGATAAACCGAAAGTATTCGCCGTACCAGCGGCTATATAATTATCTTAAAGAAAGTACAAAGAAGTTTTCTTATCTTGATGAAACGCTCACTGCGACAGAAGCGCTAGAGCGACAGCAGGGCAACTGCATGTCCCTCGCAATGTTAACGACAGCACTCGCTAATCGGGCAGGCATCAGCGTTGGCTATCAGCTAATGGATGACTCGCCAGTATTCGAGCAAGGAAAAAATGTCATCCTCAAAGGCGTTCACGTCCGAACAAAATTGTTTGAACCAATTCCCGAGCCCGACAAAAACATTACGTTTTTTTCTAGGCAGGGCATTATTATCGACTACTTTCCAAATGGAACCAGCCGCTTTGTTGGTAACCTACGCGCCTCGGAATACATTTCTAGGTACTACCTTAACAAAACAACTGAGGCAATAGAGTCAACAGATTTTAATCTCGCCTACTGGCTTGTACTGGAGGCGCTTAAATTAGACAAAGTCAGCGTTTCTGCATTTAACATGCTGGCAATCATCTATAAAAAGATTGGTGCATTCGATAAAGCAGAGGCGATTTATCAATACGGCATTGCTTCTTTGCCTGCCCCACTTACCTTAATGAAGAACTATCAGTTGCTGTTGGTGCAGCAACTTCGGCTGGATGAAGCGAAAATTATAGAAACCCAACTTAATCAGCATGATGACCCAAGCCCATACCGCTGGCGAAGACTGGCCTTTATTGCGCTAGAAACAGGTCGTTACGATGATGCCGTAAACTACTACAAGCGAGCCATTAAACGTGCGCCCAACACCCACGAATTACATTATCAACTCGCTCGAGCATATTCCCATCTAGGTAAATCAGCAGAAAGCAAAACCCAGCTCGAACTTGCGATGGACAACACGCAAAATGAGGAAAAACGCGCATTGTATGAAATGAAATTGCGAGCTTATTCAAGCGCGTTAGAGGCCCAAGACAATCCATAGTGGCAGCCTTTAATTACTTTGCTGCTTTGTCTCTCTCCCGGGCAGTTAACGCCAACTTCTAGATAGCGCTACGAGCGAGGGACGATGAACAGTAGAGCCGATAACGGTATACTCGGGAGCAGGAGGCTGTTCAGCAGATCGTAGATCCTGATATTCTTCTTATTAACGCTGTCCAACCTGCGCCTCAACATCAGTCAAAAGAAGAGCAACATGCCTGCAGTAAACAATTTTTTCGCCAATTTTGATGACAACCCTTTTCATCAATACCTCGGACTCACCCTTGTAGACACTCGCGAAGACTTTGCACGGCTTCGACTTGCTATCAAAGACACTACTCCCACCGGGATTGGTGGCAGCGTCAATGGCGGGGTGATTTCAACAATGGTAGATATGGCTGCCGTACCGGCAGTGTTTAGCAATCTAAGGGAAGGCAGTGAACCCGCAGGCACGGCAGATTTACAGGTAACTTACCTGCGGCAAGCGCACGGTGAATGGATAGATGCTGAAGCTCGCGTTATTAAACGCGGTCGCCAGCTTTGCACAATTGAAGTAGAGATCAAAAGTGACACCGGTATCGTTTGCGCAAAAGGGCGGGTTCTTTATGCGCTAAGAGCTTCGGCGCCAGCCATGTTGAAAGATGGGTAAACACGCAGACAAAGCAAACCGCTGGCAAAGATTGACACGCTTGCAGCTCATTCGTTCGACAAAAGAGGAAATCTGTCACCGTTCTTACTGAATTTTCGACCCGATGTGTCATAGCACCGCAAATTGATAAAATAATTCGACAGTAGCCGAAGTTGAATACGCTGCTACAATACACCTTTCGTCACACTCACCAATCGAACAAGCGTTAATGCCTCTCCCGCCTCTCCCTACCAGCGAATCTGAACCCTACCGCGATGCATTACGGCACGCTATCCGAAGCAGCGAAGCGCTGCTTGAATTCGTAGGCGTCAAATCCCCGCTCTTACCGCCTGACGTGCCCCAGAAGCCTGATTTTCCCGTGCTGGTACCAAGGGGATTCGCTGCGCGTATGAGATATGGTGATCCCAAAGACCCGTTATTGCGACAAGTGCTTGCGATTCATGATGAAAGCCTAGACGCGCCAGGCTTCGTCAACGACCCACTGGCTGAAGCGCAGACTGAAACAGACCTTATTCCGGCGCCAGCGTTGATTAAAAAGTATGAAGGTAGAGCGCTTTTGATCACCACCAGCGGTTGCGCGATAAACTGCCGTTATTGCTTTCGACGACACTTCCCCTACGCAGAGCACAGGGACCTTAAACACACGCAAGCACTTGCCGCGATTTCAGCAGACGCAAGTGTTTCCGAAATCATTCTATCCGGTGGTGATCCGTTGCTGCTCGATGATCATGCACTGGCGACCCTCTTAACAAAACTTGAGGCGATACCCCATCTCAAAAGATTGCGTATCCATAGCAGGATTCCGATTGTGCTGCCCGAACGAATCACGTCTCAACTATTGTCGTTGCTGAAAAAAACAACACTGCGGACAGCGCTCGTAATACACGCCAACCACCCAAACGAGCTTAACAACCAAACTGCGAGCGCTCTCATCAATATAAAACAAGCAGATGTGCTGTTATTGAACCAGTCTGTCTTACTAAAAGGGGTCAACGACGATGCTTCCGTGCAGATAGCGTTAACCGAAAAATTATACGATCAAGGCGTTCTACCTTATTATTTGCATATGCCTGACCCGGTCGCAGGCACCTCACACTTCGACGTCAATGACGCAGATGCCAAAATGATTTACAGCAAAATGCAGGCGAAGCTACCAGGTTATCTTTTACCTCGCCTAGTCCGTGAAATACCTGGTGAACATTCGAAACATCTGTTGGATATACAGCTTAACGATGAATGAACAACAGGTACTTTCTCGTGTCATTCTCAGGGATCCTGATCAATCCTGTTGGTTCGAATACATCGACCCCGTCGATGTAATTTACACAGATCAAGTTGAGGAAGTCATACCACTCCTCACCAAACTGGAACGACTGGTCGCTGACCGTGAGTATTTCGCCGCCGGCTTTTTGAGCTATGAGGCCGCGTCTGCTTTTGACGCGCAACTCGTCACTCACACACCCGCGCAGCTACCACTCTTGTGCTTTGGGCTTTTCGACAAACGAGCCCGCTTAGATGCTTTACCCAAACAGCCAGAAATACCACATGGCGACTGGCAACTTGATAGCGATATCGATGCGTACAAAGCGCATATATCGACCCTGAGAGCGCACATCGAAGCGGGTGACATCTATCAGGTAAATTTTACATCGAGACTGGCATTAAACAGCGATCTTAACATTGGCACATTTGGACGTATTGCTGAACAAGCGACCTACGGTGCGTTTCTGGATGGTAGAAATTTTAGTATCCTTTCGGCCTCCCCTGAGCTATTTTTTCAGCGCAACGATAAGCATATTATCTGCAAACCTATGAAGGGCACCGCGAACCGCGGACTTTCTCATCTCGATGATTTGCAACAGGCAGACTGGCTGCGTTCTTCTACAAAGAATCAAGCAGAGAATCTGATGATTACGGATATGGTCCGAAACGACCTTAGCCGAATAGCTGAGGCGAACTCAGTGAAAGCATCGCAACTTTTTCACGTGGAACGTCATCCAACTGTGTGGCAGATGACATCGACCGTTTCAGCCCAGACAAGCGCAACTATTCCGGAAATATTTTCGGCCCTATTTCCGGGCGCGTCGATTACTGGCGCGCCAAAACACGCCAGTATGAGATTTATTAATGACCTAGAGTCTACGCCCCGAGAGATTTATACCGGCGCCATAGGATTGATTGCACCGGGTAAACAATCACTATTCAATATTGCTATCAGAACGGCATGGACTGACAAACGCTCTTGCACCAGTCATTACGGTGCCGGTGGAGGCATCGTGTGGGATTCTGATGCCGAGGATGAATATTCAGAATTACAATCAAAAACACAAATTCTCCGCAAGAAAGACCCCGAATTCAATTTGCTGGAAACCATGCGCTGGACACCCAACGAAGGCGTATACCTAAAAGACACGCATCTCAAGCGCCTATCGAACAGTGCTGAGTACTTTGCTTTTCAAATCGATATACCGTTACTCGAGGAACAACTCATCGAGGCAACAGAACACCTACCCCGGCTAACCCACAGGATCCGGGTAAAGCTCAGTAAAGAAGGTCAGTTTAAGCTGGATTGCGAACCCCTTCTCAATAAGGACCTGCCCCAGGACGTCGCTCTCGCGCGAGCACCCGTCTCTGCCCACAATGTACTGCTTTATCACAAAACGACTAAGCGTGAGATCTACGATAGTGCTGCGGCTTCAGTGCCTGAAGGCACTGAGGCACTACTACATAACAGCTCCGGATTTGTTACTGAGTCAGCAATCGCAAATATTGTGTTTGAGTGGCATGGAGAATTATTTACCCCACCTGTCAGTGATGGTTTGCTGCCGGGCATATTGAGAGAAACTCTCCTTGCGAACGAAAAAATAGGGGTCCGGTCCCTTCCGGTAGAGGATCTCAAAAATGTCGATGCGCTGTTTTTGATCAACGCGCTGCGCGGTTGGCGTCAGGCGAAACTTGTCCCTCAGTAATCCTGCTGTATCTCCAAGATCGCAGTGATCATTGCGTCCCGCGACTTGAACGCATATTCAGCTGAAGCAGTATCCAAAATTTGAAGCGCTTTTCTCCGTGCGTTACTGTTGTGCGGCTGTTGCTTTACGTTAACGTAAACGTTACCCTTGCAAACATCACTGAAAATCACTTAACACCGATGCCTATCTACACCATCCGCGATTTAGCCAAAGAATTTGACATCACCACGCGCACACTTCGTTTCTACGAGGAAAAAGGACTGCTATCGCCTGACAGACAAGGCCAAATTAGGCTCTACAATGCAGGTGACCGCACGAGGCTCAAACTCATATTGAGGGGCAAACGTCTAGGACTCGATCTGCAAGAAAGTAGCGAAATCATTGCCATGTACAGTCCGGGCACCAACAATCAAAAACAGCTGAGAGCACTACTTGCTAAAATTGAAGAAAAGAAAACGCAACTTGTCCGCCAGCAGGAAGACCTCGACGCCATGTTCCAAGACCTTACGCTGTGGGAGCAGAACTGCACCCAGGCGCTATTGGATCCAGGAAACACTTAATAACTTGTTACGTAATATGAACCGGAGGAAATAATGAGTACATCCTACGCAATGCTCGACCACAACCTTGGCGAAGATATCGATATGCTACGGGAAACCGTGCGTCGTTTTAGCGAGGCAGAGATAGCCCCCCGGGCGCACGACATTGATAAAAACAACGAATTCCCAATGGACCTTTGGCGAAAGATGGGAGAACTTGGCGTCCTTGGTATCACCGTCAGCGAGGCGTTTGGCGGCAGCGACATGGGCTATCTTGCTCACGTCATCGCAATGGAGGAAATTAGCCGCGCCTCTGCCTCTGTTGGGCTGTCGTACGGCGCGCATTCCAACCTGTGCGTCAATCAGATATCAAAGAACGGTACCGATGAGCAACGTAGCAAGTATCTACCGAAATTGTGTTCAGGAGAACACATCGGCGCACTCGCCATGTCCGAGCCAGGTGCAGGATCAGATGTTGTCAGTATGGCTTTAAAGGCTGAGAAACAAGGTGATGTATACGTTCTGAACGGGAACAAAATGTGGATCACCAACGGCCCTGACGCCAACACCTATATTATTTATGCGAAAACGGACCCAGCGCAAGGGTCTAGGGGCATCACAGCTTTTATCGTCGAGCGAGATACTCCAGGTTTCTCGCGGGCATCGAAGCTCGACAAACTCGGTATGCGCGGCTCTAACACCTGCGAACTCGTATTCGAAAATTGCGAGGTACCCTTAACTAACATTTTAGGCAGGGAGAATGCTGGCGTGGGTGTATTGATGTCCGGACTCGACTACGAAAGAACCGTTCTTTCCGGCGGACCTTTGGGCATCATGCAAGCATGTATTGACATCGTTTTGCCATACGTACACGACCGTAAACAGTTTGGCCAAGCGATTGGGGAATTTCAGCTTATGCAAGGCAAACTGGCGGACATGTACACCTCGCTTAGTGCAAGCCGTGCTTTCTTGTACGCGGTAGCCAGAGCATGTGATCGTGGCCTCGAGAGCCGAAAAGATGCGGCGGCTGTCATTCTCTATACGGCTGAACAGGCAACTCAAATGGCACTTCAGGCTATTCAGGCGCTGGGTGGCAATGGGTACATCAATGACTTTGCAACCGGACGCCTACTTAGAGATGCAAAGCTTTATGAAATCGGCGCTGGGACATCCGAGGTTCGCAGAATGTTAATTGGTCGGGAATTGTTTGCTGAGTCAGCATAAAAAACCGGACATGCACCAGACGATCTTTTTAACAAGGTAGAGAAAATGAGCATCATTATTACAAAAGTTAACCCGCGTTCGGAGGACTTTTCCGATAATCAGGCCTACATGTCACACCTTATCGACGATCTGACTGAGGTCGTGGCCTTGATCAAACAAGGCGGTGGCGAAAAAAATCAGGCACGCCATATCAGTCGCGGAAAACTGCTCGTCAGAGACAGAATTGATGCGCTGATTGACCCTGGAACGCCATTTCTCGAGTTGTCTCAGCTAGCCGCGCATAGGACCTACGACGATGTCATTCCGTCTGCAGGGATCATAACGGGTATTGGCGTGGTTAATGGTCAGGAATGCATGATCGTTGCTAACGACGCCACCGTAAAGGGTGGCACTTATTATCCATTGACAGTGAAAAAGCATCTGCGTGCGCAATCGATCGCTTGGGAAAATCACCTGCCCTGCATTTATTTGGTTGACTCTGGAGGCGCAAACCTACCGAATCAGGATGAGGTTTTTCCCGACAAAGATCACTTCGGCAGAATATTTTTCAACCAGGCAAACATGTCAGCTGAGAACATCCCACAAATTGCCGTCGTCATGGGCTCATGCACCGCCGGTGGCGCTTATGTCCCGGCAATGTCAGATGAGTCAATCATCGTCAAAGACCAGGGCACCATTTTTCTTGCAGGTCCCCCCCTCGTTAAAGCGGCAACAGGAGAGGAAGTCACAGCGGAGGAATTAGGCGGCGCTGATGTACATACCAGAGACTCTGGCGTAGCGGATCACTATGCGGTCAGTGATCACCACGCACTCAATATTGCCCGCGACAGAGTCAGTCGTTTTAATCGCGTCAAGCACGTGACGCTAGACGTCAAGACACCGGAAGCCCCGCTGTACGACGCTACAGAGCTTAATGGCATTATCCCGCGGGATTCCAAGAAACCCTTTGATGTTCGAGAGATCATCGCACGGATAGTTGATGCGTCAGAGTTTGATGAATTCAAAGCCCGCTACGGTACGACGCTTGTTTGTGGTTTCGCACGCATTCACGGCTATCCGGTGGGCATTGTGGCAAACAACGGCGTGTTGTTTAGCGAGTCCGCACAAAAAGGCGCGCACTTTATTGAATTGTGTGGCCAGCGAAAAATACCGCTTTTATTCCTGCAGAACATCACCGGCTTTATGGTGGGTAAACAATATGAAAGCACCGGCATCGCCAAACACGGTGCAAAAATGGTGACAGCTGTCGCCTGTGTGAAGGTACCGAAAATTACAATTATTATCGGCAACTCATACGGCGCCGGAAATTACGGTATGTGTGGTCGTGCATATGATCCCAACTTTTTGTTTATGTGGCCCAATGCCAGAATTTCGGTCATGGGCGGCGAGCAGGCCGCAGGCGTACTGGCTCAAGTGAGGCGAACTCAGATTGAAGCGAAAGGCGACACTTGGTCTGAAGCAGAGGAAGTAGCATTTAAACAGCCAGTGATCGATAACTTCGAAGAAGAGGGACACGCGTATTACGCCTCTGCGCGACTGTGGGATGATGGCATTATTGCACCTCAGGACACTCGCCGCGTGGTCGCGATGTCATTATCCGCAGCACTGAACAAACCCATTGAAGAAACGCGCTTTGGCGTGTTCCGAATGTAGGGAGCTAACATGTTTAAAAAAATCCTAATTGCCAATCGTGGCGAAATTGCCTGCCGAGTGATCAGAACAGCCAAAACTCTCGGTGTTGCAACCGTTGCAGTCTATTCCGATGCTGATGCTAATGCCCTGCATGTTTCAATGGCTGATGAGGCTGTGCACGTAGGTGGGTCAGCACCGGCGGACTCTTACCTTAGACAGGAACGCATTCTACAAGCAGCAAAACTCACCGGCGCCGAGGCAATTCATCCGGGATACGGTTTTCTCTCAGAAAACGCAGCATTTGCTGACTTATGCACAAAGGCTGGCATTGCGTTTATTGGTCCACCGGTTACCGCAATTGAAGCGATGGGATCGAAATCAGCAGCGAAGCACATCATGGCGTCCGCCGGTGTGCCCATCCTGTCGGGTTACCATGGCGCAGATCAGACGCCCAAAGTACTAAAAGATGCAGCGGATGCCATCGGTTATCCAGTGCTTTTAAAAGCTGCGGCAGGCGGTGGCGGTAAAGGCATGCGCCAGATTCATTCAGCTGAAGCGTTTGATGAGGGACTTGCAGCTGCGAAACGCGAGGCTCAATCTAGCTTCGGCGATGAAGTCATGTTGGTTGAAAAATACCTGCTTGATCCCAGACACGTTGAGGTGCAGGTGTTTTGCGACAAACATGGTAATGGCGTCTATCTGTTTGAACGTGATTGCAGTGTGCAACGTCGACATCAAAAAATTATTGAAGAGGCACCTGCGCCAGGTATGTCGCCAACGCTACGAGAAGCCATGGGGAAAGCAGCAGTCAAGGCCGCGCTAGCGATCGATTACGTGGGCGCAGGCACCGTCGAATTTTTATTATCTGCTGATGACACTTTTTTCTTCATGGAAATGAATACTCGCTTACAGGTTGAACATCCTGTGACTGAGATGATTACAGGTCAAGATCTCGTCGAATGGCAATTATGTGTCGCTGACGGTCAAACACTGCCGCTGACTCAGGCTGAACTTCAAATACAAGGTCATTCATTCGAAGCAAGAATCTACGCAGAAGATCCAGAAAATGATTTTCTACCCGCCGCGGGCACGCTGAAACTGTTACAAACCCCAACAGCGTCCAGCCATGTCAGAGTTGACAGCGGCGTAAGCGAGGGTGACGAGGTTGGTGTTTTCTATGATCCAATGATTGCGAAACTTATTGTCTGGGGTCAGGATCGCGAGATGGCATTACAGCGCTTGACGAAAGCGCTGGCCGGATATCGCGTGCGCGGTGTCACAACCAACATTGAATTTCTGAAATCGCTAAGCACAAACAAAGCATTTGTTGAGGGACAGGTTCATACCGGGTTCATTGAACAACACAGAGAAGCCTTGTTTGAACGAGATAACCATCGCGCTGAGCAATTTTTGGCAATGGCCATGTGCTATCTTGTGCTTGCTCAAACGACAAAGATAAACCCACGCGAATCTGCTCGCACTGACCCCGCGAGTCCCTGGCGCAAAGGTGACAACTGGCGCTTAAATGCGCCCTGCGAGCACTCAAGAACGATAGTCTTTCAGGGCGAAGAGTTGCATTTAAGCGCAGAAGAAATTGGCAATCAGCAACAGCGGCGTTTCAAAGTCAAAACACCTGAAATAACCGTTGAAGTGGACGCTGAACTTATAAGAGATCAACTAAAAGTCACCATCGAAGGCTACCAGCAAACAGCCAGTGTTTTTCAAACTGAGGAAAAAGTATCGATTTTTACTGACCGAGCGTCGTTTGATTTCGAGACAAAACCCTTGTTTGCTTCAGAGGACTTAATCGATGATATGGACACAGGGTTTATCGCGCCTATGAATGGCACGATTATAGAAATCCTTGCGTCGCCAGGACAGAGCGTGGCCTCCGGTGCAACACTGATCATTATGGAAGCCATGAAAATGGAGCATGCCATGCAAGCGCCAGTCGATGGCATTGTTGGTGAAATTTTTTACAACGTCGGGGATCTTGTCGAGGGTGGCACCACCCTTCTGGATTTTGAGGCTTCAGAATGAAACTAACGGAGTCTCATTACCCCTTCCTGTGCAATCGTCACGACACGTTCACCTGAAAGGTTATACATCGCGCCAAAAGCAAGTCCTCTGCCTGCACTCGCTGCAGGACTGTGTAAATCATAAAGCAGCCATTCGTTAAAGACCGGTTGCTGGTGAAACCACATGCTGTGGTCGAGACTCGCGCCACTCTGCTGGCCTTTGCCCGCGTGGGGTCGCCAGGCAGTGTCTAACAGAGACCGATCGCTAGCATAAACGACCATGGCCATATGGACCTTCGGATCGTCTGGCAACTCTCCGTTTGCTCTCACATAAATCTGTTGATCAGGAGGCAGGTTTTTATTACCGGTAATCTCCGTCGCCATTCTTACGTCAAT
This sequence comes from Candidatus Azotimanducaceae bacterium, assembly GCA_965657335.1. Classification (GTDB taxonomy): domain Bacteria; phylum Pseudomonadota; class Gammaproteobacteria; order Pseudomonadales; family Azotimanducaceae; genus UBA4582. The sequence continues at coordinate 130,572 of CBFHOH010000002.1, forward strand.
TGGCATTTCGTGCCAGCGCTCTCTGCCCCTTAATTGATCTCGATTAGGCAGGTCTTCGGGCTCAACCAAGGCAGGTGCAACGTCCTGATGAACGACCCCGGCTTCTTCGCGCTGAAAGCTCGCCTGTAACTGAAAAATAACCTCATCATTTTGAACTGCTGACACGTTACGGGCGCGAAAATTTTTTCCTTCTTTCACGCGTGTTACGTTGAACACAATCTCAGCGTTGGGGCGACCAGGTCTAAGGAAGTAGGCATGGAGAGAATGCAACGGAAAATCGTCAACACTCAGTTGCGCGGCCATTGTCGCCTGAGCAGCCACCATGCCACCGAACAAGCGAGAATTTTCAGTGACGCCGCCTTCTCCAGAACCGCCTGTGTAAACATCGGTTTCACGCTGTTGTAAATCCAGTCGCCTGATCAGGCGTTGTAACAATGACATTAAGTGATATTTTTCCAATAGGTGTCTTTGCGGCAGATAAGACCATCTCGTACGGGATAAACGTCGACAACATTGACGTGATAACTCGTACCGTTTTCATCGATGCCCCTGGTCGTAAACATCTGCAAAATAACGTCGCCTGCTGCACGCTCGGTCAAATTTTCATATGTCACATCACGCCAGTGTTCTTGCCGCCACGAGAGTTCTTCAAGCAGGCCATCTATTCCTTTGATGACTCGACCAGTCGGGCTTTCATCACCATAATGTTGATGCCATTCAAAGTCCGGCGTGGTCGCAGCAAGCAATCGCTTTTTGTCACCCGTGCCGTAGCCTTTTCTAAATTCAGCCATGACAGCTAACATTTCTTCATCGGTCATCACATTACACCCATCATCAATAATGCTCACTAAAGGCTTGCGATCCTTGGCCACAAATCGTCCGCACCAGATCGACACATTTCGCGACCAATCAATTCTTGCCATTCGCGCTCGTTGCCGTATTCCTCGCGCCAGCACCACAGACGCCTTGTTCTGTGATTTAGGTGATGCTCCAATGTATATCCGATCGCGCCCATTACCTGATGCGCAACTTCTGCGCACGGGCCACATGCCTGCCCTACTCGAGACTTAGCGAATGCAACTTCAAGCCCAACCGGTTGTTGAAGCTCGACAAGAGAGTCCGCAGCACGAATGCTGGCAGCAACATCACCAGCCATTGTCGCCAGTTGATGTTGAATAGCCTGAAATTTCGAAATCGATCGTCCAAACTGTTGCCTCGTTAGCGAGTAGTCTACGACTAATTCCAGCGCGCTTTCCAACGCCCCCGACATCATGACTGAACGGGTCATCGCACCAAGACGAAGCACGTAGTCTTGTAGATCGTTCGGCGCCTCGTAAACGTCATCAGCCCCAAGTGCAAGGTTGATTTGAATAGCATCTCTTGGCTCTCCGGCAATGCTTACTTGCTCTGTCAGCTCGACCTTATTCCTGTCGACCACACAGAGCACATTTGCACCTTGCTGTCGTGCCGGTATGTAAATTCTTTCCGCCCACCGTCCAAAAGCAACCGCATCAGCTTTTCCGGTCAACGTATTGTTCGCTGATAGCTCAAACTCGCCGTTGGCCACAGTTACAACACCGCCTGCAAAGGACGTTGCGCCGACGTAATTTGCCAACGATGCGGCGATAAACGTTTCAGCGATGGGTATTGGTGCGGCAAATCGCGCAGCGCAGCGAATCACGGTCAGCGAATCTCCCATCTCGCCGCCAGCACCCCCCAAATGCTCGGGTAATCCGGCGAGAATCAGTCCATTCTCACTCAGTGTTTGCCAAAGTTCAGTGGCGAATTCACCGGACTCTGTTGCGTCTACAATACCCGGTGTACAAAAGTCTGACAGAATTCTGTTTGTCGTCTCGATAATTAGACGAGTCTCTTCTTTCATTTCTTATCTCCCTGCCCGCACGCGCTAAATTTAGCTCATACGACAGTCATTAATTGGTTTTATCTCAAGCCCAGACCGCGCGCGATGACACCTCGCAAAATCTCCCGGGTACCACCTCGCAGCGTAAAAGAAGGCGCATGTAAAATAGTATCGTTCAGGGTTGCTAGAAAATGTGCAGACGCGTGTTGAGGTAAGATCGGGCGGACAATCTCAGGCACAATACGCTCGAAATTGTTACCCAGCTCTTTGATCAAAGCAGCTTCCGTATTTGGCGCTTTGCCTTCTTCCAACATGCCGGCGACAGAAATTGACATTCTTCTCAGTATCACCAATTCGCTAACCAGCTTTCCAATGAGTGCTGCTTGCTCATCCGTTGGGTTGTCTCCCACTTCCCTTACCAACTCCTGTATCACCAGAAAAGAAGAGAGAAATCGCTCGGGACCACTGCGTTCGTAACCCAATTCACTTATGACCTGAACCCAACCATTGCCAGGCTCACCGATCACTTGATCATCCGGTACAAAAACGTCGTCGAAGAAAACCTGATTAAAATCACTTTCTCCAGCCAAATTTTTGATACCTCGAACCGTTACATTGGGATCATCAAAGCCGATCAGCAACTGACTCATTCCCGCGTGCCGGTTTTCTGAAGCAGGCTCTGTCCGCACAAGAGCGACCATGTAATGATTCAGGTGTGCCCCACTCGTCCAGATCTTACTGCCGTTTACAAGCCATCCACCGTCAACTTTAACGGCACTTGTCCTGATAGAAGCTAAATCCGAACCCGTGTCTGGTTCACTCATACCAATAGAGAAGAAACTTTCACCACGCGTAATAGGTGGCAAGAATCGTTGTCGTTGTTCTTCTGTGCCAAACTTCAACAATAGCGGGCCACTCTGTCGATCTGCAATCCAATGCGCAGCTACCGGAGCACCAGCGGCGAGAAGCTCTTCTGTCACCACATAGCGCTCGAGAAATGAACGTTCACTCCCGCCGTATTTCTTGGGCCAGGTCATGCCAATCCAACCTTTCTTCGCGAGTCGCTGACTAAACTCAGCGGATGCGCCCGTGTTGAAATCAGAGTTAGGAAACCAGCCTGTCTCCTCGTCAAGAAAAGCCCGCACTTCCTTGCGTAACTCGTCAGCCGCTTCCGGTAATGAAACGGGCTCGAAATTTAACCCCTGAAACATTGTTTATCCTCGATCGAATACAAAACGCACAACAGTACCGACTTTTGACACTTTTTGCACGTTGATCAATCGACACAACTGCGCGTATTAGCTGTCTAGCGCTGGCCAACATTGGTTTTTTTGATTCTCAAAAAATTGGGAAGTGTGTGCTACGAGGCAAACTCCCAAGCTAATTCTGCAGCGCTTAGACGCATTCAGTGTAAAAAACACTAAGCCCGAGGTGAGCGTAGGAGAGTTGCCATAAACAAAAATATAAGATCAGCGCCTTTGGCCGACGAAAACTGAAGCGCGTCTGCTTACCATTAGCAGTTAAATACACGTTCGATAATCCAGCACCCGCTACACCGAGCGAAAATGTTTGCTATAGTCGAGCCCAGTTTTCAAAAATCAGGATAAAAAAATGAAAGAACAGTACGGGGATGTCTCGGTCACAATGCTGGAAGGGTTTGTCGCTCAATGCGAAATCAATCGACCACCAAACAACTTTTTCGACCTTTCGCTCATCCGCGACCTAGCCGAATGTTTTGAAGATCTCGATGAAAACAGCGCATGCAGGGCAATCGTCTTGTGTTCAAATGGTAAACATTTTTGCGCCGGTGCTAACTTTTCATCTCCCGACAGAAAACCGGAAGGCGATGTGCTAAGCGCCAAATCAGCCGACACTCGCAACCCACTTTACACGGAAGCGGTAAGACTGTTTCGGTGCAAAAAACCAGTGATTGCGGCCGTTCAGGGTGCAGCAGTTGGCGGCGGCTTTGGACTGGCGATGATGGCCGACTTCAGAGTTGTTTGTGAAAACACGAGGATGACCGCCAATTTTGTAAAACTCGGTTTCACACCCGGGTTTGGCTTAACCCACACATTACAGAGAGTCGTCGGTCCGCAGAAGGCTAACCTACTGTTTTATACCGGACGACGCATCAATGGCGAGACTGCAATGGAATGGGGTATCGGCGATATTTACGCCGATGTTGACTCCATTCGGGATTCAGCGACAAGCCTTGCGCGAGAAATCGCGGAGAATGCCCCGCTCGCATTGATATCCGTTAGAGAACAGATGCGTCCTGGTCTCGCTGATGCCGTGCAAGCAGCAACAGATATTGAAGGCAGCGAGCAATACTGGCTTCAGCGGACTGCAGACCATAAGGAGGGCGTTGCTTCCGTCGCAGCCCGTCGCGCTGGAGACTTTCAAGGTAAGTAAGAATAAAAGCGACTAAATCAGCTTCGCGCTTTGAGCAGGATGCCTTATTACATGAGGTGTCCTGCAGTTAGAGTACCTCTGCTAAGGCATTAAACCTTTGCCACACATAGTCGATTTCATCTGCTGGTGTGCGTCCACACCGGACAAGCACCAAATCTTTTTCAGGCACACACATAATACGCTGGCCATCGTAGCCGCTACAGTAAAACCATGCGGTATCATCCGGCTTCAACCACCATTGTGCACCATAGGCCTGCGCTGCGTCGCGATAAGTGATAGATCGAGCATAGTCTACCCAATCACGTGTCAGTATTTCCGTTCCATCCCACGTACCACCCCTCAGATAAAGTAAACCAAAACGTGCGAAATCACGCGGTGTTGCAAACAAAAAAGATGAACCGATAAACGTGCCAGAGGTGTCGAATTTTGGCGTGGCTGTCTTTATCCCGATAGGATCAAACAATTGATCGTTCATAAAACGGAGCATACCCGACGCGCCGTCACCAACTACGTCTTTCAGAATTCGGCATATTATATTTGTCGTACCACTGGAGTAAGACCAATGCGTTCCGGGTTCATGAATCAACGGCTTATTGGCTGCAAACGCTCCAGTGTCGTGACGGCCCTCGTATTGCAACATGGGGATCACATCGGATGTTTGTCCATCAATGTAATCCTCACTAAACTCAAGGCCCGAGGACATTCGAAGTAGTTGATCTAAAGTAATATTTCTTCTTTCATCATTTTGCCATTCCGGCACCGGCGCAGGTTCGTAAATATCAAGCTTTCCCTGCTTCACCAGAATACCAACCAGCGCATGCGTGATGCTTTTGGCCATCGACCATGAATACTGCAACACACCCGATTTCGCGCCAGCATCATAGCGTTCATAGACTAACTCGCCGCCCTGCACAATCGCCAAAGCATAGGTCACTCCCTGCGATTCTGTTAAGTCGAAAATTTCATTACACAGCTTTTCGAATCTCGCTGGGTCGTTCGTGCGAATCGTATTCTTTGCCCATGATCTTGTGGGCCACGCAACCCCTTCAGGCTGCTCCGGTAAATTGGGAAGATTGGCGTCTATCGTGTTCAATTTAAGCACCTGATTTTTCTCGCACAGATTTATGATCGATTAGTTTTTCATTTAATACTCGCTACCATGTGCTTGGATGAACGTAAAAGCAAACTAATCTCTCATTGGCAAACAGGCGCATCATAGGCGCTCGCCGTGCGCCTACTATCCCGAATGCAGAATACCCATCGACCTGAAAAAATCGTAACATCAGTGACACGCTTCGACTGCACTTGCTAATATTAACTCAGCAATATCGCTATCAGGTTACAGTCCGTTGGAGACTTTTATGTTGAAAAACATGCCGGAACAAGGCCAGAAATGGTCAGCGCTGAAAACCGAGATGGTCAGCCGAGGAGGCGGAGATGCAAAGTGGCGCGAGGGTAAAACCGCTGTTTATGTATTTAATGCTGGCGAAGACGTCGCACGTGTGCAGAAAGAGGCCTATGCCCTCTATATGTCGGAGAATGGCTTAGGGCCAGCAGCATTCCCTTCCCTCAAGCAAATGGAAGATGAAGTCATTGGCATGGGGTTGTCATTACTCCACGCGCCGGAAACAGCATCTGGTTCGATCACATCTGGCGGCACTGACTCGATCACGATGGCGATAAAGGCAGCACGCGACTATCATCGCTCAACACATCATACCTCGGCTACTCAAACGCTGAATATTGTTGCACCTTTTTCCGCGCATCCGGCATTCGACAAAGCCGCGAAAATGATGGATTTAGAACTTCGGCGAATTCCCTGCGGACAAAACCTGCTAGCGGATCCCACAGCGATGTCAGCCGCTATTGATGTAAACACCATGATGATAGTGGGCTCTGCTCCCTGTTTCCCTTACGGCTTGATCGACCCGATAGCGGCGCTTGGCCAAATCGCTGAGCGGGAAAATAAATGGCTTCATGTTGACGCTTGCGTTGGCGGCTACATTGCCCCGTTTGTTCGCATGAACGGTGCCGATATCGCGCCCTTTGATTTTGAGGTACCGGGCGTCACCTCTATGTCTGCAGACCTGCACAAGTACGGCTATTGCGCCAAAGGCGCGTCTTCTGTGTTGTTTCGATCGGAGGACTTAATGGCGCATATGATCTTTGATTGCGATGGCTGGCCCGGTGGCCGCATGATCACGCCAACTTTGTCCGGTACACGTCCCGGTGGCGCTATATCAGCGGCATGGGCAGTCATGAACTATCTCGGCGTGGAAGGATATAAAACCAAGCAAAAAATGGTTACAGATGCGCGCGAAACGATTGAAGAAGGCGTCAAGGCACTAGGCTTTGAAGTACTAGGCACGCCGCAGGTTGGCATTGTGGCGTTCAGCCATCCTAGCGAAAATGTTTTTGCCATTTACAAGCAAATGTACAAATTGGGATGGTTTACAAGTTTGACAACAGCACCCCGAGCACTGCATCTAATGCTTTCACCTTTTCACCTAGAGGTAACAGACGTCTATCTAGCGGATCTGGAAAGCGCCCTTGAGAGAGTGATGTCTGGAGATACCGATGCAGTCACTGAGTCACGCTACAGCTAGCAACTAATCATCGACTGCGCGGCGCAGTTTCTTTTTCTGGCCTTGTCGTGTTTTACGATCCAGACGTTTTGTAACAGAGCGGTAGGTAGGCCTGGTAGAACGCCGAACCTTGCGCTGTACCTGTGCTTTATTGAGCAGATCGTCCAAACGAGACAAGGCCTCTTGCTTGTTTTTTTCCTGACGTCTGCTGTTTTGTGCTTTGATAATAATGACACCAGCGTCCGATACTCGTCGATCTCGCAACGTTAACAATCGTGCCTTGAGCTCAGCGGGCAAGCTAGATCTGTTGACATCGAACCGAAGGTGAATAGCTGTTGAGACTTTATTGACGTTTTGACCGCCTGGACCACTGGCGCGAACCGCAGAAAACTCGATTTCGGTTTCTGGAATGTCGTCCACACTTAATCGCATGACGAATCAGGCCCTCGACATGAATTTTGCATTGGTCGTATTTACTTTGACTGATTCGCCCTGCTCAATATATTCGGGCACCTGAATAACCAGACCAGTGGACATGGTCGCCGGCTTGGTCCGAGCGCTCGCAGACGCACCTTTGATGCCCGGTGCTGTCTCGGTTATTTCCATCACCACAGACTGAGGCAGATCAATCGCGGCTATCTCACCATCGACAAGCAACGCAGTAATGCCTTCAAGTCCGTCAATAATATACTCCAATTGACCGTCGAGTGTTTCACTACTCAAACCATACTGACTGTAATCTTCATTGTTCATAAAAATATATTGATCGACATCGATATAGGAAAAAGAAACCTGAACTCGCTGGCAATCAGCGGGCCGAATCATATCATCACCCTTGTAAGATTCGTCTCTCTTCTGACCAGTAATGAGATTATTAAAACGCACTTTGTAGAGTGTAGAGGCACCTCGGGAGGAGGGACTCTTGGCTTCAAGATGTTTAACGATATGCGGGGAGCCGTCTATTTCGACAACTTCACCTTTCTTGAGATCGCTGGCTTTTGGCATGACGAGTTCACTGCGCTGAGAAAAACCGCATTGTACACCGCGAGAAGCTCAGCTGTGAGCTAAACGCCCTTATTTATCCAACGATTGGCGTTATCGACATTCCAAAATAGTCTGAATTGGATATCACCGACCAATTTTAAAATAGTGAGGTACAAACGAAGCAACTGATAATCAGACACACGAGACGTGACGATGGCCGCTTTGTAGTCCGAGCCTCTGCGAACCGTAAATGCTTTTAACATTGGGGGTAACCGGCGCACTTCGCTGATCGGTACCCGCTTCAAGTCAATTGCGCTGCAATCCCAAATGCAGTGCATGCCCTCAACAAACCTCTCATCATCAAATATCTTTGCATAGCCGGCGCCGAGTTCATCCGCGGTGGTTGTGCCACTCAGCCTCATGACGACCAGATTATTAAATTGCTCAAAGTCACATTCAAGCGCCAACTTCAGATCCTTAAAATTTGGGTAGTTACACCTTGATTGGATCCACGATACTGACTTTCTATGGTGTATAGTGGAACTTCGCGAATTTAGCCATCTATGCTGTTCGCGAGTCCAATACTTTCCGGCATAAATTGTGTCCGGTTATTTACATTTGCTAGCGACCCGTTAGTACAAAACAATTATCAAAGGAGAAATAAATGACAATTGGAGTTATCGCTAAACTTAAAATTCAGGAAGGTAAGAACGCTGAGTTCGAATCAACTTTTCTGGAACTTCAGGCCGTGGTTGCGAGCAGCGAACCGGGCAACAATTTCTATTCGTTGCATCAGTCACGAGAAGACAAAAATGTCTATATTGTTCTTGAGCAGTATACAGACCAGGAAGCACTCGACGCTCATGGAAAGTCCGAGCACTTTAGATCAATCGGCGGCAAACTCGGACCGTTTATGGCCGGCGCTCCGGAAATAGAATATGTCGACGGCGTGGGTTAATAGAAGCCCTAGAAGTCTCCTGAAACACGCTTTGCGACGATCAATAAGCGTGTTTTAAGAGAGAGCACTGTATAAAAACGGTAAAGACTCATCCATTCGATAGTCAATGCCCGAGTGGTTATCCGGGAATTCAGCGTAATGGTGCTGAATACCGAACTGCTCAAGTTTTCTGACAAAACGACGCGCTCCGAAAGCGAGTGCATACTGGTCTTTTGTTCCACAATCAATATAAAGCGCCTTAAGAGAACGCAGATTCCGCTGCGCCAACTCAGACTCGATTATTTCGATCGGATCCCATTTAAGCCAAGCACGCCAGCGCTCGGGAATAATTTCACAGGTGTCCGTTGTAAAAGGTAGCTGAATCCCAAACGAACTTTTCGGATCAGGATCATAGGTTGCGGCCATGGCAAGCACCATCAGGGTTTCGAAGTCAGTACCTGACATTTTCTGATTGGAAATCAAACCAGACATGAAGGATTCAATGCTACCGCCAGCTTTTTCGAGCGTCATGATCGTATTCGCAAAATCATTTTGGTAAACCAGATCAAATGCCATGTCACCGGAATGGCACGCTACTGCAGCCCAATGATCTGCGTGACACATGCCATGCACTATCGCGCCGTACCCACCGCTGGACTTACCAAACACACCACGATGTTCGGGACCCGGTTTAATACGGAAATTTCCTTCAAGCGCCGGGAGCATTTCCTCTGTTAAATAAGTTGCCCAATTTCCCATCGCTAAAGAATCAATGTACTGATTACCACCCAACGAAGTAAAACAATCGGGTAACGCTATGATCACTTCGCCCATATTACCTGACGCAATGAGTCTCTCCACGCGCTGAGGTACGCTTTCACCAAAACCTTTCCAGCCTACATGGGAGAGTCCACTGCCGGTATAGCCCACAAGATCAACCAGCAACGGATATTCCTGCGTTGAAGTGTCGTAATTCGCAGGTAAATAGACCGCAACTTCCCGATCAACGGGATCTCCTAACAGGTTCCCTGCCAACGCCACGGAATGGATGGTAATTGTTTCGACGCGACCTCTAAGGGCATTGAAATTATGAGCAGGCATGATGTGTTCCTTGGGTCTAGCGGTGATTCTCGAGGCATATCATGCGGGGATACACCGAAGAAGAAAAGGACTAAATGGCATGCTACTTACTGTTGTTCCGTGATAAGTTACGGCATCGTATATCCTCAACTCGCTGGTCAGAAGACAGGAAATAATGAGCAAACCTTCAATTCAGAAACTCGACTTCTTGACAAAGTTCTATTACGGATTTGGCGCAGTTGCAAACGGCGCAAAAAGTAATGGCTTTAATTACCTGCTTTTGTTTTTCTATAGCCAAATTGTCGGCCTGCGTGCAGACCTCGTCTCGGTCGGAATTTTAATCGCGTTAATCTTCGATGCAATTTCTGATCCGATGGTTGGATACATTTCCGATAACACCCATTCAAAGTGGGGACGACGCCACCCCTTTATGTATATGGCAGGATTGCCAGTAGCGGTCGCTTATTACTTCCTTTGGTCCCCTCCAGATTGGGATCAAACAGGACTGTTTCTCTATTTTGTTTGCACGGCCGTGGTCATAAGGACGCTCATTACCTTTTATGAAATTCCATCTACTGCATTGGTAGCAGAACTCACCGACGACTATGACGAGCGCACGGAAATGATGAGCTACCGGTACTTCTTCGGCTGGTGGGGCGGCCTGACGATGGCGGTGCTGAACTACCTCGTTTTTCTCCCTGAATCAAAAGGCGGCACGGAATACATCGAGGGCTGGGGAAACTATGGTCTCACTGCATCAATCATTATCTTTATTTCAATTTACGTCAGCGCTATCGGCACTCATCGACATATACCGAACCTAAAGCAACCGCCACCCATGGCGCCCTTCAATTTAAAGAGAACAACCTCGGAAATTAAAGAGACACTCAGCAATCGCTCGTTCTTTGCGCTATTTATATTTGCCTTATTGTATGCCGTGGCCGCCGGCGTCTCGACCTCTCTTAGCATTTATTTTTCTAGACACTTTTGGGAGTTTACGACTTTTCAAATAGGTATCATGAACTTACCCTATTACCTTTCTGCATTAATTGCACTGTTCATTGCGCCACGCATTTCGAAGTGGCTTGGAAAGAAAAAAGGGGCAATGACGATTACCGGCTTGGCGTTCGCGCTCGCACCGATGCCATATATTTTGCGCATGTTGGGATGGTTTCCGGAAAACAATGCAGCCCCCTACATACTGATGATCGGAGACTACTCTCTCGCCATTAACGTGTTGTTTAACACGCTAATCGTCTTCAATACCATTGAAGTAACCCTTGTGATCACCTCCGCTTCATTAGTCGCAGCGATGATTGCTGATGTTGTCGAGGATAGCGAAATAAAAACCGGCAGAAGGTCTGAGGGAATATTTTTTGCAGCTAACAGCTTTTCACAAAAAGCGGTTAACGGTCTTGGCGTTGTCGTCGCGGGACAAATACTTGCCTACGTGCAATTTCCTACCCAGGCAAAACCGGGCGAAATTCCAGAGGAGACGCTGTTCGATTTAGCACTGCTGTACGTGCCTGTCTTGTTGTTTTTCTACCTTCTGGCACTGATGGTGCTGAATGTCTACCAGATTAATCGAGACGACCATGAACAAAATCTGCGTGAACTTACCGGGCAAAATAGTTAGCGGAATTACCCAGTACACGATGCGTTGTGTTTAACCTCGATGCGATATCCAACCAAGACAGCGGCACTAGCCGCCAAAATTTGTTGACGACTTGCGCTTGCCGAGCTTCCCGGCCCCATAACTTACTAGCGCAGATATGGTCGAAGCGAGTGCCTCCACGCTCATCAAAGCAGCCACCCTAATTCTGTCCCATATTTTTACACTTGCCATTTGGTCGAATCGATCATTGACCTTACCGAGAATCGGATGATTGTCACTCATGGATTTTATACTTGGGAATACTTTACCGAGGTAAAAAAGTGCAACCGCAAGGAACAGTAAACCGGGGATAATCGGAATAATAATACCCGCGAGACCAATGACCAACATCAGTAACGCGATCGCCAAGTAAGCAAGTTTTTTCCCCGAACTATCTCGAGGCTTGCCTGTATACCCAACATCAAGCCCATCAGATTCGTATTCCCGATTTCGCCAATGTTTGTGACTTCCAAATGTCTTTCTCATACTCGTTTCCTACAGTGATACCTATTTGGCCGATGGCTAAGCCACCCCCCAATCTTTTGCATGATCTATGCCAAACGTATCAGAGCCGGCTAAAAAACCACTATCATGCTGATTTAATTGATTTTTTTCCTTGACGCAATATGACCGACGTTGGCAGATCAATGGGCAAATTCACCAAACTATGGCGAAAAGGTCGTTCGAGGCAAAAAAGCAGGTCTCACTTCAAAGATCAGCTTCAGCAGCTTTTTATTGTATATAAACATGCTCCGCGTCACGTTAATCCTGCGGAAAATTGATAAGCTTAAGCGTGACAGTCTCGCCAAGCCCTGGTTCGACACCCGGACACAATAAAATGCCAAGCAATGGTTCTTACAAGCAACCGACTCGCACTGCGAACGTCGCCTCGAAAATCGTCGCGGCAGAGGCGAGTATTCCTGTCCAGCGGCTTACCGAGCAGCAACTTGCTACGGCACTCAGAGGTCATTACACACCTTCGGAAAAGCCTGATGAAACAATTCAGCCAGAAGCATTGCTGGCATTGCTACAACAATTATCTGCACGCTCGACAGACCAAAACGTAGATACGATTGCAATACGAATTCAGAGGCTCCATCCAGACACTCGCTTAACGCCAAAAGATACTGTGCTGATCAACTATGTGGATGATTGCATTACTGAAATTCTTCGACAAACTGATTTAGATTTTAGAATCGAGGTGTTTATCCGAGAGTTGGCGCCGCTAGTCGTAATCGAAGCGATGAACAATGGCGTCAAGTCGCTCATGAACGACGTGCCCATACTTTCCTTGATGGATTTACTGATCGAGCGAGGCATCGGCTGGAGTGAGGATCTCGGCATCCTCGGGTTACAGTTTATAGAGAAAATTGAAGCCAGCGTGCGCGCTCTAGTCACAGGTCGCACGACACTGGATCAATGTTTTAAAGAGCTGACAGCGCTATGCGAGAAAGAAAATCCAATTTTTGAAAAAATGGAGCACAAACTTTGTGAATCTGCGCTGACAAACCTTGCGGGCCAAAATGCGCGCTACTCTTCCACCCTGCTATTAAACGAAAAAATGGCTTCCCGAAAACTGCCCTTATTCATTATCTTTATGCTTCAGGGCTCCTGGTATGAGTTTCTCCAACAGGTCTATAACTACCAAGGGCCTCAGTCGAAGTTCTGGGCTACCGCGAGCAAATTAACAGACCTATTGTCCTGGTCTCTTCAGGGAACGACCAGTGACACGGCTCGACAGAGAGAGATCATTTTAAAAATGCCCGGACAGATTCAGGACTTCTGCGACAAAATGTCTTTTGATACCAAATCACTCGAAGCTTGTTTAGCGGATATCGAGGCAGAGTACGCAGCAATTCTCGCCGGTACTCCATCTGAACCCTGCGACTTTGAACTGATACCGCTCGATGTTAATCATGCGGAGAACCAGAGCGACCTTAGCAATGAACTCAGACAACACATCAGCGAAATACGCGTAGGCCAGTGGTATTTATTCGACGATAAAAGTGAACCCGAAGAGAAGGTTGCCAGGATCAAGGTCATACTCAACCGTAGCGATGCACGGCGTATTCTTTACACCAACCACAATCGGCGCAAAGTGATGCAGATGACTTACACTGAAATGGCGAGCTTTTCAGAAGCTGGCATCATGCAACCGCTCACCCTTAACTCAAAATGCTGCAAAGTCATTGAGCAGTTTTTAAACACACTGATTCATAGTGTTCATGGCCAAAAAAAGAAGGAAGTACAGACTGTCACAAGCGATGAGAAGAAAAATCTCGTTAGAACGTATCTGTCAAAACGAAAAGAAGCAATCGTAAAACGGTTTAAACAACAGCAGGCGATTGCGCAGAAAAAACGTAAACGAGCGCAACTATTAAGACAAAAAGCCGAGCAAAAATTTGAAGCAACGACTCGGGCGGTCGATTCACTCAACATTGAAGCATGGGTCAACTTACCGATTATGGAGGGCACTCTGACGCCATGTAAGCTTGTTGCCATTATTCCGAGCACAGGCAAATACATCTTCGCCAATCGCGCGGGGCTTAAGGTAGGGGAATTTCATCATAACCAAATCGTTCATATGATCATCGCCGAAAACAGCGAAATTCTGGATACCGGTGCCGAATTTGAACATGTGCTAGCTTCGGTTATCACCGGTCTCAGAGAAGACAAGACAAAAAGTTATGATGAGTTAAGTGGAGACACCGAAGAGATGCCTCGGTAAACGTTTCCTGTCTTGATTTATTGTTTACAACGTAGCAATACTTTCAACATACCAATCGCTTGGGTTTCGAGATAAGCGATATTTTTCAATCGATAGTTTGCGGTTGCGCCTCTCGGCAAGTGGAAATAAAAGCCGACCTAATGACCACACTCTTCCTAAGCAACTAAAGCTGACGATCCATAGCCGCAGTCATCACCGTGTTTGTCCCATGAAGGCAGCCTACTGACCTGACAAGTCATCATTCTCTTAATCGAGTACCAGCATTAAGAAGATGCAAACAATAAGCGAATGTAATGATGGTAAATACAGTGATCATTGCCAAAGAAAACCCAACATTCACATCGGACACACCAAGCACTCCGTAGCGAAAACCGTTTACAACATATACGAGCGGATTAAGTCTGGAAAGATTAGCCCAAAACTCTGGCAACAGATCTAGCGAGTAAAACACACCACCAAGATAAATAAGGGGTGTCAGGACGAAAGTAGGCACTATTGAGATATCGTCGAAATTTCGGGCAAAAACCGCATTAATAAACCCAAAAAGAGAAAACAACACCGCCGTCATTAACACAACAAGGATTGTCGCGCCCGGATGCTGGACGTCCAGATCGGCAAAAAACAACGAGAGACACGTCACAATAATAGCAATGAGCAAGCCTCTACTCACACTACCGATCACAAAACCAGCCAATATGATCCAATTCGGTACAGGTGAAACCAACAGCTCTTGAACACTGTGGTTATATTTAGCGCCAAAAAAGGACGACACAATGTTGGAGTAGGAATTGGTCACAACGGCCATCATAATAAGCCCGGGTACAACGAACTGCATATATGAGAATCCCCCCATCAAACCTATTCGAGAACCGATAAGTGCGCCAAAAATCACAAAATATAAAGTCATTGTGATCGCGGGCGGAAGCAGCGTTTGAGGCCAGATTCTCATGTAGCGACGAACTTCTTTTCTGAGAATCGTCTGAAACGCGATCCACATTTCATAGCTACTCATGATAAAAGACTCACAAACATCTCTTCTAGTCTGTTGGTTTTGTTTCGCATACTACTAATTTCTATTCCCTGCTCTGATAAAGATTGAAACACCGAATTTAGATTCTGTTCCTTGTCCACCTCAACTTCTAGCGTGTGCTCGTCCAAGATTTGAAAGCCAAACGAGCCCAAGGATATTTTTTCTGGCAGGTTTGTTCGTGAATCGAGTACAAATGTCTCTGTATGAAGCTGTCTTAACAAGTCTTTCATGCTGCTGTGGTGCACGATAGTACCCTGGTCAATAATTGCGATATTTCGGCACAGCATTTCCGCTTCTTCGAGGTAATGGGTCGTCAAAATGATTGTGGTGTCATTCGCGTTAAGATCGCGTAAAAAATCCCACATTTCACGCCTCATTTCGATGTCGACTCCCGCAGTGGGTTCGTCCAAGACCAGCAGCTCAGGTTCGTGGACTAACGCTCTGGCAATCATCAATCTACGCTTCATGCCGCCAGAGAGCTCTCTTCCTATATCGTTTCGCTTGTCCCACAAACCCAACTTTTTAAGATACTTGTCTGCCCGCTCTTCAGCTATCGCTCGGGGCAAACCATAGTAGCCGCCTTGGGTGACCACAATATTCCTTACCTTCTCAAAAACGTTAAAATTAAACTCCTGAGGTACGATGCCAATTAATCTTTTCGCCTCGGAAAAGTTTTCATCGATATCTATGCCGCAGACCTCTACTGCGCCACCGCTCTTATTTATTAATGAGAAAAGAATGCCGATCGTCGTAGACTTGCCTGCGCCGTTGGGACCTAACAAGGCAAAGAAATCACCCCGCTCGACCTGTAGATCAATACCCTTGAGTGCATGCACATCGTTACCGTAAGTTTTGCTCAGATTTTTAATTTCAAGTGCTATCTTGGGTGATCTCATCATCAATACTATCGGGTCTATTGAAAAAAAAGAGCCAGTATATCTACATACGAGCCGCAATACTCATCACCTAATCTAATCGTTTATCAATTAGACAAGGGGCGTTATCCATCACCAACCCCACCCAATGTTGCTAGGGGAAGCATCGCGTGCCTTTGCTGTCATAATGGATAAACGCATGCTCACCTACAGACAGGAGCATGCAGGTCGACAGCGATTAATACCTTTACTTACGCCCGAAAGAACGCTGAGAGCTGAGGGGGTGACTGTGCCTGTGTCATATTGAGCAACCATCACGGGTCAGCGCAGCGACATGAATCACTGGTGATCACTCGAGGCTGACTAGTTTTCCTGACAAACGAAGACGCAGAAATGCTCCGACCGTATCTGCGCCTGATGCAATACTTTGAGCCCACCCTTGTCTAACAACCAGATCCAATCTTCGACAGAATATTTGTTGTGTGCAACAGAAAGTCTCATCATGGCTTTTTCCATCGCCTGTTTTTTTTCTGCTGGTACGTTGGCCATCATCATTTCAAGATATTTGGATAACGGCTGCCGAATCCAGTCCTGCAACAAAAAGATCCCGCCTGGCGCGAGCAAACGACGAATTTCAGCACACATTGCCAACGGTTCATCAAGCACATGTAACACCGCCGTCATCGTTAGCAAATGAACGCTATTGTCCTCAAGAGGCACTGGCGTAGTGGTGATATCTAAAACATCAAACTCAGGTTGGCTACCGGCAAACTCTACCTCCGTCTTGGCATAATCTATCATGGCAGGGGTTAGATCGTATCCATAGAGTTCAGCACCGCTGACCTGATCGCCAAGATCACGAACAAACAAACCCGGCCCACAGCCCAGATCCACAATGCGAGGATGCTCGGGCAAATTTGTAAGCACCTGATCTCCAACGTAACGCCAGAACGTCTCATCAAATCGTTCATCGTGACTTCGTACCATTCTCAGCACAAGATCTTGATCACTGACCCCCGCGATTTCCTGATGACTTGCCATACAACTCTCCTTATTCTCTAACCCAGAATACCTTTGCTTCTGAGTTCATTTAATTCATCTTCAGACATTTTAAGTTTTTCCACCAACACTTCATTAGTGTGTTGGCCCAGCCCAGGTGGTTCTAAATCATAATTTAGATGTGACTTTGAAAAGCGCATCGGATTAGCGACAAGTGGCATGTCGGCTATCGAAAGTTCCATCTCCCTCGCTTTCGTTTGGGGATCATCGAACACCTTATCAATCGTATTGATTGGGCCGCACGGCACGCCTGCATCTTCAAGTATTGCAAGCCAATAAGACATTGTGTGAGCTTGCACTGCCTTTTGAATTTCCACCGCCAAGGTTGCTCGATTTTCGATGCGATCAGCGTTTGTCAGATATTCAGGGTTAGTCGCAATATCAACACGACCAATCACGCCACATAGTGCGCTAAATTGTTTGTCATTTCCCACGGCAACAATGATGTGACCGTCGCTTGCAGCAAATGTTTGGTAAGGGACAACGTTAGGATGCGCATTGCCCATTCGACCCGGCGCATTGCCGGACACAAGGTAGTTCGAGGCCTGGTTCGCAAGACTTGCCGTCAATACATCCATGAGCGCCATATCTATGTACTGACCTTCCCCGCTCTCGTTGCGCTCGGCTATGGCAGCGAGAATGGCTATGGTGCTGTAAAGTCCTGTCATTATATCAGCAACTGCGACGCCAACTTTTTGTGGGCCGTCAGTTGATTTCTCGTCGGGTTCACCGGTAATACTCATCAAACCTGCAATACCCTGAATCATGAAATCGTAACCAGGTCGCTGCCTGTATGGTCCCGTCTGGCCAAACCCGGTAATCGAACAGTAGATGAGACGACTATTCGTTCTGCTCAGAGATTGGTAATCTAATCCTCTTTTCTCCATGTCTCCTACTTTAAAGTTTTCAATCACGATATCCGATTCGTCCGCCAACTGTTTGACGATCGCCAAACCTTCAGAACTTGAAAGATCCACACAGACAGATTTTTTCCCGCGGTTCGCCGACATAAAATACGCCGACAGTGGTTCTCTATCCTGAGCCTCGAACCAGGGAGGCCCCCATGCGCGGGTGTCGTCTCCGACGCCCGGTCTCTCAATCTTGATAACCTCTGCACCCAAATCCGCTAACGTCTGGCTTGCCCAGGGACCCGCAAGCACCCTGCTCAAATCAAGTACTTTGATATCTTTCAGCGGAAACTCAGTCACAGCGAATAATTCCAGAAAGACGACTTGGAGAAAGTCGTCATCGTTAATGTCAGCAGCTATCCTAGTGTAGTCTACTGTGCCAGATCAACTACAGAATGACTTCCCATTTAATTCAACTGGTCTCCTCCGAGAATATCCAATCAATGACAAAATTCTGTAGACTGACATCAGCCAGAACGCGTAGTTTGTAAACTACTTATTAACCTAAAATTGAATAAAACAAGCACAAGGTTACCGCATGAGCAATCACACACCTGGATCCAATGAATGGCTGAAGAGCGTTACCGAAACCATTATTGACCCGAATCGCCCTATCATTGACCCCCACCATCACCTTTGGCGCCGCCCCAATGGCAACGATTATTTACTCGAAAACCTATGGCAGGATACAGGCAGTGGACACAATATAGAAAAAACCGTTTTCGTCGAATGCCATGCAGAATATCGCACTAAAGGCCCAGAGGCACTGCGGGTGCTAGGCGAAACAGAATTCGTCTCTGAGCAGGCAAAACTCAGCGAAACGGTTTCAGGTTCAGCGTCAAATGCAACCATCAGCGGTATCGTTGGACACGCAGATCTTACACTTGGTGATCAGGTTCAGGATATTCTTCATCAACATATTGAGTTGGCAGAGGGAAGGTTTAAAGGCATTCGTCATGCCGGTGCACATGCTGAATACCCTGGGGTACTGACAATTGCAGGCAGAGCACCGAAATCTCTCTACCTCGATCATGAGTTTCAACAAGGGGTTCGAAAACTCGGTGAAATGGGGTTAACTTTCGATACGTGGCATTATCATTATCAGAATCAGGAATTTAATACACTGGCACAAAACGTAGG
This sequence comes from Candidatus Azotimanducaceae bacterium, assembly GCA_965657335.1. Classification (GTDB taxonomy): domain Bacteria; phylum Pseudomonadota; class Gammaproteobacteria; order Pseudomonadales; family Azotimanducaceae; genus UBA4582. Next base: position 149,825 of record CBFHOH010000002.1, read on the forward strand.
GGGCACACAGTTAATACTAGATCACTTTGGCACGCCTCTGGGGGTTGGACCCTACGCAAGCCAAAGAGAGGAAATTTTTAAGCAGTGGAAAAAAGATATCGCCGAGATCGCACGCCACCCAAATGTCGTCGCAAAAATTGGTGGACTTGCAATGCCGGATAATGGTTTTGGTTGGCATGAGCGGGCAACACCGCCAAGCTCGGACGAGTTCGTTGAGGCACAACGTGATTACTACCTTCACACCATCGATTGTTTTGGGCCGGATAGATGTATGTTTGAAAGTAACTTTCCTGTGGATCGCTTTTCTATTTCCTATCCCGTCCTTTACAACGGTTTGAAAAAAATCGTCGCTGACTTTAGTGAAGCAGATAAGCATGCCATGTTTTATGGCACAGCGAAGCGGATATACAAACTCTGAATTCAATATTTCCGTTCTTTGTAGCCGCCAAACGCATGTTTTAGTGCCTGACCAAATGACGCGAGCTTCACACTCGCGTGGTGCTCGTTTTGCTTGATTTCGAATTTAAAATCTAATCCCTCGTAGTTTCTTCCCGCCAAGAGTTCACTGAAGGCAATCGATTCACGGGTGAAATTTCCAATTTGGTCGTTACTGCCAACAGAAATATAGAGCCTAGTAGGCAGCGCCCGTTCGGCGAATTCAGGTTCATCTACAGTATCAGCACCGTAAAATTGTGACTCCCTTACAAAGGCCCAACGATGAAAACGACCAACAGCTGGAGTAATGGCAATGTGTCCTTGAAACATACCTGGATTCTCGAACATTAGGTAAAGACTAAATAAGCCTCCGAATGAGGTGCCTGCAAAAACGCGATAGTCTGCAATTCGGTAACTGTCTTCAACAAAAGGCATCACACCGGACTTAATGAACGACATAAATGCGGCCGCATCGCCAGTATTAAGATCTACGGTATCCTGGACAGGTGTATAATCGATCTGCCTAAGTTTATTGACGACATCACCTTCCTCTGCCTTTCCTTGCGTCGAGTAGCCAATCCCCACAACAATATACTCGGGAACAATACCGTCAAAAACCAGTCCACTTCTGGCACCTGCAACAACCGGAAAATCCCAATAAGGATCGAGCAAATAAATTACGGGGTAGTGCTTGTGACGATTTTCGAGGTCCTCGTAACCCTGCGGCAGCTGAACATAAAGCATGTAATGCTGATTCCGAGTCTTAGCGTTTTGCATTACGTGCATCCGCGTGTCAGCCATTTCATAGCTCGCTGCATGCGCCACTTCCTGAAAACAGGCTGCGAGCATAGCGTACAGAAACACCGTTATCGAAAAATACCGTTGCCGCATTGATTAGATTCCCTGCTAGAAATTAATATTGTTAGATCCACTGTCTTCGATTAGCGATTGTAAGCAAGATTGCACCGATGAGAAAAGTGCCAATATAGACACTGCAAATTGTTAGAAGATCGAACGTGGGTAATATAGGCGCCATTATTGTTAAGACATGAAACCCCAAGAAAATAATCGCAATATTGAAGAAGGCCAGCTCCTTTGCGATCGGTGTCGAGAAATCAGGGTCGAGTATTCGTAACAACAACAAGCCACTGCCTGTCGAACCTGTACAACAGCCAAAAATCGTTACTGCTCGCTCAACGCTAAATGAACCTAACAAACGACCAAAGCCAAAACACAACAGTGCGGTTACCAGTGTCACTGCCAGGCATGTCAACAGTATTGGCACAATGTACATCGCTAGCAACGCAAACTGGATGCTCATGATTGTGGCGACAACCATCAGATCGACTGATGTCCCGGTGATACGTTTTTGTGTATCGTTATCTATAATGTGTCCTAAGCCCAGTCTATCAATGGCTTGTCGCAACAGCATACAAATCATCAATCCATGGAAAAAAAAGAGGTTGTGACTGAAAAACAAACCAAGATGTACGTCCCCGATCTGTAAATCATTGGCGTATCCCTGAGCGAATTTCAAGTAAGTATCAGTAAGCAAATAAGCAACACCTAAAATCGCCAGATGAAACGCAAAAGAATCGACGTTAGCAGCATGTGTTACCTGTTTACCTGATGATGGTTCGCGCCCCTGAAGGGAAAGCCCAGATAAGAACTCTTCGTCAATAACAGCGGACTTGTTTTGATTCATCCCGCGACTGATCGCTATTCTGGCAATAGGAACACCGATCAAAAAGGCGGCGACAAAACCTGCAGAAGCGTAGATAAGACCAAAATCTATCGCGTGTTTTATACCCAGCTCACCTTGCCAGATTGAACCCAAAGCCAGGGCTTGCCCCGGGCCCTGAGTGAATCCGTGGGTAGCGATAGCACCGAGAAAATAAGACAACTCACTTCCGGTCAAGTAGTCATAAAGCATGATAACTCCAATACCTGTCACGCCTTGCAAAACTAGACTCATCACCCAGATGAACGAAAGCCAACTACCACCACGTGCTATAGAAACAGCTGGTGCTTCTCTTTCAGCCGGCTCCTTGCCTGTTAGTACAAGAGACATAAAGCTCAAAGTAAAGAAGTGAAAAGCAAAAGCGGTAAAATCACTGCTCTTAAAGCCAAATGACATATCAACGTTGATGAGCACAAAACCCGTAATGCCAGCAATGAGGCTCGATGGCACTAGTGCGAGCTGAAGCAACCTAATTCGCGCACGCAACCCAACGCCAAGTAAAATAAGGCTGACCATAAATGCGAAACTGATAACACCGGGAAATGTTGTGGCCATGCAGGATTCCTTAGGTTACGGTTGTTTACAGAAGATATCACACTCCGATAGCACATCGCTCTAAACACTACGATCATTTTACCTTCGATGCCGTTGGGGCGAATCGTCACTTTCGCTAATTGTCACTCGCTAATTCAGCGCTTACATTCGGTACAAAGTGTCGGTAGTGTAATGTATTTTTCGGTAAGGACAGACACTCCATGAATGACCAAAACAATCATCAGACGCAGCAACCCGGTAAGTTGGGCAACCCGGACCTTACTATCGCAACTGATCCTAGAACCGATCCAAGGCTAGCTGCTGTATTCGCGTCGGAAGCCGCACTGCCCGCGTTGCAGATTCCAGATGCGGCGAACGCTTCAATTCAAGAAGCTATCGAATACGCAAAAGATTTTGAGGACGCTGACGCTAAAATGCATTCGGCGATGGAAGATGCCATCCCCAACTATGAAAACGTTACCAGTACCGTGGAGACGATCAAGGGAGCTGATGATAACGACATCACCCTGTTTATACATTCACCAACCGATGCAGCTGAACATGGGCCTTGCATCATTCACACACATGGTGGTGGCATGGTGCTGATGACAGCAGCGGATCCCATGTTTGTTCGCTGGCGTAATGATCTCGCTAGTGCCGGACTTCGTGTCATTGGCGTAGAGTTCAGAAACGGCGGCGGCAAGCTGGGCAACCATCCTTTCCCAGCGGGGCTAAATGACTGTGCTGCGGCGGTCAAATGGGCCGACAAAAACAGCGATCGTCTCGGCATCTCCTCTATTATTATTTCCGGTGAATCTGGCGGTGGAAATTTAGCCATTGCCACGACTCTGAAAGCCAAACAAGAGGGTTGGTTAGCGAAGATTGATGGGGTTTATGCCTGTTGCCCCTATATTTCTGGTGCCTACATTAATCCACCCCAGGCCCTACCCTCGCTCGTCGAGAATAATGGATACAGTATCAACTGCGACCAGATGGCTCTATTGGTCCGTGTTTACGATCCTGAAGGTGAACATAAAACCAACCCGTTGGCCTGGCCATACCACTGTCCAATCGAACAGCTCAGGGGGCTGCCGCCGCACGTCATTTCTGTCAACGAACTCGATCCTCTCAGAGACGAGGGACTCGCGTTCTACCGAAAACTTATGGCGGCGGGCGTTCCTGCAATCGCCCGCACAGTTCATGGCACATCGCACGCTGGTGACCTCGCCTTTCCCGATATCGCCCGCGATCTTTATTACGAGACATTGGGATCACTGCATCGATTTGCACACTCGCTTAGTCGCTCATAACCAGCGTGACCGAAAACATGTAGACAACGACTACATTGTTTTTTATAGTCGTCGTTTGTTGTGGCCAAAGGTATCCCTGTGTTTAAAAATCTTCTTCAGACAGCGCTTCGCTGGCTCTTTTCCCCGCTAGTCTTTTCACTGGCGTTCTTAGCGCCGCTTACGACACAAACACTGATCGCACTTGAGCTCATGGAGTCAGGCACGTCCGCTATGATCGCGGGATTAATCGCAGGCGGTGCACTAGGACTCGTTGCACAACTGAGAGGGAGCTGGATATGGATCAAGTAGCCAATGCGATTGACTGGGATGCGCTGAGCGAAGACCAGCTTGATGATATGGAACGCAAAATCGCCGTAAAATACATGCAAAAGATGCCTCTCGGCATTATTGCTTGGGGATTTGTTAATACGTCGGTTTGGCTAGCGCTTTGGCCACTTGTCCTGTTGGATGTTTTGCCTCTTTGGCTGGCATTCCCGATAGCTGTATTAAACGTTTCACTCGCCTATCTCCCCTCTCACGATGCTCAGCACAGTATTATTGCCAGAAAAGGGCACAGATTACGTTGGTTGAACGAATTGCTGGGGCACGTCTCTCTTATTCCATTTGCAACGCCTTTCCGATATTTACGTCACACGCATATGGAACACCATAATCACGCAAACAATCCGGACCTTGACCCAGACTATGACGTACACGCTGCCAACCGATTAGATTTTTTTCTAAAGCAGCTTAGAAAAAAGCAACCCGGCCACACCGAGGAGAACGACCGATACAGTGAGGCGCTTGCGCGGACAGGTAAATCCAATCTCGTGATAGAAGCCATCATGATGCGATCTTTCTATATGCTGACGCTTTATGTGCTCGCATTAACTGGTTATGCGATTGAGGCTGCATTGCTATGGTGGATACCCATGCACATCGCGCAATTTTATATTCCTTACTATTTGTCCTGGAAACCACATCATCCGGGTAGCGCTACCGGCAGATATAAGGATACGGAGGCATTCCGAAGCCGCTTAGGTAATATTGGCTCCTCTGGTATGCAATACCACGTGGTACATCATCTTTACCCAAGAATACCGCTGATGGACACCCCGGCCGCTTTTCGTGAGTTAAGACCCATTCTTGAACGCAAAGGTTGCAACCTTAGAGGTTTATAAGGGACTGAATGACTCAAAATTAAGCCAGCACTCTTTCCGTTAATCTGACCCAGTATTCGACACCTTTGCACAGAATGTCATTATTGAAGTCATATTGGGGATTATGCAGCGCACAACCACTACCCTCTTCCCCGCCGTTACCGATTAAACCGTAACAGCCAGGTTTAACCGCCAACATATTGGCGAAGTCTTCGGAAATAGTGAAACGATCGCAATCTCCATTGACATTTTCTGACCCAAACACCGCTTCGGCGGCCCGAATTGCAACAGAAGTTGGACCAGGATGGTTGACCGTTGCAGGAAACACAGTCTCTAGATTAAATGCGTACTCTGCACCGGCAGCGGCACACAAACCTGCTACGATTCGTTCCATTGACGTAGCCAAAAGCTTAAGCGTTTCACCTGAAAAACAACGGCAATCACCCTTGAGAGAAATTTTTGACGGTAAAACATTCACCGTGCCGTCTGTAACAAACTCCGTCACTGAAACAACCGCTGGCTTCGACAAAACATTCAGGTTTCGGGCAACAATGGACTGCAATGCGACAACAATTTGAGACGCAACCAGCATTATGTCCACCGTCATAAAAGGCATCGCGGCATGCCCTCCCGTGCCTTTAATTTCAATATGGAAACTGCTTTCACTCGCCATGATAGCCCCCTGGCGAATCGCAAATGCACCTGCGGGTAACCCGGGTAAATTATGCAGACCGTAAACCTCATCAATACCATGATCATCAAACAAACCATCTTTGATCATCGCTAGGGCGCCTTTACCGTGCTCTTCTGCCGGTTGAAAAATAAAGTAAACCGTGCCCGAAAAATTGCCGCTTTTGGCCAGATACTCCGCCGCACCTAACAACATTGCCGAGTGCCCATCGTGCCCACAGGCGTGCATCATGCCATCGTACTGTGACTTATGGGCAAAGTCGTTTTGCTCCTGAATCTTCAACGCATCCATATCTGCGCGCAGCCCAATACTGCTGGCCCCATCTCCTTTCTTCAGAATGCCAAGCACACCCGTTTTTCCAATGCCCCTGAGCACTTTAATGCCGAAGCTTTCGAGCTTGTTTGCAACAAAATTTGAGGTGAACACCTCGTCAAAACCAAATTCAGGTGAACGGTGCAGAAGATGACGCCACTCAACAAGTCGATCTTCAAATCCAGGGTCAAATACAAACGAAGGTGCGGCATGCTCGATGGTCATAAATCAGACACAGCAAACACTTTGCCAGGGTTGAGCAGGTTTTTAGGATCTAGCGCCTGCTTTATCGAGCGCATCAGGTTCAATTCCGTATGATTACGATTTATATTCAGCCACGCCAATTTTTCAAGCCCAATACCATGTTCTGCCGACACTGAGCCACCGTAGTTCTGCAGCGAGCCGTAAACAATTTTATTCACCTCATTATATTCATGAGGTTTAGCGTAGGCCTCTGCGCTCGAAGGACGCACGAATATATGCAGGTTTCCGTCGGCGATATGACCAAACACGACACTTTCAACATTGCCGATTTCGTCTTTCAGCCTTCGTTCAATCTCGTCGGAGTATTTGGTCATGTGTTTTAGCGGCAGACTCACATCATAAAGGTACGAAGGAAGTAGCGGATCAAATTCCTCCCTTACAATCCATAATTCTGCCCGCTCACGATCGGATGTTGGAACGATCGCATCACAAATTTTTCCCTGCTCAAAGGCGGTTTCCAATAACTTCTCGAACCGTGATTGATCCGACGCAACATCGAACCCTTCTGCTTCGACGAGAATGTAAAAAGGATAGTCTCTACTCATCGGAGGTCTGTGGTCACCTTCACCGGTAACGCCTCGATAGTATTTCTGCCACATTACCTCAAAAGCACTTAGTGTACCGGCGAGACCTTTGCGAAACTGATTCAACAAATCAGTCACGTGCTCAAACCTATCGACAGCGATCATCGCCGTTTGCCGACTGGTAGGCAGCGGAAACAACCGGATCATAACTTTAGTGATGACCCCTAGCGTACCCTCACTACCCACAAACAACTGCTTCAAGTCATAGCCAGTGTTATTTTTCAACATAGGGTACATGGACGACATAACCGTACCGTCCATCAGCACAACTTCAAGTCCAACGACAAGATTTCTTACCATGCCATATCGGAGCACATTAATGCCTCCGGCATTTGTGGCGACATTACCCCCGATAGTACAACTGCCTCTAGCACCTAAATCTAGCGGAAACAATAAATCTTGGTTTGCCAACGTTTCCTGCAGCTTCTGCAAAATAACACCCGCTTGCACAGTGGCAACACCTTCTTGCGCATCAACATCCTCAATTTTGTTAAGACGTTCTAGCGAGATAATCACATCCTCGCTGGCCGACTTTGCCCCTGCGACAACACCGGTTAAGCCACCCTGTACCACAACACTTTGATTCAGGTTGTGACAGTGAGCAAGAATGCGACTGACTTCTTCTGTAGACGCGGGTTTAACGAGCATCTGAGCCTGTGTGGGAGTCGCATCCCAATATGACGTCGCACGATCTAAAAGCAAATCGCCCGTGATGACAGCTTTATTACCAACAATTAGCGCGAGTTGTTCGACCAAGTTGCTCACAGTTACTCCCGTTTAAAAATAGTCAACAGCCCGAGTTGCATAGGCTTAAGATATCCAGAATGCTACCGGCAATTCTCTGCTACAGCAATCAAGATCGAGCGGTGGCTGTGCGATGAAGAAGGACCTTTCTCGCATCATATGTTGAACAACTAACAAAATTAACAACTCCGAAATACTAGACACGCGAGCATCAAAAGCGCGTGTTGTTTTCCCGTCAGACAGAGACTTTCGCGACGCTTGCGGAAATCAGCGCTACTGCGTTTTTGCTGGCACCATTATTCAAAATCCAACAGTGCTACCAGTTTTTCCGGTCTCAAAGCTTCCCCATGATAAAGCGCACCATCAATGCCAAGAACGGGCACTGAGCGGATGCCATTAACATCCATTAACTCTGCCGCTGCTTCGTCAACCATCAGGTCTTTAACCACGAAGTCGAGTCCTTCCGTGGTCAGAATCCGTTTCAATACCTCGCAGGGCGCACACAGCGGCGTGGAATAAATAATCAGCTCAGCTTGCTGCATTTAAGTCTCTTCTTTCTTCTGGTTTCGGTAGCGCTGTTTGGCCGCAATCCAGTTGTCATATGCCTCACCCTCAAGAAAGGGCTGTTCAGCCGTAAATATCGTATCTTTCCACGCTTCTCCGTCGGGCCACGAGTGGGGCGCTACCGCTGTGCTACCAGGAAGCTCTGCCGTCTCCAAGAGACCTAGCGCCGACTCGAGTATGTCCGACTGCATATTGATATCAAAGGGCACACCGCAAGGATTCCCCAGCGGAAAGTCGACAAATAACAGTCTAGGTACGCCACAATTCTGAACAATGTCTTTCGCTGTGGCTATAACCACAGTCGGGATTCCGTTAGCTTCAAGGTGTCGGGCAACCAGACTCACGGTCTGGTGGCATACGGGTCAGACAGGCGTTAGCACGGCGATGTCGACTTCATCTTCACGACACCTGCGGAGCACTTCAGGTGCATCAAGCTCCAGTGTACGTTTTTGGCTATAGGCGGTGTAAACCCCATGGCATCGGGGCGCCAAACTTTTCAGCCTACCTTGCTGAACTTTCTCCTTTAGCCTCGATACTGGGAAGTAAGTATTAACATCCTCTAAATGAGTTGCGTGCTGATCGTAATGTTCCTGACGACTGAACAAAAGTGACTCTGGCGTCTCAGATGGAATAACATAGGCACTGCCTTTGAGGTTTTCTTGGCTCTTATCGCGTCCTTCTCCGTCAATATTACGAATCGCCACATCACTCGTGGAAACCAACGTTACCCGGCTTTCGGCAAGCGGCTTGGTCAGCCTCGCAAATGGAATCTCCTCAAAATGCGCCCATTGATACGGTTTTGCATAACCTTGAGAAAGGTAATAGTCCCGGGTCCTGTCAATATATTTCACTGGCTCTGCCATGACGGCGAAATCTCCTGATCCTGAGGTATTGCCGTAAAGACTACCTTCCAGAACCTATCCTCGCAACAAACCTTAGCTGATATCAGCCTCATCGCGCTCAAAAACTGATGCAACGTAGGATTCACGACCTCTCGCGCCTCTTGCCGAATCCAATGCCCTGCACGCTTAACGAAAATCAAAATCGACATATCGACACAGGCGTACGCCGGCACTTGCTTAAACCGCTAGCGACGTATCCCCGGAGATTCCAACAGAAGGTTTTTTGCACGCCAAGCCAAATAAAGCTCTAAAGCAATGTAGGTTGTCGAACCGGCTTGAAATGGCTGCGCCTTCACACCCACGTCACAATCTTGGATTCTGCGGTGCAGAGAACCAAACGTCTGCCACTCCAACCTGTACCCGGGATAGGCGTTAGGATGGCCCTGGCTGATCCTATCACCCCGAAGCAACTTACCGAAGTTGTTATCGTGGCACTGGTGACAGGCGAGATTTAATTGCCCTCTGCGCCGAAAATAATACTTTCGCCCCTGCTCAAAGAAAGGCTGCGCTTCACCCTCGATCGAAATCTGGTAAGGCTGGTTACGCGACAAAGAGGCAACGTATGCCGTCAACGAAAGATGATCTTCCGATTCATAATGCATTGCAGGCAATTGTTGTCGTTCAACTCGACACCGATTAATTTGACCCTCAAGATTAGTCAGCTTGCCAGAAACCATCTTCGGAAAGGTCACGGCAATGCCTGCTAAATTATGTCGCCCCTGCTTCTCATGACAAGATGCGCAACTTTCGAGCCCAGCCTCTTTGTTGAATAAAATCTTGCCACGCTCAACCCAGAGGAAACCAGGATTTGCAAAGTCGTCTGATTGCAACACCTGAGATTCCGGCTTCAAAAAATCATAACCGGACTGAACCTCGCTTGAACTAAGGTCAGGTTTGTCATCAAAACTACGAATTTCTTCCGCAACAGCGAGTGAAGTTACTAGCAGGGTAAAGAGGGTTCCCAGAAATTGGTAGGGGGTGTCCACAGCGATTAAACAACCTCCAGTTCAACTTTGTCGAATGCTTCGACTCCTGCTTCATCAATCCACTTAAAAATAAGACTGCCGGATTCTGTGGCTATCGTATGAAAAGTAAGAATCGGGTTCGCCGCTACCGCAGGGAAAAACTGCGCCCGAAAAACGACCTCATCATTGTAGATGCATTCAAACTTTCTCAGAATATCTCTTGGTATCTGTCGGCCATATCTATCCCTGCGATAACCCGTTTCCATTTTATGCTGGATCATCGCCTTGAGTTCGATAACCTCGCCTTTGGTCGCTTTTGCCGGGGATTTAATTCGAATAATCAACATGCCACATACTCACAAAAGACAGGCCGCTAACGTGACAATACTGAACGCATAACCAGACCATAAACTGCCATCATTCATCTCTGCCACGGCTCTAATTCGCTGCGAGCCATTCATACGAATTCGAGATTCAACCCGGGCGATACCCGCTCTAGGACCTAGTTCGTACCTCGCGATATCGGGCACTGGGTTTTCTTCTGCGAACACCGCAATCCGCACCACATGATCCTCAGGTGTCATCGGACTATCCACGTCAACGCTAAATGAAACCGAAGTGCCATTTTCGGTAATGGGTGGAATTTTTACGCTGACTTTGCCTGGATGCACGACCCGCCCACCAAACAGTGTCGCGATTGAAGCATCAACCGCCGCCGGTGATGCAAGCAGAGGTGCTGAAATCATTGAACCGACACTTGCGGCTCCAACTTTTAACGCGGATCTTCGACCAAACTTTAGCGCTCTTTCCTTTTTCACCTAACCTCCTTGCAGCGAAGATAAAAAATACACCAAATGCTCAATTTTAGCTGCGCTAAGCACAGGCTTGCCGCGCAAAGCTTCCGGCACCTGTGAAAGGTCGTTAGCTCGGTAGTAAGGAGGCATCACCGTCGCCGGGTTAAGCCTCGATGCATCGACGATCCGAAATCGTAATTGTGCCGGTGTTAATCTAGACCCGACATCTGAAAGGTCCGGACCAAGATTTCCCTGAAAAGGTGCTTCGAGACCATCAACTTGGTGACACAACACGCAATGGCCCGCGTCCCTGCTCACAAACACGTCGATGCCCATTTCAAGGTCGTGTGATATTTGAGCCAGTGGCTGCCTAATTTCATCGTTATCTATGCGGTAACTATCCAGCGAAGTTGCGACGCCCAAAATAGTTGACCCCGTTGTAGAAGATTTATCGGTCGAGCACGACGCAACCAGCGCAACCCCAGAGGCACACAAGAGCGCAATCAGTAGCCTCGACATCAAAGGAAGCTCTCCCGAGTAATTGCATCAAACCAATCTCTGGCCTGGACCCCCTCACTTCGCTGAAATTGATCAGAGCTATCGTGCGGACTGATACCACCCGCTCCGTTGACACTAGCAAACTCTCCACCATCATTGCGATAGACGCCAGAAACCGAAATTGCACTGTCAGGGGTAATAAACGAGTAGCAGGTATTGGCCAGCGTTGTAGGTTCTAACTCAAGTTCACTGAATGCTCTCACAACTTGGATCGCACAGACTTTCGCTTGCGCATTCGCGGCAAAAGCAGACTTCGGCATCGGCGCCGCAATTGTTGCATCACCGAGAACGTGAATGCCCGGTTGCAGACTAGACTCGAAATCAAGTGCATTCACCGGACACCAACCAGATTCGTTTGCCACACCTGCACGTTGCGCAATTAATCCGGCCTGCTGAGGTGGCACCACATTAACAACATCAGCTTTCAAAGAATCGAAATCAGTATGCAGCGTGTTTGATTTCACATCGATGCTGTTAACACGCCCATCATTCGAGGGATTTCGCCACTCTACCATCTCCCCATAATGTTTAGCCCAAGCCGCAAGAAAAAGCGGTTGTTTGGAGAAACGCTCGTTGCTATCCAACACAACAAGCTTTGCTTTGGGCTTGTGGTGTTTTAGATAGTTTGCAATGACACTGGCCCGTTCATAGGGCCCTGGAGGACAACGAAACGGCGCTGCAGTCACTGATATCGCAACAACGCCACCATCCCGCATCGCATATAACTGCTGTTTCAGAATTTCGGTTTGAACACCAGCTTTCCAGGCATGAGGCATCGTTTCCGCTGCCTTTTGATCGTAGCCTTCTAACGCATTCCAGCGAAAATCAATACCCGGCGCTAATATGAGTTTGTCATAGTTCAGCACAGTTTCGTTCGATAGCGACACTCGACGAGCAACAGGATCGACAGCAACCGCCATCTCAGGCACGACCTGTATACCCTCAGCTGTTAACGCATCATAGGTAAACATCTGCTGATTTAGCGTTCGCAAACCACCAATCACAAGGTTACTAAAGGGACAGGCGATATAGGTGCGAGAGGGTTCAATCAAGGTCACATTCAACGTCGGAAGCAACCTTTTGACAAATCTCGCAGCCGTTGCACCGCCAAAACCGCCACCGACAACAACCAGCTTCGACCTTTGATTGGCGGCCAGAACTTTTGGAGACAGCAAACCGGTCAAGCCAACGGCAGAGAGTACTTTTAGGATATCACGGCGAGATATTGGCTCGTTCATATCACATCACCCTTTGGCCAGATACATCGCAATAAGTTCGATCTGTTCATCCGTGTAGCCTCGGGCCATACGATGCATCGTCGTTGTGCTAACAGGATCATTTTTGTATCCGCGAAAAAGTATCGAGATACGTTTTGCAGAGTAACCATCCAAACTCACGATCCCTGCCTTCTCTACCTCAATACCATGGCAGCCACTGCAAACAGACGCCAGACTTGCGGCTTGAGTGAGCGACGAACTATCCACGTTCGCGGTATCACCAATCACCTCCGTATCTTGCCCCAATCCGACGCAGCCACCTAACAATAACAGCAGGGTAGCCAACGTAGGAAAAGTCGTTTTTCCAAAAATGACCATCACGCCCTTAGCTTTTGATCCTTGAGCGGCAGGGTTCTGATTCTTGTGCCAGTGGCCGCAAATATTGCATTCAATACGGCAGGCGCAGCGACGGAGATTGTCGGTTCGCCCACACCACCATAAAAACCACCTGAGGGCATAACGATCGACTCAACCTCTGGCATATCCTTTATTCGCATCGATGGATACGTATGAAAGTTATCCTGTTGAACCTGACCATTCTTATAGGTAATTTCTCCATACAATGCCGCGGAAAGACCATAAACAAAAGAACCTTCAATCTGCGCTTCGATTTGCTGCGGATTGACAGCCGTACCGCAATCTGTCGCAGCAACAATTCGATCGATGCTTAAATCACCATCACGATCAACAGTCACATCTGCACAAGCTGCAACGTAACTGCCGAACGCGTGGAATAAAGCTAATCCCCGCGATTTACCATCATCGTTTCCCCATCCTGACTTCTCTGCAACAGCCTTGAGCACGGCTGCACTTTCCGGGCTGTTTTCTAGATGTGCCAGCCTGAATTCCAGTGGATCACGTCCGGCAGCAGCAGCCATTTCGTCCATAAAGCACTCAAGGTAAACAGCGTTTTGATTGACGTTTACACCTCTCCAGAATCCCGGCCGTATGGGTGGATTCCTCATTGCATGATCAACAATTAAATTAGGAAATTCATAGGCAATCTGATGGTCGTCCATACCCGGGTTTATTCCGCCTTTCACAACACCTTGAAAAGTGGCGAAGTCCATGCCGTCTACCAACCGGTTAGGCATTAAGCCTGCGATAATCGACTGGCCCGAGATTCGCATGTGTAATCCCGTTAGATTACCTTTTGAATCCAAGCTGCCTCTCATCTTTGCCATGGTCGTTGGATGATAAAAACCGTGCTTTTGATCCTCCTCACGGCTCCACTGCAACTTAACTGGCGTGCCCGGAAATGCTTTCGCAATCTCGACTGCCTGATGAATAAAATCAGGAGCACCACGACGACCAAAACCACCACCGAGAATGGTTTTGTAAACCTCACATTGTTCAATCGGAACACCTGACGCCTCAGATGCAGCCGCTAATGCGGCTTCACCATTCTGCGTCGGACACCAGATTTCGCATTTGTCGCTGGTGTAAAGCGCAGTTGTATTCATCGGTTCCATGGGGGCATGGTTCTGAGAAGGGCATTTGTATACCCCCTCAACCATTCTGTCAGCGCTGGAAAAAGCTGCTTTAACATCCCCCTCCCAATTACCTCTGAATGCTTCTTCCGCATCGAGGCCGCTTTCCAGCAACTCCGTCAACTCCTCATCGTTAAAATTGCCGTTAGGACCAAAATCCCATTTAATCGGCAACTGATTCAATGCCGAGTTTGCCTGCCACCAGGTATCAGCAACAACAGCAACACCGTTCGCGCCAACAGCCGTTTCTATTTTTAGAACAGCTCGCACACCCTTCATTTTCATCACTGCAGCATCGTCAAAGCTCACTAATTTGCCGCCCATCACAGGACAATCCTTAATGCTCGCTAGCAGCATACCTGGCAATTTAACATCGGCCCCGTAGACGAGTTGGCCCGTTAGCTTTTCAGTCGTGTCCAGGCGCTTCAGTGGTTTTCCAGCGATTGTCCAATCGGATGGGTCTTTGAGTGCTATGTTTTCAGGTATTGAAAGCTTGGAGGCTGCCATGGCGACCTTGCCATAGGTGGTTGTTCTGCCACTTTTACTATGGGTAATGACACTATTTTCACCACGACATTCGGCCGCAGGGACCCCCCAATTGTTTGCAGCAGCCTGTACCAACATCATTCTTGCGGCTGCACCGCCTTCCCGGACATATTGCTGACTTGAGCGAAGTCCGCGACTTCCCCCGGTTGAAAAAGACCCCCACACTCTTTCCCGCGCCAGACTTTCACCGGGAGTTGGGTACTCCCAGGTTACCTTATTCCAGTCACATTGCAGTTCTTCGGCAACCAACTGAGCGAGCCCCGTTAGCGTGCCTTGTCCCATCTCAGAACGCACTATTCGCACCGTCACGGTGTCATCAGCTGCAATCTGAACCCAGGCATTTACTTCGTCCATGGTTGCATTTTTAGCTGTCGCCGATGCTAACGCGGGCAAAAAGCCAATCGACAAACCCGCGCCGACCGTTGATGCACCAATCAGAAATCCGCGTCGGGATACTGCGTATTGATTTTTCGAAGTTGTTACGTCATCTGTTTTTATCATTTGTCTGTCTCCCCTCAGGCCTGCTTAGTTTTAGCCAGGTGAATACCCTGACGGACACGCTGGAATGTGCCACATCGGCAAATATTCGTTATCTGATTATCAATATCTTCATCGGTTGCATCGGGCGTTTTATCTAACAAACTCGCTGCTGCCATTATCATGCCGGATTGGCAGTAACCGCACTGAGGAACATCCAGCTCTGCCCAAGCTTGCTGAACGGGGTGAGAACCATCGTCGGAAAGACCCTCAATGGTCGTGATCTCGCTTTTATCGCTGACTGCCGATAGCGGCATAACACATGAGCGCACCGGATTGCCGTCGATATGCACAGTGCAAGAACCGCATTGAGCTATACCACAACCATACTTGGTGCCCGTCATGCCTAACTGCTCTCTAATTACCCACAACAAAGGTGTGGATTCATCAGCATCTACATTGTAAGACGCACCATTAACTTTAAGTTTTTTCATCGATATTCACCTTAAACGCGAGTCGTTCTTTCAATTTATCAGATCATTTTTTACTTTATTACAACGCAAAACGAATTGCTCAATTAAATTAAGAGCGAGTCATTAGAAGCTGTGACGAATAACAACTTTTTACATTTCCGCGACAAAATTTGCGGCCTATAAAACAGGTCGTGCTCGCCGAGAGGTTATTACCAAGCGTAAGCCTCGGGGGCTTCGCCACAGGGGGGAAAAATCACATCGAGCTGACTCAATGTTGATTCATCAAGCTTAATTTGAGGTACGTGCAGCACTGACTTTAGTTGACCAACATTCGCGGGACCGACAATTGTCGCTGCGACACAGGGTTGGTGTAACAGCCATGACAAGGCTATCGCACTAGGAGACTCACCCAAATCATCACAGAGCGCTTGATATTGTCCTAATTGCTCCGATCTTTCAGAAATTGCGTTAATCATCCCCTCGGAGCTGCGCCGGCCTTCACGATTGTCGTCGCTCTTTCCATGAGTCGCCGCCAGTAATCCACCGGCAAGAGGGCTCCAGGGAATGAGCCCAAGGCCATATTCCCGACATGCCGGAATCACCTCCAGCTCAACCCTGCGCTCAATCAGATTAAACAGGCTTTGTTCTGAAATCAGCCCCAGCTGATGTCGTGCACTAGCCTTTTCATTTGCCCGGGCAATCGCCCAGCCTGGAAAGTTGCTGGAACCGACATAGGTTATCTTGCCCTGACCGATAAGACGCTCCATTGCCTGCCATATCTCGTCGATTGGTGCAGAGCGATCAATATGGTGCATCTGATAAAGATCGATATGTTCAACACCCAGACGCTTCAGACTCGCATCACATGCCATCTGAATATGACGCGCGGACAATCCCCTATCATTCACGCTATCGGACATTGGTTCGTGCACTTTTGTTGCAAGTACGACCTGGTCTCGGCGGGATTTGTCTTCTGCAAACCAGTTACCTAAGATTTTTTCCGTGGTGCCCACTCCGAGATCGCCACCATACTGATTTGCCGTATCAATAAAATTAATGCCTGCTTCGAGGGCCACATTGAGTATGTCAAAGGACTCGCTAGGCTGGGTACGAGGTCCAAAATTCATGGTGCCGAGACAAAGCTCACTCACCTTTAGAGCGGATCGACCTAATTGTCGGTATTGCATAATTTCCTTCCGTTTCAGGGGGCTTTGAGGGTTGCGCCGGTCAACAGTGCTTCACTTGAATCAGCAACAGAAAACCGGGTCAGCCTTTGAGCATTAGCAGAGAGCTTCTTGTAATCCTTGTAGGTGATACCGGGCACGACGGGTTCACGGAACCAGGGCGCATAGAATTCAAGATTGGGTATCGATCTCGTTTTGTCCGAAACATTTGGCGTGCCACCGTGCCAGGCCCGTACGTCGCGAATCATGATAGCACCAGCCGGTACGGGGCAAACTGTACTCAACTTCATCCACTCTGGTTCATGCTTAAGCCCGGGAATAAGTGCCCGTGATTTTTGCGTGCCCGGGATTTGCCGGGTCGCACCATTAAGGCGAGTCACGGCTTGGGGTAGAAAGTTCACACAGATATAGGGACTGGGTAAATCTCGGATTGTCAGATCTCCGGTTGGATCATGAAATGCACTAAATGGTGTTTTATCGCTTGCGATCCAATCCTGCACGTCCGAGTGAAGGCGTTGGTAGTCCACGGCGCCAGGTAGACAGAAATCACCACTGGCTGCTCGCAGTATGTAGTCCTCTGAACCAAATAATGCATTAAGTAGATCGAGCACCTCAGGTATATCAACGAGCATTTGCCATTCAGGACGATGAAGTTGACTACGGGTCATGCTGGAACCGCCAAACGAATACCGATGCGACCCTCGGTTACCCTGACTCCCTTCATCCAGCGCAATAATTTCGTTAATAACTTCATTACAGCCGGTTGCCAAAAAATCGATCTGTTCTTCGTTCAGTATGCCCTCTACCGCGACAAACCCGTCACGATGAAACAAGCGCACGGCCCGTTCGACGTCATCAGGAGCAACAATTTCCAGCCCCTTAATACCATTGTTTTCCTCGAGATAGCGACGAAGCTGAATAATCTCAGGATCATCGTACGCATTATCTGCCCAACCAATATCAGTCATGTTATGCCTCATGTGCCTAAAGCTTTCTTGTTTTCCACGTTCGATACCCAGCTTATACGCGCAGTCTGAATCGCTTTACTCTCACAAGTTTACCTGATATCAACGGCAATTCCCCTGCATGAATATGAGATAACTGGCGTAAATGTTTTCTTATATTTGGTGCAGTCGTCGTGTCAAAAGATCAGGAGAGCATCCAACATGCAATACCGCCCACTCGGCCGAACCGGCATACAGGTAAGTCAGCTTTGCCTTGGCACAATGATGTTCGGAGGCAAAAGTAACGAAACAGAATCCTTTCGGATAATCGATCACGCGGTTGATCGCGGGGTGAATTTTATTGACACAGCCGATGTCTACGCCGGTAACGAGAGCGAACGTATCGTCGGCAAGGCGCTGGCAAGTGAAAACAGGCGCGAGAACACTATCCTTGCGACAAAGTTTAACTTCGCTAATCCAGCAGATAGAAATGCAAAAGGTTTGAGTCGTAGACACGTGATCAATGCATGTGATGCATCACTGAAACGGATGAAAACGGACTGGATCGATCTTTACCAAATGCACCGGTGCAGCTCAGAGATTCCCATTGATGAAACACTGCGTGCGCTTGACGATCTGGTAAAGGCAGGAAAAATAAGATACATCGGAGGCAGCATGTTTCCCGCTTGGAGAATCGTGGAGTCTCTCTGGGTAGCAAAAGAACTTGGACTCAATCGACTGATTTGCGAACAACCCGCCTATCACCTTTTGGACAGGACAGCGGAGCGGGAAGTCATCCCAGCAGCTCAGTCTTTTGGTCTCGCAGTCATCCCATGGGGACCGCTCTGCGGTGGTCTGCTATCAGGCAAATACACGAGAGATCAGCAAATAGAAGGCGCCCGCTGGCAAGACGGCAAAGACAACGCCAACCGACGTGCCACAGAGCAAACTTGGCAAGTGCTCGATCTACTGCAGGAAATGGCAAACGACAAAAATTGCTCGATGTCACAACTCGCTTTGGCATGGAACATGGCTCAGCCCGGCGTGACAGCGCCAATTATTGGACCAAGGACCTTCGAGCAAACAGAAGACAATCTGAGTGCGGTAGACGTCGAAATCACGAGCGAAGACTGCGCCCGGATTGATGAGTTAGTGCCGCCTAAAGGTTACATCGTTCGCTATTATGACGAAGCCAATGCTATTGATTTCAAACCCCACGCCAACCGAAGTCTAGTCTGAACGGCACTCCCGGTGCTTAATCCGGGAGACCCAATACACGTTTAGCAATAATATTTGCCTGCACTTCATTAGTTCCGCCATAGATTGTCACGGCCTTGCTTGCCAGCCAGGAACGCGTTGCACCAATTTCATCTTTACTGAATGCATCACCTTCCCAACCCGTGCCGCTGTTGCCCATAAGCTTAACTATCAGCTCTTGCCGATCCTGTGCCAGACTTGAACCAACAAGCTTGAATATAGATGTTGCCTCTCCCGGCGTCTTTGCATTTTGGGCTTCGGCTCCAGCGCGTCGCTGCGTTGCCTTAAACGCAGCATCCTGCATTTTCCATTTCACCACTTCATCCCGAAGTGTTGGGTCGCTTATTTTGCCATCAACAGCACCGACATAGGACAAACCAACTTTGTCTACACTTAGGTCAACAGACACACCGACCGGTCTTGATCTGGCTGCAGAGGGCCCGAGACCGCCCTGCCCTGACCTTTCATGCTGCAACAACCGCTTGCCAATGGACCAACCTTCATTCAGTTGACCAACGAGGTCACGTCGCTCAGCTACCGCATCGTCGAGGAATGTCTCGCAAAATGGTGAGCTTCCGGAGATCAGGGAAATTGGGCGAACCGTTACCCCGGCTTGATCCATCGGCAGCAAGACAAAACTGATACCTTGATGTTTTGGCACATCCGGATCCGTTCTCACTAAACAAAACATCCAGTCAGCGTTCTGTGCCCCAGAGGTCCAAATCTTTTGACCGTTGATAATAAATTCATCGCCGCTCGCGACGGCTCTCGTATTTAGCCCTGCCAGATCCGAGCCTGCACCGGGCTCACTGTATCCCTGACACCATGCCGCACCACCCCGAGCGATGAGATTGAGGTGTCGTATCTTCTGATCTTCTGTGCCAAATTCCAACAAGGTAGGTCCGAGCATTCTAGTGCCCATATTCACCAATGGAGGCCTCGCATCTATCGCTGACATCTCATCATAGAGCACTCGCGTTTGTTCAATACTTAGACCACCGCCACCATATTCTTCTGGCCACATGGGCACGGTCCAGCCTTTTTCAGCCATTGCTTCCATCCAGGCTTGAGTATCTGCAGCGACTGACACTTTAGTGCTGCCGGTGTGAACCTCCCCGGGCCCACGAGCACCATCAGGGCAGTTTTCTGCTAACCAGCTTCTGGTTTCTTCTCTGAATGCCTGAAGATCTGACATCAATATTCTCCTAGATTGCTTAAGTACTGTTAGGTGTTGCGCTTTATATCTCTATACGGACCAGTATCCGATCGCTGTTCTTTCGGCATGCCGAGTACTCGCTCCGAAATAATGTTTCTTTGAATTTCATCAGTTCCACCTGCGATAGAAATTGCGGGAACAGAAATCAATACTTCCGCAACCATACCTTCCTCAGCAGACGCCGAACCACTCAGCATCGCATCAGCACCCGATATCATCGTGTGAACATACGCTGACTGTCGGGCAATAACACTGGCCGCTAGTTTACCAATGGACCCTGCCGGCACGATCTCATTAGACCCGGACTTACGTGTGGCTTCTGCAGCCTGAGATGCAAGTACAGCGCCCTTTGACATACAGAACAGTTTGGCCATTTCTTGCCGTATTGCAGGGTCAGATATCGCTCCCGTCTCCTTCGCCCGCGACATAATGAGGTCGACCCTGCCCTGACGCTGTGGATACCAGGTGTAAGGCTCGTTTGCGATTTTTAGTTCTTGCCGATACTCGTCGTAGACACGTCCTTGCATAGGGTTTTCCGGCGAAGAGGCGCCGGATAAAGTCGGCGCTGCACCTCGCCGCTCGTAAGATAAGGTCGTCGTAGCAACCGCCCAACCATTACCTTCGCCGCCAACGAGGTCTTCCGCCGGCACCACTGCGTCTGTCATAAACACCTCATTAAACGAGGCGTGTCCATTCATCTGCTTTAAGGGTCTGACTTCAACACCCGGCTGATGCATATCAATCAGAAAATAACTGATACCCTGATGTTTCGGTATATCCCAGTTGGTGCGGGCAACCAGTATCCCGAAATCTGCATGGTGCGCGCTGGTGTTCCAAACCTTTTGGCCATTGATAATCCACTTACCATCAACCAACTCGGCTTTCGTTGACAGTCCAGCCAAATCCGAACCACTCCCCGGTTCACTGAACAACTGACACCATGCATGTTCTCCAGTGAGGATGGGGCGAAGGTATCTGCGTTTCTGGTCATCGTTCCCCATCGCCAGAATGGTTTCAGATGCTAGCCTTCGCGGTCCAACGGATGCCGCACCCACTGCGCCTTTATCTCGAAAAATCTCATGGACTAGCGCCACCTGATCACGATTGAAGTCTCGGCCAAAATACTCTGAAGGCCAACCCGTCGCCGCCCAACCACCGTCGACAAGCAGGTTACGCCACTCCAGGAGAGAACGATCAACAGACCAGTTCTCGTCGAGCCATGCCTCCAACTCAGCACGAATGCCTTTATCGCTAATCAATGATGCTGTGTCTGTACTCATGTTGTTTTCTCCGCATCCGCTGAGGGCTGTCTTTCCGCTGAGGGCTCTTTATTAGCTGAGGGCTCCTCCATTAAAGATATCATTCGTTCCCGATGAATATTGGGCGTCCCCATCAGGACTTCCGAGCTTTTTGCACGCTTAAACCAGAGCTGGGTATCTTCTTCCCAAGTGAATCCAATGCCTCCCCGTAACTGAATCGCTTCTTTTGCAGCATTCATATAGGTATCGGCAGCAAGCGCTTTAGCCATGCTAGCAGCATAGGGTTCGCCGTCACCGGTAGCTAGACAACGGGCAGCATGATGAGTCGCGGCCTTGGCTATCTCAACCTCCATCAACAAATCTGCGCAACGATGTTTTAACCCCTGAAAAGACCCAATAGGTCGACCAAATTGATATCGAAGCTTTGTGTAGTCGATTGTTGTTTCCAATAGATGTTGTGCACCGCCGATCATCTCATGTGCCAAGGCAACACAGATATGATCCCAAATTAGATTCAGTGATTGGCGATCCACCTCGCCAATACATTCAGCCTTGGCGTTATCAAACCTGACTCTAGACACTTTCCGTGTCTGATCGATGGTTTCAAGTAACTCAATCGTCACACCCTCGGATTCGGCCGGAATTGAAAACAACCCTAACCCCGTTTCAGTGCGCGCTATGACTATCAACAAATCGGCAATGTGCGCATCAAGCACAAGTCCAGCAGTACCATTAACGACGTTACTCTCAGCTAGCAGATCTCTGCCCACAGATTCCGGCGTGTTTAAACTATCGAGCACCAGCGCCGCGAGCGTAGTACCGATCGCAATACCTGGCAGCAGTTTCTCCTTGCTAGCATTGTCTGCGGCGTTAATTAATGCATAACCAGCCATGACAGACGAAGAAAAGAAGGGGCCACAGTAAAGATGTTTGCCCATTTCTTCTGCCGCGATGCCGAGTTCAACGGGGCCAAAACCAAACCCGCCAAAAACTTCAGGGATATGTGTACCCGCTAGACCAACTTCCTCACAAAGCTGACGCCAAACCTCTTTGTCGTATCCCGATTCTGACGCCATCAAACTCCGAACATCAAGCGGCGTGGATTTATCTTGCAGAAAGCGAGAAACAACCTCACGAAACTGCGCCTGATCTTCTGTAAATTCCATCTGCATTAATGCATTCCTATCGCTAGATTCGTTCAATAATAATCGCAGGCGCCATACCACCCGCCGCACACATAGTGACAAGCCCAGTAGTCTTATCCTGTCGTTCGAGCTCGTCAAGCACCGTGCCGATTAACATCGACCCCGTCGCGCCAATCGGGTGGCCCAGCGCGATAGCGCCACCATTGACGTTAAGTTTGTCATGATCGACATTCAGATCGCGCATGAACTTCATCGGCACGACAGCAAAAGCCTCATTCACCTCAAAAAGATCAATATCATCGAGTGTCATTCCAGCTTTCTTGAGCACCTTTTTTGCGGCATCAACGGGACCATTAAGGATATATTCCGGTGAGTGACCCATATTCGCCATGGCACGAACCCGCGCTCTAGGCTTCAACTCGCGGTGCTGAGCGTACTCAGATGATGCGAGAACAAGTGCCGCCGCCCCATCGACAATACCCGACGAACTACCGGCGTGATGTCGATGGTCAACAGTCAGGCCCGGCCAGGTCTTTGAAACCCACTCCCTGTAAGTCATTCCGCTATCCGCGAACTCCATCTCCATTTGGGCTTCAAATGCCGGTTTGAGTTGTCCTAGCTGTGCTGCATTTGTGCTCGGTCTAGGATATTGCTCGGTATCTAGCGCAAGCGCACCGTCTGAATTGTGAACAGGGATCAGGCTCCGTGCGAACGCACCGCTTTCCAGCGCAGCACCGGCACGTCGCTGGCTCTCAGCAGAGAATGCGTCCAATGACGCCCGGCTGAAACCTTCTTCACTGGCAATGACATCAGCCGCAATGCCTACCGACAACTGCGGATGTGCCACGCGTAGATCAATGTTCCCGGCATCCAGGGTGTTTGGCGGCTCTACTTCGCGATAGTAAGACATGACTTCAACACCACCAGCGACGATCAAGTCCTCCATCCCACTCATGATTGTCGCCGCACCCAAATTTACCGAGGTAATTCCTCCTCCGCAAAACCGATCCAACGTGACACCTGAGGCGTTAATTGAAAACCCGGCATCCAATGCCGCCATTCGGCCAATGCAATTACCTTGTTTCATAAACTGATGACTACAACTAATAATGACATCATCGATTTCTTTAGTGTCTAGATCTGTCCTTTCCACTAGCGCTCGGAAAACGGTGGATAGTATTTTTTGCGGATGAATTTCCGCGAGCGCTCCCCGACCCTTTTTGCCTATACCTCGCGGCGTTCTGGCGGCATCAATAATCCATGCTTCGTTCATATACTGGTTTCCTGTTGGCACCACTCGTGGATAGACTGGTTTTTTAATTGGTCATCTGTTTCCCAGAACTATAACCCATTGCGCAACAGGCATGTTATGACATACTCGCAATTTCCAATTGCAAAGCTGCGACAACCTTATGACCACGCCATTAACCGGACTTCGAATACTCGACCTCAGCCGCGGACCTGCCGCAGGCCTCGCAACAATGATTCTTGCGGATTTTGGCGCCGAAGTACTAACAGTGTCACGACCCGGCGCAGCGGATCCACTATCAGAGTCTCCTTCATATCCGATGTGGAACCGGGGCAAAAACACGATTGATCTCGATTTTGACAAGCTTACAGACATGGAAGACTTCGAGTCTCTGTGCGCAGGCGCGGACGTGTTGGTTTGCAACTGGCGCCCCGCAGCCCTGCTGAAAAGGGGGCTCGATTACGATTCAATTTCAGCACGCCATCCCCACCTGATTTTCTGTCATATCACTGGTTATGGCAGTAGTGGCCCCCTTGCTAATCTACCCGGCTATGAGCATGTCGCTGCAGCACTTGCGGGTCGAATGAGTACCTTCGCAGGGATCGTAGATCGTGATGGACCCGTATTTTCGGCCCTTCAGGTTGCAACCTACGCCTGCTCACAGTTTGCGACTTCAGGTATTCTCGCCGCGCTGCTTAGACGCGGTCAAACGGGATATGGCACGCTGGTCGAGACAAGCCTGCTACAGGGGTTGCTCCCTTATGAACAGGGCCCAATGATCGGTCGTCAGTTCGAGTCACTGCTAGGCAGTGTCTATGGCCCGGGACCCGGTAACGAACCACCCATGCCGAGTCTCTATTATCATCCAGCACAGGCAGGCGATGGAAAGTGGGTACAGTTCGGCAATTTGCTTCCCCATCTGTTTGACAATTTTCTCATGGTGACCGACCTAATTGATGTCATTGCAGACCCGGACTGGAATCCTGCGCAAATGACGCTGCCTAAGGACAAACACGAAGCGTTTCGTGAGCGTATGTTGCTACGAATTCAGGATAAACCCGCGGCGGAATGGATCAACGATTGTATTGAAAATGGAGGGGTCGTCGCGACAGCGTATCAGACGACACAAGAAGCACTGAAAGATCCGGATATCATCGCCAACGGTCATGCGATCAGCGGACCTAACAAAAGTACACAATTGGGTCCTATCGCGAGACTCACAAAAACCCCCGCATTAATTCACCGACAAACTCCGGATAATGAAAACCTCGCTGCAAGCTGGCGGGATGACCCACGGCTAGCCCCAACTACATCCAGCGACAGGCGCCCCCTTGCGGGCATCAAAATCATCGAAATCGCCACAATTATTGCTGCGCCTCTGGGTGCCTGTTTTCTGAGTGACATGGGTGCAGAGGTAATAAAAGTTGAGCAAATCGGCGGCGACCCCTACCGTGGCCTGGCAAAAGGTATCGGTTCTGCTCGCGTGAATGCAGGGAAGCAAAGCATCAGTCTTGATCTGAAGTCTGAAGCTGGACGCGAAATTGTACTGCGACTCATCAAAGACGCAGATGTGCTCATCCACAACTACAGACCCGGTGTTCCGGAAAGGCTTGGGTTTGGCTATGAACAAATAGCAGCCCTCAACCCGCAAATCATCTATCTGCAAAGCAATGGCTATGGTCCCGATGGGCCCGGTTCGCAGCGACCCAGCACCCACCCGATTCCCGGTGCCGCGATGGGCGGCGTCATGTATCAAATGGGCGGCCGTGTGCCAGAGACACGCCAAGACGCGGAAAGTTTGAAACGCTGGACCCGACGTATGATGCGTGCAAATGAAGTAAATCCAGACCCTAATACCGCAATGGCCGTTCAGACTTCAGTCATGCTGGGACTGGTTGCACGCCAACGCAACGGCATAGGGCAACAGATTCTGATGGATATGTTTGGCGCTAATGCCTGGGCCAATTTTGACGATTTTGTTGACTACCCCGACAAACCATCAAGGCCAATGCTAGATGAACTAGGTCACGGATTGTCTCCAACCTATAGACTATACCCCTGCTCAGAAAACCAATGGGTGTTTCTCGCGCTTGTCCATACTCAAGAGAAAATGCAATTTAACGCGCTACTGGCGCAGAGCGGCATCACTTCACCTGTGCTCAGAGAAATCACAGCACAAACTAATAATGATGAGGTCACAGCGTTTCTTGAGGAGCTATTTCTTACGGAGACCGCCGATCACTGGCAACAAAAATTTATCGATCAAGGCATCGCTTGTGTCAGGGTTGACGACGCATCACCCGCCGATTTCTGGCTGAGCAGCAAGCAAGTCAAAGAAACCAAAATTACACAGCAAGTCACCCACCCGCAATGGGGAAAATACCAACGACATGGCGCTGGTGTCGTATTTGGTGGCGCTCAGCCAGCGTTAACCCCACCCCCATATGCCGGGCAGCACAATAGAGACATACTGCGATCCATTGGCTATTCAGAGGAAGAGATTCATCAGCATGAGGAGAACAGGGTTGTCTGGAGCGAGGTTAAATCGCAGTAAGCCATTCAACGGAGCCATTGTTTTATGCCCGAAATCAAAAGACCGAAAGCTAGGGTGAATCGCGGCCGATCGGTTGTAGACCACCTAGGCAAAGCATCGATAATGCCTGCCCGGAGGTAAGGCCGTTCATCGAGTTTCTTGCTATTATTTTTATGTTGGTTTTTGATCTGGCAACAGTCACACCAACTGTTTTACCCGTTTTTCATGAATGATGATAGAAATGTATCTCGAATGCGATGTAAAATTTTGGCGAGGAAAATAAGGGGCCATATGCCAAATCTTCGAATCGGCGTGAGTTACGACTTTCGCAATCCGCCGGACTCAGGCGTCAGCGACGCATCACTCTACGCTGAGATCCTTGAACAGGTGCAGTGGCTGGATCAAATCGGCGCTGATCTCGTGTGGTTTACTGAGCACCATTTTGTTGAAGACGGATATCTCCCGAGCTGGGTTCCGGTTGCCGGTGCCATGGCCTCGGTAACAAACAATGTGTGCTTTGGCACCGACATTTGCCTGATGCCATTTAATCATCCCGTGCGGCTGGCGGAGGATCTCGCGGTACTCGACAACATCAGCAATGGCCGGGTCGAGCTTGGGTTAGGTATGGGATACGCGCCCCACGAATTTCGCGGCTTTGGATTTCCGGCTTCCCGACGCTTTTCATTAATGAATGAGGGAATCGAAGTGCTTCAGCATTGTTTTACCGGCGAGCGTTTCAGCTACAAAGGTAAGAGATATCAGTTTGAAGATGTCAAGATCACCCCGGGATACGTCCAGCAAGGAGGCCCACCACTTTGGATCGCCGCCATGTCGGAAGCAGGTGCAAAGCGCGCGGCCCACTACGATACTAACTTCTTGCCTCAGGGGTTACGTAAAAGATCTTTCGACCCGTGGGTTGAAGCGCTTAATAATAGCGGGCGCAAAACAACGGATAAACGTATCGGCATCATTCGTAGCATCCTCGTTACTGACGATAAATCTGCGGATTGGCCCGTTGTTCGGGCAGCAGAAAAATATCGAATGGAACTATATAATCGCTTCTTTGAAGAAAGTGGCGAAGGCTTTGGCGAACAAGGAGAACCAGTGCCCCAGAGTTGGATTGTCGGTGATGTGGATCATTGTGTAGAGGAACTCAAAACGTTTATTCTAAAATTTGGCATTACAGATATTGTCACCATGGCCGTCCCCCCGGGCCTGAGAGCAGATCAGATGGGCGACAGTCTAGAGCGGCTTTTCACTCAGGTGGTACCGAGACTAAAAGCTGAGCTGTTTCAACGATGAATATTGATCTGGATACCGGGCGACTGATCGTTTTCCTTTCGGGGTTTTTACTGTTTCTCGTCATCGAACAGTTGTTCTCCGCTAGAACGAGTACGCTCCCTCGATATCGCAGAGCCACCCTACACGCAGGCATCGCTATCGTGAATACTGTTTGCGTCAGATTGCTTGTCTATGTGCCCTTACTTTTATGGATCGTCCATGTCGAACAAATGGGCTGGGGCGTTGCCCGATGGCTTGGGATAACCGGCTGGCAGGAGTTTATTCTTTCGGTCATTGTCCTTGACGCGTTCGACTACTTTTGGCATCGGGCAAACCACCGGGTACCCTTTCTCTGGCGCTTTCACAAAGCCCATCACTCGGATAATGACCTAGATGTGTTTACCGCGCTTCGCTTCCATCCTGGAGAGTTACTCATTTCCTCAGGTGTCAAGGCTATCTGGGTAGTGATCTGGGGACCTTCTGCGTTTGCATGGTTTCTGTTTGAAATAAGCGTCAGCGTCTGTGCCCAATTTCACCATAGCAACATTGAGATACAAGAGCGCGTTGAGCAACAGCTTTCAAAAGTTATCGTGACACCCCGCTTCCATGCGCTACATCATCTGGTTGAAAGAGAGTATGGCGACCGGAATTACTCCACCATATTCAGCTTCTGGGATCATTTGTTTGGTACCAAAGCAAAGCACCTCAGCGCATCCGAGTTACAGGGTAAGGAAATTGGACTACCTGAAGGACGCGATGTTGTGTTGTCTGTATCGGAATTGTTGCTAGAACCCCTGAAACAGCGTAACTTGTCATTACCCAAACCGGAGGAATCATGAAGAAATTAGCACTTATTTTGATCTTTATACCTTGGATGGCTATCGCAGCGGAACACGCTGGCGATGCAGCCAAGTCAAAAGAACATGCTGGTAACGCAGCTAAGTCAAAAGAACACGCTGGTGACGCTGCTAAATCAAAGGAACATGCTGGTAACGCAGCTAAGTCTAAAGAGCACGCTGGCAACGCAGCTAAGTCAAAGGAGCACGCTGGTAACGCTGCCAAGTCAAAAGAGCATGCTGGCAGCGCTGCAAAGAAAAAAGACTAGTATCGGACAGGAATCGTCCCTGTGAGTTCTCGTACTTATTACCCCAGTTGCTGGCAACTGGGGCTTATTCTTTTCATGATCAGTGTATTCATGTCGAATGTTAACGCTGATTCGATCGCAAAAAATAGCCCACCCAAGCAGTACTATGTCGAAGATATTAAAGATGCCATGCGTAAACACGTGGCTGCAGTTGTCGACGAGTCAGGCAACTTTTATATCAACGATGACGTAACCAACGAAGACCTCACGCTGAAATTCGTTCAGGTACATGATCCGGTTCGCCAGATTGATGGTGACGTTTACTTCGCTTGTACCGACTTCCACGCCGAAGGCGATTCAAAAAAAATCTATGACGTTGATTTCTGGCTACGAGAAACAGACGGTGAATTGAAAGTTTTCCGCACTAAAATTCACAAAGAACCGAGAAAATCTCTGATTTATGGCTGGTATAAACATCCTAGGTACACATTCGTGAACGACAAAATCGAGTATCTATATTCAGAGTAGATCTCAAGCCTCAAGTGATAGATATCACAGGCTCGGCCTGTCAAAATAATCACCGAATTTTTCAATCAATTTCAATTTGGAATGCCCTAATGAGTGTATCAGTTGGTATTAATGGTTTTGGGCGAATGGGCAGATTAGTCACACGCGCTGCTTGGGACAGCAAACGCCTTAAATTTAACCACGTCAACGAAATTGCCTGCGACGGAACAACATCTGCTCATCTACTGAAGTTTGATTCGATTCACGGTACTTGGTCACCGGATTGTGAAGGCAGCGCTGATGAGATGCGTATTGCAGATTCCGCAATTACCCACAGTAGCGATCATGAAATCTCGGATACCGATTGGCGTCACTGCGACATCGTGATTGAAGCAACCGGTAAACACCATAAACAACCCGATAAGCTCCGACAATATTTTGATCAGGGTGTCAAAAAAGTGCTGGTAGCCGCACCAACAGAAGGCGCATTCAACATCGTCTACGGGATTAACCACCAGGACTACGATCCCGTTAAAGATAATTTAGTGACCGCTGCATCATGCACCACTAACTGCCTCGCGCCGGTTATCAAGGTCATGCACGAGCAAGTGGGTATCAAACACGGCTCAATGACCACGATACACGATCTCACCAACACCCAGCGTATCGTAGACACGGCTCACCCGGACTTACGCCGAGCACGGGCCGCGGGACAATCTCTCATTCCAACAACCACAGGTTCTGCCAAGGCAATTACACAAATCTTCCCTGAGCTTGACGGCAGGCTCAACGGACATGCTGTTCGTGTTCCTTTGCTGAATGCCTCGCTAACTGATTTTGTTTTTGAGGCAGAACGCCCTGTCACGGCTGAAGAAATTAATGATCTCTTCAGAATGGCAGCGGAAAACGAACTTGCCGGCATTCTGGGTTACGAAGAAAGGCCACTGGTTTCAGTGGATTACCTTAATGATCCCAGATCGACTATTGTCGATGCACTTTCAACAATGGTTGTTAACGGAACGCAGGTGAAAATCTTCGCCTGGTATGACAATGAATGGGGATATGTTTGTCGAATGGCAGACATCCTCGAAATGCTGGCTAAAGACCTGTAGCGGCAATGACCGCTCAATTGCGAAACTATGCCATTGTTACTGGCGGCTACTGGGCCTTCACGGTTACAGACGGTGCCATTCGGATGTTGGTCGTGCTCTACTTTCATCTGTTAGGCTACTCACCGCTCGAAGTCGCAATGTTGTTCCTGCTTTATGAATTCTTTGGAATTATTACAAATCTTATTGGCGGCTGGCTTGGCGCCCGCATCGGGCTCAACAAAACCATGCACATCGGCATGGGCTTACAGATCGTCGCGCTTCTTATGCTTACAGTGCCTGATGTTTGGCTTACTGTACCTTACGTCATGGCGGCTCAAGCACTTTCAGGTATCGCTAAAGACCTCAATAAGATGTCGGCAAAAGCCAGCGTTAAGGTGTTGGCAAGCAGTGCTGATGATTCCAGATTGTTCAAATTGGTTGCTGCGCTCACCGGATCAAAAAATGCGCTCAAGGGTGCAGGCTTTTTTGCCGGTGCCGGTCTACTTGAATGGTTAGGATTTCGTGGCGCTTTGCTCTGCCTTGCCGCGCTATTGTTTCTAGTGCTTATTATCACAATGGTGAGTTTGCCTGCAGCAGTTGGCAAACTCAGTAACAAACCAAAATTCAGCCAGATATTTTCAAACACTTCAGCAATTAACTGGCTTGCCGCGGCACGATTTTTCCTGTTTGCATCGAGAGATGTCTGGTTCGTCGTCGCATTGCCTGTCTATCTATATGCAGAATTAGGTTTTTCATTCACCGCGGTAGGCAGCGCAATTGCCATCTGGATCATCGGCTATGGCATCGTTCAATCTCTAGCACCTCAACTACTCGGTTACAGCAGTGCCAGAACAGGCCCAACCGGGTGGGCCGCTTTTTGCTGGGTAACATGCCTTGCGGGTATTCCAGCACTCATCGCGATCGGGCTTTATCTCGAGGGATACAGAGAGATTGTTTTGCTGGGAGGCTTGCTGTTTTTCGGCGTGGTATTTGCGATCAATTCATCGATTCACTCTTTTCTTATTCTGGCCTACTCAGACCATGATAAGGTTTCAATGAATGTAGGTTTTTACTACATGTCGAATGCTGCGGGGCGTTTAATTGGCACGATACTCTCCGGATTAATGTACCAAACTCAGGGTATCGCCGGGTGCCTCTGGTGGTCATCGGGTTTACTGGTGGTAGCGATGGGGATATCGTACTTTTTGCCACGCTCACCGAACAATCAAGTTCCGGTTCGTTGAACGCCACCGCAGAGCACCGGAATGATCAAGCACCATAAGCCTCAGCAATGAGGGCGCGACGACCTGTCGAATCTTTTGCATAGAGGATTTAATACGCAAACGAATACCACGGCCGCCACCCAATTAGGTTGCCATCACTAACCTGAGTATTGAATACACCAACGAGGCTAACAAATGACTGAAAGATTGAACAACAAGATAGCGGTTATCACCGGAGGAACAAGTGGAATTGGAGAAGTAACCGCCGAATTATTCGTGGCCGAGGGTGCCCAGGTAGTGATATGCGGCAGGTCAGCAGAGAAAGGTAGCGCCATTGCAAAGCGGTTGGGCGATCGTTGCAAGTTTATCGCTGCAGACATCATGAATGAATCGGATATCAAAAACACCATCGACTTTGCTGTGTCCGAGTTCGGTGGCATAGACATCCTGTTCAACAATGCAGGCGGGCCGACCGCCGGTGATATCACAGAAGTCGACGAAGACACCATCCACTATGCAATGCAGCTATTATTTAGTAGCGCCGTGCTCGGCATCAAACATGCTGTGCCTCACATGCAGGCACGTGGGGGCGGCAGTATTATCAACAACTCAAGTATCGCAGCGATTCGCGACAATCAGGGTGCGTTACTCTACTCCGCCGCGAAAGCAGCTTTAACGCATTACACCAGACTCGCTGGTGTTCGTCTGGGCGGTGATGGAATACGCGTAAACTGTATCTCTCCCGGTGCGATCGCGACACCTATTTTTTACGGCGGCTCGGCACGCGCCAACACCCTGAGCGATGAACAAAATGCCGCAAAGATGCAAAAGCTCGAGGGAAATCTTGCGAGTGCAACACCTATGCAAAAATCAGGGTTACCAATGGATATCGCTACAGGCGCGCTATACCTTGCCAGCGATGAGGGAAGGTTTGTCAACAGCCACGATCTTGTTATCGATGGTGGCAGGACGTCGATGTTCCATGAGGCTAAATAGCGACTAACCCGTTGCGCAATCACAGGTAACCAATGCACGGTTTATTTGTTACCGCCTCATCCGGGCACGCCATCGAAATACATGACACAGACCCAGTGCCCCACCGCAAACAGCGAGAGGGTGCTCGGTCCTAGCATGGTAAGAAACATGATTAGCCCTTCAGCACCTAGGAATCTAGCGTGCATGTAATAACCCCAACCCTTAAATTCAGGTTGCAAATTATTGACTTCAACAGCATAATTCAAACAAACGTTTGATTTACTTTCTATGTCAAAACACGAACCTTTCAATGCCGCCTCTGCCGTTACGCAGGAAAAAATACTGGATGCGGCAGAGCAATTACTCATCGAGAAAGGCTGCGGCAACACCTCTCTTAGAGCCATCGCTAACAAAGCCAACGTCAATCTTGCTGCAACCAATTATCACTTTGGCGGCAAAGAAGGTTTGTTCGCGGCCGTGGTCCATAGATGCGCTAGACCCATCAACGAACAGCGCCTAGCATCGCTGAACAAACTTGAAGCACAAAAAAACAGTTTTTCGACCCGCGAAGTACTCGAGGCATTACTTGTTCCGTTGGCTAGCAATGACTTACCTGAACACCTGCCCGCGCTGATGAATCGGGTGGTCAGCGAGCCCGATGAGAATCTTAGAACGATCGTTCAAGCGGAATTCAGCGAGGTCTCATCTCGTTTTATTGCTGCTTTGACGCGCACAATACCCCAAGTGAGCGAGGAGGAGGTCTCTCTTCGCTTCCATTTTGTCATCGGCAGCATGTTGCACCTTGTCGGCCGGTTTGGTCCTTTCAGTATGGAAGAGGCTGGCGACACAAAATTACGAAAAATCAGCAAACTGATTACTTTTACTGTCGCTGGATTAGAAGCGAAGCCAACAGTTGATTATTCAAACCGAGGAATGTCCGAGTGAAACGCGTAGCTTTACCTTTAATCATTGTTGTTTTCGGATTCGGTCTCGCCGCAACCCTCATCGCAACCGGTCCCAAACTAGAGCCTCAGCCTGTGATTTCATTGGCGCCGCTTGTTCGCGTCACGGCTGTTGAACCAATCACACTACAAATGACAACCACAACACACGGCACTATTGAGCCCAGGACTGAGAGCGAGTTGATTCCAGAGGTCTCCGGGCGCATTACCGCCATATCCGAGTCAATGGTGTCCGGGGGGTTCTTTCGCAAAAATGAGGTCCTGATTACTGTCGACCCGCTGGACTATGCCGAATCGCTGGAACAGGCGAAGGCCGCACTCGCTCGAGCAGAAAGCGAGTTAGACAACGCGGTAAAAGGACACAAAAGGCAACTCGACCTCGCCAGACGTAATCTCACCAGCGACGCGCAGAAAGATGATGCAACCAATCGATTGTCAGTCGCCAAAGCGACCGTCAGAGAAGTGCAAGCCAGACTTTCACGCGCCGAACGAGATTTGCTGAGAACTCAAATCCGAGCGCCTTACGATGGTAGGGTAAGGTCTGAGAAAGTGGATGTTGGGCAATTT
Source organism: Candidatus Azotimanducaceae bacterium (assembly GCA_965657335.1). Classification (GTDB taxonomy): domain Bacteria; phylum Pseudomonadota; class Gammaproteobacteria; order Pseudomonadales; family Azotimanducaceae; genus UBA4582. The sequence goes on from CBFHOH010000002.1 coordinate 184,102, forward strand.
ATTAATCGTGGTGCGACGATCGCTTTGATCTATGCAACCGACATTTCAGAAGTTCGTCTACCCATTAATGACAAGGAATTGGCTTTCATCGATCTACCGCTTTCCGCTGACGGCATTGCTAATAATAAACCTGTCACGGTGACACTGGCAGCAGACTTTGCCGGCGCTAAACATGCCTGGCAAGCTACCATCACGAGAACTGAGGGTGAGCTAGATCCTAGCACTCGCATGCTTAACGTTATTGCCCAAGTCAAAAACCCATATGAGCAAGTCAGAGACCGACCTCCCCTTGCTGTTGGCTTGTTTGTTAAGGCCGAGATACACGGCGCCGTGTTTGACAACATCGTGGTGTTACCCAGAGTCGCGTTACGCGCAGACAATCAGGTTTACATCATTGACGCAGCTGGCAAACTTCGTTTCCGAAAGGTTGATGTGCTTAGGATTGTTAAGGAGGAGGTCTTTATCCGCGCAGGCTTAGCGCAAGGCGAAATGGTTTGCATTTCACCACTCGATGCAGCGATTGATGGTATGCCCGTTAGAATACCCGACACCACCGAAGTTGCGCATCGATGAAAAGTGCAATCGCTTGGTTTGCGCGCAATCATATCGCGGCAAACCTGCTGCTGATTCTCATGGTCCTGAGTGGCTTAGCGGCTCTACCCAGCATGCCACAAAAATCCTTTCCCGATATTGATGTGCCTATCATCAACGTCTCCGTAGCTTATCTGGGTGCCGCGCCCGAAGAGGTTGAGCAAGGCGTGTGCATTAGAGTAGAGGAAGAACTCGAAGGCATCGAGGGCATTGAGAAAATTTCCTCCGCGGCTTTCGAAGGCGCTTGCGCAGTTACCGTGGAGTTGTTTGAAGCTGCTGATAGCTCACTCGCTCTTGATGAAGTAAAGAGCAGGATCGACGCAATTGTTACTTTTCCAGTCGAAACAGAAAAACCCGTCATTAGCCTGTTGTCGCCGGTCAGGCCCGTCCTAGAAATATCGATCACAGGCCCCAACGACGAGCGAATGCTAAAAGTGCTGGGTCAACAAATCAGAGATGAAATTGCTGCACTACCCGGGGTTACGCAGGTTGCTCTACAAAACACTCGACCCTATGAAATTTCTATCGAGGTCTCTGAAGCATCCCTGCAACGCAACGATTTATCTTTTGAGCAAGTTGCTCAAATCATTCGTGCACGTTCCCTCGATTTACCCGGTGGCGCAATAAAAACTGAAGGTGGTGAAATTCTGCTACGCACGCAAGGCCAAATATATTGGGGCAAAGATTTTGAACAGTTAGTTCTGCAAACCCGGACCGACGGCACCCGTGTTTATTTGAGTGATGTAGCGACGGTAGTTGATGGCTTCGAAGACACTGATCAATCACTTAGATTCGATGGGCGCCCGGCCGCGCTTGTCAGAGTTTCTCGAGTTGGCAATCAGGATATTCTTGAGATTACGGCTGCGGTTACTGCTTATCTTGAGACAGCACCAGAGAGACTACCCGCGGGCGTCAAACTCACGGTCTGGAACGATGGTTCAAAACTGCTTCGAGGTCGCCTAGACACGTTGCTTAACAGCGCTCGCCAGGGCTTCCTTATGGTGCTTATTTTACTGGCATTATTTCTTCGCCCTCGTCTTGCGTTTTGGGTCAGCATCGGGGTTCCCGTTGCATTCCTTGGCGCGTTGTTCCTAATATCTGTGCTCGGCCTCTCAATTGATGGGATATCACTATTCGGCTTTATTCTCGTGTTGGGTATCTTGGTCGATGATGCAATCGTCGTTGGAGAAAACGTCTATTCGGAGCAAAAAAAGTCAGGCAACCTCCTCGAGGGATCAGTGTTAGGCACCCAACAGGTCTCTATTCCAGTGATTTTTGGCGTATTAACCACCATGACTGCATTTATGCCATTGCTACTTGGACCGGGCACAATGGGTCAGATATTTGGCGTAATTGCCACGGTAGTCATGGCCTGTCTCACTTTTTCCTTGATTGAATCCCAGCTCGTTCTACCCGCGCACTTGGGTCATCGAAGCATCCAATCTGCTGCAGGAGAAATGGCCATGCTTATGATCCCTATTGTGGCCATTATTGCACTTGGGTTTTCAGATAATTTCAGCGCTTACGTTGGTTTCATCATCGCTGCTTTCACGCTGATTTATGCGCTCTATGCCGTGGGCATTTGGAGTCGACTAGCCAATAGGCTAATCGATGCCCAGAGTAAATTCTCAGCCCGCGTAGAGTACTTTATCCACCAACCATTTCGCATCTTTGTGGCCAAAGCGATCGCCGCCAGATATCTGACACTAGCGATTGCCTTAGTTGCACTATTGTCGAGCATCGGCATTGTTGCGAGCGGCCGCCTGCCATTCTCGTTCTTTCCACCACTGGAGTCCGACCAAGCGATTGCCAAGCTAACGATGCCCTTGGGTACACCCGCTGAGGTGACCAAAGAAGTCGTTCTAAAGCTTGAGCGAGCGGCGCAACTGCTCGAACAGGAACTTATTCGAGAATATCCGGAAGCACCACCTGTAACACACATACTTGCAGCTGTCGGTGACCAACCCAGCAGCTCTGGTGGTGGCGGGCCTCCCAGCACAGCACCAGCGACAGGCGGTGGTGGACATATCGGCGAGGTCACTTTACAGCTAGTGCCAAGCGAAAATCGAACAATAGAAACTAGAACGATAGCCAATCGTTGGCGAGAACTAAGCGGCCCTATTCCTGATGCAGTTGAACTTAAATTCAACACATCGCTATTTACCGTCGGAAACGCAATCGACATTCAATTAGCTGGAGACAATGTAGATGATCTTAGGGCAGTTGCCGAAAAAATCAGACTGACGCTAGCTCAATATCCCGGCGTTATTGATATTACTGATAGCTTCAGAGCGGGAAAACAGGAAGTAAAACTTGCTATGTCCCCTTCAGGTGAAGCGCTCGGACTCTCTTTGGCCGACTTAGCCCGACAAGTTCGCCAAGCCTTTTATGGCGAAGAAATACAGCGTATCCAACGGGGAAGAGATGACGTTCGAGTGATGGTGCGTTACACGGAGGCTGAGCGAAAGACACTGAGCTCACTAGACCAGATGCGCATTAGAACGCCTGAGGGCGCTGAAGTACCCTTTGTCGAAGTGGCTTCAGCAAATTTGGGAAGGGGATTCTCCTCGATTAATCGCTCAGAGCGTCAAAGAGTTGTTAATGTCACCGCCGATGTTGATCGCACACAAATCACAGCGAACGAGGTCATCGCTGATTTTGCTAAAGGCAAAATACAAAGGATACTCAACGACTATCCCCGCGTAACTTTTAGCTTGGAAGGCGAACAGAGAGAGCAAGCAGAGGCCGTTGCAGGCATTCTGCCAATGTTCGGGATTGCCTTGTTCGTGATTTTCGCCCTGCTGGCGATTCCCCTACGCTCTTACAGTCAACCGTTGATTATTATGAGTGTGATTCCATTTGCTTTTGTCGGCGCCATCTGGGGTCACCAAATCATGAAGTCCTTCGATATGATTGCCGGCCTTGCCATGATGTCAGTGATGGGATTTATAGCCGCGTCTGGTGTCGTCGTCAATTCAAGTCTGGTACTGGTACACAACGTCAATCGTCGAATAGAGGATGGCATGGACATGAGTCGAGCGGTGGCAGAGGCAACGGTATCGCGTTGCCGACCAATCGTCCTTACCTCTATGACGACTTTCGTCGGACTCACACCACTGATGTTCAACAACAGTGTGCAGGCGCAGTTTTTAGTTCCGATGGCAACTTCTCTGGCTTTTGGTGTGTTATTTTCGACGTTTGTCACGTTATTTGTTGTACCTTCGGGGTATATGATGCTTGAAGACATCAAGGCGTTTACCGCGCGTCTAACAGGCGCTCAAATGCCAAGCAGACAGAAGACAATTGCTATTTTGAACCAGCCCCCATCAGACATTACGAAGGTTGATGTTTGAACCCTCTGAACGCGAAAAAAAGCCCCGCAGAACCGCTTAATAAACGTGATTTCACCACAGGGGCAGTACCCGTTCACTTGATAAGGCTTACGGGCTTCATGATGGTTGGACTGATCTCTGTTATGGGTGCAAACCTTATCGAAGCGGTATACATAGGGCGCGTCGGCGCTGTCGCGCTAGCCGCGCTGAGCTTCACGTTTCCACTGATCATGCTGTTTCAAGGCATTTCAATGGGATTGGCGATAGGCGCTTCTTCAGTGGTTGCTCGCACCCTCGGCGCCGGCGATAAAGAACAGGGGAAGTTGTTAATCACGCACTGCATTTTACTCGTTAGCGGGTTAGTCCTTTTCGCCTGCTTCGCTGCATACCACTATGTCGATGTGTTTTTCAGGTTATTAGGGGCAGACGATACCGTTTTACCGCTGGCCATTGAGTACATTCATATTTGGATTTATGGATTACCTTTTTTCACCATCGCCATGGTAGGTTCAACACTCATGAGGGCAGCAGGAGACGCTGTCACACCAGGATACCTCATGACTATCGGATCAGCATTACACGTCATGGTAAGCCCGATCTTCATTTTTGGATATTTAGGTGCGCCTGAAATGGGGCTCGCTGGCGCGGCTGTCGGATTTGTACTGGCGCGTTCGGTGAGTTTTCTAATGTACAGCTACGTCATTTGGATTAAAGATAAATTACTCATCTTCAAACTCACAGGTTTCTTCTCGTCATGCCGCGCAATTCTGCACGTCGGATTACCGGCAATGGCGAGCAACATGATTCAACCTTTGTCGATGAGTATCATCACGCGACTCTTAGCGGGGCATGGCTCAGTCGTGGTTGCCGGTTTCGGTGTTGCGTCGCGGATAGAATCGGTCGCCGTTATTGTGATCGTTTCCCAGTCGATGAGTATCGCCCCGTTCATCGGTCAGAACTGGGGTGCAGGGCTCTACGACCGCGTAACGAGGGGCATGAACCTCGCGAACGGCGCTGCAATCATCTGGGGAATTGTCGCCTACACCGCACTTTTTTTCCTCGCAAGACCGATTATTTCACTGATCAATGAAGATCAAGGGGTTGTTGACGCCGCGGTCACCTATCTTCGTATTGTGCCATTGTGCATTGGTTTCATGGGAATACTGATGAACTCATCCTCCTGTTTCAACGCGCTCGGCCAACCCATGCCGCCGCTGCTACTCACTATTCTTCAGATGATTGTCATTCAAATACCACTTGCGATACTTGGGAATTATTTCTTTGGATATACCGGTATATTTATCGCTGCAACTGCGACGATCTTCATACTAGGCGTGATTGCCTGGTTTTGGCTAAAACGTGCGCTCGCTGTAGGAATGGCGCAAGACCATCACCTCAGATAGAACCGCGTGCCGCATATAACAACCTCCTCTTCGGACACATAGCAATCTCGTTCCTTTGCCTGCGCAAGGATGTGATCACGATTTCTTACACGGATATCAAGTCCGCCTAATCCGGCACCACGATCGTCCTTGATCGAGACAAACCGCAACCGGGCATTGTTTAGCTCAATAAAGATTTCTCCCTTTTCCGTAACCACTGGTAGCCCGGCGACCCTCCCCCAGAGTGACGCAAGTGCTGCAGGGTCTTCTGCCTGAAGTTCAACCCCGATAAAATCCACGGTGACATCCTGCCGGACATGCTTTCTCCACCCAGTGCCACCTACGGGCTCCCAATGACCCTCAAAATCATTATGCGCATCTGACTCGATCTCGAAAAATGCCGCTTTAAGGTCACCCGGATGTAACTGACATAAGTGCCAGTCCTCCCGAATAGTTTCATGAGCAACACGTACGCCATTATCCAGTGCGTTCTGGCGTACATTCGCCTGAGTTTCCCTACTATCGGCTTGAGTAATAACCATGTAGCCACCGTCGCCGTTACGACGCTTCAGGTAGCGCCCTCCCGCGGTGCCTTCCCGAATTGGTGCGACCACCTCTAAAAAGTTGTTACCAACCGCCATTAAAGTATTTTCAAGACCAAAGGCACCAACTGCAGGATCAACATAACAGGTGTTGATACCAAGAATATCTGTTAAATCCTCTACGACGGGTGGCAATGTTTCAGCTACTAGACAGATTTGTCTCAGTTGTATTGGCATTTCAGTGTGCTCCAGTCGGCTAATTATCACGATCAAACCACCCTACTTATACTTCATGGATTTGTTGCAAACAAGATTATTCAAAACCACATCAGTCACGAGATGATGCCGAAGCTCGGCGCCCCGGAGTCCTTGCTTCGTGATACGATTGTTTCGTCGAGCGAAAGAGGTGGAATCAATCACCTAATAAAATTTTGGACGTGCAAAGCAGGTAAACGGTTTTGTACCAAAACAACAACCTAGATTTTGCTTCAAGGAAACGATTCAATGATACAAAAACTACTCATCGCGAACCGCGGCGAAATAGCCATTCGAATCATGCGTACCGCTGTAAACATGGGGATAAAAACCGTTGCGGTCTATCCGCCCGATGATCAGCAATCACTTCATGTTTATCGTGCGGATGAGGCGGTTGAAATTGATGGCAGAGGGGCGTCTGCTTATCTCGATGCAGAGCAGCTGATTCAGATCGCATTGGACACAGACTGCGATGCCATTCACCCGGGCTATGGCTTTCTGAGCGAAGTCGCTGGGTTCGCAAACGCCTGCGAAGCAGCAAAACTGAAATACATCGGCCCGGACGGCGAAACCCTCGCGTTGTTTGGAGACAAGTCCGAGGCACGACGCTTCGCTATTGAGAATGAAGTACCCGTTATTTCAGGTACTCAAACAGCCACAACGCTCGATGTCGCGACTGAGTTTTTCAACTCACTTAATGGCCAGTCAATGATTATTAAAGCGGTTGCCGGCGGTGGTGGTCGAGGTGTGCGTGTTGTTGAATCACTTGATGAAGTTGAAGCCGCCTTTAATCAAAGTGGCCGCGAAGCGATGGCTGCTTTTGGTGATGATGCACTCTATGTAGAGGCGTATTTGCCGAACGTCCGCCATATTGAGATTCAAATTCTAGGGGACGGCAGCGGCAACATTGTCTCTCTCGGCGAACGCGATTGTTCGCTGCAAAGAAGACATCAGAAAGTGATTGAAATCGCCCCAGCACCACACCTGAAAAGCAGTATCAGACGCGAATTGGTTGCCGCCGCGGAAAAATTGGCGAAAGCAACCAACTACCGAGGCGCAGGTACCTTCGAATTCTTAGTTGATGCTGCACAAAAGACGTGGGCATTTATCGAAGCCAATGCGCGATTGCAGGTAGAACACACCATCACCGAAGAAATCTACGATATCGATCTGGTTGAAACCCAGCTGCGTATTGCCACGGGTGAATCTCTCGCCGAAATGGACATTGGCAAGCCGCGAAAACATGGATACGCGATTCAACTCCGGATCAATATGGAGACAATGGAAGCTGACGGTTCCGTGCGTCCGTCCGGAGGCACAATTACCGCCTTCAATCCCCCTTCGGGTCCGGGTGTCCGTTTGGACACGTATGCTTATGCGGGGTACAACACCAACCCCGGATTCGACTCGATGCTTGCGAAACTTATTATTCATCACCGCAGCGCATATAAAAGCAGCGCGCAAGAGGCGACTAGCGAGTTCGAGGCTGCACTCACCAACGTCTATCGTTCCCTCTGCGAATTTCAAATAGAAGGTGTTGCAACCAACATTTCATTTCTGCAGAGCCTGCTGCAGTCCAACGCTCTCGCCGCCGTTGAGTACCACACGAGATACATTGACGAGAATATCAAAACACTCACAGAAACTGGCGCGCATCACACGCACTATGCGAGCCAACAGATCGAGAGCACGGCCATGCGTGCCGGTGCAGTTCTTGCATCAAATGATCCGCTTGCTGTACTGGCATTCGGCCAACAGGAACAACAAACTGCAACAGACGCCACGACCATGGATGACTCTTGGCTCAAATCCCCAATGCAGGGAACCATTATTGAAATTATGGTGTCACCCGGCGACCAAGTGCTTGCCGAACAGCCGCTGATGATAATGGACTCCATGAAAATGGAACATGAAATACTTGCTCAATATAGCGGCATCGTTAGTCAACTTGGCATTGTTGTCGGCGACACTATTTACGAGCAACAGTCGCTCCTGCAGATTGATGAGCGGGAAATCGAAAATACGCTGACCTCGGAAGAGGAAGATGTCGATCTTGATGAAATTCGACCGGACCTTGCCGAGGTCGTCGAGCGCCGTAAAACTACCCTTGATGCCCATCGCCCAAATGCCGTCGCCCGCCGTCGCAAAACAAAGCAAAGGACAGCGAGGGAAAACATCGAGGATATGTGCGATACCGAGACATTCATTGAGTATGGTCAACTCGTGCTTGCCGCACAGCGCCGTCGTCGATCAATAGAAGACCTCATAGAGAAGAGCCCGGCGGATGGCATGATTACCGGTGTTGGCGCGGTAAACAGCGATCTTTTTGGCGAGCCGGATAATCGCTGTGTGCTGATGTCCTATGACTATACGGTATTTGCAGGCACGCAAGGTGGACAAAATCACCGAAAAACCGACCGCATGATTCGCGTTGCGGAAGAGGGTCGAATGCCAATGGTTATCTTTGCTGAAGGCGGTGGCGGCCGACCCGGTGATACCGATGGCATTGGTGGCGAGGGCACAACGACTTTTGCGCGATTCGCGCAACTCAGCGGACTTGTCCCTATGGTTGGTATCACCTCAGGCAGATGCTTTGCAGGCAACGCATCTCTGCTGGGTTGTTGTGATCTCATCATCGCAACCGAGGGTTCCAACATTGGCATGGGCGGACCCGCGATGATCGAAGGCGGCGGCCTTGGTATCTACTCTCCAGAGGAAATTGGCCCGATGTCGGTGCAGGTGCCCAACGGTGTCGTCGACATACTGGTGCAAGACGAAGAGGAAGCCGTTACCGTAGCAAAAAAATATCTCAGCTACTTTCAAGGTAAGACGAGCGACTGGAATGAACCGGATCAACGTTTGATGCGACGAATCATTCCGGAGAACCGATTACGCGCTTACAACGTCAGGACCATCATCGAAACACTGGCAGACACAGGTTCAGTTCTCGAGATCAGAGAAAAGTTTGGCGTTGGCTGCATCACCTCTTTTATTCGCGTAGAGGGTATGCCGATGGGCGTTATCGCTAACAATCCCGGTCATCTCGGCGGCGCAATAGATGCCGACGGAGCGGATAAAGGCGCACGATTCATGCAGTTATGTGATGGCTTCGACATTCCCATACTCTATCTCTGTGACACGCCCGGCATTATGGTCGGTCCGGAAATCGAAAAAACGGCGCTGGTGAGACATTCAAGTCGTATGTTTTTGACCGGCGCGAATCTTTCAGTGCCATTTTTCACTATTGTGCTTCGCAAAGCCTATGGACTCGGCGCTATCGCAATGGCTGGCGGATCCTACAAAACGCCCTTCTTTACGGTTTCCTGGCCAACAGGAGAATACGGCGGCATGGGGCTAGAGGGTAGCGTAAAACTCGGATACCGCGCAGAACTGGCAGCAATCGATGACCCCGAAGAGCGACTGGAGACCTACGAAAAAATGGTCGCCAAGGCATACCAGACAGGCAAAGCGCTTAACTACGCATCGCTGTTTAGTGTTGACGATACAATAGACCCAGCAGACTCACGACATTGGGTCAGCAACATCATGAAATCGATTCGCAGGGAGCCTAGAGGACCCGGCAAACGTCGAGCTTCGATTGACGCCTGGTAGCCTAGTCTTCGACGCTCAAACACCTACTGCAACTGATCCACTGGTTGCAGTAGGTAACGCACCAGACCTGCGGCTATTGCTAGAACCAGAAACGCCAACGGCAAGCCGACAATAATTGACGCCGCCTGTAACGCCGAAATACCTCCAACAATAAGCAAGATACAAGTGACCGCACCCAGCATGAAACCCCAAAACACTTTCATCCATTGCAGGTGATCAACGCGCAACAGATGGCACAACACAAGCGTTGCTGAATCCAGCGAAGTAATAAGCCACGTAAAAAGCAGAAACGCGGCGGTCCCGACCAGCGCTATTTGTAGCGTTTCAGACCCAAGATTGCCAAAGACCGTCACAATCCCCTGACTATAATCTGCGACGACAATCTCACTCACCGAACCTGCTAGTTGCAATTCCTGATATACCGCTGTGCCGCCAAAAATCGACATCCACAATAAAATGATCAGCACCGGCACAAACAAAACCGCAATAATAAACTCACGCATTGTGCGCCCTTTCGAAATTCTAGCGACAAACAAACCCACAAACGGTGCCCAGGCCAACCACCAACCCCAGTAAAACACCGTCCAGGCGGATTGCCACGCTTTGTCGGCGGCGTCTTCCGCCGTCCAGAACCCCATAGGAATAACGTTAACAATATAGTCAAACGTACTTCCTACAAAGACCTCAAGTATCCAAAGCGTGGGGCCAACAGTAACTAGCACAAGCGCAAGCCCAACACTTATCCAAACGTTGATTTCACTCAGCAGCCTGATACCGTTGGCAACACCGGACACCGCGGAAAAGATACCTAAAACACTCACCAACGCCACAATAGCGATCTGCGCGGTAATGCTCATCTCAAAATCAATGAGCGAACCAAGCGTCGCATTCATACCTCCCACTGAGAGCCCAATCGACGTCGCAACGCCAAATACGGTGCCAAGTACCGCAATCACATCAATCGTCTGCGACATACCCCTAGGTAGCGACTGAAACCGAGTCAGCGGCGAGAAGGCAGTGCCAAAGGTAAGCGGCAGATCATAGCGATAGGCGCCCAGCGCAATGCACAGCCCTACAAGAACATACAGACCCCACCCATGAAAACCCCAATGAAAAGCGGTTAGCATCACCGCGGTCACAGCCGCCTCTGGAGAACCCTGAAGTTGCCCTCTCATATCGAGGAAGGGATTGCTTAGCATATGGGTGATAGGCTCAGAAGTTCCCCAGTATAAGAGCCCCGAAGCGAGTCCCGCGCTGAAAAGCATGGCGAACCATGCCAGATAGCTGAACTCGGGCAACTCATCATCTTTTCCCAAGCGCACTTTCGCTTTTGGATGCAGACAGGCAGCAATGACTAGCAGCAGAACTAAACTAACAGTCCAATTAAATAATAGGTCAAAACGCGCGACCACATTGTCTTTAATCGCCAAGAATACGACGGCCGCCTGCTCTGTATCGAGAGCTGCGTATCCAACGAAAACCATGAGAATGACAATGACTAGAATTGAAAGGGGTTGATAGGGGTGTTGCTTAGATTCGAGATATGACAAACAGTTGACTCTGCGATTCGTTGTTAGACAATCACCATAACAATTTTAGCGAGCTTCGGCTAATCTACGCTCATCTCTATGACAATTGAGATAGCATACGGTGTCCTTAATTTTGGCGAGTACGATACACTTGAAACATCTCTATATTTTGTTGATCTGCTGTTTTCTTTTTAGCGGCTGCGACCAACAGAAGCATATTGAGTCGAGCATGACCGACTCTGGGAAGCAAAGTACGATGACAGATATCATTCAGACTGCCTCGGGCCAAGTCCGCGGCATCAAACTCGACGCGAACCAAACCGGCACTGACGGCATTCGCGTGTTTAGAGGTATACCCTACGCGCAACCACCAGTCGGCGAATTAAGATGGAAAGCACCTGTGGCGCCCACACCTTGGACGGGTATTCGGGATGCCACCGAGTTCAGTCGCTCTTGTAGTCAGCCAACCAATACCAGCACTTTCGTCTGGACCCGGGGTGATTTCGAAACCAGCGAAGATTGCCTTTACCTCAACGTGTGGGCAGACACGACGGCCGCAAAACAGCCAGTGATGGTCTGGTTTCATGGTGGCGCACACACTAGCGGACAGGGACACTCCGACATTTTCGATGGCGCGAGGCTTGCTGAGCAAGGGATTGTTTTGGTAACGATCAATTACCGCTTGGGTGCGCTTGGATTCCTGGCTCACCCCTGGCTCGCAGAAGAATCCGAGCATTCAAGCGCCGGCAACTATGGTCTGTTAGACAAAATTGCCGCACTTCGGTGGGTAAAAGATAGCATTGATCAATTTGGCGGCGATGCTGAAAACGTCACTATATTCGGCCAATCTGCCGGTTCTCAAAGTGTTTGCTCACTGATGGCATCACCGCTTGCTCAGGGACTGTTTCACAAAGCAATTGGTCAATCTGCTGGATGCGTTGGCCCAGCGCCGCAAAAGGACCTAAACGGATTCCGGCGCGGAGAAGCTCTGGCAAGCAAGTTAGACGCTAACAACATCACTATACTTCGAGAGAAAACTCCAGCTCAAATACTAAGGGCTTCAGAAAAGACTGGCTGGGCCGAAGCTGACCGAATTGTTATCGATGGCTGGGTTCTGCCTGAGGCTCAGATTGAAACCTTCAGGGCTGGACGACAAGCACAGATACCTCTACTACTCGGCTCGCTCGCCGACGAAGGCAACGAGTTGCTTCCCGTGAATAAAGCGCTTACTGACCAGCAACTGGATGTCTATTTGACGAGGCTGGTTGGGTCGACGTCAAAATCTTTGGCCGCTGAGTATGCCCAAGCATTTGATACACCGGGTAAAATGCAGCATGCGATAGCCACAGATTTTTTTATGACATTTGGAATGCGTCGCTGGGCTGAATACAGCGAACATGCTGGCAACGACACATGGCTTTATTTTATGGATCACGTGCCTCCTGCTTTTCACCTCTATTGGCCAGAAAATCCATCCTTAGACTTGCCTGGCGGCCCTCGAAGCGGTGGCGCATATCATTCGGGAGATCTAGCTTTCGTTTTTGGCAATACGGATAAAGTCGGACTTGACTGGCATGACGATGACCATAAGCTTTCGCAGCATATGGTGAAGTACTGGACCAATTTTGCTCGAAGCGGAAACCCCAACGGAGCCGATCTACCCGTATGGCAAAAATTTACCGGTGAAACCTACGCGACGCAACGCCTGAATATCAATCCTGAAACTGTGGATGGCATTCGCAAATCAAAAATTGATATTCTATCCAATGCATATCCAATGTTTGAAGATAAACCATGACTGATCAACATCAACAGCTCATCAATAGCGCCAGCAATATGCAACAGGAATTGGCAGAGCGTGGTGGTGAAATCGACACGCTAAGACAATTGCCGCAAGATCTTGCTGAGAAAATGGCGGCCGAAGGATTCTACGGCATATGTACTCCGGAGGAAATTGGCGGACTCGCACAGAATCCTTCAACACTCTATCGAGTTTGCGAAACGCTAGCCGCGGCCAACGGATCTGCAGCCTGGTGTGTTTTTATTGGTTCAACGTCACAATACCTGTTGGGCGCCCTGCCCCCCGAGCAACAACACATCATCATGCAAGACAGCAATGTGATTACGAGTGGTGTTTTCGCGGACAGCGGCACAGCGCGCTACGAGGTCCGTAACGGTAAGCCAGGATACGTGATAAACGGACACTGGCGCTGGGGTTCGGGCTGTCACAATGCCGCGTGGATATCTGGCGGCATCCACGAGATAGACGAGCATGGTGAAGCGTTCCAAAGTACAGATGCTGTTCTAACTCGGGCGTTCTTTAGGCCTTCCGAAATCGAGATACTCGATAATTGGCATGTCTCAGGTCTACGTGGTTCGGGGTCCAGCGACTATCGTGCAGAGAACGTCTGGATACCGTCTTTACGTATGGCATCCTCGATAGAACAGACCGCATATAAAAGTTATCCCATATTCCGCTACCCTAAGTTCGCTTTACTTTCTCTTCCAATTGGCGCAATCACACTTGGCATGGCGCGCGCGTCAATTGACGAAGTGATTCGAGTTGCCAGTGAAAAAACGCCTCAGGGCAGTCGACGCACGTTAGCGCATAGACCTGCATTACATCGCGAAATCGGCGTCGCTGACACAAAGTTAGCAGCAGCACGTAGCTTGCTCTACTCGCTCAATGATGAGGTCTGGCAGCATTGCCAAAGCGAATTTCCCACAGTCCAGCATCGACAAAAACTGCGCGCTGCGAATGTCCACTTGGTCAATACAGCCGTCGAGGTTGTAGACAAAATGTACACAATTGTCGGCGGGAGCTCAGTATTTGAGTCATCATGCCTGCAGCAACATTTCCGGGATGTGCACGTAGCGACCCAGCATATGATGGTTGCCGAGCCTGTGATGGAACTCGCAGGCAGAGTGCTGCTCGGGGTTGATGAGACCGCACCAGGGCTTTAAAGAATTTAGACGGCATGACGCGCGCTGATTAACAACTGTTCCTCACGATTTAGCGTCCGCCGGTTCCACATTACCGCTACGATTCCTACAACAACATTCGTGAACGCGGTTGCTGCGAAAACCCCCACGTAACCAAAGAAATAACTGCCCACCAGCGCTAGCGGAATATAGACAATCAGTAACCGTGCAACCGAAAGGAACAGTGCTGGCATCGGCCTTCGGAGTGCGTTGAAGGCGTGGGTTGAGACAACAATCAGACCCATGAAACCGATACTGAACGGAATAATGTGCAAAAAGGTTACAGCAACATCAACCAACTCAGGATCAGCATTCACAAAATTCACAAAATAGCTTGCGCCAAGCCACATGATGGTCGCAGCGATTAATCCCCAGGCCAGACAGGCGGCGTAACAAGTATTAAGTGCTTCGTGAACCCGTTCAAATTTTCCAGCTCCCCAATTTTGCCCGACTAGCGGCACGACGCTGGTAGATATGCCAATGACAACCATACCGACAACAGATTCAATCCTACTGGCGACACCAAACGCCGCAACAACGGTCGTGCCAAAACCGGCCAGTAACCAAGTGACGACCCCCATTGAAAGCGGTTGAATCATGTTTGAGGCTGATGCGGGAATACCTACCTGCAGAATACCAACAGAGGATTTGTGAAAACTCGTCAAAAAACGACCGTTGGATAAGCGGAACAAGCGCTCACGGAGGAAATACCAATAGGCTGCCAACAGCACCTGCGCGATGGCGCCGAATACAAACGCCCACGCTGCCCCCTCGAGCCCTAGCTTTGGTAACCCAGCCCAGCCAAAAATCAAAAAGGGACCTACAACCACCTGCACCACGGGTGCGATTGTCATAATGTAACCAGGGAACGTCGGGTTGCCGAAAGACCTGATTAAGCCATTTGACACCATTGCTAGCCCCATCATGGGGAAACCGATCAACCAAATTTTTGCATAATCGGAGGCAAGACTCAGAACCTGGTCAGTTGCGCCAAGCAGCACAAAAAGATAATCGGCACCAAGCTGACCTCCCAGCGCAACACAGATGGTAAAAATGAGCACGAGAATATAACAATGCGTCGTTGTGATTGCTGTCTGTTCCCTGTCCCCGGCACCCATTGATTGAGCAATGAGCGTGGCAGCACCAATTCCAATACCTCGCGTTAGGGCATTCAGCGACATAGAGATAGGAAACATAAAGGTAATCGCTGCGAGCTCAGCTTTACCAACCTTACCGATGTAAAAAATCTCGATGAGCTGACCGAGCGTCATGGCAAGAAAACCCAGAATCATCACACTGGAGAGCTTCGCGACGTGGCCTCTGATAGCGCCTTCAGTGTAAGTTGCCGTACGACTCGGACCAGCGCCACTCACGTGATCTGTTCGCCTTCCAAGGGGCTCGATCTTGCCTTCAACGCCACTGCCTGCACGTGAGGGGTTCTAAAATGTATGTACAAGAGCACAGCTAGGCTATATCCCAACAACAGAAGCCAACCAGTATTGCCAATGAAATCCCAAGAAGAGATGATGCCGTAGCCATAGATAACCACCGCCAGTATCGGAAACACCTTGGTTGCCCATAACGGCAATCTAAACGGCGCACCTTGGTAAGCCTGCGGGTTTCGTTTTGCCAAGTTAAACAATGCAAACACCGGAAACAAACCAAATATCGCGCCAACAGCATTACCTAAAATCGCAACGTACCCCAGACTCATACCTGTCACAATGGGTGTCAAACCGACGAGAAAAAACACAGTCAAATAAATAAAAGGCACGCCATATCGATTCATCACTGCAAGTCTTGGTGGTAGCCAACCGTCTTCAGTCGCCATATACAACCCGCGTGTACACCACGCAAAAATGGCATTCAAGGATGTCACTAAAGAAATCATGATGCCGCCAGCAATAAACAGAATGTAAACACCCGGTGAAAAGATAATCTTTGCCGTCGCGGCAAGGTTTTCACCGGCGATTTGTTCAATCGGTAAAACACCTGTCGCAACTACTGCAATCAGCGTGTAAAGCAGTGTAACAATTGCCAAAGATAACCCCATCACAACAGGAATCATCTTGCCGGGG
Source organism: Candidatus Azotimanducaceae bacterium (assembly GCA_965657335.1). Classification (GTDB taxonomy): domain Bacteria; phylum Pseudomonadota; class Gammaproteobacteria; order Pseudomonadales; family Azotimanducaceae; genus UBA4582. Next base: position 200,405 of record CBFHOH010000002.1, read on the forward strand.
TTTTCCATTTCATCGCCAAACTCAGAGATGAACTCAGAACCAATTAGACTAAGGCGCAGGAGAAATGCCGCAGCAAAAAAACCGGCGAATCCATTCGGCATGATATCCGGCAACGATTGATAAGGTGTGAAATCATTGACATGACTCAAGCCAAAGACTATGTAAAGCACCAATGAGGTAAGTAAACCAAACACCATGACCGTCTGAAAACGGGCGGCAGTTTTAATACCAAAAAGATTTGCGACAAAACAAAGCACCATCACACCAGCAGCAACGAAAGTAAGGTTTAAATTTGGAATCAGCGCTTCAGTGTATTCAGCAAAACCAATTGCGAAACTAGATAAAATTAACTGCCCTACGACTAGTAGAGAAAGATAAAAAAACGAAGTTTTTTGCCCAAGCAAATCTCGCACGTATGTGTAATTACCGCCGGTACTGGGTACTGCAGAGCCAAGGGCTGCGATACAAATCGTGGGAATAGCAACAATCGCGAGTGCCAATAAAAAGGCCCATGGCGCACCGTAACCCGTCATGCTGATACTTACGCCAGTTAGAACGACGACACCCGTACCGATGATTTGCCCCAAAGAAATGCTCATCAGGTCCCAAAAACCTAACAACTTTTCACCTTCGGCATGATGCATGGACATGCTGCAAGTTCCCTGTTTATTTTAGTTTTCTTCTTGCATCTACTTATAGCAATACCGGCGGAGTGCACTCATCGTCGCGCGTCGAGCGCAGTACATCGAGCATAAGGTTGATCATATTCTCCCGCACTTGATCAATATTGTCTTCCACCAGCGTAATCTTATCTTCAAGGCCAGCAGCAAGATTAATTGGCAGCGCTACCGCGGCAAAATTCATACCCAGTTCTCCCGCCAGATACACTTCGGGACAACACGTCATACCCACAACATGTCCGCCTAACATCTGATACATCTTTATTTCCGCCGGCGACTCAAATCTTGGACCATTAGTAGCAACATATGTAGCACCATCATGACACTTAATATTGTGTTCAGGCGCAAGACTTATCAACTGCTCACTCATTACAGGACAAAATGGCTGACTCATTTCAACATGTCCGACGGCACTTTGAAGGTCATCAAAAAAACTAAATTCTCTTCCATGGGTAAAATCAAGGAAGTCGCGCAGCACTGCAAGGTCGAGCACAGGATAGTCGGAGGTAATCGAACCCACCGCGTAAGTAGACATAATTCTACTCACACCCAAATCTTTGAGCGCCTGAATATTTGCTCGATAGTTAACTTTGTGGGGAGGTGTAGCGTGATCCTTTCCATGCCGCGTTAAAAACACGATGTCTTCGTGATCACCCTGACCTAAATAGACCTGCGCCGAACCGAATCTGTTAGTCATTTGACGTGCTTCAACCTCGATACCAGAAAGATTGTAAATACCAGTACCGCCCATAATTGCTGCAGGCATAATTATTCCTCTGTTACTGTTCTATCCATTTAATCATTTTTCACAAACTACCAATCCTGATAACTATTTAACGTATAGGGACTTAGCACCCCGTGAACTGTTACGACACCCGCAACATATTTCGGCGGCGTGATATCAAATGTCGGGTACCTCGCGTTGATACTGTCAATGGTGGTTGGCATCCCTAACGCTAAACGAACCTCTGCAGGGTCGCGTTCTTCTATTTCGATGTCAGCCTTGACTAACTTGCGCTCGTCTCTGCCCCAGGCGAACGCGTAAAACGGTATTCCATGTGCATGTGCGGCAATGGCATGCTGAAACGTGCCAATTTTGTTAACTACGTGACCGTCGCCAGTGATCATATCAGCGGCTGTAATATACTTTTGAATCTTACCCTCTGACATGATGTGTGCAGGCATACTGTCTGTAATCAGGTTGACATCAACACCAATCTCTCGAATCGAGGGTGCAGTGAGCTTAGCGCCCTGAAAATAGGGTCGTGTTTCCGGTGTATAGACGCGAATATTTTTGCCATCTCTGGCGGCAAATGCCAGTGCAAGAATGAAAGCGGCCTCGGCAAAACAGTGGGTTAATATGCCATCGCCGTCACTAATCAGATTGGCCATCGCTCTGGCGCGCACCGCATAGTCATCATAGATCTGCTGCAAAGTCTGACTGATTGACGCCTCTATTGCCTTATCAACAGGCTGGTTTTCCTTCACCGCCTGACGCGCGATCGTTAACACCTCGTCCAAACGGAGCTGAATTGCGGTGTTTGTCGGACGCGTTGCAGCAAGCACATCTCTCGCTCTCTTCAACTCTGGTAACAGCCTCTCAATATCATCAGTGTCGCTGTATTTGCTGGAAACAATTCTCATCGCATTTACGGCGGACAACCATGGGCCTCCGCCCTGGGTCACCATATCTTTTATCGCGGTCGCGACTTCGTCGACGGATTCACAGGTGACATATGATTGCTGAAGTGGATAAGCACGGCGATCACCGATGATCACTTTGCCATCCTCAAAACGCGCAATATTTGGCGGGTTTAATAGAAAAGGGAGGAGCTCAAAAACGCCTTCTCGTGCTGCGGGAGACTTGGTATCGATTTTAGGCTCGCATGTATCAATCAAGGAGCTGAGATACTACCATATGTCGCTGGAGGGGAAAGCAACCCTCTTCTGCACTAATTTTTTCTATGATAGTTTCGAGCAAACAACAATATCAACACAAGGGCCGAAACCGTTGCAAGTAAGACCAATATCTGGGTGCCAAATCTGTCCCTCAAGCCGTTCTTAGCAACTTGTGAGAGTTGTTGGTAACCTTCAGGCACCGGTAGTACTTGATTCACCCGAGCATAATGCTCGTACGCTGAAATCATTATTTGCAGTTTATCGGGCATTGACTCCGCTAGATCGCTGGTTTCGCCGGGATCAACAACAATATTGAACAAATGCCAATTATCGTCACCGAGCGGCCCACGATTCAGCACGAGTTTATAGTCACCTTGAAACAGTGCGGCATTACCAGCTAACTCGTAGCCAACAGTATCAGAGGCTGAATAAATCTGTTCTGCCTTATTTTCTAAAATCGAAACCAAACTACGACCAATGATGGGTTCGACACGTCTTCCGCCGTACCGCTCTCCTGGCTGTTCGATTTGACACAACTCAAGTATCGTTGGCGCCAGATCTGTCACAAAACTAAAGGCATTTGTTTTGGAGTTTTCAGGAGAAATTGATTCACCAGCGATGATCAATGGCACCCGCATGCCACCTTCGCCTGAGTAGAACTTGTAGTAAGCAAGCGGGGACGCGGCAGCACTCGCAAAGCTTGGCCCAATGGTATTGAAACTCCCTTTTAATCCCAGCGTCTCATAGTCTGTTGAATAACCTTGCAAAGACTGGAATAATTTTGCGGCTCTGCCGGCATTTGCTCGTGCCCCAGAGGCTTCACTGCCATTGTCTGAGGTGAAAATGAAAATCGTGTTCTCATATTTTCCGCTCTCTCTAAGGTGCAATATGAGACGTCCGAGATGGTAATCCATTGCCTCGATCATCGCTGCATAGACGGCCATTCTTTTAGATTGATACTTTTTTTCCTCAGCGCTTAATGATGCCCAGTCTTCGGTTGATGACATCGATACCATACTCGTTTCGTCAGGAATAATACCAAGCGCTATTGCCTTTTGAAGCCGTTGTTCCCTGAGCGCGTGCCACCCGTCGTCGTAAACGCCCACATATTTTTCGATAAACTCCTGCGGCGCCTGAACGGGGCTATGGACAGCCTGAAAGGGAACATAAGCGAAAAAGGGGGAGCCACTGTTCGCATTGCTATCAATAAATTCGATCGTTTTATCGATCAAAAAACGGGAAGAATAAAAATCATCCGGCAACGTCGTTACTTCACCGTCAGCAAACCAATTGGCTTTCTCGTAAATCGGCAAATAGGGTTTTTGCTCCCAATTATCTGCACCAGTGTCCGCGAGGGCAACAGTGCGCTCAAATCCTCGGCGACTTGGTAGTTGATCAGCATCCTTTCCAAGATGCCATTTACCAGCAAGGTAAGTATGGTACCCCTGATCCTGTAACAAAGTTGCCACGGTAACAACATTCCGATTCAACGTGCCTGCATAGTGGGCATGGGTACCCTGTTCCGGTGGAATCGCCTCAGGAATGTTAGGCACACCGTTGCGGTGGCTATCGACGCCTGTCAACAACATCGCACGAGAAGGCGCGCAACTTGCTGCGGTATGATAATTCGTGAATTTGATGCCGGCTTCAGCTAACGCCGTCAGATTTGGTGTACTGACTTCCCCGCCATAAGGCGCGATATCAGTGAAACCTAGATCGTCTGCCAGAATTAAGACAATATTAGGCCGGTCTGCAAATACGGGCGTTGAATACGCCGTTATCAGCGAGGCGACTAACAAAGCGTAGACACGGCACAGGGTGTTACTGAACGGAAAAACCGGAATCATAGACATACACTACTCGCTCTGAGCGATTCGAGCGGAAAGAAAGTAAAGCAAAGCCGCAATTGCCAACTCGAACACAATCAATTGCGTTGCTAGCGCCGCATCGTGCACCAACCAAGCGACCACCCGAGACAATGCCGTCAGACTCAATAACATCACCGGCGGATAGAACCAGACACGTCTGCCCGTAATTAATCCAGCAAATATCATCAAACCGAGAGACAAGAAAAAAGCCGCCAGGTCACCGATTTGCGTGCTACGCCCAATGCCATCTAGAAGCGGCATACCGAGCGCGTGGGCCGCAGTGTCCGGATCTAAAAGCCAGCGTACACCGATGAATAGAAATAGCACACCGAACAAACCAATCAATAGCTGTAATATTTTTTTCATCATCAACTCCGTCGGCCAAAAAATAAAATATCCATAACTGCGGTTACAAAACCAAAAACCAAAAAGAGCAAAAACCGGGGATCCGATGGGTACAAAACCGCCTCAACAGGATAGGCAATCGTCTTTGTCATAGCAGCGAGTTTGAATTCGTGGCGAGGGCCAATCTCTGGATTGGTAATAATCTCGACGAGACTTCTTCGACTCCGATAGCGAAACAGAGCGGCTGTATCCCAGCCATCCGCATCCTCGATACCGGTGATATCGATGTTCAGCTCCAGTCCTTTGCCATAAAAGACTGGATGGCACGCGCGGGCAAAAAGCTCTGGGTACATGTGCTCCATGTAATGGTCTATATAGTCTTCGGCGGTTGCATCATCCCCAAAACCTTCCATTGCCGGTGGATTTTCGTTGATGTCGATATTATTCACCATCAAAAACTGTCGACCTGTGTCCTCTTCGAAAAATGTTCGAAATTGATCTAATTTCTCTTTCTCCATATCCTGCGACTCGAAATAGGCAACCGCTTCAGCGACTTCCTCGTCGCTCAAAGGACCGCCAAAGTCCGTATACCAATAGGTAAAGATTACCCAAACCAGCACAGGAAAGAACCACAGCGCGCGTCTCTTACTCATACGATAAGCCTGCAAATAGCTGGAGCACACCAGTGCCTTCCAACAACCTGTTTACGCGGTGACGGTCTACTTCGGTAAGTTCGGCATAAGCTTCTCTTAACCACTGCAGACACTTCGCTTGATAAGTGAAGGGATTCTGTTGCCATTGCCGGTCATCCAGCTCCATCTCCAACAAATTAGCTTTTTCTGCAACCGCTGCCGCGTTGCCAAGTAGATAAGGAGCATAAATTCGACCGACTTCGTTGAGAATATTTTTAAGCGTTTGAGGTGCACTTTCAACGTCGATCCAATCCGAATCATCAACTAAATAACCAGAGAGCTCTTCCAGCACTTCTACCCAGGCATAGACGCGCGGACATGCCTCAAGAATAATGGCGGAAGGCGTCGGGTCGAAGAGCGCGAGGCAGGTTAACTGGCCATAAATTGCAAAATCGCATGATCCGGGCCGCTCCCCCATCAGGAATGGCAATTCCGTCAAGTGTGCGTCGAGCAAGTCAATAAATCGTTTAAAACTTTCTTCAATCACTGGCGTGGTCACATCATTCGAACCAACATAAGACAAGCGATCTATTTGTCGCTGCCTGACGAACTCACCCATTTTTAGCGCTTGTTCCTCAGGCTGAGAAATCCCCCGCCATCGGGGTAAAATATCCCCAGCTTTCTTCGTATCAGCGGCATAGTGCCAACGATAATGAAACATGGCTTTTGTTAGCCATTCGTCGCCGTAGTCTTCCAGCAGCATATTTACAAATGCCAATGCAGGATCTGCGGGAATGGCCTCACGACCGGCATATTCATCTTCGAATCGCCGAATCAGCGGGGTTGAATCAGTCACCGCCTCCTCGTTACCGCTTTCATCTTTAAAAAAGAACGTTGGTAATAAAGAGACTTTTGGTTGCACCCTTTGCTTTGTGTGGATCCTTTTCTCGGCAACACCAATCCGCGTTTGAATTTCGAACTGATAAGGAATACGTCTGTAACGCATATATGCAAGCATCTTTCGCGTATATGGTGAGCCGGGCGCCCCCATCAGTTCTTGAACTTTACGATCATTTGACATTACTGCGTTCTCCTTTCAAGTTTTTCGCTGTAATCTAAATTCTATTAAGCGGGGTATTCCTTTCCATAAACATCGATTGTCGGGCAACAAATAGCACTCAAGCTCTAGGGTTTCGAAATTTGATCTATCGACCTTTATACATCGACAAAGACTATCGTCTGTTAGGACGAGATTCATCTCTGTTTTCACTATTTTGACCAAGTTTTATTGGGTTTTTGGCTTTGCTATTAAAAGCTCACAACCGGTACCAACCAGCATTGCATCGACCCTGGTCCTGTCATCAACATCGAGTTTTGCATATTCAATTCTCAGCCACTGGAGACACTTTGCCTGATAAGGAAACGGCTCCTGCACCCAAGTTTTACCTTCAACGGTTGTCTCGACTTTATCTAGCCCTTTTTCAAAAGCTTCGTAATTAGCCAGCATTACTGGCACATAAGTCCGGCCGACTTCCTTAAGCAAGTCGATCAATGTATCCGGCACTTCATCTGGAGAAAAGAACCCATCTGTCAAACACGCTAGTCCAGACAAGTCTTCCATTTTGCTTACCCACGCGTGTACTCGGGGAAATTCTTGCGCTGCAATTTTTGCAGGTGTTGGATCAAACTGAACCAACTGAGTAAGTTGCCCCAAGCAACCGAAGTCTGCTGAGCCCGGGCGCATACCCATCAAAAATGGACTCTTCTTCAGGTGGTTATTCAGGTGAGTTAAGAACCGTTGGTAACTTTCTTCGATGACAACAGCTGTCGTGTCGTTGGATCCGACGACAAATAAACGCGATATTTGACGTTCCGAAAACATCTGTTTCATTGTGAGCAAATGCTCATCTGATTCTGTCACATCTGCGTAGTGCGGGAGAACAGAGCCAGCCATTTCGATATCATCTTGATAGTACCAACGGTAATGAAACATAGCTTTTGTCAGCCATTCATCACCATAGTCCTCTAGTAGATAGTCAATAAAAGCCACCGCGGGGTCTGCTGGGATCACGGACCGCCCTGGGTATTCAGTTTCTAATCTGCGAATGATCGGAGTGCTATCAACCTCAGCAACCAGCCCATCATTTTCATCAGCAAAATAGAATACCGGGATCAGGCTGACTTTTGGCTCGGGCAATTCATCATCGCCTTCACTTCTTCCCTGAATATAACGATAAGGAATGCGTCTGTACCGCAATAGCGATAACATTTTTCGTGTGTAAGGTGAGCCGGGTGAACCCCGCACGGGTAGCAGCGAGTCTCGCATATTTAGCCTCCAATATTACGGTTGTCGTTTAGAAACATATTGCATTTTTGGCGGATGCGCCGCATTATTTAATGCTGAACATTAATAATTATGCCTGCTTAAAAAGAAGAAGTATATGCAAATAAAACGCCATTTCTTACGTGCCTGCCGCCCTTGTCTGCAGCATACTATTAAGCCTATTCTGACGCGATCGACCAGATGCCGTTAAGCCAATTCATAATCGCCGCAGACCTGAAGCGACTACTATTTTAGCCGAGGCAGTATATTTTTATCCTGATGCCACCCATGACAATTACCGAGAACACACATGAAAAAGATCACTCTCTACGGCTCTTCCCTTTCATTATATGCAGGGCGGGCACGAAGCTATCTCATTAAAACAAACCTTGATTACGTTGAAACAATACCCAACACACAATATTTTAGAGAGAACGTTCTACCCAAAGCCGGTAACCGCCAAAGCCTGCCAACGATAGAACTGCCAGATGGTAAAGTGATTCGTGATGGCGCAGCAATTATTGATCATTTTGAGTCAGTAAATGGGCACAAGTTTTCGCCGACAACACCTAAACAGCAAGTGCTGAGCCGGTTGTTTGACGTGATTGGCGCCGAAGGCCTGCTACGACCGGCAATGCACTATCGTTGGAACTTTGATGACTTCAACAAAGCATTCTTAACGTATCACTTTTCCGAACTGATGCCTTCCGGACCCGGACGCATGGCCCAAGCAGAGAAGTCGATGAATCAAATGCGCAATGCATGCATGGCTTTTGGCGCTGTCCCCGATACCTTCAAAGTTGTCGAAGCACTTTATACTGAGCTTCTTTCTGCCCTGAACGCCCACTTTGCTGAGGTACCGTATCTGCTAGGAAACAAACCCTGCGTTGGCGATTTTGGCATGATCGCACCTTTGTTTGCGCATCTTGGGCGAGACCCAAAGCCTCTATCGCTGATGCAATCAGAGGCCGTGCGCCTGTTTCGCTGGGTGGAGAGAATGAATAGGCCAGAGCCCGACATTGGCGAATTCGAGCAGCAGACCAATGCATATCTTGCAAACGACGAGATACCGCAGACATTGATCAATTTGCTACGCCACATTGCCATTGATTTTGTACCCGAAACCAAGGCTGCAGCAGATGTCATTAACAGCTGGCTAGCGCAACAAACAAACCTGGCTGCTGGCACGCAGGTACAGCGTGGCGTAGGCATGGGTTCTTTCGAAGTGCGCGGCATAACCGTAAATGCTTTAGCACAACCGTATCGATTCTATCTCTTAAGTCGGGTGCAGCAGGCATTCGAAAGTTTGACGGACGATGAGCAGGACAACGTCAGAGCGTTGTTGAAGACCTGCCATATGGATGCGATTCTCGATTATAAATTAAACCGTGATATCGGACGGAAAGACAACCTCGAGGTTTGGCTCTAATCGACTTCCTCGGCGAATAAAAAGTATAACCTCAGTAATCTGAGAATCGTCGATAAAGGTCGATCTCGGCACAGCGGGACGAGATGAAGGACTCCGGCAATGCAAAATCACCTAGCATGCGATAAACGCAGCGAGCAACGCCCGCTCAATTCAACCCGTGTGGTGATGCTCTACCGCCGGCGATTCACTCACCTGGACAAGCGTCTTGCCAAAATTACCACCCTTTAGCATCGCATCAAACGCATCTGGCGCGCGTTCAAGTCCATGCCACATGTCTTCTTTATAGAGAACCAAGCCATCTCTCACCCATGCACTCATCTCTTCAAGAAACTGAGATTGGTAGTCTTCGACGAAGTTTCCGACAAAAAGGCCATGCACCTGCACTTCCCGCGTTTCGAAAACACTTGCACCGGTCTCATGCCAACGCGCCTGATTGGATGCTGCGTCATCGTTACCGTATTGCGAAATTAGACCGCAGAGGCTAATTCGAGCACGTTGATTCAGCAGCGGTAGAACGGCTTCAAACACTTCTCCGCCAACATTCTCGAAATAGATATCAATGCCATCGGGGCAGGCTTTTTGTAACTGTTCAATAAAATCCGGTGCCTTTCGATTAATACAAGCCTCAGCTCCCAGACTATCGACGACATAATCGCGTTTATCATCAGCACCAACAATCCCGACGACACGACAACCTTTAAGCTTAGCGATCTGAACAACATTTTGACCAACGCCGCCACTTGCTGCCGAAACAACAACAGTTTCGCCGGATTTCGGCTGACATTGAACATATAGACCTGAATATGCCGTAAGACCTAACATACCCAGCACACCTAAAGCGGTAGATGCAGGCGCCTGTGAAATATCAAGCACTCGCGGATGCATATAGCCAAATTCACTGATATCTTTACCAACAAGGCCGAATTCCTGCCAACCGCTGGTATTAAAAACAACATCGCCCTCCTTGTACCCGGCGTGTCGACTCTTCACTACCTGCGAAACAGTTCGACCGTGACAAACATCGCCGACCTTCTCTACTCCACTGCGGCGCCTTCCCCATTGATAAGGATCGAGAGAGAGGTAGATTGTTCGGGTGAGCGCCTGATCAGGGCCCAGTAACGGCATGTTGTCGCTTTCGAGGACGAAGTCACCGTCAGTAGGCCATCCTTCAATGGGTTGGCGGGCAAGTCGCCATTGTTTGTTTGACGTCATATTCTATTTTCAGACTTTGCGAAAAAGTCACTCTCCCCCTGAACACCTGTTTCTCCTTTTCTAGCGTACAGACAAACAGCCTCTCTCGCCAGCGTGCTCTGCTAATCTAACATTTGATAAGCTGCTGCTCTCATGTCATCAGCAAGAGGTAATATCGAGCCGAGATACTGGGTCATGATCACCCCAACCATTTCTTCGTCAGGGTCCACCCAAAAATAGGTGCTCGCAGCGCCAGCCCAGCCAAACTCGCCTTTACCAGTGAGCCCCATTGCCTTACCCGGATCCATCATAATTCTGACACCAAGTCCCCAGCCGTAGCCCAGCAACGCGTTCATACCAATCCGAAGCGGCAGCTGTTCTGGCGGCATCCGATTTGAACACATCATTTCAAGCATTTTTCTGGATATAACGGCGTCTCCCGAGGGACTCTTGCCATCGAGCAACATTTTGCCAAATTTAAAATAATCATTAGTGGTCGAGAACAACCCATGGCCACCGCGACTGTATGCAGGATTGGTTGACGGATACATCTCTTCAACATCCGAAACAACCAGCTCTTGAACTTGCGGCGGATTCAGGAAAGACATCTCAGCAACATCAGAAATGCCAAACATAGGCATCAATCGACTTTGCTTTGATTCAGGTACGTAATAGTCGGTATCCAGCATATCGAGAGGCTGCAAAATATATTCCTGTAGCAAACTTTGCATCGTTCTGCCCGACGCTTTTTCACACACATGGGCTAGCACATCAGTGCAAACGCTATAGCGGAATTGCGTCCCAGGCTGGAAAGCCAGCGGCTGGGTCGCCAACTTTGCCATCATTTCATCTAACGAACATTGTCCGTCAGCAGCAATATTCATTGCGTCGTATCCTGGCGCAATATGGCATCCAGCAATAAACTCATATGTGAAACCAGCACGATGAGTCAACAAATCCTCAACAAGTATGGGTCGCTGAGCCGGCGCCAACTGACCGCTTGGTAGCAACACTCTCATACTGCGAAATGCCGGATTATATTGAGCAAGCATGTCGTAGAGACGTAACTTTCCCTGCTCGATAAGTATCAGGGCCATCACAGAAACAATGGGCTTGGTCATTGAATATATACGATAGATCGCGTCTTCGGGTATTGCGCAGCTGCCATTAGCCTCCGGACTACCAACCTGACCTGCTGTCAGGGCTGAACCTTTAGCTTCGACACGCCACTCAATGCCACTGAATTGTTTTCTATCGACGTAGCCCTGAGCAGCTTCATTAATACGATGTGTTCTTGCCATAGTAATTTTCCACAATAAATTTCGATACTTCTTATACTGTCGCCTGATTAAATCAGACTTTAGTTGAATTGAAAGTGTCACAGGTCAATGGGGGTGTCAATTTGCAGGGCTCGAACTTTACAATTTATTACATCTCTGAGAAGGTCAATCTCCCTGTGTTTTCTCAAAACCAGCGGTAGTCTAAGGAGAATAAATTGAAAGCTGAACATGTAAAAGTGATGAACAATTTCCCACCGGAGAGGGGCAGTCAAGTTACATTTTCAAACTACGCGAGCTCACCCTTCAACACCTGGGGTTTTCGGAATATGGATGCCGTAACTCACACAGCAATGCTTGCGCGGGGCGGCCCTTTGCCTACGATCGACGAACTATTGAGCGCTGAATTACCTACAACCCGAATTGTGGATGCCGATGAAAATCAACTGCCACTAGATGACTTGTTAGAGAAGCACGATGCTGATGGATTTCTGGTAATGCGTGATGGATGCATTATCTACGAGAGATATTGGAATGGCATGACAGCACAAGACAGACATATTTGGTTTTCTATGACCAAATCACTGGTAAGCACGGCGTTCGGCATACTTATGGAACAGGTCGACATCGATCTGACAAAATCTCCTGCTTTCTATATCGAGGAACTGAAGGGATCAGGATTCGAGCGAACGACCATTCAAGACGTGCTGAACCATGCTTCAGCTATTGAATTCAAAGAAAATTATCTTGACCCCGAATCAGAGTTCCGGCGTTTCTATGGACCAGCAATCAATTTAAGTTATGTCACAGGCGCACAGGACGCCCAACCAGTAAACACTGAAATCTACGGCGTATATGATTTTCTTGCAAAGTTTATAAAACCGGAAACCGCAGAGGACCCTGGCAACGTCTTCGAGTACAACTCAGCCAATGCTGACCTAATTGGCTGGATGATTTCGCGATTGTCCGGTATGTCCCTTCAAAATTTTTTAGCCAGTCAGCTTTGGTCAAAGCTCGGGACAAATCATGATGCGGCAATTGTTGTCGACCGAGCTTACCAATCCGTTGCCACCGGCGGTATGACGAGCACACTTAGAGACGCAGCGCTATTCGGTGAACTGATACGTAACGACGGTGTAGCCAATGGTGAGCAAATTGTTCCCGCGCATTGGATCGCTGAAACCTTGAATCTGACAGATGCAGACCAGCAGCGCTACGCGAACAATCAACTCTACCGCAATGAATTATGGCAGTACTATAAAAACATGTGGTGGATACTTGACCCCGAGCAAGGTGAGTATGCGGCGGTCGGCATTCACGGCCAGGTAATTTATATCAACAAATCAACCAAAACGGTGATAGTGCAATTTTCGAGTCAGCCAACACCCAGCCAAGTTGGCTCTGTTGAGTTTCGTTCGAAACTATTGGCGATGAGAGAAATAGCTAACTATCGCCAATAGCAACGTCAAAACGTGTTATTACAGACTTGTTATGCCTGAGTGGCCATCTGCGGCACGTCATCGCTCAGGTCAACCCAGTCTTGTTTTGTTTCACACCAGACGTGAAATTGAGGTTTAAACTCACTTGTATCGTCGAGCGTGCCGGTCTTGATGAATCTCATATCAGGACTACCGGGCACAACCGAGTAAATAGGTGAACCACAGTTTCCGCAAAAATAGCGTTCTACAGTATTACCGCTTTGAGTTTCACCATCCTGATATAGTTTTGGCTCACCCCCGGTCATCTTAAAATCAGCCTCACTGACCCCCGCAATGGTCGAAAATGCCGAGCCGGCTTGACGCTGACAATTCTTACAATGACAGACACCGCTTACTGCAGGCGCGACCGCGAGCGAGTATTTGATGTGACCACAAAGACATTGACCTGTTAGTGACATAAAGCATTACTCTTTTTTATTTGATGCGACTGAGTATAAGGAAGTTTGTCTGGCAAAAACAAGCAATCAAACCATGGTTACTCCACAAGTTGGGTCGCGATGCAGGCGCCTGCATTGGTATTTGCTACACTAAAATACTTGCTTACATCACCGTACACTGGCTGTAGTATGTTGTGACAGGCCAACGTTTGTTAGTTTTCAAACGAGAACATGACGAAAAGTGCTCTGCGGGCATATCAATTTATCGACATGTTTAATGCTGTATTCAACTGTAGCGCGAGACGCCCGCTAACCTCAGCGCGCTGAGAAAAAAGGTAAATGACGTGAGTGGCATAACAAAGACAATCCCGGCTACAGCTGGCCAAGAAACAGTTAATGCGCTTTACGATGGTTCCCTGACAGAATATGAATTTCACATGGCGGGCAAACCCTCGAAGCTCGTTCCAGGCAACTATGTCTACACAATATTCAATGACGAACTTATCGGGCGATTGAGGATTAATAAAATTGAAGGAGGCGCAACACATCCTAAATCTGGTCGCCCAAGGTCGCTGATTTATGTCGAAGCACCTGGCGTTAAGTTAGATACGCCGATACCAAAGAAAGGGCACAGAGGCACACGATATTACGATGGGGCGGAATGGTGATGAGTGAGCGACCCAATATTCTGATTTTTATGCCAGATCAACTCCGCGCTGATTCCGTTGGCTGCTTTGGTAACCCATGGGTAAAAACACCCAACATTGACGCACTGGCGAAACGTGGCACGCGGTTTGATAATGCATGGGCCAATCACCCTGTTTGCGGTCCTTCAAGAGTGAATCTCATGACTGGCTGGTATCCGCACACAAGTGGACACCGCACTCTGACACACCTGCTCTCGCCGCAAGACCCCAATCTTTTGAAGTATTTGAAAGATGGTGGTTACCAAGTCGCTTGGGCAGGCGCAAGAGGAGATGTTTTTGCGCCAGAGGTCACAGAGCAATCGACTCATTTCTGTGGCTGGACAACAAAACCTGAACGCAAAAAGATGGGAATGGGGCCGCAGTACGCTGAAGGCTCCGCACTCTATGATGCGTTTTACCACGGCATTCGGCCATCACAGTCAAATTGGCTAGACTTTGATGAGGCCGCGACTCAAACCGCGATTGATTGGCTGGAGAGCAAGCCTGAGGGCCCTTGGTGTCTTTGGGTACCCCTGATATTTCCTCACTTACCTTTCGAGGTAGAACAATGCTGGTACGACCTTTACGCCAACGCAGATTTACCAACAAGAATTACCAGCCACGGCAAAAACAAACCGGGTTACCACCAAGCGATTCGCAACAAACTTGGCACCGAGAGAATTACCGAAGCACAATGGCAAGAAATCATCCGCATTTACTACGCCATGATTTCAAGAGTCGATGATCAGCTCGGTCGGATTACAGCGAAGCTGGCGCAGCAAGACCTTAACCACAACACATTGTCTTATTTCTTCACAGATCATGGAGAATATCTCGGTGACTTTGGCCTTGTTGAAAAATGGCCGTCAGGGCTTGATCGTTGCTTACTACAAAACCCCTTGATTGTCGCGGGACCCGGTGTGCAAGAAAACGCCACAGCTTCTTCGTTTGTCGAAATGGTTGATATTATGCCAACGATTTTAGAACAGGCTTCATTGACAGCAGCGCATACGCATTTCGGCAAATCATTGGTTCCAGCTTTGGAAGACCACCACGCTGTTATACGTAATGCCGCATTTTCAGAGGGAGGTTTTACAAAGGCCGAGATATCTCTGTTTGAAGAAGCAGGGGGTGAATATGCTAAAAAAGGACAACTGCAGCACGAGGAACCGGAACTGGTAGGCAAGGCAATCTCACTGCGGAATAAAGATTACACCTACGTTTATCGGTTGTATGAAAATGACGAGTTATACGATCGCGCGGTGGATCCAGAAGAAACCAATAACATCGCCGGTCTACCCCAAAACGCGATGACAGTCGCAGCGCTAAAGGAAGAAGTGCTTGATTGGCTAGTCGCCACCACGGATAACATTCCTTGGGAATCGGACCCCAGGTTTCCAAAAATAAAACACGGGCAACATGAACGCTTTGACTCGCAGAGCTAGAAAGCCTCGTCCATGCCATAGGCTTGCATCTGAGAAGCAAAGCCCTCGACGTCGTGGCTCATGATCAGCAGATCGTGCTTGTCCCCTAGATTGTCTTTTACATGATTTCGAAACAACGCTTCATTCTTAAAACCCATTTCTTCAAACACTGCAATCGCACTTTCCTGATCCAGCGTCATTCGAACGGTAAGTTTCTCGAGCCCCAATGAAAGACCAATCAAGAAGCTTTCTTGAATCAACTCACGTCCAAGCCCCATGTCTCGCGCTTCAGGTAGAATAAGTATTCTCAGTTCTCCAACGTGCGCTGACCAGGACAGGCGATCCCTCACAACCGCCGTCGTCCCTAATACTTTCGCACCCCGTCTGGCTGCAATACTCACAATATCACCCTGAACAATACTTTCTCGCCAAGCGTCAAGCACCTTCGGTTGTTGGATATTACGATTGAGAAACAGCAGGTCGGTATTCGGCAAGGCCGCGGCAAAATCACTGATTTCCTGTGCGGAAGGGTCGAGCAGCAAGTCCAAACTCACCGCGCCATCTTTCAGGTTGATTTGTCTCGGGTATCGGTTATCAAGCTCACTCATACGGAACGCTCCGACAACCATAAATCTATTTGCGGCCAGAGTCTGCGTACGGCATTTGGACCTGCAATTAGACTTACGTGCCCGCCTTTCAGCACGACCTCTTGGGTATCTTCCGAACCGACTTTCTCTAACAGTGGCTTAGTTGCCTTGTAGGGTGCAATGTGATCATGTTCTGCAATAGCATTCATCACAGGGATCTTAATATCTGCTAAATTTGCGCTGATCCCGTTCACAACCAACTCACCCTCATATAGCTTGTTGCCCCACATCAGTTCGCGTGTTGTTTCCCGATAGTACTCGCCGGCCAAAGGAAGCGTTTCACTCCCCCATCGCTCAAATGCCCGATATGATTGAACATAGTCATCATTCCACATCTCGCTCCAGACGCGGAGGCGACCCGCAGTCCTTTGCGCTGGTCTTAACATTTCAAAGGATTGCTCAATAAATTCCGCTGGAACAATACCGAGTGTGTCAACGAGCTTGTCAACATCAAGATACCGCTCATCAGACCAGAGGCTAAACAACCCCATCTCGTGCCAGTTGACAGGCGTCGTCATACATACCAGATTCTTCAATGGTCCGTTCAAATGCGTGGCAGCATATATGAGAGATAAAACTCCGCCCATGCAGTAGCTCACCATGTTGACTTCTTCTTCGCCGGTGACTTCCTGAACTTTAGTGATGCAGGACGGTATAAAGTCCTGAGTATAGTCAGAAAGACTCAGTCCTCTTTCTGACGACATGGGCGCATCCCAGTCAATCATGAACACGTCAAAGCCATGATCGAGCAAATACTCAACAAGACTTTGCCCCGGTAACAGATCGAACACATAACCCCGGTTGGTTGTTGCCATCACGAGGATCACGGGAATTCTGTAGATCTCTTCTGACCTTGGATGGTAGTGATATAAACGAAGTGTGCCGCGCTCGTAAATCACATCTTTGGGCGTCAATCCGACAGGGGCTTTGCCAGCGTTGACAAATTGGACACCTTTGATGCTTCGCTGAATAGTTCTGTCTACCATCCCTCGGATTTGGTCGACAAGCTTGTTATCTACTGCCGATTCGGCCATGGTCAACTACTCCTCGTCTTGCAGATCTGATCGCTGCGAGGCTGGTTTCTTCGTCCTCGGCGGCGTTTTTTTTCGTTGTTGATCGCTGTTGTTATCTACCGGCGCTAAGTTTCGGATCGATGTTTCTATACGGGTCAAACGCCGATTGATATCCCGGACGTCCTCACTTAGCTGCAGTACATCCTCACGCGATGGAAGATTAAAATTAGCCAGCTGTTTTGCCATAAGCTCGCCGAACCCTTTTTGAAATTCCAGCTGGAAATTCTGCATTTGGTTCATTGATTTACTGAATTCATCTGTCCCCATAAATTGATTGGAAAATTGATCAGCGGCTCTCTCCCACTGAGTGACCCATTCCTGAAAAACGGCAGCTGGATCTTTTGCATTCTCATTCGCCATAGCATTCTCTTGCTTGTAGTGGTTATGTTTGCTTCGGTAGCTATCATTTATATTTTCTCGCAATAGGAATCGCCTTACAAACTTATTCCATAAAATACCCGCCAAACTAAACCGATTCCGTTCTCCAAACAAAAGGCACGCATCGCTTCCAGACCTTCGTCGCTGACCTTGTCGTTAACGAATCATTCTCCGTGCTTATCGACCATCGCGGCTAATTGCGCCATGGAATTTATGCGCGGGTCAAACTATAGTATTGCCATACACTGACTTGATCACCAAAGACAACATTAAGGAAAACACTGCATGAACAGAGTTGATAATAAAGTTGCGATTATTACGGGCGGCGGCAGCGGCATCGGTGCAAAAACATCGCAATTAATGGCGGAGGCAGGTGCTGCAGTGGTCGTGACGGACATTAATCTCGAAAGTGCAAAAACCACTTCTCAATCAATCGTCGCCGCCGGTGGCACAGCAATGGCCCTCGAACATGACGTCACCAGCAATGATGACTGGGACTCGGTGATCGAAAGCACAATGTCAGCATATCAACATCTTGATATTCTCGTTAATAACGCTGGCATTAGTGGTGCTGGACTACCACCACTAGAGGAGGCAACACTAGAAAGCTGGCAAACTGTCATGTCAATTAATCTGGACTCGGTTTTTCTTGGCACTCAAAAGGCCGTGCTGTGCATGAAAGAAAGCGGAGGATCCATTATTAATATCTCTTCGATCATGGGGATCGTTGGCGGCGCAGGACCGGCCTACAATGCGTCAAAAGGTGGCGTTCGACTGCTTAGCAAGTCAGTCGCGGTGAAGTGCGGAGAAATGGGCTACCCGATCAGAGTGAATTCAGTACATCCCGGTTACGTTTGGACACCGCTCGTCCGCAATATTGTTGAGCATATGGATGACGACAACATGACAGAGGACGGTCTGCGGGAGATGCTAACTGAAAAACACCCCATCGGGCGTCTCGGAACACCGGATGATATTGCCAAAGGCATCCTTTTTCTTGCCTCCGACGACGCATCTTTTATTACCGGTAGTGAACTTATCATCGACGGTGGGTACACGGCCGTCTAGCCATCTTGGGCTAGTTGCCAAATCGATACCGTAATTTAGCGACGATTGTGCTAATCGACGGATCATCCAGAGTATCGTTGAACAAATCCTCAAACCCTGCCTCTGTTTGATCCGGTAATGAATTCCCTAGATTGTAAACTAGGAAGAAATCTGAAAGCGGAGCGATTTCCCACCGATAACGTATCTGAGTCGTTAATCTGCTGACGGTAAAATCATGGCTCGCTTTGGTTCTAGTACCCGTTATTAAGTCGCCATCACCGTTCGGCACCTCAAAAAAGCCATTCTCCTGTGCGGTCACACCTGCCCACTGCATAGTCAGCCGCAATTGGTGACGAGGCGTTAGAAACCAATTCACCTTAAGACCGGGTTGCCATTCAATTGCCTCGTAGGACCCAAAATTTCTTCCACCTTGATAGACTAGCCATCCGCGTCTTTGCTTGTACCGAAGATCTAGATCAATTGACACACTATCGATGGGTCGGATCGTGCCTCCCAGCGTATAGTTACTTGACCAAGCGCCGGTGTCTTCCGTTATTGCTCCGACACTCGCTGACAAACTAAGCACCTTGGCTGCATCCGTCGATAAGTGGAAATTCCACCAGCCGCCTTCCTTCACGCGATATGAGCCATTACCACGGCTGTCGATATCCTCCCATCGTTTCGGTAAATAGCCAAAACTGCTACGCACAGAATTCCTGCCGGGTAACACCATAAAGGTACGGACAAAAACGCCACCACCCACCCTGCGGTGCTCGTTGGTATTACGCTGCTCTTCGACAACAAGTGTGCTTCTGAAGTTTGAAATACTGCTGGCAAATCTTTGCTTATTATAAATTGCAACGTAACGAGCACTGGCATAATCATTTCGTCTGAGAAAACCAAAATCACTCACATCAATTGAATCATCAAGGTATTCAAGTTCAACCTTGTGACGCCAGTTCGAATTCGCATTGTACAAAAGGTCAAAAAGCGCGCCATCGCCCTTCAGGTTCTCGATGTCGCTGCGAATCAATTGACCATCTAACATCAATTTTCCATCGCCTCGAGTGTAGTGCGCGTCAAGGCTATGCACCGCAGCATCGTAAAGCGGCCCAGAGACGAGTGTACCCAAATAACCCACGGACTTTCTTGCAACGCCAACATCCTCATATAGGAAACGGGCGACAGCGAACTCACGACCTTCAGACTCGATTGTCCTCGCATCGCCCAAGGCGTCGGTACCGTACCAGAATACGTCATCTTCCAACGCACCAAGCACGCCATAGCGCAAGTCACCTAATTGCCCTGTCGCCTTGGTGGCCGCTAGCAACTGGGTCGGACGATCGGTTTCTCCTCGGTTAGCAGTCACCCCAGCAGGGATGTTTACCTGCGTCGCAGCACCACCAATTCGCTTCGTGTTCATCAACGATATGGGCGTGGGCACGAAATCGTTTAAGAAGACTTTCCTTGATGTCGTATTGAAATCATCGTTGGTGATAATGCGATAAATGTTACCGGTATTAGATCTCGGAGAGCTATCGAACACCTCATTACCCTCGAGAAAGAAAAGACGCTTTTCGGGAAAAAAAGTCTCCGCGGCTTTCAGATTCAGTACCACGTCATCTGCTTCGACCGCACCGAAATCAGGATTCAGGCTTGCTGTTAACTCAAGTTTCGGAGAAGGCTTCCAGGAAAGATCAACACCTACCCTCGCTTCACTATCTTCAAGCGCAAGGTCGCGGGTGGCGGAGACATAAGGTATGGCTGACAACTGCTGCCTAGGTTCCACTCCTGACACGTCTGCCTGATTGAGAGCAGAAACAAATCGCGCCGAAGAATAAGGGTAGCCTGGCCACTGATATCGTTCGTTAGCGTGCGAAACCTGACGACTTAAAGCGAAACCAATATTACGGACCGGGCCGGTTTCAGGCATATTCATCATTGACCAGGGTAAAAACATTTCAACGCTCCAGCCATCTTCTCGCTGTGCTGACTTACCTATCCAAGGGCCATCCCAATCACGTTGATAATTACGTTCCGGCAGGACTTTACCATCCATGATGCTGTCGCCTAAAGCGACAATAAACCAGTAACCCACTAAGCCCTCACCCGACATGTCTAGAGTGAAGCCAAACGTATCCCTATCGATAAAATCATCGCGAACAGAATAACGTTTCACCAGTGATTCCACCGGTTGATATAAAACCCCGCTAACATACAAGCCTTTCTCTGTCGCAAGCAGCCTAGTTTCTGTTGGGAAAGCGCCCGCCTCTCCGGTGCCGGGTACTGCAACAATCATATTATCGAAGTAATTTACTGATGCCCATATGGCCTCGTCGACCTTTCCATCGAGCACGATGCCTGTGTTCGAATGAAGTTCGTTAGGGATTGTAATGCGGTGGAATGGAATGCTGTCTTGGTTACCTAAAAGCGTCTGCTTGGCATTATCCTGTTGGACGTTATTGCGTATTGGGTGGCTGACTTCAGGCTTGATGCTTGCTGTTCTCTCGCGCGTCGCGAGCACGGGCATGTCTCCCCGAAGTTCGACCGTCGGCGGCACTTGCTCGGCCGTTTTAACGCGGCTTGGTGTTTTATTTTTTATGACCGGATGAGAAAAGTTACCTGCCAGAAACCAAGCATTAGGGTATCCACGCTCTTTAAAGTATGAAACCAGCTTTCTGGCGTCAGGGTCGTCACCACCAGGCACAACTAGCACCCGTTTGATATCACGACCATCCGCTGTCGTCGAATCCTGTAGGATTACTGAGGCAACAACATGCGGCTCCGATATCGTGAGTTCCGTCTGAATTTTTGCCTTGAAAATCTCGGCACGGTCAATCGACGAAAAACTCCCCAGTGCAGCAACGCCGGATTCACGATCGACTCGATTCTCAGCAAGACTGACGGGGAGGTAACATACCAACCAAAATGCCCACAACATGCGACCGGGAAAAAACCTGCGTTTTCGGCTGCTTGCGTGCTGACAATGCATGAATCCCAATGGCCTATCCTTTGCTGTATCCAACAGCAAGAAAGAATACCTTAATCGTCAATATATTTGTCAATATTCCATGACAATTCATGGCGCTTATCTCTGCACCAACTTGCACACCAAAGTCATTGTCGATACCTTGCCAGCCAGCGTAAATCCAATAAATATCGGCAGAACTGACATCCAAAACGGAGATTAACAGATGCGATTAACACCATTAGATAGAGACAACTTGGCCGAGGATCAGCAAACGGTGCTTGATGAGATTGAACAAGGCCCCAGAGGTAGCTGGCGTAAAAACTTCGGGACAACGGGTCCATTCGGCGCCTGGGTAAGCGCACCTAGTGTCGGCAGTGCTATACAAAAGACAGGAGAAGCCATCAGGTTTGGCACCTCACTGGCGCCCAATGTTCAGGAGGTCGCCATCTGCACAGTTGGGGTCTTTTACCAATCAAAGTTCGAATTTGCCGCCCACCGAGAGCTTGCTATCAAAGCGGGTGTTAACCCTGCAAATTTGGATCTGTTGAAAAACGAAAAAATACCCGGTTTTGAGGGGAATGAGCGATTAGCTTGGCAAATTGCTACACAAATGTTGACGGAACATGGCATAGACGATGAGACCTACAAAGCAGCAGTGGATCGACTATCCCAAACCGGTGTCATTGAGTTAATAGCAACGATTGGCTACTACTGCCTGATCTCCCTGACATTGAACAGCCTTGAGATTCCTTTGGAGGCGGACATGGAAGACCCCTTTCCTATCGAGACAAACTGAAGCCAGTCAAATCAACTTTTAACAGCGCTAGACGTAGGCAAATTGTTCAACACTATCCCGCCACATACCATCGCTAAAGCGATAAGGAACCAGAAAGACAACACATCATCGAAAATCAGCCAGCCAAAAAAGACACCAAACAGCGGTGTGAGCAAACCAAAAGAAGCCATTTCACCTGCTGGATATGTCGACAAAGCCCAGAACCAAAGCATAAAACCGATTGAAACGACAAAAACCACCTGAAATGCAAAAATAAGTGAAATAGATGGGGTCATCACTCGCAGCGTCTCACCACTGAGAAAGGCGATAACCAACAACACAACGCCCGAGACAGCTAATTGATATAGCAGTTGCATTTCAGGGGTACTGTTCGCTAATCGCGTTCTTCTCGCAACCAAGACAATCATAGCCCAGGCGATTGCAGCCAAGATGCACATTGAGTCTCCCATGATGGTCTCAGCGCCGGTACCATCATCGCCGCGCGCTAGCAGCAACACCACGCCAGAAAGCGCCAAGATCAACCCTGCCGACTTTGTCCGGGTAAGACGCTCCCCCGGCAGCAGGAAATGTGCACCTAACGCCACCCAAAACGGTTGGGTATAAAACAACATGGACACACGGGATACTGTCGTGTATTCCAGCGCACTAAATAACAAATAAAACTCAAAGGAAAAAAGCAGTCCGGAAAAAATCCCCGGCCATAGCGTGCCATCTGAAATACTCAATTTTTTTCGCATCAGCAATGCGACAGAGACAACGATCAAAAACGCGCAGGCAGAGCGCAATCCACTCTGAAAAACCGGAGCCATACCCGCATTTACTAACTTAACAAGCGCCTGATTTAGCCCAAGTAAAACACTGAACAGAATTAAAGCAGTTGCGCCCAGTACATCAACTCGCGATTTTCTCACCACTATTGCCTCTCGCTCTTTGGCACAAATATCAATCATTGCACCGATAATCAAACTATTGCTCTATACTCTACGCCGAGCACCCGGTTGCCAAACCACATAACGATAACTGGTTGAAACCGTTTCGAAACCCATTATTGGAAAATCCACTATTTTGATTCGCTAAGGGCAAATCAGATGTCATCGCCTGAAGACCATAAATCTACACTAAAAGAGCTGCTGATACTCGCCTATCCAATGGTGATATCCCAAGGTGCTTTTGCCGTTATGATTTTTACCGACCGTTACTTTATGTCGATGGTCAGCCCGTCACATATGGCAGCTTCCCTTGGTGGCGGCGTTGCTTCTTATTTTTGCATGTCTTTGTTCATTGGCGTGCTCTCCTATACGAACGCACTCGTGGCACAGTATTTTGGAAAGGAAGAATGGGACAAGTGTACTAAGGTTGTCACGCAGGGTTTTATACTTACGCTGAGCTTTGTACCTCTGTTAATCCTCATCGGTTACGTCGTCAGCAACCTATTCGAGTTTATGGGCCACAGCCAGGAACAGGCCGCGCTGGAGAAACAATATTTCCTGATACTCATCTGGGGTGCCAGCATTAGTCTTTGTAAAACCTGCATTGCTTCGTACTTTTCAGGCATCGGAGAAACCCGCGTGGTCATGATTGCGGACACTACCGGTGTCGCTTTCAATATACCTTTGTCGTATGCGCTAATTTTTGGTGTTTGGGGTTTCCCTGAGCTAGGCATTGCCGGCGCCGCTTACGGCACAATTATCTCAACATTCTTTAGTCTGTTAATCTTTACACACTATTACCTTCGCCCTAAACACATCGCGTCGTTTAAAGTTCGTGATTCGTTTCGGTTCGATCGCGGTATTCTTGGTCGTTTTGTCCGACTGGGTTTCCCTTCCGGGATAGAAATGTTCCTCAACGTCGCCGCATTCAATCTATTCTTGCTGATGTTCCAGTCTTACGGCATCGCTGAGGCCGCGTCAGCAGCCATTGTATTTAACTGGGACATCATCTCGTTTGTGCCAATGCTTGGTTTGAATGTTGCAATCATTAGTCTTATTGGCCGCTACCTTGGCGCCGGCAATACCGAGCGTATGCGGGAGGTAATGAGGGCCGGCTTCATGCTCGGATTGGCATACTCTTTGATATTGGCAATTACCTTCTACGTGTGGAGAGAACCGCTGGTCAACGTTTTTCTTGATGGCGCAGCACAGCACACCGACATACTGGTACTTTCTAAATTTATGATGATAGGGCTCGCAACTTATGTCATGGCAGATGCCCTACTGCTCATATCCGGCGGTGTGCTAAGAGGCGCGGGCGACACAAAATGGCTGATGTGGGCGAGCGTTTTAATTCATTGGTTCATGTTGCTGATTCAGTATTTCGTCATCAAAGTTTGGGATATGGGCTCCAAAGTTTCATGGATGGTTTTTGTCTTCATGGTTTTGGCGACTGCGGTCATGTATATGGTCAGGCTCTACGGAGACAAATGGCGAACCGAAGAAGCGCTTGCCCGGGTAATGGCCGAACAGTGAGAATGGGTCTCTGGTCAAAGCACCGGAAGCACTTTAGCAGCCGCAAGCACGTAGCACACGACCAACAACAAACCATACGCAATGACCAGATAAATTAGAGCAGCGCCTCCCCAGACCCGATAAGCAGGACTGCCAAATTGCGCGCGACTCGCTCTGGCCGCCATTGCCGGAACGATCGTTCCCCACATACAGGCGCACAATCCCGCTAGGCCGATTGCATATAGAAAACCGTTAGGAAAAAAAAGACCGCCAACCGCTGGTGGAATAAAAGTGATCATCGCTGTTTTCAAACGTCCAGACTTTCCATCTCCAAACTTGAACTTGTCTGCAATAAAGTCAAATAATCCGAGAGTTACACCAAGAAACGACGAAACAACAGCGAAGTTTGCAAACAAACCCAGCATGCTACTTAGCTCGCTTGCATCGGCAACATTATCAAGGGCTTGAACGAGATCACTGACATTTCCGCCTGCAGATTTGATCTCGACAAAATCTATCCTCGCAATATTTCCAAGGGTTGCCACGTGCCAGATGGTATAAACCACCAGCGATATAAGAGACCCAACCAACAGGCAGATTTGAATTTTTCGCGGATCTTGATGGTAGAGTTTGACCAGACTTGGCACACAACCGTGGTAACCGAAAGCCGTGAGGTATGTAGGGATGGCCGCGAGCGTGAAAAACAAATACTCTGGCTCCAACTGAAAAAGCAATGAGGCTTGCACCGACAGAGTAAGGCCGCCAGCCGACATAAAAAAAGTTACGATCATTCCACCGACAAAAATGGAGGTAAGTCGACCAACTAATGCCGCGCTGTACCACACAAAAGCCGCAAGCCCAGCGGCAAAAATCAGCCCAGCCAGCGTTCTTGGGAGCGCAACACCCGCAACCGCTTCCAGCGTATGGCTCACAATTGAACCACCGCCGCTGATATATGCGTAGGTCAAAATATAAAGTACGAACAATAGCGTCAGACTATTAAGCGCATTCCAACGAGGACCCAGCAGCTTACTTACAAAGGTGTCAAAACTTGCCCCGGGTTCAAAATTCAGGTTCGCCTCCATGATCATCAAGCTGGAGTGATACATAAAAAACCAAGTGGCGAACAATAAGACCAGTGACCAGCTAAACCACATACCAGATGACACAATTGGTAGTGAAAACATACCAGCGCCAACGGCAGTTCCTGCGACAATCGCTATTCCACTAAACAAGGACGGTGAGGATTTTTCCACAGATGCTCCCAATTCAATTGTTAAGTTACTGGTAAACCATACTCGACATTTTTCTCATCCTACCTGATTGGTTTCGTTTATGGGGATTTAACAATCATTCAGCTGAGATAGGTTGGTTGCTGATCTAACCGATAGACTGCTAGGATCGCACCACATCAACTCGAAAGGAACACAACATGGCAGACTATATTCCTCCCTCCCTTGACTGGGTCAAAAAGCAGGTTGAACTCTACGAAAGTAGCGGGGGAACAAAAGGAACAACGCTGCTCGAGACGGGCATGCCCTGCATTATTGTGACGCATACCGGAAATAAAACCGGCGGCATTAGGAAAATTCCTCTGATGCGGGTAAAGGTTGGAGAAAGTTACGTGCTTGTTGGCTCCATGGGCGGACAACCGAAAAATCCGGTTTGGGTTTACAACCTACGCGCTAATCCAGACGTCGAAATTCGGGATGAAACCAACGTAACAAGTATGCGGGTAAGAGAAGTCACGGAAGATCACGAACGGAACGCACTATGGCAGGCAAGTGCCGAGGCCTACCCTCCTTATATTGACTATCAGGCTAAAACAACTAGGAAAATACCTGTTTTTCTCGCCGAGCCCGTCTAGCCTATTTGCGCCGGGTGTTGTTGCCAGCGGAATTCAACACCCGAGCGGCTAAAAACGATCAGTTAAGGTTTTCGATAATACTCGCGATCTGGGCTAACGCGCCCATTTTACTTTGCTTAATAAACGGCTCGGTCGCCTCTGGAACAACCGTAGTTTTCCAGATGAGCTCGCAACCGCCCGCATTCGAGCGAACTTCTATTGAGGCATGATGTGAGTCAAGAGGCACTGGTGAGTCAAAGCAGGAATATGACATTGTTCTCAGTGCCTCGTCTCTATCCAGTATGCGTTCCTTAATTTTTCCAGCGCCAGGCAAAAAGAGCGTCCGTACCTCTCCATCAAACACGCAATCCTTAACACCCGGCACCCAGTCCACACGATCTGGTGTTCCGACTATTGCCCAAAGCTGGTCGGCGTCACATTTGAATTGTTCTGTAATGAGAATTGCCATAAGTAGATCCTAAAACTAGCTGATTAACAAAAACGCGCATTATTCCACAAATGTAAGAGCACTGCTTAAACATGTACATGACAGTCGCTCCCCTTAAAGCCAGTGAAAATGTTATCATGCGCAACGCACTAACACCCTGTTTTAAACCTGAACCCATGAAGAGAGTAAGTAATGGTTAACGATCTATCCAGAAGAGGATACGAGGCACTCAACTATCAATTTGCCGACCAAATTCCAGCACCGGGAGAATTCACCGAGATTGCAGATGGCGTGCTGTGGGTAAGAATGCCAATGCCTGGCCGTCTCGATCACATTAACGTGTGGCTTTTGCGCGACAACGATGGCTGGACAATTGTCGATACAGGATTAAACCGCAAAGATGTGCAGAAACACTGGGAGCATATTTTTGACAATCACCTTGATGGCATGCCGATCACGCGCGTAATCGCCACCCACCTACACGGCGACCACACAGGGAATGCTGGTTGGATTACCCGGAAATGGGACTGTGAACTGTGGATGAGCCGCAGCGATTTTTATATGTGTAAGGCCATGGCCGCCGACGGCCCCTCTGACGTGCCGGAAGATGCCATCCGCTTTTATCGAAGGGCTGGTTTCGACGAGGCAAGGCTGGATAGGTATCGCGAAAGGTTTGGTCAATTTGGCGCAAATATCAGTCAATTGCCAGCTGGGTATCATCGCATTAAAGACGGACAGTATATCGAGATAGGGGGTCGTGAATGGCGAGCGGTGATTGGCCGAGGGCATTCTCCCGAACACGTCTGCCTCTATTGCCCCGAACTCAAATTGATTATTGCCGGAGATCAAATTCTGCCGACAATTACCCCTAATGTAAGTGTCAATCCCGCAGAACCTATGGCCAACCCTTTAAGAGATTGGTTAACCTCATGCGATAGCTTGAGACAGCAACTGCCGCCAAATCTGTTGGTATTGCCCTCACATGAAAACCTTTTCAAAGGACTCCATGAAAGACTCACTGCATTAGTAGACTGGCATGAAGTTGCACTTGAAAAATTGTACGACCTTTGTGAAACGCCCAAACGTGCGGTCGACGTATTTCCTGCGATTTTTAAAAGTGAAATTACCGACATGAGTTTCTTCCCGGCTACGGGTGAGTCGATTGCACACTTACATTGTGCGCTCGATCGAAGAATGCTGACCGTCGAGGAAGATGACAACGGCGTCGCCTGGTGGACACAGGCATAGATGTCGCTTCATGGTTAACAACTTGACGGCCCTACCGCGCTGACTGTTCCTTGTGCACTTTATCCATCGAAACGCGCACCGTGCCGTCAATTGTCCGAAGTGTTCGACTCAACCCGACAAAGGCCACGGTGATTATCACAAGCGCCACGCAGGCACCGAGGATCGCATTCGCGGCACCAATATGATCGGCCGCGACCGCCATCGGGAACACACCTAGCGGGGTTAACCCAAACGACATCATCATAAAACTACTCATCCGTCCACGAACATTGTCATCGACCAATATTTGAATCGTTGCGTTGTTTACTGTTTGGAAAGCACTCGCACATAGATTTGCTAAAACCAGCGGCACGAGGGCAAGATAAAAAACACTGGTTTGGGTAAACACAGCTAAAAACACAGCGAATCCAATCACCGTGACAACCATCAGCCGGAGTCGTTCCGAGCGATCTCCTCGACGAGCAATCCAGATAGAACCAAGCACACCGCCAACACCACCAGCCCCCATCAGAATGCCAAGGCCACTCTCTCCTACCTGCCAAGTCTGTTCCACAAGCATGACCAGCAGGTTTTGAAAGGGCATTGCCAGGAACATCGGCACCAAACCGAACATCAAACAAACCAAAACCGGTTTATTTCGACTGACGTATTGGAATCCGTAAATGATATCCGCTAGTAGCGGCTTTTTCCCCCCATCTGGTTGAACCGCGGTGTTGCGCTTCACAAACAACATGCAAAACACCGCGGACCCGTAGAGTAGGGTCGAAACAACATAAGCTGCGACCACCGAAAATTCTGAAATGATGATACCCATCATGGCCGGACCAACAACCCGACTCAAGTTCATCGCACCGCCAGAGACTGCCATGGCGCTTTGAATACGATCAGGCCCCACGACATTCACGGTGATCGCCATACGCGCAGGCATAATGAATGGAAAAGCACACCCTGCGACAAACGCCGTGCAGAGCAAATGCCAAAACTCTAATTGACCTAGCAACAGCATGGTCAGAATGAATATCTCGTTACCAGTAATCAAACATTGCCCGACGATGATTAACTGCCGCCTCTCCACCCTATCGGTTATCGCACCGCCGATCATAGAAGCAAAGATCATTGGCCCAGCGACCACCAGATTGATGTAAGCCAACGACTGCGCCAACCCCGTCAAGTCCCAAGCCAGAATGGTCCTAGTCAGCATTTGCCCCTGCATGGCAAAGAAAAATGCCACATTACCGACAAATAGCCATCGAAACTGAGGGATGGAAAGCACATCAAACCCACTCGACTTCCGACTAGATGCTTTCATTTCAGGAGAGTTGATGATCGTGTTTCCTTGGGAAAACCAGTTGCACTAAACTTGCAGAAGCCAAACCGCTTGACATACGCAAGTTAGAAAAGAGATCAAAATAGTATACCCCAAAAGCATAGATGTTTTTTTTTAGCTTTTTTCAACGGTTTTGGGCACGACAAGTGGCTTCCCCGCGTGTGAGCATCCTGCAAAATAACTTATCCTTGGTTTTCTGGTTTTCAGCTAATATCATCGATTGATCAATAGGATCTCACCGATTCACTTTTACAACAAAGCGCCTAAGCGCAACAAAAAACATGCCAAGTCATATGACCAAAGAAGCAACTGTGCATTCCCTGCTTAATTTCGCAGATTTAAAGGCACTGACGATTTCGCAATCATCGGATGTGAGTATCCACCAGTACTTGCTCGTCGATCTTGACAGCCCCTGTCCTGACGGAGGCGAACTAGAACATTTAGGTCAATGGCTAACGGGACAACCAAAAATCGTTATCGGTTTCTCGACCGCTCAGGCAAATGGATTAGAGTTATTTGCCGATGTGATTGCCTCAAACCCGGCAGAGCTAAATCGAATCGTAGATCAAATTAATGCCAACCCTGTTAGCTCAACCGTGTTAGTTCAAGTGCTGAGAACGACCCAAAACATGCCAATTCAGCATGCTTTGACCGTAGAATCTTTAGCTTTCTCTACACTGCAATCCGGCGCTGAGTTCGAGAGCTGGCTCGGGCAATACCGCAAGGCGCACCCGCAATCGGACAGCAGCCATCAACCCGATGAATCACCGGCTGTATTACTTTCAAGACAAAGCGATGTCCTAAAAGTGACTCTGAATCGACCAGACAATCAAAATGCATTTTCTGCCGAAATGCGGGATGCGCTTTTTGAGGCGTTCCAGCTTGTGACGCTTGACGAAACGATTACACGCGCCATGATCAGCGCAAACGGACCATGCTTCTGTACTGGAGGTGACTTAAAAGAATTCGGCCACTATAACAATGCAGCAGAGGCGCATCTGATAAGAACGATGCGACTGCCAAGTCGCTTAGTTGCTGACGCACCCCACAGGTTTGAGTTTCACCTTCATCGCGCCTGCATTGGCTCTGGCATAGAAATTCCAGCATTCGCAAGCAGGGTAACTGCTACGACTAAAACCTACTTTCAGTTACCTGAAATATCAATGGGGCTGATTCCAGGCGCCGGCGGCTGCGTCAGCATTCCTAGGCGAATTGGCAGCCAACGAACGGCTTATCTTGCTTTGTCGGGCAAAAGAATTAACGCGAGTACAGCATTAGCATGGGGATTAATCGACTCGATTGAAGATTAGCTTCCCACCACACCAGGTCGCTCTCACTCGATTGCTGGCTAACGCTGTTCGGGCCGTTTGCCAATTACAGTCCAGTAAACACAGATCTGCCGGCTTACCAATGGCTATCAGTCTCGGTTCACCCGGTGACTCGACGTCTCCTAGAAACATCTCGATAGCCTGTTCCGGAGAAAGCGCCTCCTCACTGTTGATTATTTGGCCCTTTCGGGTCTTACGGTTTACCGCTGCATTGATGGCTAACCACGGATCGGGTCGACCAAAAGGCGCATCGGTACCGCCGGCCAAAGCGATGCCAGATTTGACAAATGAGTCACATCGATAAAGCGAAGAGAGGTCGCGTGTGTCGACATCCTCAAGATATTGATCACCCCTTTCAAATACAAAGTTAGGTTGTGTAACGACAAGTAATCCGAGCGCTTCTATTTGCTCTAACAGCGCGGGCGGAGCAACTGAGGCATGTTCGATACGGTCCCCTTTCAGCGTTCCAGTCTCTCGCAGCGCGGCGAGCGTGAAAACCAGTTCGATTTCCGTGACGCAATGGACGGCAATGGGTCTTTGCCCGCGATGACTCTCTCGTATTGCATCGCATAACTCATCAAACTCCGGCAGTTGGGCTTCGTGCAAATGTATTTTAAAGGGACCCACCCTCAATCTATCGACCGCCTCCTCTTCCATTGAGCCCTCGAACGCAAGAGAAAGCGTGCCAGCCATCAGCACACGCTGATGCAATCGGCCTTGCATTTGTTGCTGCATGAATATTTCTGCAGTCTGCCTATCATTCTGCGGTGTCATGTCGGTAACGGCGCTCACACCGTAACTCGCCAAGCTCTGGCTAACTTTACTGAGGTCAGGCGGGCGGTTACCCGTCATCGTTCTGAGCCATGCATCCTCATCAAACAAATGGCCTGAATCCTGGTTCATCCCATCCGGAAAGTTGCCGTTACAGCGCTCACCAAGCTCATCAATACCAAGAGAATTGAGCACCCAAAGCCTTCCACTTCTATGTTGAATTCTGATGGGCCTGTCGGGCCCATGCTTATCGAGCCAACGACGGTCAATGAGCTCTGCTACCGACTCATGGTAACCCACGCCACGCAACCATTCGGCTTGAAAAGGCTCAGCGTTCAAAATCTCAATCAATTCGTGCTCGGTGTTTACTTCAGGAGGCCCGCAAGTTGTCGACGCCATTCTTGCGGCAAGCGCGAACAAGTGGACGTGGTGATCCGCTAACGATGGTAAAAGCGCGCCACCATCAGCTTCAAAGATCGTTTCACCTCCTTCCACTTCCAACGTACCTATGTCTACGACACGTCCATCACGAATCCTCACATCAGAATTGCCGGTGCAATCGCGAGCCATACGCCCGGGTTTATAGATCTCTACATTTTTTAGAAGGATAGTGCGCGTGCCTCCCTAAGTATCGTACTTGTATCCGCACCAAGGGCTGCCACTTTTCCTTCACAGTGTCTTTTTGTGTCAGGCATATTAAATTGCTGTTCCGCGCTGTTCGGCGCACGAGCCACATCAAAACTTACATTCAAGCTTGTCGCCAGTTTTCGCCACCCCCCTAGCTGTTGCTCAAATTGAACGCGATGCTCATCAAGCTCCCTTTGAATGCAAAAAGCCACGACCTGACTGAGCGATAGCCCAATCATTTCGCCACCCCCATTGCCCCAGCTACGCCACGCGGACAAAGCCGCGTAAAGCCCTGTGAGAGGGTCAGCAATGGCATCACCTACAAAACCATATTGTCCTGTTATTCGATAAAGCTGCGCGCACAATCCAGCCGCAGCAGCCGCATCGTCACCATAGCCAATCCAATTATTTTCCGGCGAACCAGAGCCATGAGCGGTGAGCTGAATCCACGTCACACCGGGTCGCTTTGCCACAAATTCGCGTGGATCAATACCAAGTTGGAGCAACGCTCTCGGCCGCGAGGACTCAATGACGATATCCGCTGACGACAGAAGCATCTTTAGATCTTGAAGACCTTGCTTTGTGCCGAAATCAATCGCCACCGATCGTTTTGATTGGTTCAACAATTGATAAAACGCGGGGTTGCCAGATCGCGCACCATCAGGTCTGTCAGTGCTTTCTACTTTAATAACTTCAGCCCCAAGCAGTTGCAACACGTGGGAGCACAGTGGCCCAGCCCAGAGCGCCGACAAATCAACCACTCGAGGCATTTCGGATCTGCGGTGAGGATCGGCGTTTGTCGTCAATAGCGTTTGGCAGTAGCCTGAACGTTGATCAGGGATATTATCTGCGCGTGATACAGCCATGCCCAAGTCACGAGCACGCTCGATCAGCAAAGAGGATGGGTGTTTTGATATCGCCTTAGCAAGCTCTGACCAACCAGTTTCGAAACCATAATCCTCGGAGAATGTTGACTCGAGCCAGGCAGGAATCAATTGCCAATCTTCTTCCCGCGGCAGATTGACAGCAAGCAACCCGTCACTAGCACTCATCAACCTGCAAGTGCCCGCGGCGGTTTGATCCATACGAAATTGATATCGATTGAGCAGCGCCCGCTCAAGCAGCAGATCAGCACCGCGAAGCTGCGATAGCTGAGCTGATCCGCCGATATCCCTGAGTGCCTCGAGCGCAAGGTCAGCGCTGATTGAAAGCGGTACCTTTGTTTTGAGTATCATATTGCTTCAATCGGTCGCTAAACTGCTACAGAAATAGCGCTTTAATTTGCCGCCGAATCAGCTTCCCCATTTCGTTATAGGGCAGTTCTTTCTCAAACAAAATTTGTTCTGGCACTCGTGATGAACGCAATTTATCGCGTACCATTGCTTGCAAATCTGCTATGTGCACATCAACACCCGGGGTTAATACAACAACAGCAACAACGGCTTCTCCCCACTCATCTGAGGGAATCCCAAGCACCATCGCATCGGTCACTTCATCATGAGCAAGCAAGACCTCTTCAATCTCTCCGGGTGATATATTTTCTCCACCTCGCACGATTACATCATCGGCCCGACCTGAGAGAAAGAGATAGCCATCCTCGTCTATAAACCCAGCATCGCGTGTGGGAAACCAACCATCTCCGTCTTTCGCGTCTCTTTCAAGATACTCTCCTGAGACCTGAGGACCACGCACATAGATCTCTCCGGCCTGATTGTGTCCCATGACGTTACCTTCATCATCCCGGATTTCGATTTCTATGCTGGGTAAAGGCTTGCCCACAGAACCTAACCGGCGATGTATCTCAGGATCTTCACTGCTATTTGCATTGCGATGATCGTCCGGGTCGAGTACCGCGATAGTTGAACTCGTTTCGGTTAGCCCGTAAGCATTAGTAAAGTTCACATGCGGGAAAGCGATCAATGCCAGCTTAATGATGTTTATTGGCATCTTTCCGCCACCGTAGGCGACGGATTTGAGACTCGTCAGCGCAGGCTTAGTTTCTAGACCTTCAATATGCTCCATCACTCTGGAAAGCATCGTTGGCACGACAAACGCGTTACTCACTGATTGGCTCTCACACAAGTCGACCCACTGCTCCGGCGAAAAATTTGGTAATTGAACGATTCTTCTACCGGCATAAAAGGAACTCAAGACAGCAGATATTCCCGCAATATGGTAAGGCGGCACTGTGACTAGGTTAGCCTCATCTTCATCAGCAGCCATAAATTCAACGCTGCCCAGAATATAGGAGACGAGATTTTCATGTCTCAGAATCGCGGCTTTTGGTTTACCTGTCGTACCACTGGTAAACAATTGGACAGCGACTGACTCTCCACCCTCGGCTGCTTCAACTTCAACACCTTCTCCGGAAAGCACGTCATTCAAAAAGCCTTCCGTGTCGGACAGCTTTTTAATCTCGGCACTTTCAACTAATTGTTTCTGTTCGTCATTGGTGATCAAGTAAACAGGTGAAATCCTATCGAGCAAATCTTTTAACTCGTCTGCCGCAAGTCGATAGTTCAGCGGTACATAAGGTACGCCGGCAATACCGGCACCAAATAATGCGATCGGCACCGCGGCACTGCTCACGTCGAGCACAGAAACATATTCACAGCCGCTTTCGGAGAAAGCTCGTGCGGCTTTTTGCGCAGCGCTATAAATCTCGCCGTAGGTGTAGTGCTTGCCTGAAGACGTCAGCGCAATCCTTTCAGGAAAGGTCTCTGCTGCCATCTGTAACAACATTGCAATATTCATAGGCTAATCTGAAGAAGGGAGGGATTTAGCTGATTTTTCGACCAGCAATGTGTCGCCTACGGACATCGAGCCAGCACCCGGCTTCACGCAAAGCAATTCCATCGTGTCATCGGCATCAACATATCGCTTACCGACAAGGCTACCGTCGTTAAAGCCATCGCTGGGAGTGCCTTTTTCTGGCGCTTCGGCCTTCGCATCTATCATGGACGCTCCACCGCACGAAATCCCCCCATCACCGCTATATTTGATCACCATCGCCTCTGTGTCACATACAACGCTTTTTAATCGCAAACCCGGTTTTATGTCGCTCATTTTTCTACTCCCAGTCAATATTTATAATATTTTTATTAGCGTCGACCATACCAAGATTGTCTGAAATATCAATTCCACATTTTTAGGCTGATACCCGACAGCATGATGAACTCATCGAACAGTACCTTCGCCGTGGCAAAATCAAAAAACTGAAAAGTACTTCTGGAAGAAGCGCGCGGAGTCGATATCCGTTGCTACACGAATTTGACTGCTTTTTGATTGTTTAAAGTGTGTGACGCCCAAAAATTCACGATTTTCCAACTCCACTTCAATCTTGCCAGGTTTGTAATTGCACACCGCTGGGTCAAACAGCGCAACCGCAGCAAGCGGGTCATGAAAATGTAAAAGGTCTCTTTCTTTGAACCACACCTCTGACCAATCGAGGACAATCCGAAGCAACGGCGAGTTTATGAAACGTGAGGACACCTCTTCCGGAGTCATACTGATACGCCATGTGATATCCAGACCGAAAGCACGAATTTTCAATTTACTTTGCCGAAATACAATCTGCGCCGCATGAGGATCTACAATGGCATTCCACTCTGTCGGCCCCCACGGGGTTGGATAATCTGAGTACTTTCCTCCCATGATTACCAACTCCTTGAGCAATGCAGGAATCTCTGGGTCACTCATGAAGAGCAGCGCGATATTCGTC
Source organism: Candidatus Azotimanducaceae bacterium (assembly GCA_965657335.1). Classification (GTDB taxonomy): domain Bacteria; phylum Pseudomonadota; class Gammaproteobacteria; order Pseudomonadales; family Azotimanducaceae; genus UBA4582. The sequence continues at coordinate 236,707 of CBFHOH010000002.1, forward strand.
AAGGGTCCTACAGCGAGCAGGGTAACTTCACCCGGATTAGCGCGAATAACTGAGCGCATAAAAGCAATGGCGTTGCCATTAGGAAATTTTTCTTGATGCGGCAAAGCACGGAGGCGCGCTGCCTGTGGCACCTCAGATTGCATCTGAGGAATAACAAGAGGCTCGGCTGAGCCAGGGTAAACCGGTATATCCTTACCTGCGGCAATACACAAGGCGCTTGCAAGCTTTGCGCGCTCATGCGGCTGACCCGTCACCGTAGTGACCCCCAACAATTGACATTGAGGCTCTGAAAGAAGGTATGCAAGCCCCACAGCATCGTCGATATCGCTGCCAATATCAGTATCGAGCAGCACTTTTAGTTGCTCACTGCCAGGGGCCGCCTTCAGTAACATAGGGCTCAGCGCAGCAGCGGCAAGAAACTCCCTTCTTCGCATTCATAAATCCTGTAGGTATTTCTTTTTTATCCTATCCGATCATATCACTGCACAATCTGATTTTGATTGATCAATCGGAGACGAGCGCACGATAGAGCGCAGGGTCCGTTGCGCCTTCAGTGCCAATTAACAGCACCCGACTCTTGGCATTAATGCCTAGGCTACGAGCGTGAAATTTCGATTGTCGCGTCAAAATCAGTGCCGCCATACCCGCCACTGCCGACTCGCCAGCTTCTATTGCCGGACCATCGTCTGTGTCCTGTGCTAGCAATCTCATTGTTGGGGCAACCGCCGATTCACTGACAGTCAGAAAATCTGAAGCTCCTTCCTTGAGCAATTGCCACGCATTTGCCGAAACCTCCCCGCATGCCAACCCTGCCATCAGTGTTGAAAGGTCACCATCGACGACAACCGGCTCTCCCAGACGTGCGCTTTGCTGTAGACAGTTAGCGGCTTCAGGTTCGACTACAATGGTTCTTGGACGCTCATCCTCCCAAACTCGCCAAAAGTAGCCGCACACCATTGCGGCAAGTCCACCCACGCCAGCCTGAACAAATACATGAGTGGGCTTTTCTCCCGCTAGCTGATCAACAATTTCAGCTAACATAACCGTGTAGCCCATCATCACATCTCTTGGGATATCCACGTAACCTGGATAACTTGTGTCTGAAATCACCGTTCGCTCAAAGGCAATCGCATCTTCCGCAGCGCGACGAACAGAATCATCATAATTACCGCTAACGCGCACAACCTCGGCGCCAAGCACCTCCATTGCGCTCGCGCGCGCAGCGGAGACTGAACTATGAATATAAATGACGCAGCGACAACCGAATAGCTTAGATCCCCAAGCGACGGAGCGGCCATGGTTTCCGTCGGTCGCGCAGGTCATCACCAGATCGCGCGTCAAACGGTCATATTTTCCACCTAGCAGATCGTGTATCGAGATCGTACTATTTGTTTTCCGAGATACGAATTTCTGTAGTTGCCGCGCTGTGGCGTAAGCCCCGCCCAATGCCTTAAAGCTTTTTAGATCAAAACGTTGAGATTCATCTTTGTACCAGATCTTTTCGAGTTGAAGTTTATTCGCAATACCATTGAGGTCGACCAATGGGGTTTCCACATATCCCGGCCAACGCTGGATTTCACCCCTGATGGTCTCTGTCTCGACGGTATCAACAAATTTTTCTAAATGCTCAGGGTAACCCGCGCCGCGATCTAATCTCGGATTGTGAAAGTTCCTTATTTCGCCAACAACTGACAACATGCGCCTAATGCACCCAAAGTTCTTAAAACTAGAGGTTACACCAGATACAGCAAAACACCCACGCTCCAACTTAAAACGACACCTTCCTCTTGCGCTATCGATATTAATAGCGAAGATCGGCGTTGCCTCTTATCGCCGTAAATTCCATGTTCTCAATTTGACTGCCGAAAGCACTGATGGGCAACTTTTACTCTATCGCGATGGGAGACCGATACGCACGATATAGACACCCACAGCATGATTATTGAGAGGGAGCTAATATTGACAGTGAGTGGCGAGACAATAACTAGCGACACAGCGCAATTCCGAACGGGCCAGTGGTATCATATCGACTCAGCACGCTACTAATTTTAAAGTCGACACTCTCAAAAATCGAGTTTTGGTTCCGAACCGGCCGTGGTCGCGCGTTATACAATCTCGGCACCCAACCAATGTGAAGCCACAATGACGTTATACCTTGCTATTCTGCTGTTCGCTTTTGCCGCGACAATAACGCCAGGACCCAACAACATTATGATTTTAGCGTCAGGTCTTAATTACGGCTTCAGACGCAGCTTGCCGCATCTGTTGGGCATCTGCTTCGGCTTTCCGGCTATGGTGATCATGGTCGGCATGGGCCTAGGCGTCATATTTGAACAATACCCAATCACCCACCAAGTCATTAAAACACTTGGAACGCTTTACCTGATTTATCTTTCTTGGCTGATCGCCACGGCGCCCGTTTCACCACTAGAAACCAAAGCCGGCCGGCCGTTAACTTTCTTTGGCGCAGTGCTATTCCAATGGGTAAACCCCAAAGCCTGGGTCATGATAGCCGGCGCAATGGCAGCCTACACAACCGCTGATGAGAACATGACTTTACAGATTCTTACCATTACCTCAGCATTTCTGTTGGTCACTTTTCCATGCGTTGCTGTCTGGCTATTTTTTGGCGTCACTTTGAAGCGATTTCTCAGCAATGCGTTTTATCACAGGGTTTTTAATATCGTCATGGCAGTTTTGTTACTTATATCAATCACCCCAATCGCTTTCGAAGCGACAGAGCACTGGATGAAATACTAACCAATTAAAGTCAATTTGCATTGCAAAGAATCCACAACATTTTCTTCCAAAAGCTTTCATTGCTTAGCGCAAGTGTTCAATCCAGAATTTTGTACCACCGGCAACACCGGCTGGGATCAGCACTAAATTAACAAGTGGAATTGCCAGCAAAAAATAGGCGGGAATGCCGAACAACAATGCCTGAAAAGTGTTCGAACCTAGTCTTTTCTTCAGCTCGGCAAAAGTGATTTCGTTGTTATCAGCAGCATAATCGGTGTATTGCACTGCCATCATCCACGCGCCAAATGCAATCCAGAGAAAGGGGGCAATTGCATTCAAACCCGGAATCAGAGAGATCACAACCAGCACTATCAAGCGTGGCAGGTAATACAAGAATTTGCTAATTTCACGCGTGACCGATCTAACGAGAACTAGATGTAGCGACGTATTACTCGTGAGTATTTGCCCGGTAATTTTTTCCTCAACTTTGACTGATAATATTGCGTTAAATGGTGCAGCGATGATATTTGCGACGATCGTAAATGTGTACAACAACAGCGCTAGGCCAATGATAATGCCTAACACAGCCACCGCGCCGCCCAAAAAAGACAGGAAGTCTGGCAAGGACGAATCCACATAGGTCATCCAAGCCTCATATTGATTGACGCCATAAAAAATTGCGGCGGAAAGCACCAGCACATTAATTATGAGGGGAATAACAACGTAGCGCCGTAAACCGGGTTGCCGAATAAGCTTCAAACCTTCCACAAAACAATCGATACCATTCATCTTTTAATTATTCACTATCTGTCAATCTACCTTTCATGCATAAGTTGCGCGATTAAAAACGCACCTCTGTTAAAAGACTAGAACCCAACTCACGAGTTCCGTCATTCAACTTTTTACTACCTGGCTTTTTCACCTGCTCGAGTACTAGAACCTGAGTAATATGGCTAACGTATGCCTTCCCAAACAGGTCGCATAGATGCGTCGGGATCAGTCACTACTTCAGATTCCGTATCAAACCTCATGTTGATACGATCAACCATCTCGTACTTAGGCCAACCGGGATCACCGTCGACAATAAAATCGATCCAGCACTGGTGCATTTTATCAGCCACGTTTTGTGGAATATCTCCTGGCCCGAGGAAGACGCCAACGCCGCTCTTACCAAGGTTGTCGAACGTAAATGGAATCTCGAGCGCATGCGTGGCCTTCAAAGCACCATTCCTTGATTCCCAATCAAAACGGTACATCCAATCGTTGCAAGTCATCTTGGATCTGGCCTCGCAGACGCGAATACTTGGAATCCTAAAGGTGAAGTCTGTGCCAAGCTGAACGGCGCGCTCCGTTGCAGACGCATCTGGATGATTGCCGTTGTAGGTTTCAACCAGCGCTGAACCGGCACCAAACCGCGCGGCATCCTTTTGATATTTTTCATCCGATACTGCGTTCATAATAAACAAAGTACTTTCATCTTTGTTGGTGCCAATCAACAAATCGACATTTGCGCCGGCACCTTCACGGATCAAGTCAATCGGCAGACCTGGCAATACGGAATTACCTACTGCCGGATAAAATGGGGAAACATGATTGAGATCATCAGAGCCGAAAAACTGCCCATCAAGCGTTGTTTGATGTTGCAAGATTTCTTCAACCGGCACCTGCTGCAGCTCTTCAGGATTTTTGCAACCAGCTAATTCTAAAAATGAATCAGTCACTAACTCGGCAGCGTCTTTCGTCAGGGCATGTTGCGCGCTGCCACTTTGAGAGATTGCTCGCTTGAACAAACCAGGTGCCCTCGGAGAAGCAATCAAACTACACACACTAAAAGCGCCCGCTGACTCACCAGCGATCGTTACACTTTCCGGATCGCCGCCAAAACTCCGAATATTGTCTTTTACCCATTCAAGCGCGAACAGCTGGTCTAAGATACCGTTTGCGCCGGATGTTTCATATTCGCCGCCAAATCGAGAGAGATCTGCGAAACCAAGCGCTCCCATACGGTAGTTAATACTTACAACGACGATATTGCCGTTCCGCACGAACTGGGCGCCGTCGTACCAGGGTATCGCGCCCTGCCCTGTCCGGAAACCACCACCATGAATCCAAACCAGGACTGGTCTGTTGCCATCATCCAACGCAGGCGTTTGCACGTTCAAGACAAGACAATCCTCATCCCAATCAACCGGAGCAGCACTCGTCATACCACCAGTGGCAAGCTGAGGTGCCGGCTTGCCAAACTTTGTCGCACTTCGCACATCCGCCCAGGGCGCATGAGCAATCGGGGCTTTAAATCTTCGTTCGCCAACCGGCGGCGCGGCATAAGGAATACCGGCAAACAACATCACGTCGTTCTTGAATTTACCCTGCAACTTGCCTTGTCTGGTTTCTACGATCTCGTTCATTAATTCCCCCAATTCGTGCGTCTTATTAGATGCGCTCAATAATCGTTGCAGTGCCCATACCGCCACCGGTACACATGGCGATCAAGGCTGTTGATTTATCTCGTCGCTCCAGCTCTCCCAGTACTGTTTCAATCAACATCGCGCCCGTTGCACCAATGGGGTGACCCAAAGCGATTGCTCCGCCAGCAACGTTAATAATGTCGTCTTCGACGCCCAGATCTTTCTGAAACTTGAGTACAACCGCAGCAAAGGCTTCATTGATCTCAAACAGATCAATGTCGTCTTTTGTCATGCCCGCTTTCTTTAGACATATTTCCGCCGCAGGTCCTGGCGCTGTCAGCATAATGACGGGCTCTGTGCCGGCCGTTGCTGTCATCACAATTCTCGCTCTCGGTTTCAAACCGTTTGCTTTCGCGTATCCCGGAGATGACAGCAATATTGCCCCTGCGCCATCCACAACGCCGGATGAATTACCCGCATGGTGCACGTGGGTCACGCCGTCAATTTCGGGATAAATATCTTTACAAATCTGATCAAAAGTTCGGTCATGCCCGTCGTAAAGCGTCGTGCCCATTTTTTCGAAAGAGGGGTTTAAACCTTGCATATTTTCGAGCGTAGTGCCTGGTCTAGGGTGCTCGTCCTTATCTAGCGCCAACTGTCCATCATTATGGTAAATCGGCACAATAGAGTCAGTAAAATTACCAGCTTCAATTGAGGCGGCGGCACGTTCTTGGCTTCGAACGGCATAAGCATCGCACTGCTCTCGGGAAAAACCCTCGCGCGTAGCGATGAGATCAGCCGACACACCTTGAGGAATCAAAGGATACTGTTCGAACAGATGCTTATTGTTGGCTGTAAAACCATCGGTGTGGTTTGGCGAATATCTTGACATTGATTCCACACCACCGCCAATCACTAAATCCTGTTGCCCAGCCATAATACCCATAGCAGCCATTGTTACCGCTTGTTGGCCAGAACCACAAAACCTGTGAAGCGTCACGCCAGGCACATTAATTGGCCAACCAGCATCAAGTACTGAGGATCGGGCAATATCATGTGCGTGATCACCGGTACCGGAACCATTACCAGCAACAACGTCTTCTACATCACCGACTTCAAAACCCACCTTGTCTTTTAGCCCATTAAGCACTTGTGCCATGACCCGCTGCGGGTGCACGTCTGCCAGTCCGCCGGCGCCCTTCTTGCCTCGCCCCCGGGGAGACCTTACTCCATCAATAATCCACGCTTCACCCATTTCAAAATCCTCGTTAGTTAGTTCAAAAAAGTATTTGGTTCTATCATTAACATTATTTTATCCACCGGGCACACCGGCAGAAATCAGGTTCGTATATTTGCAGCGCTCACATCTTATCCACGATGATCATGCGCCCGCAACGCTTAAGCACTCACAATACGTCATTTCATATTAACGCAAGCATCAGAAGCTTAGTTCCAACGCTTTGCCATCCAGATTTGAAGGCACGGGTATACCCAGCACCTCCATCAACGTTGGCGCAATATCGATACTGTTTACCGGTGTTGAATCAATGCCCGGCGATACCCATTGGCCATAAAAGATCAATGGAATAGATCTGTCATAGTCATACAGCGACCCATGGGTGGTACCGGTATCCGAAATAATACAATCCTGTTCCATCTGCAGGTACAAATCTCCACTGGCACCCTCGACAATTGAATTTCGCAGCAGTCGAGCTTCATTGGACTGCGTGTGCTCAATTTCGGACCTGGTCCATAATTTTTTTACGCCAGGCTCGGCTTCCAAAATACGCGTTAGACCTGAGACAACCTGATCAAATTCCAGCTGATTTTGCGCCAGATAGGGTCGATTGATGTAGAGCTGACTGCCGCTGAACATCACGAGATCCGTCGGGAAGTCCCACGGCGCGGTATATTCGGCATATATATCGAACAACAGACTGCCAATAAAACCGTACAAGCCGATGCGCCCGCCCTCGATGGGGCAGCGATTCTGTCCCAATTCAGTCTGCCATTCAGGCAAATTTGCCACACCATGGTCACTCGTTAGCGCAACAATATAGCGATCCTCGCCAACAGTTTGATCAAGTAAGTCTAGGAACATCGCTAACTCAGTATCAATAACATTCAAGGTGTGTTCAGACTCAGCACTGTAAGGACCGAATTGATGTCCGACCGTATCGTTGGCAGACAAGGATATCGCCAGAACGTCGGTCACCCCTTTTTGTCCTAACGCCTCCTCCGTGACGAGTCTACGCGCGAGTTCAAAGGTAAGCGTGTCGAGATAAGGAGAATCATAAATTCGTTCACCTAACTCATCTATATCTCCATCTCGGATCTCGTGACCACTGACACGACTGTTGTCATCCGATTCACCAGAATAATCGTCAGGTCTGAAGCGCCCTGCATCGTGCTCCCAAAGTAGGGGTAAAGCATCAACAAACTGTTGATTAAAGGTAGTTACATAGTCCGGCAAGGACTGCTGGTAGAACTTACTTGTCGTAAAGCGCACTTGATCTTTGTCAAACCAATATACGCCATCAGCTTCATGCCCCGCCATCATGATCGCAGCGCGGTCTTTGCCACTGACCGAAAAAGAGCGACCATCGAAGCGCGCTTTGACCTGTTGACCTAGGGTGGGTGCTGACAGCATCCAAGGAGAGCGTCCTTCCTCACCGCCGAGTACGAGATGCTCGGTCGCATCGTCCTCAACGCAGTATTTAAGCTCCCATGCTGCTGTATCGACATAGTAATTACCAGGAATCCCTGCCTTGCTCGGATTCACGCCGGTCAACATCACTGCGTGTCCAGGGCAAGTACTCGTCAAACCGTGATCCAGACTAGCATCGGTATACATTCTGCCTTCGCGCGCTAACTTGCCGAGACCTCCGGGCAAGGAAGCATCGATTCGATCGTTTCGAAACTGATCGATGGCTATGAGTAAAACCAGCGCGGGTGTATTGTCCACGATCGACCCGCTTTGCGCATTCTGCAGCTGCTCACTAGCGTGTTGCTGATCATTCCCTGACACCGCTGGATTATCGATTTCATCAAAACCAATTTTCTTCATACCCTTGATCGTTATCGGCGACACTGGAACATCGTAAAAATCACCTTCGTCTTTGGTCTCTACTAATTCAATGTGGCGCACAACATCCATCCCGCGAACTACGCGACCGAAAACGGTATAACCAAAGCTCTCGCAAGTAGCAGGACGAACTAAACCACGCTCTGCTGCAGCTTCCGTCGCAGCTTCATCTTCTCTTGTACAGCTTTCAGCAGAATGGTCCAAACGGGTATTATCGTTCGTGTTAATAAAAAATTGCCGAGAGGCGCTATCAATGATATTTGTGCGCGCCATCGCAATCGTTCCTGTTGTATTAGACAGGCCGTTGTCGGCTTCGTTGTGTATCTCCTCTTTACCTTCTAGCTCGGTCATGTCCGCGAGGTGTCCACCCGCCTGAATCATAAAATCGGGAATAACACGATGAAAAACCGTCTCCGTGTAACTAGCGTCATCAACGTAGCTTAAAAAGTTTGCCACAGTGATAGGGGACTTATCGGGATATAGCTCCAGCACAATGTCACCTGCTGAAGTCGAGACACTTACCAACGGATTGTCGAATGCTGGCTCTTCGGCATGCGCACCGAAGAACCCAAAAACGCTTAGCAACAAGACCAACCATCGCAATAACAAACAAGCCACTATTAACTCCTAAAATTAGCAGGAGCCACGAAACCGTTAAGTTCCTGAGAAACTTGATCTGCGAACTCGATAGCGAAAAGATCACCCATTTCCCTGCTGACAATCTGGATACCAATGGGCAATCCCTGACTATCAGGCCCCGTCGGTATCACTGTTGACGGTAAGTAACTGACCCCTGTCAAACCAGCCCAAAACACCTGTTCAAAGTAGTTTCGAGGTTCGTTATTCACAGAAATCATGCGCTCTGAATTTTTCGGGTTGTGGTCATGAGGAAAGGCAGAGGTAAAACACATGGGTGTTAACAGCACATCGAATTTTTTGAAAAACTCATGCCAGGCCCATCGCAGGTGCGTGCGCTTTTCGTTCAGGTTGTACCAATCTCTGAAACGCAGCGTGGACGCCCTTGTGATATCCGCAAGCGCACTATGGTCATCATCCGCCAGCGCGTCTGCCGTCTTTAAGTTCGCCTGAAACATCTCTTCTGTCTGGCGAGCAGACATTGCTGCATGCAGCAAAAATTGATAGTGACGCAAGCAATCCGCAACATCGAAATCAGGACGTGCATTGTAGTCAACCGTACCCCCGGCATCTTCCACCAGCTTTGCTACCTGCATGACTCGCTCTAACACACTGTTATCAACGGGTGCGATCTCATCGTCGGCCCAAACCGCTACCTTAAAGTCTTTTAGACTCTTTTGCGGTGCTTCTGGCAAAGCCAGTTGCCAACCGGGCAAGTGGATCTCATCAGCACCGCCAACGATATTCATTACAAGCTTCAAATCTCGAGCGCTGCGCGCTAACGGCCCTATCACTGAAATATCGGATGGGGTAAGCGTACCGGGCAGTGCATGGCCTCGCATAGGCAGTACACCCCATGTCGGTTTGTGACCATAAACGCCGCAGTAATGCGCAGGATTACGTATCGAACCACCAATATCCGATCCCATTTCTAGCCCTGTGAGTCCTGCTGCCAGCGCCGCGGCTGAGCCACCAGAAGAACCGCCCGGCGTCCGACTCAGATCATGGGGATTCCCGGTTGTGCCATAAACCTCGTTATAGCTCTGAAAATCGGCCAGAAAGATAGGCACATTAGTCTTGCCAAATATCACTGCGCCCGCGTTTTGCAAACGCTCGCACGCGACAGCATCAGCGCTTGCAATATTGTTTTTAAGTAACGGGTTACCCCAAGTCGTTGGAAGACCTTCAATATTGTAGGACTCTTTTACCGTCATGGGCAGACCGTGCAGCGGACCCCAATCCTCACCTCGGGCTAATGCCTCATCGGCTTGCTTTGCTCGAGCACGTGCCTTTTCCAGCTGAGTTACAATAATCGCGTTAATCTCCGGATTATACTTCTCCATTCTGGCAACAAAGTGTTCTAGGAGTTCTGCACTACTAATTTGCTTAGACTTAATTTTCTCTACCAAAGCGGTAGCATCTAAATAGGCTAACTCGTCCATCGTGTTATCCGCCTTCGGCCAATCGGTCCGTGTAGTTGTTTGTTCAAAGTCGTGTCAGGGTAAGGGAGTTAGCGTGAAGCTGCAACTCGATGAGATAAGACGAGCCAATCTCAGCTTTGGCGCAATGGCGTGTCCTGTGGGAATGGTTCGTATAATAGGAAAAAGAAAATTAAAACGGAGCGATTTTGGCGAGACTTATTAATATCGGGGCAACTAGCACACGCAACAATGTAAGGACATCACGCGGCCTTACGCTAATGGACAAAAGCTCACGACCCCGGCCACAGGATCATGAAAAAGGTTTGATATCGCGTCCTGTGGAGTCAGTTCCTGGCCGTGACGCTGTTTAAGCGGCAACAGGTGTATCAGTGTTCTTCTTAGAGAAAAGCCCCGTAAATTTCTGCCACAAATCGCGCACCGCGTAAGGCGCCATCAGCATCGCTGGCGTCACTATCAGAGTCAAAAGGGTGGCGAAGGATAAACCCGAAACAATCGCGGATGCGAGTTGCAACCAGAATGATGCCACAGGTCCGCCCATCTCGATTTGCCGACCAATCAGATCAATCGACACGCCACTGGCCATGGGGAGCAAGCCGAACCCAGTGGTGAACGTTGTCAGGAATACTGGTCTGAGACGCTGACATCCGGTTTGTATAATAACCCTAGCCATGTCCCACTCTGGGTGCTTGTGGCGGAGGTAATTAAACGTATCAATGAGAACGATATTGTTATTCACAATGATGCCAGCCAGCGCAACGATGCCTACCCCCGTCATTATTGAGCTAAATGGCTGCTCTAGCAGTATGAGCCCTAACAGTACGCCCACAGTCGACATTATCACCGCAGAAAGTATTAAAAACGCTTGGTAGAAACTATTAAATTGCGTCACTAAAAGTATCGCCATCAACGCCAACGCGAGAGAAAATGCTGTAGCCAAGAATGCTTGAGACTTGTCTTGCTCTTCGTTAGCTCCCCTGAAAATAATATCAAGGGAAGGGTCGAGATCCGCGGTGCTCATCCACTGCTCGATCTCTGCCACTTTGTCTGTTGCGAGCACACCAGCAGCCGTGTCTGCGCGAACGAACATGTTACGCTTGCCGTTCTGCCGAAAAATTGTGCTCACCTTTGGCTTGGCATCCCGGGTCACAAAACTACTGATCGGCACCTGCCCTTCGTTGGTAGAAACCCGTAACTGATCCAACTGCATGATCGACCGAATGCTCTCTGGATAACGTACGCGAATGTCTACTTCGTCATCAACATCGTCGGGCCTGTATTTACTCACCAACACGCCGTTTGTTACCAATTGAATAGCAGCACCAACACTCGCCACATCGGCACCCAACATCGCCGCCTTAGCGCGATCGACATTGACTTCCCACTCAATTCCTGGGACCGGAGAAGTATCGTCGATACTCACAAGCCCATCCATCGTCTCCAAAAAAGCTCTAATTCTTTTCGTTTCTCTTGCGATGATATCAAGATCAGCGCCAGTAACCTGTATCTGAATCGCCTTACCAACGGGCGGACCGGTTTCCATTTTTTGAATTTCAGCCGTAACGCCAGGGATACCCTGTATCGCCGAGCGATAGCTGTCTTCGACGTCCCAACCAGTAATCTCCCGTTCATGTCTGTCAGCGATTTCGATAAACATGCCACCGACGCGATCGCCCGTTGTTCCGCCACCGCCAAAGCTGATACCGCCTTCGCCAGAGCGAGTGTAAATTGTGTGATAGTTACCCTGATCCATCACTCGCTGTTCCACATCGGAGACAATTTCGCGAAGCTCTAAGGCAGAAAAATTGCCTTTAGTGGAAACGTTTACACCAGTAAATGTTGGGTCAACGTCAGTGAAAAACTGAGAACCGTGACCAGCTTCGCCGTACCAATTGATGATACCGAACAATGTAACAAAACAAATGGCGATAACAATCAGCGGGTGGCTGGTAGTAAAACGTAGCAACGCAGCGTAATAACGGAGCACCCCTGTTACTTCACTAAACCGGCCAGCATCAATGAGCTGACTGTTGCTTAGCTTCTCGGAAGGTGCCTTCGCCTTACTGATCAATGCACCCAATACGGGCGCGAAGAGCAGTGCATAAGTGACTGACCCAACAAGTACTGCGAACACAGTGACAGGTAGATAGCGCATAAAACCGCCCGCGACGCCAGGCCAGAACATGAGCGGCAGAAAAGCAGCCAGCGTCGTGCCAGTAGAAGCAATAACAGGCCAAAACATCCTTTTGATTGCGTAGACATAAGCGTCTTTTGGACTCATGCCGTTGCTCATCTCTCGGTCGGCCATTTCGACGATGACTATCGCACCATCAATCAACATACCTAACCCAAGCAACATACCAAACATCACCATGAAGTTATAAGTAAAGCCAATTAGGTTGACGATGATAAATGCAAACAGGAATGAAAAAGGTATGCCCAGTGCGACAAGAATGCCTGACCGAAGTCCAACCGCAGCGACAACAACGGTGAGAACAAGAAACATTGCAGTGGAAATATTTCCCTGTAGTGTATTGATTTGCTCAATCGTTGACGGTGCCTGGTCGGCCATGTATCCAACTTCGACGGTTGAGGGATAGTCTTTTTTGAGGGTTTCAACGACGACTTTCGCCCGGTTGATTGCATCTACCAGACTAACGCCCTTACGTTTCGAGAGTTCGACTGCAACCGCGTGGGCGCCGTTCGCTTTGGTGTAGCTTTGAGCATCCTTGAACGTACGCCGTAGTTCAGTTACGTCTCCTAGGGTGACCACGCCACTGCTGGTTGCAATAAGGGGTATCGACATCAAGTCCTGAGTGCTCTCGATCACACTCGGTATTTTGACCGAAAAGCTTCCTTTACCTGTGTCTACTGCCCCAGCTGCGATCAGCCGGTTATTTCTCGCAACGGCTTGTATTAACTGCTCATTACTCACGCCGTATGCTTCGAGTTGAGCCGGATTAACCACTGCCTCCAGCAGTTCCTCCCTGTCGCCGTTAATGTTCGCTTCGAGGATTTCAGGCAACCCTTCAAGCTCTTCTTTCAACTCTCTCGCTAATCTGTATAACGTTCGGTCAGGCACGTTATCGCCGCCCAACGTAATCGTAATCATGGGAAAGTCGGAGACTGAAACTTCCCGGACGATTGGCTCTTCAGCGGTGGTCGGAATCTTGACCTTGGCAGTGTCTACTGCCTCGCGAACGTCAATAACAGCCTGATCCGGATCAAAACTGTAATCAAACTCGATGACGATCGTCGCTGACCCTTCACCAGAGTAAGAACTCAATTCTTCTATGCCTTCGATCGTCTTTAACTCAAGCTCCATTGGTCTTGCAAGTAATCTCTCTGCATCTTCCGGAGAGATACCTTCGTGGGGAATGGTGACGACGATCACCGGCACCGTAACGTCTGGCTCAGATTCGATCGGAATGGCGATGTAGGAAGCTACACCAGTTAGCATGATGACGATCAGTAATGAAATAATTGTACGCGAACGGCCAATACAGTTAGCGATATAGCTCGACATGAAGTTTTTCCTGATTCAGATCGCGGCTCCGAGGAGCCTTGGATCTGTTTGAAAGGGCACTAGCGATGGCGACAGGTAGCTACGTCTACCTGCTCAAACTAACAAGGGCATTGATGGGCAACAAACTAATCCTTACCACTTGGCCCTCAAAAACATCCTCTTGTCCAACCGTGATGATCTGTGCACGTTCTGGCGCTCCGCCCACCCAAACGCCGCCAGGATCTTCCCCAACGATATTGACCGGAACGAAACGAACAACGCTGTCTTCTACAATTTTGATGCCAACTAAACCCTCGTCGTTCAAAACGAGTGAAGCTGGGCTGATCAAGTGCGCAAACTCCGACCCCGTAGGCACTCTCATTTGAGCCGTCATGCCAACTCGAATGTTTTGATCGGGGTCTGCAACGGTAACCTCAACGGGATATGCTCTCGTCGTAGAATCGGGCGCTCGAGCGATGAAACTGACTGCCCCCACATAAGCGTCGCCGGTAATCAGCTCAACTTCAACGCGGTCACCCAACGCTAGCCTATTAATATTTTTCTCCGCGACCTGCCCTACCGCAAGCATAGGATCTATTTCCATCAGCGTGACACAAACTTGCCCGGTTGCCAGAAAGTCTCCGATTTCAACCTGCTGCGTTTCTACGACGCCAGCAAACGGCGCGCGAATTTCAGTTTTGATGAGTGCTAGTTCTGCGCGTTTCGTCCGCGACTTGTTTGCCTCAAGCTTAGCTCTGGCTTGTGACACGTTTATCTCAGACTGGAGACCACGCTGCTTGAGGTCGATGATACCGTTGTATTCAAGCTGCATGCTTTTGAGTGATGCACGAGCCTCATCTAAATCGCTCTGCCGGGTGTCGACTGCGATTTTACAAAGCAGGTCACCCGCGCTCACATGCGTACCCTTCAAGCCAGGGAGTGCCTCGACGACGCCCGCAACCTCTGACTTTACATGAACCATGCGGTTCGCTTCGGTTTGCGCCCGGACTTCTAAATACAGGTTTCTTGTCGTTGCGACACTTTCGATGCCACGCACAAATGGCGTTTGGTCATCCGATGGCTGTATTTCATCCTCTTCCGCAGCAATCGCGAGATTAGATCCCATTTCTCCTGAAACAAGCCAGATTCCCATGGCTATCGCGATTAACACAGCGACAATATTTTTGGTGCTCAAAATGTACTCCTATAAACCTTCGGCGTAATATGCCGAGAAGATAGTTATCAACCGTCAAACAATGTTTTTATTATCTTCTCACTGAATTCGGATATTTGAAGGAGACGACTGAGGGAGAGTCTCTGTTCCGCTTTCGTGATGATTTATTGGTCGTATTTTCGGTCGCAGATAATGGACATTTTACGTGCGATTTACAAGTTTAGATCAGCTGCACGCCTGATTATTCGCTCGTTTCGTCCCAAATCGTCAAACTTATTGCTTTCGCAAGTGAATATAGCCCACTGCATACAACCACGAGTGCTATTTGACTCTCTTCACTCACCGACGGGAAGCTGATAGCGATAGATCGGTGTATGGCGTGATAAAACAGTGTCACATCTATTGAATGTACAGATACCCAAAAAAGTGCTCTTATAATATCTCTCGCGGTGTATCTCCACTGCGACAAATTAACGGTGAAAATCGGATTGAAACAGTCATTAAAAGAATCACTGGCCAAGCAAACAGATGAGCATCTTTCCTTAGCGCTTATCTGGGTCTATACCCTGCCGAGAGTGGCGATGGGTATCATGGCTACGCTCTTTGGCGTCTACTTAATGAAATTTTCAACCGATGTGCTACTGATCGCACCTGCAGCGATGGGAACGCTCATTGCCGCATCGCGTATATGGGATGGTTTCTCGGATCCAATGGTCGGTTATCTGTCTGACAGAACCAGATCTCCACTGGGTCGCAGACGTTCGTGGTTATTCTATTCGGCAGTGCCAATGGGGGTGGGCCTTATAATGATATGGTCACCTCCATCCATGCTGACCGGCACGATGGTCATATTGTGGATGGCACTCGCACTATTGGTTTACGAAACGGCCAGTACTGCCTTTTACATTCCCCATGGCGCGTTAGGCGTTGAACTGACACCCAACTATCACGAACGCACCCGGCTATTCGGCTACTCACACATGTTCACAGCCATCGGCGCGGTTCTTGGTCTGGCCGCGCTGTATTTTATGGGTGAGGCTCAGGATAAGCGCACTTTTGCGTTTTACCTTTCCGCTTTTGCAGGCACCTTCGTTGCAGCGATGATCCTATGGTCAACATACAATCTGCCTGAACGTCAGGATTATCAGGGTCGCGGCCCTAGTAATATCTATAAATCGATCGTCGATGTATTCAAAAACCCGCATGCTCTGCTACTGCTTATCGTCTTCGGCATTGAAACTTTCGGTGGTGCGGTCATCGGAGTTCTGGTCCCTTATCTTGTGGAGTATGTCATCCCGAAAGATCAATTACCGATGTCCGGCTCAGCATTTATGGTTTCTATCTTACTGGTCTACACCGTACCGCAGTTCGTGTTTACCCCTCTTTGGATTCGTTTGGCAAAACGGTTTGGCAAAAAAAGAATCTGGACTGCCGCGATGTTTCTAGCTTCTGCTACTTTTTTAGGCTATTTCTTTGCGCTTGAACATTTCAATTTGTTATGGATTCTTGCTTTTTGTCACGGTCTGTCGTCTGGTTGTGGGCTCGTGGTGGCCCCGGCTATCAAAGCTGACATCATTGACTACGACGAATACCTCACCCACGAGCGAAAAGAAGGAGCATACCTCGCCGTCTGGAATCTGGTGCGGAAGTCCTCAGCGGCTATAACCGCATTGATCGTCGGTTGGGTGTTACAGTTTTCCGGCTTTGAGCCAAATGTGGCGCAAACAGAAGAAGCTAAATTTGCGCTTCGTGCACTTTTTTCGCTGCTGCCATTTTCCTGCTATTTGATCGGCGCGTTACTCTTTCTCAGATTTCAATTCAACGAGGCTGAACACAGCGAGGTCAGGCGTGTGCTGGACAAAAGAGCATCTAAAGCACAGGAGCAATACTCGTCATGAATCTACCCACCATGTGGCTTGAGATAATCTCAACAACTTTAGTCTTCTTTTTAATTATGGACCCTCTGGGAAACGTACCGCTTTTTATGAGCGTACTGAAAAGCGTGCCACCGGAACGTCATTTAAAAGTAATCGGCCGCGAATTGCTTATCGCATATCTTATCTTGCTCATCTATCTTTTCGCCGGACGCTATATACTCGATTTCTTAGGCTTGTCGCAGGAAGCCATTTCTATTTCAGGCGGTATTATTTTGTTCCTGATTGCACTGCGAATGATCTTCCCGACACCCCAAGGTGTTTTTGGCGATCCGCTGGAAGGTGAACCGCTGATTGTGCCTCTGGCGATTCCCGCGATAGCCGGCCCGTCGAGTCTCGCCGTGCTCATGCTTATGACCACCAATCAAGCAATGTTGCCACTGTTTATCGCAATATCCGCAGCATGGTTAGGTACCGCAATCATCCTGCTCACTTCGGCACCGCTCCACAGAGTCTTGGGACGCCGGGGACTGACCGCCGTAGAACGCCTGATGGGCATGCTGCTTGTCATGATGGCGGTTCAAATGATGATCAACGCCATTCGAGGCATTGATTGGGTTTGAGTCCGCACAGCGGCTGATGTTGATAGCGGAGGATCATCAAAAGTAGGCCAATTGATACGTTCGCTGATACGCACAACCGTCCACCATCAACTGAGCGTCGCTTGCTCGACTAATAATGCATTCACCAACAAATGCGCCGTGTTAGCCGTATTGAAAAAAGAGATGTAGTCGTTGCCGTCTCCAATTGGGTCAGTCTTGACAATGAAGTCAGAGGTCAAGCCTTCCGGTAGGGAGCCGGAGATATTTGACAAATCCTGACCGTTTAATGTCACGTTATCGTTACTGTCGCCAGTTATGACTAATTTAGGTATACCATCCATTACGCTACCAATATCAAGCGCGTCGCCCTTAACCCAATTTAAAAGATCATCGATATCTAGTGATACGCTGTTAGTATTCCCATCAGTCAGATCCAGCACTTCGATACCGTCAAGATTATCAAGCCCCGTTAGGTCGACCGATGTCTCAATTACGAGCGTATCAAGTCCGAGCCCACCATCAATAATTGTATCAAGCGCGTCGTAATCTAGTTGGTCATTCCCTGTGCCCCCATAAAGAGAGTCTGCGCCAGCCCCACCGTCAACAGTATCGTTTCCAAGACGACCGTCTAGATGATCTTCGAATTCACTGCCCGTTATCGTTTCAGCAGCGCTACCACCTAACACAATCAAAGAGGCAATTGAGTCATTACTCGTTACTTCGAGCCTGACGGACTCATCCACCAATAGTGCTACCCCTTCGCTCGTCGATTCGACGATAGAAAAGCGTTCCCCGACGCCGTTATCTTGGGGATCAAGGTGGATGGAAGTATCAAAAACAAAATTTCCACTCAATTGAACAATGTCTCCCTCGTCACCCAAGATAAATAAATTATTATTAGCGCCGATGTACTCGTTATAGCCATCGACAATCTGGGCTATCGACGCGGTATCAAGCTGAATAGTCTGCGCACCATTACCCTCGAGCGAGAGAATTTCGATGTGGTCAATGAAATGTGCCGGAATAAAACTAGTGGTGTAGTTTAAAGATTCAGCGAGAACTAGCGTATCAACTCCGTCACCCCCGTCAATCCGATTGAAAGTAGAGTCAGCCTCTATTACATCATCTCCGTCCTGACCGTAAACGACGTCATCTAAACTTACATCTAAAATTTGATCATCGCCAGCGCCGCCTGTAATGGTCTCTACCGCAGCAGTAGCGGTGTGAATGTCGTTAGCAGCAGTCCCCACAAAACCTGGCGTAACCGCGACCGCCACGAGATTCAGATCGCTTCCGTCTTGCTGGTAATCCAGTACGACACTGGTACTAAAATCGAGACCTTGTATCTCCGAGAAATCTTCAGCAAGGGTGGTTGCCGTGATAATCGCGAAAGTTGCTCCTACCGTTGGCGCAAAGGTTGGTTTGATACGTAGGCGTCCCCCCAGCGTCGTGGTACCCTGAGTAAAATTCAGCGCATCATATTCTGAATCTTTCGTTGTGCCATCCAACTTAAAAACAAGCTCAGAATTTTCTGTAAAGGTAGCTGCACCGTTAATGGTCAGGATGCCTGTAGCACTTCCATCGCCGGCTTCAATTTGGCCGTCACTGACAAAAGAACTTACACCGGAGACATCCAGTGTGCCACCGCCAGTAATGGCTCCTTGATTATCTAGTACGTCGTTCGAACCGATCGTCAAGGTTACCCCTGATTGAATCTTTATCGTACCGCTGTTGGCATGGGTTACATCACCAATAGCCCCATCAACCAACAGGTCAGTCGTCACATCGATCACCCCGAAATTCTTTACTTCGGCCTCAAGTATCCCGCTACCACCAAGCGCGCCTGAATCTGCAGTTTCAAAAAGACCGTTGTTTGTAAATAGTCCCGGCGCTGCGGCATTACTATTGGTAACCTTCAAGGTATTACTCGTAACGGTTGTCAAATCCAGCGTGACAACACCATCATTCTTTAACTGGCCATCAATTGCGTTGGCTGACTGACCACCAGTAATATTTAGGACTCCCGTGTCCTTTATCAACAGGTCTGCTTTGATGTAGATATCATCTCCGTCAAAGTGGAGCGTACCTTCGTTGCTAAGGCTATATAACCCTATGCCATCGACAAGGACGTCTGAACCGAGCAAAACCGTGGGTCCAGCCTTGAGCGTAAAGTCACCATCGAGATCGATGCGCGTGTCAAGAGCAACGTCTAGTGTGCCAGAACCTGTTATCCGGGTGCCTTCATCAACAATGACCGCAGAAGTGGTCGTTGTGCTACTGTTCGTTTCCGTTACGCCCAGTATAGTTAGTGTCTCTCCTGCGGCAATATCAACGTTGCCACCCTGAATGTCGAAGGTACTTAACGCTGCAAGATCTATGGTCGTTGGACTCTTGACGTTAATCGTGCCGGGATTTGAAATACTTGAAAAACCCTGAAGTGCTAATGTCCGACTTCCGCCATCACCGGAAAAATCATCAAAGCTGACAACCCCATCATTCAGCAGGTCAGCATTCAGAAAAGTTAGCGTCGAACTCAGCTGAGTTACATCGAGGTCATCAACTACTAACGTACCGTAGTTTGTAAAAGTGTTCTCGAAAAGAACATCGCCATTCTCACCATTATTGGCAACAACACTAAATGTTCCATAGTTGCTGATGGCTGGAGCAATATCGATTGTGCCTGTCGCAACAATTGTTCCCTGAGTCTCGTTGAGAATAGAACCCGTGCCTCCAAACGAAGAACTGCCCCCGCTACTGATGTTGATCGCACCACTGTTTTCAAGCGCTTTATTAAGCGCCGTACCACTCTCAACCATGATATTAGTGGTGCCATTCAAATCAAGCATGCCGCTACCTGACAACGAACCGGCATTCCAGTTAAGTGTGCCGTCGACAACAAGCAAGGCGCTGGAGTTGACGCTGGCCCCCACATCGAGAGTTAGTGTGGTCGAACTGTTAGTTCTTGAAGATCCGCTTGTAGTGACGCTCTCAGCAACGGACAGACTTGCTGAATCTTCAAGAGAAAACGAGTTAATAAGAAGGGCCGAGGAAATTGTTGCAGATCCGGTTCCGCCAATTAGGATGTCGTCCGCACTCTGTGGCAAGGCATTTTCAACATAATTATCAGCGGTACCAAGGTCGCTGTCTATCGAGCCATCAAAGGTTTTGTCAAAGCTTTCAGTGATTTCTACAACTAACGGCCCAGTAAAAGTTCCAGAGGTGCTTTCGGTTGAAGTGTCTTCACTGTACGCAATAACATCGTAGCCAGCCGCCAAGTTGGTATCGACATTGATACTAGAAAAAGCGAGCACAGCAGAAGCTTCCACCAGCGTAATCTTTTCGCTGGTATCAATGGTACTCGCTTGCAAATCATGCCCGGGCAAAAAATTGACATCAAAAACCGTGTCAGTAGTGTCGAAATCGCCAGTAAAAACCAGCCTATCGGCCGAGCTCGTGCTTGCCACATCGAAATATAAATTTACCGTGCTCGAGGCGTTAAAAAAACCACCAGCATTGTCGATGGTCAACGTCGCCGGATCATTGCCAATGCCTCCCGGCGCAATGTCACCGCTTGCATCAAAAGACGCTATCTCACTGACATCAAGTGTCCCTGCGCCTTGAATCAGACCACCGTTGTTGTTAAAGCTTGATGAAGCACCCAAAAACTTTAGCGTTTTATTTGCCGCAATGTTTATAGAACCGCCCGAAACCGAACCTGAACCGTTAACGTGGTTGTCCGCGCTGCCGCCTTGAATGTCGAGATCATGGTTTACAGTCAAGATTCCCGTGTTATCCAATTCGCCACTAATTGTGTGGGGGCTGACAAGGTCACCGGCGCTATCCTGCGAGGACAGCATTCCGGTATTAATGAGACCACCGGTTGCTGTTAGTACAACAGTTCCTGTACCACCCACCGTATGGTCAAGAATCAGTTCTCCGCTATTAGTAATAGTCGAGCTGGAAGAAAACTCAGCGTCCGTGTTACCAATAGCATCCAATTTCAGTAGCCCAGTGTGTCCGACAGTCGTAATTGCTAGGGCAGAGTTATTTTCCCCCTCTATTGTCAGTTGACCCTGAACATCTATTTCGGTGTTATTAAATACTTCGCCGGATCCAATCTCGAGCATCGCGTCGCGACCAATGGTCAACTCTAATCCGGTAAAGGTCGTTGTTCCAACAAAAAAATCTAGGAAAGGTTCATCGCCTTTCAATTTAAAACCGGATCCGACGATGTCTAGCACGCTGACACCTTCAAACGCGATTCTTCCCTGCCCCTTCAAGTCAGTTGAACTGTTGATCGCTAGTGTGCCGTTGTCAATGTAGACATTACTGCCTGCGCTGACGTCAATCGTTCCACCTTGACTATCTAAGGTATATGTACTTGCTAGATTGAAGCTCAGGTTCGCATCGGCATCGATCAGGCCGGCATTGTTCACATCACCTTCAATCACATGGCTGGCGGTTGTGGCCGAACCACCTGTGTCAGTTGAGCGGATGGTGCCAAGGGGCGTGTTATTCAACGCGCCACTCAGAATCTTAACCTTAGAAAAGAAATCACCACTGGCGCTTGCGTCCAGAGTCATCGTACCGGATGATGAAAAACCATTAGAAAAGCTCAGTTCCGCGTTTTCCGAAACAGCATCAACAACAATGTTTTGGTAGTTCTGCGAAAAGTTACTGGTAACTTGATTCCCTGCATCAACCGCCTTGATAGTGCCGTAGTTATCGTAATCCACGCTAATAGTATCGTTAGTCAATACGAGCTCAGCGCCTGAATCAATTTCTAAAATTCCGAGACCGGTGTAATCGACTGTACCCAAGGGAGAGACCAACGATGGCATTTCGTCTTGCAGATAAAGCACACCATTGACTTGCACGTCGACAGTACCTGTGAACTCGATTGATCCGTTACCCGTTAAGGCGCTGCCCTCACCGAAAACTAGGCTGCCGTTTGAAATTTCCAAGCTCTTACCGGCATCAACATTAATTGTTCCATGGCGACTATCGAGCACAAAACCTGAATTAGTGATTTTCAGATCAGCCGTGATATCAATAAAGCCACTGTTATCAATTTCCGCGCTAATAGTACGGGTGCCTCCCATACCTCCGGTATCACTCGAGGTAATTACGCCCTGATTGTAGAGAACACCCGACGTGCTAACCTCCAGCAATTGCGTTGTCGCACCACTTGAGGTTGATGCTGTATCCAGCACTATCGTGCCTGTGCTGAAATTCTGCAGATTCGTTGATACAGTGAGTGTGGAATTAGAAGACTCACCATTTACTTGTATTGATCCCAGATTATTAACTGAGGTGCCCACTGTTAAGGCACCGCCACTCGCTGTTAACGTAGTGCCTGCACCGACCTCCACGATAGTAGCAACATCGAGGGAACCACCGCTTACTATGAGCTCAGCGCCGGCGACTCTTAAATTGACATTGTCAGCCAAACCGCCGCTCTCGCTTTGAGTTACTGTCACGACATCGTTGAGGAGCACTGCAGCATTTAAATCGGGCACAGTGCCCTGATCCCAGGTCCCGCCTGAATTATACGCACCGCTTGATGTCGCCTCGAACACTCCGGGCTCGACAATTGCAATCGTGACCGTTGCGGTATCAGTGCCGCCATTACCGTCAGACACTCTATAGACGAAACTATCGTTACCCGTAAAACCCGAATTCGGCGTGTAAGCGAATTCACCAACTGACGAGAGAGAGAGTTCACCGTTGGTTACACTGGTAACCGGGGTTTGATCCATCACTAAGGTGTCAAAGTCTGCATCAAAATCATTCTGCAATAAATTGTCGGTTCCGGACGATGATTGGCCAAAGTCAATTATGTAATTATCGTTAGTAGCGACCGGATCATCGTTTTCTGCCGCGACATTGATGGTTAATGTGGCCTGATTCGATGAATCGGCTTGACCGTCATTGACGGTAAAATTGAAGCTGTCGTAGCCAGCGCCATTTTCATTCGCTAGTGGCGTGAACGTCAGAGCTCCAACGGTAATATCTTCACGGCTAACCGTCTGGCCAGTGGTTACCTCCGAGCCATTTAGTGCAATCGTGCCTGTTGATGAGAGGGTCGTGATAGAAACACCTTGCAACTGATCCGCCGCGTCAACATCAGAAAAACCAAAGTCCGCAACTGAAAACACAAAAGGCGTGTCTTCCACTACGATTTTCGTGGCATCCAATGAAGTAGGCAGATCATTGACCCCAGTAAATGTAATGGTCGCTGAATGAGAAACAGACAACCCCGTCGTATCAACAGCGTCATAATTTAACACGCTGATTGAAGTACTCCCTGCTTCCAACGCATTGTATACACTGGGATCCACAGATATCTCGTTACCCAAAAGTATAAGTCCGGCACTGGAACCCGAGATTGAAAAATTGGCAATTGTAAGAGAATCTACAAGGTCGGGGTCAGACACGCCGGCCGTCAAATCGAGCAAATCAATGGCATCATCTTCAGAATAATTAACATTAATCGGTGAGTCGGCAACGGGCGCGTCAGCCTCACCCATGATAGTCACAATAAACTGACCATCGCCGGTCAACCCTTGTGCATCTGCAACGGTGAAACCAAAACTATCCGTCGCTGTCTCACCTTCGTTCAGATAAACAAACGCATCGAGCGGATCATAGAAAACACTGCCTAAAAACACATTTCCCAGAGTCTCTGATACATCGAGTTCGGTGACAGTGAGATCTGCACTATCATCAGAAATACTGGATAAAACATCCAGCTGGACCGGTCCCGAGGCTGCAGTCAATGGCGGCAATGCGGTTGGTGTTGGCGCCTGAATAATAGGCGCATCATTTTGGCCGATCACTTCAACCAGTATGGACGCCTGACTTGTCAGAACGCCATCAGAAACAGTGTAAACGATCTCTTCCTGGCGGACCTCTCCCTCAGACAGGTCGTTGGGTGCTGTATACTCAATCGCCTGCCCACCTAAAGACAACACGGCAGAACCATTACCTGGCACCTCTACTGCTACGATTCTTAGCGCCTGTCCCTCAGCATCAATGTCATTCAAAAGAGGTTCGATTGTGACAATTCCCGCTTCGGCAGACTGGGCTGTGTCATCCCGCGCGAGGGGCGCATCGTTTACTCCGCTAACGATGATGCTAAGCGTGCCGGTGGCAGAACCTCCGTTGGCGTCCTCAACAGTATAAGAATATACCGAGGTAAAAGTTTCACCTTCATCCAATGCGTTAAGCGCGACGGAACTGCTGGCGACAAAGTCAAAGCTGCCTGTACCCTCTATCGCAATTGGCGTGTTGTCAGCTGTTACCGACACAGCATCCACCACAGTTAACACATCATTTTCATTTGCGTCGGTGTCGTTACTCAGCAAACCGCTAGCAATAGGCACAGAGAGAATCTCGTCTTCTGTCGCTACAAAGGTATCATTCACAGCAACTGGAACATCATTTTCACCGATAACTGTCAGGGTCACTGAAGCCGTGTCGGTGAAATTTCCAGATCGAATGGTGTAGGTGAAGGTATCAGTCTTTGTTTCACCGGCATCCATTGTACCCTTGCTTGGTGTATAACTTAGCGCTTGCGTTGCCTGATCAAACTCGACATCACCCTGTGTGTTTGAGGTGTCGACAGAGGTAAGCGTCAGACGTTGACCATCTGGATCAATGTCATTCGTTAACAAAAGCGTCGATAAATCAACTGTATCGCTCTGAAGGACACTTACTGCGTCGGGGGCTGCACTCGGCGGATTGTCAGGAGGCACTTCCGGAGGCGCATTTACAGGCGGCGGTGCAACTACCAGCAATGGCGCTGGCGCGACACTAGGCACTGCTGCACCCGCAACAGTTGCAGGTTCCGTTGGAGGGGCAGTATCAGCAGCAGAGACTGGATCCGCTGAAGCAGTTGTATCTGCTGAAGGAGCTGATCCTGCAGCCACATCGTTTCCAGATGGAGCCCTGCCAGCATCAACATTCCCTGCGGCTCCGCTTGAATCTGTGCCAGCAGCACCGCCCGTGCTATCTCCGGGACTCCCTTGACCTGTGCTCTCTGAACCTGCCCCGTCTGAACGTTGGCTCTCTGGACCCGCGCCTTCTGGCGCTGCATTCTCGGGGCCTGCGCTCTCGGGGGCCGCACCCTCTGGAGCGGCGTTCTCTGAGCCTGCGACTTCTGGGCCTGCA
>CBFHOH010000003.1:0-217452 GCA_965657335.1 Candidatus Azotimanducaceae bacterium
TGAAGCGATTGCCGAGGCTGCTGTTGAAGCGCCCGCTGAAGCTGATGTTGAAGCGCCTTCTGAAGCCATTGCCGAAGCTGCTGTTGAAGCGCCCGCTGAAGCTACCGAGGCAGCACCTGTTGTGGAGAATGCGGAGGCACCTAGCGAGGAGGTCGTCGTGGCAGCTGTTGAAGATACGGCTGAGAGCACATCGGAATTAATTGCTGAACAATCTCCGAACAAAGAAGAAAATGAAGCGGCCTCAGGAGATCGCTAATATTTTATAGACGAGCAACACCTGCTCTGGTGAAAGCATTACCCGATCAAGAGTAAAAGGCAGGTTCGGTTTCAAGCGTGACACCGAATCTGCGCTTAATCGTCGAGACGATTAGCCGCACAAGATCCTCGACGTCGGAAAAACTCGCGTCTGCGGCGTTTGTAAGTACCAGTGCGTGCTGCTCCGAAACTTTAGCACCACCCGCTAGCTTTCCTTTTAGCCCCGATTGGTCGATAAGTCTCGCTGCTGACAACTTTATTCTGTTATCCGGCATAGGCAGCCCCACCACCGCTTTTTCATTCAATTTAATCTTTTCGAATTCAGACAACGTAATTATTGGGTTCTTAAAGAAACTACCAACATTTCCGATCAGCTCAGGATCGGGTAATTTACGCTTTCTGATCCGAATCACGGCATCACTGACCACTTTAGCTGTCAGCTCTGATGCCGATTCAAGCTCTACCTGCAGCTCTGGATAGCCTAGTCGAGGCTGGAACTCCTTGCTGAGGGTCAGCGAGATGCCCGTGACGATATATTTATCTTTAGCGCCCTCTTTAAAGATGCTAGTTCGGTAACCGAGTTCACATTCACCTACATCCAATTGACGGGGTTCCAAGGTTTGGCGATCGAGTACACTTACAGAAGATATGAGAGATTCAATTTCAACGCCATACGCGCCAATGTTCTGAATTGGAGCAGCGCCAACGCTACCTGGTATCAAAGACAAATTTTCTAGACCGAACAATCCCTTTTCAAGTGTAGCAAGCACCAAGGCATGCCAGTTTTCACCGGCTTTGACATTGACAATATTCCCCTTTACTTCTAAGCCATCTAATTTGACCTGAACGACAAGACAATCCAGTAATGGGGCGAAAACAACATTACTACCACCACCCAGCAGAACTACTTTCACTTTTTGCTTTCTAGCGAACAGCAATGCTTCACGCAACTCATCCTCGTCGCGTGCTTCAACATAAAATCTTGCCAACGATGGCAAACCCAAGGTCGTAAGAGCAGCAAGTTGCTTGTTTTCCTGAATGAGCAAACTTAAGCTGCCTCTCTATGACGACGGATTTTAAGCGTTGCTTTCGACAACGAGGGCC
Source organism: Candidatus Azotimanducaceae bacterium (assembly GCA_965657335.1). Classification (GTDB taxonomy): domain Bacteria; phylum Pseudomonadota; class Gammaproteobacteria; order Pseudomonadales; family Azotimanducaceae; genus UBA4582. Next base: position 1,360 of record CBFHOH010000003.1, read on the forward strand.
AACACTTCTTCAAAAGCGTCTTCTGCCAACTTTTCCATTTCGGCATCAGAGCGATCCTGAATAGGATGTCCAACGAATACCTTAGACGGGTCAAACCCCAACGACCGGGCTTGACTTGCCGCTGCTTCAACGAATTCCGTGGATGCAATAAATCCACCAGGTATACCACGACGATCAAGATCCATAATGTCATGCAAACTGCACGACGTACATGAACCTCAGTCAGCAAGTGCCTCAATGACCACGTCGCATTCCGTCGCTATCTGCTGCTTAAGCTCTGTTGGTGCGATGCGCGTAAAGGTTGGTTTGCTGTATCGTTTTGTCTGGACACCCTTTTGCCCTAACAAGTCGTCGATCCGATCGAGGAAAACATCCCCTCTTGGCTTTGAGATATTAAGCAACCCTACAGTCAAACCATCTAGCGATTTGGGCTTAGGTAGCGGCATGCGACCATCCGGGCTGAGTTCAGCCGTTGGGTCCATTAGAACCATTGTCATATTGAAACTCCTCTTTTATTAATTCCAGAACAATAATCGTGCAACTCACGTCGCAAAATTAATGCTCCTAATGTCTAACTTTTACGGTGACAGGCACACTACCCATCGAACCACTGGCTCCCCAACCAGCAATAATCGCTGAAAACATACCAGCTCCACCACCCGCTCGCACGATGTTCAGGCCACCTTCCCGAAATTTTGGTACAACTTTATCAGCAAACTTATCCGGTATCCCCTCAGCGATACCGCCTGCACCTGAAATGAGCTCAGCGCCATCAATCTGCAGCAGTGACTCGAGTTCAGTCTTTACCTGTTCTTTGCTCCAAGCCGCATCTTTAAACACGCGTTCATGCTCCGGCGTTATGACCAAAAAAGCATCAGCTGCCATCACCATTTTTGGATGGGATGCGACGCGTAAACCTGCGGCAAAGGACCGGCATAGTGACTCAGGCGTCCTAGACTTTTGATCAACGATGCCCTGTACACCGTCCGCTGCGAATAATGTCACAGTAGATTCCTCACTATCAAAACCCTTATCCACCGAATACGAGTCCCAGCATGAATTAGTTTCGTCTTCTGCAAAACAGAAAGTGTACTTACCGGGATTACCTAATGCCGCGCGATCCACGCCCTGCGGTTTACCGCCGCCAACATTCCGAATAACTAATTGCAGCGCACGACCGATAGTCGCATTCGCCCTGTTACCCTGGCCAAGGGCATTACCTTTTGAGTTCATGCCAATGGCTCTAGAAATGGGGCCGTTTACTACTACCATGGGACCTGAGAAATAGGTTGTCGCCAATAAACCATGCATACAAAATTCATCGAGCAATGCGGCCTCTACCGCGGCAAGCACAACCGGCATGTATTCAGGTTTACACCCTGCCATGACGGCGTTTACCGCAACTTTTAGGACGCTACATGGCGCATAATCAGGCGGCACGCTACCTATGATCTCGTCTGGCGATCGTCGTGTACCCTGAAGCATTTTAACGACTCTCAACTCCGTCGGCGGCACTAGTGGCAATCCGTCACTCCAGCCACGGTCATAACACGCTTCAATTTCGTCTTCGCCATCCTCGATCGACAACCTCCTGACCTCAAGATCGGCAGAGCCATATTTGACCGCCAATTTATCAAGCATGCCCGGGTCCATTGTTTTCGAGCCACATCCTGGCCTGAAAGCAGGAAGATCATCAGGAAAGTTAAGACCTGTCAGGCGTTGCCACTCTTGCCGGTCCCAGCCTTCGGTGCGGGCTACTTCTATTAGCTCGCGCTCATCATCAAACTTCAACAACGTGGGCACAGTTTCAAGTCTATGCTTGAAAGAATACTCGAGCTCAGTATCGTCTATTACAGGTACGTCTGATGGAAATTCAGGATTGTCCTGCGAGTAGATTGTAAGATCCAACTCATTAATCAGTCTTTTCGTCACTGGTGCTAAAAGTTTACACGTCTCACAATCTTCCTTTAGTACAAGCACATATTGCGACATTTTCTTACTTCTCCAGATATTCGATTGTTCTTAGTAAATCATCCTGCGTGTCGATGCCAGCAGGAAATGATTCTTTTGCTTCATCAGCGACAATTATCTTGCCAGAGGCCAGTGCACGCAACTGCTCAAGCTTTTCAGTCTCTTCGAGAGAGGCAACAGGCAGATTGACAAATTGCTGAAGAGCACTAACCCGATAGGCATAAATGCCGATATGGCGTTTGTAAACAATCGACGTACTTAGGGTTTTTTCACTGCTTGAGAAACCATCTCGATGCCAGGGGATAGGCGCACGAGAAAAGTACAAAGCTCGCCCTTGATCATCCGTCACAAGTTTCACCAAGTTAGGATCGAATAGCTCATCAATAGACGATATACGCTCGTACAGGGTGCTCATGAAGCATTCGTTGTCAGCAAGACATCGCGCAACCTGATCAATCGCAACAGGCGGAATCAACGGTTCATCTCCCTGAACATTCACGATAATTTCGTTTTCAGGGAGACCCAAGACGGCAGCAACCTCCTCGATTCTGTCAGTGCCAGATTCGTGGGCTTTTGCTGTCATTACCGCAGTACCGCCGAAGCGATTGACCTCATCCAACACCCGCTCATCATCCGTAGCGACGATCACACGGCGACATTCACTTTTCATCGCCTGCTCATATACCCGATGAATCATGGTTTTACCCAAGATGTCTAACAGGGGCTTCCCCGGCAACCGACTGGATTCAAATCTTGCCGGAATAACAACAGTAAAATTCATTACCGATCTACTTTCTCTTCCGCGCTTAATACTCGCGCCTCTTCTTGCAACATCACAGGTATGTCATCCCTCACAGGAAAGGCAAGCCCCTCGACGTAGCAAATTAATTCATCTTCTTGCTTTTTGTATTCCAGTTCGCCGTGGCAAACAGGACAAACCAGAATGCTGAGAAGTTTTCCATCGACAGCCATATCTCTTTTCTCTATCAGGTAGTTAAAAAAATTAGTGTTGTTATGCGCCGGTTCTCGTCGAGTTATCGATCAATCGTACTGACCTTTTCTAACATCCGCTGGGTGACGTCATTCTCGAGAGTCGCCCCAACCATCAGATACCAGAAGTCTTGGTGAATAAGTTCCGGATTCAAGAGCCGACATTTTACCGCATCTTTTTCGGTCATAATAACCGGCAAACTATCTCCAAACATCAACTCTGATATCTTGAACCAGTGATGGTCATCGAAATGATGCTCAATCACCTCAAATCCGAGCTCTCTCAATGATCGGAAAAATCTATCGGGATTACCAATGCCCGCCACGCCATGAACTGTTCTCTGCAACCCATGTTCAGTCACGGAAATTTCAGCGGCCGTTATGACGTTTACGAGCTTGGTCGGATGCAGACTCATCACACTGGGCGCCACTGGTAAATCAACCGCGCCCTCACCATTCACCACCACAAAATCAACTTCCGTCAATCGGGAGGGTGATTCTCGCAAGGGACCTGCAGGCAAGCACATGCCATTGCCAAGCCCTTTTTCCGCATCTACGACAACGATCTCTATATCACGACCGAGCGCATAGTGTTGTAAACCATCATCGCTGATGACGACATCGCAATTGTGTTCGGCCAAAAGGTATCTTGTAGCAGCCACTCTATCCGGATCAACCACAACCGGGCTACCCGTGCGCCGCGCAATCATCACGGCCTCATCTCCCGACGCAGCCGGGTCCGTCAGCCCCGTGACTTCAAGAGGGTAAGACGCAGACGTTCCCCCGTAACCGCGACTTACGATACCAGGATGGTACCCCGCTTCTCTTAGCAAATCCGCCAGCAGCAACACCAATGGGGATTTACCGGTGCCACCTACGTTTATATTTCCGACAATAATCGTCGGTACCGGTGGCAACCATTGTTTTGATGTCGAGTTTTGTATTCGATGACGACGTACTTTTACTAGCAGACTGAAAACAATTGCCAGAGGACTCAACAACCGTATCCAAATTGAATCGTCGTACCAGGCTTTGACCAGCGGATTAAAGTCCCCTGAAAACCAAGACCCAGATTCCGTGGGTGGCGCAATCGGTCTGATTTCAAGTGCGGGCGCCCTTGTATTGGCAGCGGCTTTTTCATTGCCCGAGCTATTTACATTATGTAGTGACGCATAGTGTTGTCCCTGAGCAAGTAACTCTGCGTGAGAGCCCTGCTCAACAATCCGGCCTTGATCGAGCACAAGAATTCGATCAGCTTTTTCAATGGTCGAAAGCCGGTGTGCGATGACAACCGTGGTTCTATCCTTGGCTACCGCTTCCAGCGCCGACTGTATTTTTCGCTCGGACTCGGAGTCCAAAGCTGAGGTTGCTTCGTCCAGAATGAGTACCGGTGAATTCTTGAGGAAAGCTCTTGCTATCGCTAATCGTTGACGTTGTCCGCCGGAAAGCAACACCCCATCATCACCGACGATGGTGTCGATGCCATCTTCCAGTTCGCTGATAAATTCCCAAGCATATGCCTTTCGAGCCGCTTCGATTATTTCCTCAGTGCTTTTATTTTCAAGATCCCCGTAGGCAATGTTTCTTCTTACAGTGTCATTAAACAATGTGACATTCTGCGTTACCAAGGACAAATGGTAGCGGAGATTTTCGAGTTGAATCTCATCAACTGGAATATCGTCAAGCAGAATCTCTCCTGAACTAGGCGTGTAAAACCTAGGAATAAGACTTGCCAACGTACTCTTACCGCTGCCCGATCGACCAACGAGCGCGACAGTTTCACCAGGATTGACTGTGAAACTGATATTCTTGAGTACGAGTGTGTTCTCCTCTTCCTCGCTGTTAACTGATCGATCCTGTGGATCATAAGAGAAAGACACATCGCGAAATTCCAGCTTACCCTCAACAGTGTCCAAATCGAGCGCGCCGACATCTGGCTCAGAATTTTCATCAAACAAGCTAAATATATCTTCGGCCGCAGCTAACCCCTTTTGGATAGTCGAATTCACTTCCGATAGCTGTCGGATCGGTTTTGCAAGAAGTCCTCCAGCAGTGATGAACGCGATGATGTTGCCACTGCCGTCCATCGAGTCTACCAGCGTAGGATCTAGCACCAACCAAACCAGGCAAGCTAGTGCCATCGAGACAACCAATTGGATGACCGGTGTAGCAATGGACTGGGTAACAACCATTTTCATAGATTGACGTCTATTGTCCTGACTCACACTATTAAAACGTTCACGTTCGTAATCAGTGCCGCCAAATGTTCTAACTACCCGGTAGCCTTGCACCGCCTCTGATGCAACATGCGTGACATCACCCATCGAGTCCTGAATTCTGCCGCTAATTTTTCGAAAACGTTTCCCGGCAAAATTAACAATAAAAGCAATGAAAGGTCCGACGAATATAAATATGAGCGTAAGCTTCCAGTTCAGGTAAAAGAGATAAGCCAGATAGCCTATCACCGTGAAGCCTTCCCGGATAACAACGCGCACGGCATCGGTGGCGGCCCCTGTCACCTGTGTCACATGGAATGTTACCTTGGCGACCAAGTGCCCCATTGCACTCTTGTCGTAAAAGCGGCTGGGTAGCTTGAGCAGATGATCAAATAGCTCACACCTTAGCGTGTGAACAAGATTGGTGCCGATATACGTGATGAAGTAGTTACCGATAAAGGTGCCCAAGCCTCTGCCGAACACAACCAGTACAATAAAGATCGGAATGAGTGTGCGATTCAAAGTTTCCGGCTCACCAAAGTATTCACGCATGAATGATCCGGCATAGCTATCGGGCACAACGCTTCGCCCTTCAAGAAAATCGATGATATAAGCAATGAGTTGCACAAAACCAACATTCGCTACGGAATGAATAATAAACCCGAGCATACTTAGTAGAAATGCTGCCCAGTAGATGCTCACGTACTTAAGGAGCCTACCGTAGACCTGAACGTCTGACCCCTGCGTTGTGCCAAGCGACAGGTCCTCGTTCTCCCGGTTTACTTCAGGCGCATCCGCCCCTTCACTTGGTGAATTTGGTCCCGGTTTCGCTGCGCTACTCATTTTACTCACTGGAATTCTTGGTCGTAATGCTGAGATGACTGAAGCCTAGCTGGCCCGCTGCATCCATCGCTGTTACAACAGACTGATGAGGGGTTGCTGAGTCCGCGGTGATGACTAGTGGTAATGTGTTGTCTCCGTCACTCACTTTCTGAAGCGCATTCATCAGTGTCTGCAGTTTATTATTCGTGAGTGCCACATCATTAATCGCAAATTCACCCGAGCGGGTGATGGAAATTTCGAGGGTCCGCTCAGCCAGCGTGCCAGGGCTTGCGGAAGCCTCTGGCAAATCAATAGACAGCTGACTCTCTTTGGTAAAAGTCGTCGACACCATAAAAAAAATCAGTAACAAGAAAACCACATCAATCAGCGGTGTCAGGTTTACCTCAACTTCATTACGTGTGCGTCTGGCAAATTTCAAAGCTATGGGCCTTTTATCTAACGTGCCATTTCAGATTTAAGTGTGCGAGATTCTAATTTCTCTGCATTTGACCTGTCAGCATTTAACACTTCAACCAACTTCAACGCTTCCTGTTCCATTGTGATCACTAACTCGTCGACCCTGCGCTGAAAAAATCTAACAAAAAAGAGACTGGGGATAGCCACAGATAAACCAGCGGCTGTGGTAATAAGCGCTTCAGATATACCACCGGCGAGCACAGCCGCGTTGCCGGTCCCTTCGAGCTTAATCGCAGTGAAAACCTTAATCATGCCAATGACGGTACCTAACAGCCCCAGTAAGGGCGTAATTGCAGCAACTGTGCCCAGTGTGCTGAGGTAGCGCTCCATTTCATGCACAACGTGTCCGGCAACTTCCTCTATGCTTTCTTTCATTTGCTCACGACCTCGCTTGTGGTTACTTATACCGGCAGCGAGGATTTGCCCCAGTGGTGACCCAGCTCTGAGCTCTCGGAGCTTTTTGTTGTCCAGTTCATTACTGCGAATCCAGTTCCAAACCTGAGCTAACAGGTTCTTTGGAACAATTTGCGTTGCTCGCAGGGTCCAGAATCGTTCGACACAAATTGCGGCAGAAATAACAGAACATAAGAGGATTGGCACCATGAGCCAACCACCCGCCTGAACTAATTCAAACACAGGTAAGAATCTCCAAATCAAGACTGTTGAACTTTGAGCTACTCTACCACATACGCTTTGAAATACATCCCGATATCAATCAGGCTGCTTCAATTTATCGAGTAAAATCAACGAACTCCGAAGATTTTTGATAAGAACGAATTCAAGAACCGACCCTCTGGGTCGAGGTCCTGCCGAATCTCACAAAAGCGATTAAAACCGGGCAATGAGTCTGACAATTCTGCTGCCTCGTAGTTGTGCACTTTACCCCAGTGAGGACGCCCTTGATGAGCTCTGAAAATCGCTTCAGCTGCATCAAACAATGGTGATGGATCAATCGAAGCATCTTGATGAACCGAAATAGTGACCGTATCCCTACCCGAAGCAGAGCTTATTAGCATGTCGTCGCCTTTCAGCGTGCGATATTCAACCGGCCAGACGACTTCTGGGAAGTCCGACTGCATCATCTTCCGAATCGCAAGGAAACACGTCCAACCCGCTTCCGCCGGCACCGAAAATTCCATTTCGTTAAACTTATCTTCACGCGTTGAGGGAATGATCTGATAACTAGGTCCTATCTCCTCCCATTTGCTGGGTTTGTATGACTTTGTTTCCTCAGTCAGATTCAAGCTTTTCATCGCGCAACGATCTGATTCCGGTAACCAGAAAAACTCCCAGTTGCGATTGCTAGCGATGAGCGACTCTCGTTGTTCTGCGCACTCATCTACGCTTGCTAACCAATTACGTTCGTGCAGGTGATATGCAGGTACACCCTTTAGCGTAATCTCAGTAACTAGTCCTAGCGTTCCCATTGAGACTCTCGCAGCTTGAAAATATTCAGGCGTGGAGGATTCGTCGATTGTCAGTATTTCGCCAGAGGCCGTCACCATACGCAATCGGCTAACCTGACTGGGAATGTTTTGAAAGGCACTTCCAGTGCCATGGGTACCTGTGCTGACAGCGCCAGCAATTGATTGGCGATCTATGTCGCCCATGTTCTCCATCGACAGTCCCAGGGTCCAAAGCGGTTCACCCAACTCATGCAGTTTAGTCCCAGCACGAAAAGTAGCCTCCCCCGTTTCGCTGTTGCTTGAGATCAACCCGCGATAGTTATCAAGCGAAACCAAATAATCGTCGGTCCAAAAAGGCACGAAAGAATGCGCTGATCCAATTGCTCTTATCTTCCGCTTTTCGTTACCCGCTTTTGCGAGCAACGCGATTATTTCGTCCTCAGAAGTCGGCGTCTCAAGTGCTAACGCCTGATGTCGTTGACGCCCTGACCAACTTTGCCACTCCAGTGTCATTGTGTTGCCTCTTACAAGTTCTTGTCTGTCAAATAGACTACACGACAACGGGTTTTTTAAACAGATTTACCCATCGCCCGACGAAACATTAATAGCCAAGTGCAATCTTTAACTCAAAGCAACAACGACTCGTCGATACTGTGGAACAGGCTAGCGGAATCGATCAGACTGTTAGCCGTGAGACTTTTAACGCCGTAAACTTCAGCAGTAACATTGTAACTACGCTTGATTTTTTCAATCAGTAGATCAAAGTCACCATCACCCGACAGTAAGACGATGGTATCTACCGACCTGGCAATATCCATTACGTCAATGGCGATCCCCACATCCCAATCACCCTTGGCTGACCCGTCGCTTCGCTGTATATAGGGTTTTAGGCGGACGGTGAAGCCAATGTGCTTGAGTGCATTCTGAAACTTCAACTGCTTTTCGTCGCCCCGGTGGATGGCATACGCGGTTGCAGATACGATGTCTCCTTCGTTGGCTATTTTTTGCCACAGAGCTCGATAGTTGAACTGACGTTTAAAGACGCTTTGCGTTGTGTAGTAAATGTTCTGTACATCGACAAATATCGCGATTCGATTCACGGTGGCTTAACGGTTTCCGTTTACCGGGCGCGGCCGGCGGTTACTACTCGGTTTTGGCGCGACATTACCATTGACGTTACGATTGACTGAACGGCGGTTTCCGTCCTTCGCCCCAGCACTGCTAGACCCACCGGGGGCGGCGTTGTTGCCAGAGCGGTTACCGGTATTGCTATTTGCCCGACTACCAGATCTTCTCTTCCCAGCATTGTTAGCGGAAAAGTTACCTGCACTGCTTTGTGCATTGTTTCCCCCGCTATTATCTGCATTGCCACTACTGTTGCCCGCTTTACCCCTTCGGCGGGAGCGGCGACCCTGGCCCTTTGGTGCGTCACCCGCACTCGAACTTTGGCTGCGCGTCTTTTGCCCCGATCGCTGACCTGCGGACCTTTGGCCATCGTGGTGCTCGACCTTCGCTTTCTTGGGCTTGCGCGATTTGATCGGCCTGTGGTCTAAATGAGACTCCGGCAGCACATGGACCGGATCGAAGTCGTCAATAATTTCTCTGGGCAGAAGCTTCTGAATAAGCCTCTCTATGTCACTCAGTTGCTTAAACTCGTCGGCACTCACCAACGATACCGCTTCGCCAGTTGAACCCGCGCGGCCTGTTCGGCCGATTCGATGCACATAATCCTCGGGCACATTTGGCAAATCGAAATTAACAACATGCGGCAGCTGATCAATATCAAGACCCCGGGCAGCAATATCGGTTGCAACCAACACTCTTACTGCGCCCCGCTTGAAGTCAGCCAACGCTTTGGTGCGGGCACCCTGCCCTTTGTTACCGTGAATGGCGGCAGCGTTAATGCCTTTTTGTTCCAGTTGTCTTGTGAGCTTGTTGGCGCCGTGCTTCGTCCGAGAGAACACAAGCACCTGATCCCATTCGTTATCAAGGATCAGCTGCGTCAACAGCGCTGTTTTCTGCTTTTTGTCTACGGGACATATCCATTGCTTCACCGTAGGCGCGGCTGTATTCCTTGGCGAGACCGATATCTCAACGGGATCGTTTATCATTCCCTTAGCAAGTTGACGAATGTCCGGTGAAAATGTCGCTGAAAACATCAGGTTTTGCCTAACCGGAGGCAAAAGGTTCAATATCTTACGAATATCGTGGATAAAACCCATGTCTAGCATGCGGTCAGCTTCATCAAGCACCAACACTTCCAACTCATCGAATCTGACAGCTTTTTGGTTGTAAAGATCCAGCAATCGCCCGGGTGTTGCGACCAGGACATCCACACCCCGCCTCAGCTTCATCATCTGAGGATTAATTTTGACACCGCCAAAAACGACTGTAGAACGGATAGACAGGTTTTTACCATAGGTCACAACGCTTTCAGCCACTTGCGCTGCGAGCTCCCTTGTTGGCGTTATGACCAACGCTCGAACCTGATTTGAACCCGCAGGTTGCCCTTTAGACAGCTTCTCCAGTATCGGGAGCGTAAAGCCCGCCGTTTTACCAGTACCCGTCTGTGCAGCAGCCATGACATCTCTGCCCTCTATGACCGCAGGAATAGCCTTAAGTTGGATTGGAGAAGGCGTTTCGTACCCGTGGGATGCCACGGCTTCGAGGATCGGCTGGGATAATCCCAAACTGGCAAAAGTCATAAAACGGGTCTTTTAGATAGTTAAGTGTGCACCGCAACATAATCGGCGTCCGGCAGCTTACAGGGTATCGTTACAAACTACTACGATCAGGCTAATTATTTTCCGTAAGAATAAAAACCCCGGCCGGATTTACGGCCAAGATAGCCCGCTGCGACCATCTTTTTTAGCAAAGGACAAGGCCGATACTTTGAGTCTGCAAACTCATCAAACAACACTTCCATGACAGATAGGCAAATATCGAGACCTATCAGGTCTGCTAGCGCGAGTGGGCCCATCGGGTGATTTGAGCCAAGTTTCATCGCTGCGTCGATATCTTCAACGGAAGCGACTCCTTCAGAGTATACAAAAACAGCTTCATTGATCATCGGAACAAGCATTCTGTTTACAACAAACCCGGGACTATCCTTGACCTCAACGGGAGATTTGCCCATGCGTTTCGCAATCTCTTTTGTTGCTGCAAATGTTTCATCCGATGTCTGTAGGGCACGAATAAGTTCAACTAATGCCATCACTGGCGCAGGGTTGAAAAAGTGCATACCAATCACCTGCTCCGGCCGAGTGCTGCCCGCAGCAATCTCGGTCAGTGAGATAGACGATGTGTTTGAGGCCAAAATAGCATTCGGATCAGCTGCGTCATCGAGTTCACAAAAGATGCTTCGCTTTATCTCAGGATTCTCTGATGCGGCCTCAATCACCAGACGCGCCTGACTGACTTTTGTGAAATCAGTTGCTGTCGACAAACGAGAAAGGGTTTGGCTGACGTGCGCCGGCGTGACTTTTTCACGACTAAGGGCTCGCTCAAGTGTCTTGTTAATGCTTGCTAAACCACTTTCGAGGGCTGCAGCACTTACATCAATCATCTGCACATCAAAACCTGACTCAGCAGCCAATTGTGCTATTCCATGCCCCATGGTGCCCGCGCCGATCACTGCGATCATATTTTCATTCATAAAAGCTCTCTTGATATATTGAGTTCGAATACGTTTTCGGCGCGAATTATGCTGATATTCACACCAAAGCGACAGTCATTAGATGCTCTGCCCCGCTTCCGCTGCGATTTCAAATGCTCTCAAACGTTTCGAATGATCATAAATTGAACTGGTAAGAATCAACTCATCCGCGCCGGTAAGCGAGATAAACTCGGCCATTTCTGACTTGATATCCTCTAGCGCACCAATCGCCGAACATCGGCCCATTTGTGACAACAACATCTCATCTTCGCTAGATAATTGCTTTTCGAAATCTTTTATCGGTGGCGGCAATTGGCTTGGTTTTCCTCGTCGCAGGTTCAAGAAAGATTGAAGCGAAGATGTTCGCAAATATTGGGCTTCTTCGAGCGATTCTCCAGCACAAATGTTGTATCCCATCATGAGATAAGGTTGTGATAATTGTGCTGAAGGTTTGAACCCCTCACGATACAACTCTATCGCCTGCAGCATTTGTGCCGGAGCAAAATGTGAGGCAAAAGCAAACGGCAAACCGAGCATGGCCGCCAGTTGCGCACCAAATAGGCTCGAGCCCAATATCCAGAGCGGAACGTGAGTGCCTTCACCGGGAACAGCGGTCACCTTTTGATCTTCACTGGCCTCCTCAAAATATTGCTGTAGCTCGATGACATCACGGGGGAAGTCTTCTGCACTACCGTGAAGTGTTCTTCTTAGTGCGTGAGACGTGATCTGATCTGTGCCCGGCGCACGCCCGAGGCCTAGATCAATACGATCAGGATAAAGTGAGGCGAGCGTGCCGAACTGTTCAGCAATCACCAGCGGTGAATGGTTGGGCAGCATGATGCCGCCGGAGCCAACTCTAATGCGGCTTGTACCATTGGCGACATGACCTATGACAACAGCCGTTGCCGCGCTGGCAATACCCTTCATATTATGATGCTCAGCAACCCAGAAGCGTTCAAAGCCAAAAGCCTCGGCATGTTGTGCTAGGTCTAAACAGTTGTGCAGCGCTTCTGCAGCGTTACTACCCTGCTTGATAGGTGCAAGGTCGAGGATTGAAAATTGCGTCATGATTATTCGCCGATTAAATGAAACACATAGTATCATCAGCGGCTGAGACACAAACAGCTAAACCCAAAGAACGGAATAAAGAAATGAAAATTGATTGCTCAATTAGCCCCGATCTAACAAAAGTTAAAGGGGACATCAGTCGTCTTCAAGCACTGGGCTACGATGGCGTCCGCGTCGCAGAATTAACACATGATCCATTTCTGCCGCTAACTTTGGCAGCTGAATACTCTGATGACATTGATTTGATGACTTCCGTAGCCGTCGCCTTCGCGCGCAATCCTATGTCCATGGCTCACCTTGCACACGACCTTAATGCATTTTCAAAAGGTCGATTCATTCTTGGACTCGGCACACAGGTACAACCTCATGTAGTAAAGCGATTTGGCATGCCTTGGTATAAGGCTCCAAGACAAATGCGAGAGTTCATCAATGCAATGCACGCGATTTTCGATTGCTGGTACGAGGGAGAAGACCTAGATTTTGAAGGTGAGTACTACAGACACACACTCATGCCAAAAACATTTCAGCCAACGAATACAGAACACGGCCGACCGAAGATATATCTTTCAGCCACCGGTCCATTGATGACAAAAGTTGCTGCTGAAACCGCAGATGGCCTAATCATGCACCCCTTTTCAACAGAGAAATATATAAGAGAAGTTAACCTACCCGCGATTGCAGAGGGAAGAAAAAAAGCTGAAGTTGCGCCGGAAGACTTCGAGATCGACTATGCACCGATGATCGCGACAGGGCAAAATGCAGAAGCGCTAGAAAAATCAATCGCTCAGGTGAAGGACAGAATCGCATTTTACGGTTCGACACCGGGCTATCGAATGGTACTAGAGCTTCATGGTTGGGGAGAGCTTCAGGGAGACCTTAATCGCCTGATGAGGGAACATAGAACCGCCGAAATGGCAGCGCTTATTGACGACGAGATACTTCATACCTTTGCTATTGTTGGCGAGCCTGACAAAATTGCACCGGAGTTTAAACGCCGATATGGTGATCTCATTGACAGGACAGCTTTTCTGGCGACCGGGCTACCAACAGCGATGACTCAAGCAGTGATTGCCGAATTAACATCCTAAACTGACAACATTTTATGCAAAGTACAGGGATAACCGTTGTTTCTACTACCGAATGTTTCAACAATCCTAAAGCCTCTACTTTCGTAAAGCGCTATCGCGGGATTGTTTGCATCAAGCACATAGACGCTCACTGTCGTGCTGGCATCGTTTGACTTCTGAATAGATTCCATTGCGGCATTAAGCAAACGTTGGCCAATACCCCGACGACTCGATTCAGGTCTCACGTAAAGCCAACCAATTTCGTTGTCGTTGATGCCAATAAAGCCGTGAATCTGATCATCATTGCAGGCGACCAGCTTCCTGCAAGAGCGAAACTCATCCAAATCTGCTGAATCATTCCTGAGCGGAACAAAGGCCCTTGGATCACACGAACCGTTTAGCTCAATCGGTCGCGCGAGATCGTGAATGATAATCAACTCATCTTCGTCACTATTGCCGTAATCACGAATAACAATCTGACTCACTGGCGTGTCACCCTAGCTCAACTTCGCAAGCAATAAGCGTCGCCACATCTCTGATTCAAAATCTGGTGCGCTTTTACCAGCCTCGACTTTTCGAGTTCTTGCCACCACCAAAGCGTAGCGCGGCAGGATATAAAGCAAATTGCCGTAAGCGCCTCGTGCAGAGATTAGATCCTCAGGCGCAGAAGGTACAATGTTGCCCGGATAAATTTTGTCTTTCATCGGTAACATGTATTGATCAGCACTATTATTCCACCAACAATAACCCCAGGCAGGATTGTCTGTAGAGGCGCCGGTTACCATTTGGGTAACATAGTGTTTCGGCACCAGCTGGGTGTTGTTCCAAAACCCTTCTTGCAACACAAGCTCGCCAACTTTTATGAGGTCGTCTGCTGTCGATCGCAAACCGGTAACTGCAGTACCGTCAGGTAGTTTCTGTTCTCGGTCTTCCCAATGCGTATTGGTCATTCCTAAGGGCTCGAAGAGCCATTTGCGGCTCAGTTCGTTAAGACTCAGACCGGTATGTAGGCAAAGTATTTTTTTGAGATAATTGTACGCCGTATTATTGTAGCGCCATTCTACGCCTACCTGGCCTTGAGGCCGAAGCTGTTCATCCATGCCTGTCGTCATCGCAAGCAGCGTCTCTATAGTGACGCTCGCTTCGTGCCAAGGCGAAAGCGCTGTCCACTCGGGATCAAGGTGGTGGTTAATAGCATCACAAGTTTCTAGCAGATAATTCTCTTCTGCAATACCAATCAAAAGTGAGAGTATGCCTTTTTGAACAGCAAAAATGTCAGTGCCAACAGGACTCCCAACAGGACCGATCAGGCGCTTACCTTTGGAATTTACAACCAGTTCGGCAGTGCCTTGGTCGTTCGAATACTGGATCAACTCCTCAAGCAGAGGTTTCGACCACGCTGAATCTAACTCAACTATTTCATTCATGTTGCAAGATAACCACCGTCGACAGGTATTGAAGTACCCGTAATATATCCTGAGTCATCGGAAAGTAAAAAGGCAATTGTCGCGCCATACTCGTCGTAAATGTGACCTGCGCGCCGGACCAGCATCCATGGTCTTGGACGTGGTAGTTCTGCTGTCGGAGTCTTGTGTATTTTTCTGTCCTCTAAAGCATGCTTACGTAGATTTGAATCGGCCACAGCAGCCGGCTGAATAGCATTGGCTCTGATGCCTTGGCCGCCATAATCCACTGCGATTTGTTTGGCTAATTGTATAACCCCCGCCTTTGAAACAGCATAAGAAGCTGCGGCGCCGCCAGCGCCAATCACCGAACCAGCAATAGATGAAGTCACCACGTAGGAACCACCTCCACCTTTTAACATGTGAGGTATCGCATGTTTCGCACAAAGGAAAGGCCCGGTTAAGTTGACCCCAAGGACAGCATGCCAGTCGTCTAAACTGGTTTCATGTATCCAGCCGGAACCAGCTGTACCGGCATTAGCTACCATGCCATAAAGACTGCCATATTCGGCAACCAGTGTTGCAACAGCATTCGCAACCTCTTCTTCTTTTGATACATCACAGCGTATTGGCAAAGCCGAACCACCGGCTGCATTGATTTTCGCCGCGACAGTTTCAGCAAGCGAAAATCGAATATCTACCACGCCAACTTTCGCACCTTCGGCAGCGATACGCTCACATGCACCCTTGCCGATCCCGCTGCCAGCACCAGTGACCATTACCACCCTTTCAGCGAGCCTCGTTTTATCCGTCATTCCATCCCCTTTTTGCGTTAGCTTTCGATTTGGTAGGAATTAATCAGTCCGTGCACTACCGGATGCAACATGCGGCGCTCCACTAATGCTCACTATCAGCAGTGACAATAACGACCGTTTTATCTAATGATGAAGGATATACACGCGTTCCGTTTTGGTACAACGCACTCAGGATAACGAGTTTTTGGGATTCCGGGGAGCTTTTATTGATATTTTGAGTGCAGCCTTGACATGCGCTCGCACCTAAATCGATGGAGCTATTTAAGGTTTAGCGGGTGGCGACGCACGGCTCTTCGATCGGCCTTTTTATCCCTACCACGGGTATGTCGAATCATAGGATAGCGTCCGGCAAATGTCTGACGCTGGTTGTAGAGGAACACCTGACTTGCCCTTTCCGAAAAAAACAAATTAGGCAAGTGTCAGGGACGGGGTCAATCGTCAATCTAGCCAGTGTTACGCTCGGCGATCGGAACCATCTTTTAACCTTAAACAGAAGCTTGGCCAGACGGCAGATCAGGCAGCTTTTCGGGCATCAGATTCTGCCGTATCAATATTCAACTGGACGACATTGTTTGGTTTCGAGGGGCGGTCTTTTAGCTGTTGATTGAGTAAGTCAGCAGCATGGGGGTCAATTTGACCGGACTGAGTCGAGAGACAATGCGCTGCCCATATGATTAATTTTAACAATTTGGCTTCCTAATGGTTATTACCCCTAAACGTTGCATGACGTGGTCGTCACCCGGGCGTGTAAGAGTTTCGCAAAAGTCGCGCATTGTAATGATTTAATTCAAAAAATCACCATAAAGCTTCGTCATTTTCCTCGAACAAACCGATTAGGGTATTATTTCGATCTCTAAAACTGCACGCGACCTTAAAATATGAGTGAAAACCAGCAATACGAGGCTTTTTTTGAACTTGCTAGCTCGATGCGTGCCATGAGACGACTTAAACCTGACCCTGTACCGCCGTCTGTGCTTGAGAAAGTACTTGAAGCGGGCGTGCAGGCTCCCTCGGGCCAGAACACACAACCTTGGTCCTTTTTGGTGTTACAAAAGCCTGAAAGTAAAGCCTGGTTTGCCGAAAGATATAAGGCAGCGATTGAATCGAGGTTCACGGGAATGATGACGATGCCGACCGAAAAAAATACGGCACTGACACGACAGGTAAAAGCAATGCAGTATCAGGTCAACCACATGCAAGACTTTCCCGTGCTTTTGATCGTTTGCGGGCAGCGTGATTGGCCATTCAAAGTCGCTGAGGCAGACAGAATCGGTCTCGCACCGCCGAACTTCGGCGCAGTATACCCCTGCGTACAAAACATATTGTTGGCATGCAGGTCGCTAAACCTCGGCGCTGCACTCACAACCATGCATCAGGTGTTTGAGGAGGATTTGTGCGAGCACTTCGCCATTCCTGACGAATATGGCGTAGTTGTGACAATTCCTATCGGCTATCCAATGGGGAAATTCGGGCCAGTTAGCAGGAAACCGGCAACAAACAAAACTTATTATGAGGCGTGGGGCCAACAATAACCTACCATGCTAGATTTCAACAAATCGGATCTTTCGTCTGCTAAAACTACACTTTCACGAAGAAAATACTGCTAGAATCTAGCTCATGTACACCTTGCAACATTTAAGTATCGCTTTGATTGCCTCGACTGTTTTGATCGTCGCACCGGTACTTGGCTGTTGTTCTGGCGCGCCCTTACCCTTCGACTCGGATCAGTCATCGCGTTCACCAGCAGTCGCTTTATCTGCGCTAAAGAATCACCTTACAGCAAGTGAAACACAGATCCCTTGTCACGATATGGCAACAACTTCTAAAATTGATTCAGCACCTCAATTATTACCCGTACACGATTCAGAGCACTGCGATACCTGTGAAAATTGTGTCACCTCTATGACGCGAGAAGCATCGCCCGCACTTGCCTCCTTCTTCCTGGCTGACACGGACTTTGAAACGCTGTACTTTTTCGTATTACTGGATTTTCCAGCTTTCCAACGGAAAATCTTTGTTACGGAGAGGCCGCCTGACAATTCGCCCATGCTGGCTCTTACTCCAATAACTTTACATCAAATTCTGACGATCTAAACCCGACGGTACCTTCAACTGCGCCATCGCACATTACGCTGTGGCGGTTTCTTGGTTCCCGATGGAAAAGATAAGATGAATCCAAAGCTCAAATTTAAGACCCGGAAAGTGACGTGCTGCCGGGCATGCTTCATTACACTCGTTGTCACGCAACTATTGGTGATTTACGCACCTCCGGCAATCAGTTCGGATGAAATACGTCATCAAACACAAGATCTCTCAGCGATCGAAGCACGCTTATTAACCCATCCGACGCTCCAGCATCTCAAACTTCGATCAACCGCGATGAAAGCCTTAGCAGAGGCAAATAGTTCCCTGCCTGACCCGATCATCTCGCTAGGATTAAACAATGTGCCAATTGACACATTCGCGTTCGATGAATTCTTACCCACCCACAAATCAATCGGTATCCAGCAATCGATCCCAAACAGTGGGATTAGACGCGCACGACTACAGAATGCGAGGGAAAGATCAGCCTCGCTGGAAACAGCATTTGAGTATGAACTCAGTCTATTGCGCGCATCTTTGATTATCGGGCTTGTCGAGCAGGCAAATCTGGAACGAGAAATCTCCCTTGCACGCCAGCGGGATCGTAAATACTCGGAATTGCAGCAGGTAGTTCGAAACGAGATTAATGCAGGCAGAGCGGTGGTATTCCGTCTTGCTAGGATAGATATCGAACGCGCCGATGTCGCACAAGAAGTAGTGAATTTGCAGGCAAAGCTCGAATCAGTCAAAGCGAAGATTAACAGCCTGATAGAGACAGAAACTGATATCGCGCCCCCACCTTTATCACTCAATGAGTGGGATGGTGATCCTCTTTCATTTCACAGCGTCAGAGTCGCAAAGGCTAACATCCCTATCGCAGAAACAAGAGTCAGCGAGGTTCAAGCTGAAAATAAACCAAGTTGGGGTGTGAGCCTCATGTATCAACAACGTCAGGCAGGTGTCGGGCAATCTGGGTTACCTTTCGACGGAGAAGACTGGTTTTCGGGGCAAGTCACTTTTACTGTGCCAATTTGGGCCAGCAAAAAGCAAATACCTGCGCTCCGAGCAGCCATTGCAGAGAGAACAGCCGCGAAAATGGATGTGTCGTCTGTCGCTAGGGCTGCAGAATCTGAATGGCGCCGTTTAGCGGCTGAGGGCAGAGCGGCAGAGGCCAATATCGTATTGCTGGAAAAGCAGCTCAGTGCTCTGGAGGAGCAGATAGCAGCATCCCTCACGACCTACGAATCTGGTACCGGTGACTATGCACCAATAGTCGACGGGGAAATCACCCGACTCCACTTCCAATCAAAAATATCTCGCGAAATAGCACGGCGTAACATTATGACGGCAAGGGCTAACAGTCAGTTGGTGACGATATGAAACGGCACATTCTAAAATTTGCGATGGCACTTATTTTCGGCCTTCTTTTTAGTCAGGCATCGATATCGCAGGAAACTGCGGCATATACCTGCCCTATGCATCCCCATTACATCTCTGTAGAAGCAGACGGCATCTGTCCTATATGCGGTATGGGACTGATTGCAACGAGGTCATCGAGCACATCGCTTTCAGAAACAGAGGATACAGTGGTCTCGTCAGGCATGCTCCAAACAATGGGTGTCAGAGTCGCTAAGGTTAAAAGAACAACGTTAAGCCGCAAGGTCCGGGCCTTTGGCAACGTACAGGCAAACACCCGAAGAGAAGTTGTCTCGGCATCGCGTCTCGAGGGCTGGATAGAGAATCTCGCGGTCACAGCCGAAGGAGATCCTGTAAGTCCGGGTCAACTCCTGTATCACATTTACAGCCCTGGACTTGTCGCAGCGCAGAAAGATTTTTTAGCGTCCCTCACGATCGGAAACGAAAACAGAATCAACGCAACTGAGCAAAGGCTCAGATCTCTGGGTATGCAACGCACGGCGATCGCAACGCTCAGGGAGAAACGCCAGCTCTTAGAAAGAATACCAGTCTATGCCGAAGATAGCGGCATTGTTCAATCACTGGAAGCGAGGGATGGTACCTACGTAAAACCTGGCGATATTGTCTTGAAACTACAATCCTATATTGATGTATGGGTAATTGCTTCGATTGTAGAACAGGACATAAACGATGTTGTCAGCGGCATCCCAGTCAGGTTAAGTTTTCCGAGCGCACCTTCTGCCACCTCGACGGGGATAGTTGATTACGTTTATCCAACGATAGACCCGGTAACGCGCACGTTGAAGGTCCGTGTCGTCGTCAAGAACGAGCAAGGCGTACTTCGCCCAGGTGCATTCGCAGACGTCTTATTTGAAGTCACGCGAGGAGAATCCTTAACCATTCCCAGCGAAGCCGTGTTACACGACAGCTCAGGATCGCATGTCATCATCTCGCTGGGTGAGGGCAAGTTTCGATCACGAAAAATACAGACCGGCAGTACCAATGCAGGCACGACTGAAGTAACCGACGGCCTCTATGAGCACGAGCAAATTGTGATTAGCGGCCAATTTATGCTCGACTCAGAAGCCAACTTGCGGGAGGGGTTCGCAAAATTGGCAGCCCCAGTAAACGCCTCGGACATCACATTATCCGAGCTGCCTCTGGATGCCAACGATGTCGCTTTGATGGATCATTTTGTTGAAACCGCAATCTACTTTCACGAGGCACTCATAGACCAATACGATATCGACACACATTACCTAAGCCCGACCATTGCCGCTGGTAACACACTCAGCGAAAGATTCCCAAACACACTATTGCACGCTGAAATTACGAAAATGCAGCGCATCTTGCTCGATATCCAAAAAACAGGCGATAGCAAATCACTTGGGTCGCAGCTGGCAATATTGACCGAAGCACTCAAGCCATGGTTATTGCAAGGAATGCCCGCTCACTATCACCAGCTTGGTATTAGGCTTTATCAGGATGTCGAATCGGGACATTATTTTATTCAGGAAGGAAACGTCCCATCGAACCCATTTGGGTCTGGCGCAGTGCGCAACATTTTGCTTTCGAAAAAAGTACCCACTGAAAAAACACAAGACAGGCGCATGCCCCACCATGCGGCCCACCACTAGGAGCACGGCATGATTGACGTCCCCGATGCCAATCCTAATGGCACTAATTTTTCACAATCTCCCGTTGCTAAGATCATCGCCTGGTCTCTACATCATCAGATCATTGTTTTGACTCTGGCAACGGCACTCGGCATTGCAGGTTGGCTTTCAGCCCTAAATACACCGCTAGACGCAATACCTGACTTAACAGATACACAAATCATTATCAGAACAGACTTTCCTGGCCAGTCCCCCCAGATCGTCGAAGACCTAGTGACCTATCCCCTTTCAACTGCATTACTAGGGCTTGCAAAAACAAAGGATGTTCGTGGCGCATCGATGTTTGGAACAAGTTTTGTCTACGTGATTTTCGAGGATGATGTAGATCAGTACTGGGCAAGAGCGAGGGTCGTTGAGGCATTGTCACGTCTTGGTTCAAGCTTACCCGATTCTGCAATACCGAGAATTGGACCTGATGCCACCGGCGTGGGATGGGTTTACCAATATACGCTTGTCGATAAATCTGGCAACACTGATCTAGCACAACTACGCTCATTACAAGACTGGTTCCTGAAGTACGAACTTGCGAGCGTGGAAGGCGTCGCTGAAGTTGCCTCTGTCGGTGGTTTTGTGCGCGAATACCAGGTGCTAATCGATCCAAATCGGCTTCGAGCATTCAATGTCCCGATCTCTCGCATCATATCCGCGATAAAGCTCGCGAGCGAGGAAGTTGGCGGTCGGGTGCTTGAGCAGGGTGAATCAGAATATGTCATTCGCTCAATCGGTTATGTGAAAAACAAAGCGGACCTTGAAGCGGTTGTCGTGTTTGCCTCGGATGATGCACCAGTCACTTTGAAAGAAATCGCACGGGTAATTGAGGGGCCTGCCCTAAGGCGAGGTATTGTTGAGCTCGATGGTGAAGGCGAAACCGTAGCCGGCATCGTTATCATGCGCGATGGAGAAAATGCGTTGCAGGTCATTGATCGAGTTAAATCAAGGCTTCAGCAATTAAAACAAGGATTACCGCCGGGCGTTGAAATTGTGCCGGTGTACGATCGCGCGCCACTCATCGAAGGCGCGGTGCAGTATCTCGCACAAAAACTGTTCGAAGAGGGCATAACGGTCGCCTTGGTCATCTTCATTTTTCTTTTGCATGCACGTTCAGTCCTCGTCGCCATTATCACATTGCCACTTGGCATAATGGGTGCTTTTTTACTCATGTCCTACCAAGGCGTTACAGCAAATATTATGTCGCTTGGGGGTATCGCTATTGCTATCGGCACGATGGTCGATGCATCAATCGTTATGGTCGAAAACGGATCAAGGAAATTATCAGCACTTTATGCGAGCGGCACGAAGCCAAGCGCTGAAGAAAGGTTAGAAGTCATTACCGCATCGGCGCAAGAAGTGGGCCCGGGTCTCTTCTTCAGTCTTCTCATCATTACAGCATCCTTTTTACCGATCTTTGCCCTTACCGGTGAAAGCTATCGACTGTTTTCCCCGCTGGCCTTCACAAAAACCTATGCAATGGCATTCGCAGCAATCCTCTCGATCACGCTAATTCCAGTGCTCATGCTGTGGTTTCTTCGAGGACATATGCCCGTCGAAAGCAAAAACCCAATTAATAGGTTTTTCATCCGGATTTACCGCCCGATACTATCGCTCGCATTAAAATTTCGATGGTTGACCATCGTTTTCACACTGATAGTGCTGAGCAGCATTGCCGTGCCACTCACAAAATTAGGGTCGGAGTTCATGCCAGCGCTATACGAGGGAGAGTTACTGTATATGCCAACAACTTTGCCGGGTGCCTCGGCAACAAAAATGCGAGAGATACTGGGACAAACGAATCAAATCATCAAAACTGTGCCCGAGGTTGAAAGCGTGTTTGCCAAGGCTGGGCGAGCAGACACGGCAACAGACCCCGCGCCGCTCACAATGATTGAGAGCTGGATCCGGCTCAAACCGATGTCACAGTGGCGACCCGGCATTACCGCAGACGACATTGTCAAAGAACTCGATTCACGTCTACAAATGCCGGGACTTGTAAACTCTTGGGGATACCCAATCAAGATACGCATGGATATGGTTTCAACCGGCATTAGGACGCCCGTTGGCGTCAAAATTACGGGGGACAATTTGCATGAAATTTCGAATATCGCGCGCCGAGTGGAAACCGTTGTTCAAAATGTTCCGGGAACAAGATCGGCTTTTGCGGACCGCGTGCTTGGTGGCAAATATTTAGAGATCGTGCCTGATCGCGCCGAATTGGCGAGACGAAATATCGACATGGGTACTTTTCAGACAGTTGTGCAATCAGCTTTGGGCGGCATAAAGCTCGCAGAGAGCGTTGAAGGGAGGGAACGATACAATATAATTTTGCGCTATGATCGCCCGTTTCGAGAAACCTCTCAGGATTTAGAGGAGGTACTTTTACCGACACCCGCAGGCGCCCATATCCCACTTAAAGAACTTGCTCAGATCAGTTATGCGGATGGTCCTCCTATAATCCGATCTGAAAATGCTCGATTGACCGGTTGGGTTTTTGTTGATATCGCCAATCGGGATCTGGGGAGTTTTGTCGCAGCGGCCAGTCAACTCGTCTCGGAAGAGATCCACGTTCCCCCTGGGTATGCAATAGAGTGGGCAGGCCAATACGAACAGCTCGAAATTGCAAACGAGCGACTCATGATTGCGATACCGGCCGTGATTACCATCATTTTTTTACTGTTAATGCTTTACTTCCAACGACTCGATCGAACACTCATCGTCATGTTTTCGTTACCGTTCGCATTAACCGGCGGATTATGGGCTATTTGGATGTTTGACTTTAATTTATCTGTGGCAGTCGCGGTCGGGTTTATCGCGTTAGCAGGCATTGCGATTGAAACAACGATCATTATGCTGCTGTATTTAGATCAGCAGGTTTTGAATAGCCGCCCAAAAAACGCGCAAGAACTTTACGCAGCAATCATCGCGGGTGCTGTGCTCAGAGTACGTCCGAAACTCATGACAGCGATCACAGTTATGGCCAGTCTTGTTCCAATATTACTGGTTGACGGACCCGGTGCAGATGTCATGCGCAGAATTGCTTTGCCAATGCTGGGGGGCATGATCTCGACGACGATCCTCACCCTCATTATCATTCCGGTGGTGTATCTCATTCGGGTTGAACCCACGATTGACAGGTCTTAGTCGGGCAATTTGAACTACTAACTACTAAATATGCAATATGAACTGTGAACTAGCAGGAAGGAGGAAACACTCAATCACGATGACTGACAAAATTGCTCGAATCATTAAGACCTGCACCTTCACACTCACGATTATCTTTGCGCCGATGGTCCCTGGAGCGCAAAACATGAAACACGTGGAGATCACTACAGGTCGGATTATCAAGATCGACAAGTTTGGAAGCAGAGTAAAAATCGCACATGGAGAAATAAAGCAATTCGAGATGGCGCCGATGACCATGTATTTTGGTGTCACAGGTCTCATTGACTTAACAGCATTTCAGGAAAACGATCAAATTCAGTTTGAGCTGAAGCGCGGAAGAGACAAAAACCTTCGGATCATGGCGATGTGCACGCTCGAACAAGAGCAGGATGCTTGCCTAAATTAGCCAATGTCCGAGGCGTAAATATACGTCAGCGGAAATCGATCGATTGGCAGCCATGGTATTTTTCAGATACATTTAAAAACATTGCCAGCAATACCGCTTTAAACACAAAGAGTAAAATTACGAACCATGTCCAATTTTGCAACTAGAACAGACGCGATTGCACACCTAACCGGCCCTGACCAACCCTACGAACTTCAAGAGGTTGAACTCTACGGAGAGACCTGTCGCGCCTTTGTTCACGCACCGCTTACCCTTGCCGACTTGTATCGGGATAATCGCAGCGATGAAACCTTTATTGTCTACGAGGAGGAGCGCTACACCTTTGATGAGACTTACCAGAGTGCAGCAAAAATTGGCTATTTGCTGGTCAATGACTATGGCGTAAAACAGGGTGATCGGGTCGCTATTTCAATGCGCAACTATCCTGAATGGATCATGGCCTTCACCGCAGTCACCTCTATCGGTGCTATCGCGGTGACGCTGAACGCGCTTTGGTCCACCGAAGAAATTGAATATGGATTAAGTCACAGCGGCGCAAAAATTTTGCTGGCGGATCAGGAAAGAATCGACAGAGTACTACCGATCTATCAAAAAGCAGGTGTCAGCGTCATCGCCATTCGCCCCGACAAACGCCTACCCGAAGATGTTCCAATACTAACGAACCTACTGTCAAACATCGCACCATGCGAGATGCCTGAGGCGACGGTCGGACCGAATGACGATGCAACGATACTGTTCACATCAGGATCGACTGGGCACCCCAAAGGTGCCGTGTCTTGCCATAGAAACATCATTACTGCCCTGATGTCTTGGGAATTAGATCAGCGCGCAGGCATGCTGGTTAGCGGTATCGAGCCGCCGGAAACCAATTATCAAATCGCCACGCTATTGGCCGTGCCATTATTTCATGCGACTGGCTCTCATGCGGTTTATCTCTCCTGTTACAGATCGCAACGCAAACTAGTCTCAATGTATCGTTGGAACCCGGCACTTGCAGCTGAACTTATTGAACAGGAAAAAATAGTTTCTTTTGTCGCCCCTGCTGCAATGACTGGCGATCTGGTCGAAGTTGCAAAGCAAACCAACCGCGACCTAAGCACCCTAGCGACTGTGGGCGGCGGCGGTGCACCGAGAGCACCGGAGCAGGTGAAAGGCATCGCAGCAACATTTGAGAAAGCGATGCCGAATACTGGATGGGGAATGACAGAAACAAATGCGATTGGGGCAGGCATTGGCGGCGAAGACTATTTAGCTCATCCGGGAAGCTCTGGCAGATGTTCCGCTGTTTTGGAGTTAAAAATCATTGATGAATCCGGCCTAGAAATGCCAACAAACACGCGCGGAGAGCTACTCGTCAAGGGCACATCGGTGATTAAAGGCTATTGGAATCGCGCCGATGCTAATGAGGAAGCCTTTAGCGATCGATGGCTGCATACGGGTGACGTTGCTTATATCGACGAGGAAGGTTATCTCTACATCGTGGACCGAATCAAAGATTTAGTAATCAGAGGAGGTGAGAATATTGGATGTGCTGAAGTTGAAGCCGCCCTGCTTTCCCACCCGGCAATCATTGAGGCGAGCGTGTATGCGGTACCAGACGAACGACTAGGCGAGGAAGTGGGTGCAACCGTCTATGCCGAAAACCCAATTGACAACGATGCGCTTAGTCATTATCTCGCTGAACATATCGCAAAATTCAAAATTCCTAGATACATTGAATTCGTCTCCGCACCTTTATTGAGAATCGCTTCCGGCAAAATTGACAAAAGACGCATAAGGGAAGCAACCGTCGCAAATATGGAACGCTAATGGATGGTATACATGATCTCGGTGGCAAACAGGGCCACGGCAAGGTAGACAAAGGGCAGCCAAATGCTAAAAATTTTGCTGAGCGCTGGCAGGCAGCGGTGTTTACCATGTCAAACGTTGGTCCAAAATGTGGGGCGTGGACTAACACTGACACTTTTCGACATGGCGTGGAACGAATATCCCCAACGGCTTATCTCACGCATGGTTATTACGGGCGATGGCTCGGCGGCATAGAAACCCTGTTAGTTGAAGCCGGCGTACTGTCTCAAAGCGAAATTACGACACGAGCGCTGGCCATCGGCGCTAAAGAGAGCGACCTGATTGCCGCTCAACCGAATGAAAAAGCCGCGACACCATTCGAACAACCCCTAGCAAACGGTGCTCAGCGTGCATTAAAACAGGCACCGGCGTTTGAAATACACGCACAAATAACAACATCTCATCAAAGTGTACCGGGCCACACCCGATTACCTGCATACGCACGAGGTAAAACAGGCACAGTGATTAAACATCACGGCGTCTGGGTATTTCCTGATTCGAATGCCCACGGCGAGGGCGAACAGCCTCAACATTTGTATACTATCGCTTTCCGTGCAAGCGACCTCTGGGATAACGGAGAGCCTGACGTTCAGGTAAGCCTTGATCTCTTCGAGCCCTACCTCCGTGCGAGCAATAACGCCAACGATTGACATTAATAGTATGACCGGAGAAGAAATTGACTGACAAAACAGACGGCATAGAGAGTGACCACCATCAACATGGTCACGACCACGAAAGGTCCCCACAAGCAATCAGAGCAGAGGCCCTAGAATCACTGCTAATTGAAAGAGGACTGCTCAAGGCGAGTGATGTAGATCATGTCATCGTACAATATGAAGAACGCATTGGTCCCATGAACGGTGCAAGAGTTGTCGCTCGGGCATGGAAAGACCCCGCTTTCAAGTCACGGCTTCTTGACGACGGTACAGAGGCCATCGAAGATTTCAAATTTGAAGGCGGACAAACAGAAAAGCTCGTCGTGGTCGCCAATGAGCCCAACATCCACAATGTTGTTGTTTGCACGCTCTGCTCTTGCTATCCATGGGCCGTCCTTGGTCTACCACCTAAATGGTACAAAGATCCTGCCTACCGGTCACGGATCGTCAGGGAGCCCCGAAAAGTTCTCCAAGAAATGGGACTCGTGTTGCCATCAACGACAGAAATTAGAGTTTGGGACTCCAGTGCGGAAGTGCGTTACATGGTGCTACCGGAACAACCCGCGGGTACAGAAAACTTAAGTGAGACGGAACTCGCTAATCGAGTATCTAGAGACGCGATGATAGGAGTGGCACATGCATGAGAAAGAAACAACACTGGACCACGAACTGCTGGGTCGAGGGGCACCGCCACTGATAAACGGCGAGTTGCTCTTCGACGAACCCTGGCAAAGCCGTGTATTTGGTATGGCTCGCCTGCTAAGTGAGAATGGTGCATTCGAATGGGACGAGTTCAGAGATGCATTGATATCAAGAATAGATCATTGGGAACAACAAAACTCAACTGAGGAATACCAGTACTACCCCCTCTTCCTTGCTGCGCTTACCGACACACTGGAAGCAAAAGGTGTTGTGGACCCAGCAGAACTCGCGGCTATACAACAAATATTTTTAGACCGACCTGCGGGGCACGATCATTAGGTTAATCGCCGAGTTGCCTTATTACTATTTAGCTTTCATGCCGATAACACGGCCAATTTCCAGTCCAGTACCTGCACATTGCCCGTCTCGCTGTCAGGTCTCACCGCATAAGTCTGTACTGAAAGGTTGACGACTCCCGCACCTTTTGCTTCGCTTAAATTATCAATAGTCACGCGTGAATGAAGGACGTCTTCCTCAAAAACAGGAGCAAGATGGTCGCACTTGTACCATGCAAGAACCGATAACACGTTGGGCATCACCCGTAACAATTGAGCGGCGGCCATTGTGATCGTATGCCCGCCATAAACCAGACGTTTGCCATATACACTTTGCCCTGCGTCTGTGTGAGTCATCGCTAAGTTAAGCGTCATCCTAACCAGTTCAGGTGCCAACGTAACGGTATCTTTCGCTTCGATATTTAACGTAGTGCCAACCACCAGGTCGCGAAAATAAGAGCCATCCGTCATTTCACGGTATTTGTCGTAATCCCAATCGGGCACGGCAGCAAACAGCGCTGATGCTTCGATCTTCTCAGGCATAAAACTAAAATCATCAACTTTCCCTGTGTCGATCGATTCATCACGACAGGGAATCATTGGGCAACGCCAAAAATGCATGACCGTCGAGCGCCGTTGATTTTTCACTTCTATTTCTAGTGCAACCATGCCTGACGCAGCTCTTCCCGCTCGAATTTTGTTTTGCTTCAGACCAACAACTTTTGTTGTCACGGAAAGCGTATCGCCAACAAATACAGGTTCAAGCAACACCAACCCTCGGTAAAACAGATTACCCATAACTCTCTGTGAGGGAATGGTGCTAAGCCCAATGGCAATATTACATACCAGCGAAGAACTCACCAACGCCTGATCATGGCCGGTGACGGCCAATGAAAGGGGATGATCCAGGGCCATCTTGAGCCTGTCACCAAATATCGCCTGGTGTATAGCAACATGTCCAGAGGTGATAGTTACTGCCGGTACATCACTGAGATTATCGCCAACGGCGAAATCCTCGAAGTAGGGAACGAACTGGTCCATTTATGATTCCATTTGTTGCGTTATTTTTTGTACACGGCGATATCGCTAGCAACTATTGGGATTTACCCCTTGCTGCAATCGGCCAAATCTCGGAAACAACCCCATCTCGATGAGGAAAATAATAATCATATAAGTTAACCGTTGGATCGCAGTGAGGCGTGACAACGGGTAATTTATCCCCCAACCGGATTTCGACCGATGGGTTGTTTAGCAAAATAATCCCGTGTTCATCTCCTCCCCAGTTAAAATCGACGCCTTCAATATCTTTGAACTGGGGCTTGACGGTGTCCGAGGCAAAAGATTTGTAGCCGGCATCAACCGTAATCAATTTCTTTTGGGGTTTGCTGATAGCGGTGACTAGCACATGTAGCGAAGGCTCAAAGTCAGTAAAAAGCTCAGTTTTTTCACCGCCAATTTCCCGATATTCCACGTCCATAAAAATATAAGAGCCGGCCTGAACTTCAGTCAGTACACCAATATCAGATTCCATATTGTATGAGCCCGTTCCTCCACCGGACACCACGGGCACCTCAATGCCAGCTTGAATAAACAGGTCCCGGGTCGAGGCAGCGAGTTCCATCATGCGTGCATATCTGTCACGCCGTTTTTCAAACCCGTGAACATGCATGCAACTGCCGATATAGATCTGCAGACCATCGAAAGAAAGATTGTTGCATTCTTCAGTGATGTGTTGACCGAGCGCAAGCGCCGGCAGACCCTGCTCTACGCCAGTTCTTCCCATGGGTGGATCGAGGTCGATATAGACCGAAAGTGTGATACCAGCATCACATGCAGCGCTATTCAACGCTGTTGCATTTCCGACGTCATCCACAACGATGTGTAGCTTGTCCGTCACCATCCCCATCTCAATCACGCGCGCTATTTTGTCTGTTGTCGCAATTGGCGAAGTGATCAGGATATCTTTAATGCCCGCACGCACCATCATCTCGGCTTCGCTAACGGTTGCGGTACATATTCCCACCGCGCCATGTTCAATCTGCTTTTTAGCAATGATTGGACACTTGTGCATTTTACCGTGACTTCTTAAGCCAAGCTTATGGTCGTTCAGGTAACTCTGCATGTTTTCGAGATTTCGCTCGAAAACGTTGAGATCAATTGTTAGTGCCGGTGTATGAAGTTCCTCTAACCCTATTGGCTGATCCAATATGATTGGATCAAGCGGCGTTTGCTCGACGGTATTTTTGAGGAACTGGTTGAATGACGGCATGATAAAAATTTCCTTCGAATAAGCTTTCTATAGACCCCGATAAGAAACGAATATGGATTTAGAGTCAACAGGCTGCAGCATGTAAGGGCGGGCCACCGGGCACTTTGACAGCAGATGATTGTCTCAGAATCCTCCGCTGGCACCGCACGCGGTGCGATCCAGGCTCAGTATTCTTACGTCCTCGGATCAGTGCTCTCTCGACAGAAACAATAAAGAACTGCCTTCGAGCTTCGAAAAAAACTGTCATCGACACACTAACTCCACCTTGCCGTTAAAGCAGGGAGTAAAGTTAATACTGTGAAACGACATCCATTTTCTAAAAGGATCGGTAAAACATGATCAGAATCACAACGGGGCAAACAAACCGGATGTACCAAGGCCATATCATCCAGAACAAGCTGGTACTTACACTTTCATCACCTTTTTCCAGCTCCTGTAAAATGTTATCCCGATGCCACACCCAACCCGCAAAAATGCACAACACAAAACCCAGCAGCGGTTGACTGTATTGAGTGGTAAGTGAAATCACCAAGCCAAAAAGCTGACCAAAGTTAAACGCTATAATCGTGCTAATGGAAAAGATAACCGCTGTGAGACTCCATACGGCTTTGGTACGGGAAAATCCCTTGCTTTCGACAACGTAGGCGACGGGCACCTCCAGCATAGAAATCGACGAAGTTAGCGCCGCAATGATCATCAAGGCAAAAAAGATAAAAGCGACTAAACTGCCGGCAGCGCCCATCGTGTCAAATAGCGCGGGTAAGACGGTAAAGATCAGTGAATCTCCAGCAATGAGCTCTCCAGCCTCGGTGTAGATTTGCACACCGTTAGCCAAGGCGACATACATGGCGGGAATAATCAGCAAACCGGCAATCACCGCGATGCCTATATCGACCATCGCAACCGAGGCGCCGAGTGTTGATAGTTTTTCGCTATTTTGAATGTACGATCCATAAACCAGCATTGTTCCTACACCAAGAGACATCGAGAAAAACGCTTGTCCCATCGCACTCACCAACAACCCGGGATTGAGCACCTTACTGAAATCGGGCAGAAGATATGCCTTGAAACCGGCAGAGGCGCCATCGAGCGTAGCGACATAAATAATGAGCATAACAATCAGCAAAATAAGTGTCGGCATCAACCTCACAGACCACTTCTCTATTCCGTTGCTTACCCCGCCAAGAACAATCCCGGCCGTAGCAATCATGAAAAGACCGCAAAACAATACATCTCGCGCCACTGTTTGCGAGGTTAACCAGGCTGACAAAGGTTCTAAACCGACTAGACTAGACAATGTTTCAAGGAAGAAAGCGATCATCCAGCCCGCGACTAAAGCGTAAAACGCAAGAATAAACGAGACAGTGACAAATCCCCAAACGCCGGTCATTTTACCAATGGGACTTCCTGTCACTATGCCTAGTGCGTCAACCATATTTGAGCGCGTCGCGCGACCGATAATCAATTCAGCCATCAAAACGGGGTAAGCTAAAGCGAAGGCTAAAATGACATACACCAGGACAAAAGCGGCACCGCCATTCCCTGCCACCTGAGTGGGAAAGCCCCATATGTTACCAAGGCCTACGGCCGAGCCCGCCGCCGCAAAAATGAATCCCAGGCGTGATGAAAATTCTCCCCGTGCACTCATGCTAAGTCCCTGTTGTTGTTTTTATTTTGGTGACATGATCTTCTCATACATCAACGCCAAATGTCCTGCTGCGAGCAATTCTCAGCCCTAGGTCTTACTGCTTTGCTTTTCAGGGCTTTTTGTTAGAATCGGGTGGAATTGAATCTCGTCAAAGCACGCATTTTGAGCAGAGAGAGGAACCGATTGTGAGATTTTCCAGAATATATCCACCGCACTATTTAGCAATCTCCGTCATCATCATATTAGCGCTGGATGTGTCAGTGACAGATGACATATTTACCGGATGGATACCCTACCTTGGTTTGGTACCCGTGTTACTCGGTTTATGTATGACAGGATATGCAGCTCTACAGTTTAAACGGGCAAAAACCAATCTGGTTCCTTTTTCCGAATCAACCACGCTGGTTATCAAAGGCTTGTACCGATATACAAGAAACCCGATGTATGTTGGCATGACGCTCCTCCTCATCGGCCTTGCGTTTCTCACGAACACACCCTACGGCTGGCTGGTTGTCATCGTTTTCCCGATTATCATTCACAGGCTATTTATCATTAAGGAAGAGCAGCAAATGATAGATACGTTCGGTAACGAGTATCTCGAGTATCGAGAACGGGTCAGGCGTTGGATTTAACCGCACCTGACCTGCCCACCATTAACAAGTCGCTGGCTTAAACGTTCATTTTCGCACGCAATATCGACAGTCAATATTGCACGCGCATGTATTGCTGTTAGCTCGGCACCGTATTTCGCTCTTCAAACGCGACATTAAACTCGTATTTGCTCACGGGCAGTTCTCTTACTCGAGTGCCCGTTGCCGCGTATATCGCATTAGCCAAAGCAGGAGCAATTCCGGGTGTGCCGGGTTCGCCTGCACCACCCCACGGCTCGTAACTATTGATAATGTGGGTTTCAATAACCGGCGAATCGGCCATCCGTACCATTGGATAAGAGTCAAAATTGGATTGCTGCACTCTGCCATTCTCAATGGAGACTTCACCATACAAAGCAGCCGTTAAGCCGAATATGACACCCGACTCCATCTGGGCTTTCAAACCATCTGGCGCAACGGCAAACCCGGGATCAACAGCGATAACGACACGATCGACACTGATGCTGCCCTTATCCACACTAACCTCTACCACTTCTGCAACGATTGAACCAAAAGAATCCTGTAATGCGATACCACGACCTCGGTTTTTACCGAGCGGTGTTTCCCAGTTAGATTCCTTCGCAACCCTATCCAGCACGTTTAAAAGTCTGGGCTCCTGGCTCAATAACTTTCTTCTGTACTGATATGGATCTTGTCCTGCTTCTATCGCCAACTCGTCAATAAACGATTCAACAAAAAAACCGTGCTGGGAATGGTCCACGCTACGCCAAGCTCCGAACGGAACATGTGTCGGGCTGTCAGTGTAAAAAATATTTTGGTTAGCGATCGCATAAGGAATATGAGTAGCCTCAGCGGGTTCGTGCTTATCGACGAACTGATTTTCCCACGCGACTGGCATGCCATCTTGGCCCAAGGCCGCTCTAAAATTTGATGCAACCGCAGGTCGGTAATGATCATGCTGAACATCTTCCTCGCGGGACCATATCAGCTTCACGGGTAAACCCACCGCCTTCGAAATCTGCGCAGCTTGTATTGCAGCATCCGGAGTTGCTCTTCTGCCAAATCCGCCGCCCATGAAATAATTTGTGACATTGACATTAGCGGGTTCTATCTCAAGTGCCTTGGCAACCTCATGCTTGAATCCAAGTGGATTTTGGGTGCCTGTCCATAGATCGCATGCACCCTCGTTGTAGTGTGCAACCGCATTCATTGGCTCCATACAAGCATGGGCAAGATACGGTACTTTGTACTTACGCTCGATTACACGATCTGCTGCTTCGAAGCTTTTATCCGCATCACCAATTTGCATATCGCCATGAACATCACCGGATTCACGACTCGACGCCATATCAGATTCAAACTGGTCAAAAAATTGTGTCGAGCTAGTGCTGTCATGCTTCGTCGTATTCCACTCAACATTTACCCTTGCGAGCGCCTTGTCAGCTTGCCAATAACCATCAGCTACAACAGCGACAGCATCCTCTAATTTGACGACTTTTATCACGCCCGGCATCTTTTCGGCAGCGGCCGAGTCCATGCTTTTTAGCGTTGCACCAAATACAGGTGCAGCTTTGACGGATGCATACTTCATGCCCTCGACTACAACATCAATCCCGAACATCGCTGTGCCATCAACCTTGGCGGGAATATCGAATCTCGGTTTGTGTTTCCCCATGATCGTGAATTGATCCGGCGTCTTAAGCACAGGAGCAACTGGGGGTGTCTTTTCTGCTGCCTGACTCGCAAAGTCAGCAAAAGGGGCCTTGTTACTACTTGCCGAATGAATCAGCATGCCTTCTTGTGCAACCACCTCTTCAGGATTAACGCCCCATGTCTCAGCGGCTGCTTCACGCAGCATGACTTTAGCGGCCGCACCAGCAACACGCATGCCATGCACACCCGTTGCACGGACACTTGAGCTACCTCCGGTAATTTGCAGGTGCAAAGATTTCGTGACGGCAAGAAAAACGCCGTCTACTGTTCCACCTAACATCTTCGGAATAGGCGTTGATCCAAGCACAAAACCTTTGCCTAACGGATAATTTGCGTATTCGTCTTCTGCCGGCGCTTCCAAAAATGAAACGTCCTCCCAGCGTGCATCCAATTCGTCAGCGAGCATTTGGGTCAAGGCTGTTTGCGCGCCCTGCCCCATCTCCGAATGAGGCACAATAGCCGTGACTTTATTGTTGCGGTCGATTTTAACCCATGCATTGACTAGGGATTCGTTCTCTTCTGCAACGTATTTTGCCAGCCCCGGTGCACGGTGACCCGGGCGAATCGCGACCCCGACAACCAGCGCTCCACCAGTGACAATACCTGCGCCTATAAAACCTCGTCTGGTCCACTTACCCATTTTGCATCTCCTGACTCGCTGGATCGAATATCTGTACGCCAGAATCAGCTACTCGCTTGATGGCAGACCTGATACGTGAATACATACCGCATCGACAAATGTTTCCTGTCATCGCCTTATCAATTTCATCATCCGTGGGATTGGGTGAATTCTCTAGCAAAGCGACCGCTGACATAATTTGCCCAGACTGACAGTAACCACACTGAGGAACCTGCTCCGCGATCCAGGCCTGCTGGACAGGATGCATTCCATCGTCATTGGCAATACCTTCTATTGTTGTGATCTCGGCGCCGCTCACCGCACTCACGGGTGTGACACAAGATCGCATCGGCACACCGTTGATATGCACTGTACAAGCACCACACTGAGCGATACCACACCCGAATTTGGTTCCAGAAAGATTAAGGTTTTCTCGAATAACCCATAACAGGGGCGTTTCCGGGTCAACATCGACCTCACGCGCTTCGCCATTTACGACAAGTTGTAACATGTATTACCTCAAGGAATTGTTGAGTTTGTAGATGAATTCTATACCTATATTTTGAATGACGTTGGAGCATTAAGCCAGACGGGATTGCTCTTTACTTTCATAATAATTAATCAAGTGAATCAATTGAGAGCCCACCAGAGAAGCCGCGCTCTTTTTACAACCTTTAGTGTCGAAGTCACCAAATGTATTGCTTGAGACATTAACGGCGCAATCAACAATCGTTCGTTGAACAACTAAAATCCTTTTCTACTTGGAGCGTGATGTGATGAATATTGTAGTCTTTTCTCATGACTCGACCGATTTCCTCGTAGCTGGACTCTGATTCCCAAAGCGTATTTTCGGGCATAACAAGATGAGCAGTCATACAGTTTTCAAACGTACTCATAGCCCAAATATGTAAATCATGAACTTCAGAGACGCCTGATATTCCCTCGAGATATGCTTTAACACCTTGACGACTGCAACCCTCAGGCACGGCATCGAGAATCAAATTAATAGAATCCCGCAAAAGTCCCCAGGTACCCCACAATATCACCCCCACGATGAGCAAACCCAGCAGCGGATCTATTAGATGCCAACCGGTGAAATAGCTAACGCATGCACCGATAACCACTGCCGCTGAGATGCCTGCATCATAAGCAAGGTGCAAGTAGGCACCCTTTATATTGAGATCTTCTTTACTACCCTTCATAAATATCATCGCGGTACCTGCATTAACCAAGATACCGATCCCAGCGACAATCATGACGACGACTTCATCCATTGGGGACGGAGTAAAAAATTTTTCAATAGATTCCACAGCAATAAAACCCGCAGCGAAGACAAGAGTCATTGCATTAATGATTGCTGCAAGGATTGTCGTTTTTCTGTATCCATAAGAATACAACTCGGTGCTTTTTCTTGTGGCCAAATAGGCAGCACCCCAAGCCAGCAATAACCCAAGCACATCTGACAAGTTATGGCCTGCGTCACCCAGAAGGCTGACCGAGTTAGATAAAAACCCAAAGACGGCTTCAAGCGCTGTAAATGCAAGATTCACGGTAATTGCAATAATGAAACCAGCATTAACTTTGCTGAAATCGAAGCTGTGGTCATGGCCATGACTGTGACCGTGATGACCATGGCTATGACCGCCTTCAGCAAGCGAATGTTGATGATCGTTCTTTTCCGAATGATTCTTCTGCATTCGTGAACTCTTTTGATGGGGATTTATAATTAAGTAAGCTCTATTTTGTCGTTTTATAGGTGTCCGCTTGGACAACAGATAGCCGGTCGCCTCAAGGCGCCAACCGATTTATCTCCCACTGTTGCTCGGTTTCAACTCTCACGTACCTGAATCGATCATGCAGCCGGTTTTCGCCACCCTGCCAAAATTCCCATTGCTGCGGCACAATTTTGAAGCCACCCCAAAAATCAGGGACTGGAATCTTACCCTTTAGAAATTTTGATTTCATGCTTTGAAATTGGGCATCCAAAAATTGTCGGGATTTAATTGACCGGCTTTGTTGAGAGGACCAAGCAGCCAGTTGACTTTCACGGGGTCTGGAAAGGAAATAGGCGGCACTCTCAGCGACACTTAACGGCTTTACCACACCCGCAACAATCACCTGCCGGTCCATCTGCAGCCATGGAAACAGCGCACTGACTTTGTTGTGAAATTTGATTTCTTGCGCCTTCTGACTGTCCAGATTCGTGTAAAAAACCAAACCTTCCTCACTAAACCCTTTGAGCAACACAATCCTCTGCCAAGGCATGCCATCACGTCCCAACGTGCCTATACTCATCGCAGTTGGGTCTTGTATCTTCGCCTCAAGCGCCTGGGACATCCAGAATTCAAATTGCGCTGACGGCGTGTCCAGTAATGATTTTTTTGTCAGCTTGCCGTAACTGTATTCCCGACGTTCTTCTTCAAGACTCATATTTCCAATCCATTTTAGCGTTGTTACGTGTTTATGTTGCGAGCGCCAAATTCACTCTCTCCGCAAGCGCAAGCGAAGAAGTTAAGCCGGGCGACTCGATACCGAATAGTTGAACCAACCCTTCAATGCCGTGCTCCCTCGGTCCGTGAATCACGAAATCCATCACGGGTTCGCCTGGACCCTGGAGCTTCGGTCTGATTCCTGCATAACCAGGTACCAGCAAACCTTTTTTCAGTCCTGGATAATAGCGACTAATAGACGAATGATAAGCTTCCGCAAGTTCAGGTGTGACCTCGTAATCTTCGTCTTCGATATATTCAACGTTCGGCCCAAATTTGACTTGACCACCTAGATCAATCGTCGAATGAACGCCAAGACCCGCGCCGGATTTTTCAGGTACCGGATAAATGAGTTTTGTAAATGGACTCTTTCCTAGAAGCGTAAAATAACTGCCTTTACACAAATGCAAGGGCGGCACATTCGCGCCATAAGCGAAATCTAATGTCTCATGAACATCCTGCGCACCCAGCCCTGCGGCATTTATCAGCGTCTCGCAGGTAAACTTGTAACTATCAATACCAATGCGACAGGTGATGATAAAACCTCTTCCACCCCGCTCTACTCTCGCAATCTCTGTGTGACCAACAAAGCTGCCGCCACAACTTTCAATATCGCCAAGATAAGCTGTCATCAACTCGTGCGCACTGACAATACCTGTTGAAGGTGAAAATAACGCTGCAACGGCTTGCACGTTTGGCTCTGCCTCTTTTATCTTTTTTACGTCCCAGTATTCGAGATCAAAAACGCCATTTTCCTCTGCTTTGAGTTTTATGCTGTCGAGTACTTCCTTCTCGTCCTCGCACGTAGCAACGATGAGCTTGCCA
Source organism: Candidatus Azotimanducaceae bacterium (assembly GCA_965657335.1). Classification (GTDB taxonomy): domain Bacteria; phylum Pseudomonadota; class Gammaproteobacteria; order Pseudomonadales; family Azotimanducaceae; genus UBA4582. The sequence continues at coordinate 39,641 of CBFHOH010000003.1, forward strand.
ATTTTTTTAAAATTGACATGATGGCTTTCGCAGTATTGGTACAGTCTTTCTTTACCCTCAACACAGAGTTGCGCTTTCAGGGAGCCGGCCGTGTAGTAGATACCCGCATGAATCACTTCGCTGTTTCGACTGCTGATACCCTGACCAAAATGAGACGCTTTATCAAGCACGGCCAACGAGCCATCTTTTTTGGCTAACGAGCGAGCGATGGCTAGGCCGACAACACCCGCACCAATAACGCAATTCTTAATAAAATCCACGTAGTTCCGGCTTCCAAATCATCTGAATCACTATTGTTGCTGATCAAGTAGACGATTCCAATCAATCCAGATATTTATTTCGTACGTGAGATAAATACTGGTGGCCAGACCGGGAGGCATTTCCGTCTGGTTGCGCTAAATGAGAAACATCGCTTTTAAGCCACAATCTACGTATTTGTCTACGTCAATCATCGCTGCATAGATCTACCCGCTCAAACCCAATACAACTGAAGACTGCGCAAGTGAAGATAGTATTTTTCACCCTCCAAATGATGAACAAACCTGTTTTATCGACGATGACATTAAACATTCTTAATTAATGACCACGACCCTGTTATCCTTTGTACACACAGACACGCCGTTGACCAGCCAGAGCGATAATCTCGACGCATGACCACCCCGATCACGACAGACACCCGTAAAAGCAACAGACAGGCAACTCAGCGATTACTAATTCTGAGCGGCATTGTTGATGCCGCACTAGGCTTCCTCAAGGTAGGCGTTGGTGTTATCGCAAACTCTCACGCACTAATCGCAGATGGCATCCATTCATTTTCTGATCTTGCGACCGACATCATGGTCTGGATATTTAATAAAATTGGCGCTTCCGAGGCCGATGAAGATCACCCCTATGGTCACGCGAAATTTGAGACTTTCGGTACGCTCATACTCGGTGTTTTGCTAATTCTAGTTGCCGCTGGTCTGATTTTCGACAGCATGCAGCGGTTGCTAGATGTATCGGAAGTGACTATTCCCGCCTGGCCAGCAATGATCGCTGCTTTAGTTTCCATCGCAGGGAAAGAATGGTTGTATCGAATCACACACGCCCTTGGAAACAAAACCAATTCGCGCTTGCTCGTTGCTAACGCCTGGCATCACCGAAGCGACGCGTTGTCTTCGGTCATTGTACTCTTAGGAGTAGGCGGCGCCATCGCAGGCTTTGTTTGGCTTGAGATGCTGGCAGCCATGGCGGTTGCATTGATGATCGCACAGATAGGCTGGAAATTATCGAAACAAAGCGTCGAAGAGCTAGTTGACACAGCGCTCGCGGATTCCTACGTTGGTCAGATCAAAGAAAAAATCGAGGGCGTTGAGGGTGTCAATGGCGTGCACAGTATCCGAACAAGAAGGATGGGGAACGACGTCCTTGTGGACGTTCACCTGCAGGTCGAACCGCTCATCAGCGTATCAGAGGGACACCACATCGGCGAATGGGCGACCCGTGAACTCACGAGCACATTTAGCGAGCTCAATGACGTTGTCGTTCACATCGACGCTGAGGACGATGAACTACTGGAAATCAACGCCCGTCAAAGCCTGCCTCCGCTGAGGCGCGAGGCGAGAGAACAACTGATGGCGTTGTGGGCAAGTGAATTTGAGCAGGAGCACGTCTACAAACTCACCTTGCATTATTTAAATTCAGGCATCCATGCTGAAATATTTCTTGACCGAGAAGCGCATATCAGCGCGGCTGGCGAAAGCGTTAAGCCACTAAGCGGGAGAGAGTTGACTAGCGAGCTGAAAGAAAAGGCTGCAGATATACCTTGGTTGCACAAGGTGTCAGTCTGGTTTGATTGAGGCTAACGTCTACACGTATTTTCCGCTACCTAGTAGCATCTTCCTAAAGGCAAAAAAAAAGCGCTCAATTTTGAACGCTCCTGGGAGAACAAATCATCAATCTCGAGCAAAAATAACTAGTCTGGCGCTATCAAATAGAAAGTGAAAACTGCTTTTCTTGCTGTGCCATCACCTGATCGGAAACGATTGAAAGATGACCTTGCGAGCGCTTGTCGTTTTCAGTTGAATATGACGGTTCAAATGTAGACTGTGGCGCTAACTCAAAATCGCTTTGATTCACGGCCACTGGCTTATCACTCGCCAGCATTTGAAGCAAATGGTGACAAACAACTCTGCCAATCTGCTCTTTTTTACGCGCCCGAGGCATTCTCTTGGCTGCAACCATTGCAAGTTGCGAGTGCCTTAACGGCGCACTCTCTAGTCTGTTGTGTGTCTCTTTTTCCGCTTTAGCCTGAATGTTTCGATTCATTTTACCGGCCCCCGTTTACTGGATAAATGCACAGTATCAGCCTACTGGGTTTATGTACAGTACTTTTTGCGATTACCAGCTATCGGAAGACAACCTGTTCCGATTCATGCGCTAATGTCACACAATCTCCCGCCTTAAACCTGCCAGCGAGCAGTTCCTGAGCGAGCGGATTCTCAATATAACGCTGAATCGCCCGTTTCAACGGTCTTGCCCCGTATATTGGGTCGTAGCCCACCTCCGCTAGAAAATTCAACGTATCGGCACCAACTTTCAAATGAATGTCGTTATTCTCTAATCGAGTTTTGAGTATCTCGAGCTGTATTTCAGCAATACCCAAAATCTGATCCTGAGCCAGAGGATGAAAAACAACAGCATCATCAACGCGATTGAGGAACTCTGGACGAAAGTGCTGCGAAACAATCCCCATCACCGCTTCTTTCATTACCGCGTATCCGCTTTCGGCTTCTGCGTCCGCGGCCATTGTCTGAATAACGTCAGAGCCCAGATTGGATGTCATTACCAGCACCGTATTTTTAAAATCAACGGTTCTGCCATGCCCATCTGTCAACCGACCGTCATCTAGCACCTGGAGAAGGATATTGAATACATCAGGGTGTGCTTTCTCAACTTCGTCAAGCAAAATCACTGAGTAGGGTTTTCGCCTGATCTTTTCTGTCAAGTATCCGCCCTCCTCATAGCCAACATATCCCGGCGGAGCACCGATCAGGCGGGCAACGGAGTGTTTTTCCATAAACTCGGACATGTCGATGCGCACCAATGCGTCTTCCGTGTCAAACAGAAAAGTCGCGAGTGCTTTGCAAAGTTCTGTCTTACCGACACCGGTTGGACCGAGAAAAAGAAATGAGCCGTTGGGCCGATTGGGATCAGCAATACCGGAACGAGACCTTCTGACAGCATTCGAAACAGCGCTGACAGCCTCCGCTTGGCCCACAACCTGCTTATGCAGTTCAATTTCGAGCTCGAGTAGTTTCTCTTTTTCACCTTCAAGCATTTTTGCGACAGGTATGCCTGTCCATTTTGAAATCACCTCAGCGATCTCTTCCTCCGTCACTTTGTTTCGTAACAGTTTCATGTCCATCATTTCGGCTTGAGAGGCCATATCCAGTTGCTTCTCGAGCTCAGGAATAGTGCCATACTGTAATTCAGACATTTTTGTTAAGTCACTTGCACGTTTTGCCGATTCTAAATGTTGCCGAGCGACCTCGAGCTCTTCTTTAATATGCTGCGTGCCGCTTAGGGCTGCTTTCTCAGTATTCCAAATCTCTTCGAGATCCGCGTATTCCTTTTCGAGCGTCGCGACATTCTCCTCAATCGATTTCAGTCGAGCGATCGATCCTTCATCGCTTTCCTTCTTGAGTGCCTCACGCTCGATCTTCAGCTGTATCAGTCGACGTTCCAAGCGATCCATATCTTCCGGCTTTGAATCAATCTCCATACGGATTAGACTTCCGGCTTCATCAATCAGATCGATAGCCTTGTCCGGTAATTGTCGATCTGAAATGTAGCGATGTGACAATCGTGCGGCCGCAATAATCGCTGGGTCAGTGATATCTACCCCATGATGAATTTCATACCGCTCTTTCAAGCCTCGTAATATCGCAATGGTGTCTTCTACGTTGGGTTCGTCAACCTGCACCTTTTGAAACCGGCGCTCCAACGCGGCATCCGCTTCAATATATTCACGGTATTCATCAAGTGTTGTGGCGCCAACGCAGTGCAGCTCTCCTCGAGCCAGCGCCGGTTTCAGCATGTTGCCAGCGTCCATTGAACCTTCCGCCTTGCCCGCACCCACCATCGTATGTAATTCATCAATAAAGAGGATAACGCTACCTTCCTCCTTTGACAGTTCACTGAGCACTGCCTTGAGTCTTTCCTCAAACTCACCCCTAAATTTTGCCCCCGCGATAAGCGCACCCATATCAAGCGATAATATTTTCTTGCCCCGAAGTGTTTCGGGCACCTCGCCATTGACGATTCTCTGAGCCAACCCTTCCACTATTGCGGTTTTACCCACTCCAGGCTCACCGATTAAAACTGGGTTATTCTTCGTGCGCCGCTGCAATACCTGTACCGTTCGACGGATTTCGTCGTCGCGGCCTATTACCGGATCCAGTTTCCCGCTTTCCGCCAACTCGGTTAGATTCACCGTGAATTTATCCAGCGCTTGTCGCGTGTCCTCTGCATTCGCATCATTGACGCTTTCGCCGCCGCGAACCTGATCGACGACACGCTCGAGCGCCTCTTTCTTGATATTGAATGTCGAGAAGAGTTTTCCCAGATCACCGCGATCCTCTATCGCAGCCAACATGACTAACTCGCTGGAAATAAATTGATCAGACCGCTCCTGCGCAAGCTTATCTGCCATGTTTAACATCCGCCCAAGTTCGGGTGACATTTGGACATCACCGAGGTTATCGGATATTTTCGGAAGCCGCCCAATCATATTTTCCAGCTCAGATTGGAAGGCATCAATATCGATACCCATTTGGGCCATCAGAGGCCGGGTCGAACCGCCTTTTTGAGCTAATAATGCTGACACGAGGTGAACCGGCGCGATCTGATTGTTGTCCTTGCCTACGGCAGCGGATTGCGCATCAGCCAATGCTTCCTGTAATTTGCTCGTAAATCTATCGATTCTCATAAAACTTATCCCGTAACCAGTCTGTTATCATGCTCACTATAGTGGGGATGGTGATAACTTAATCAAGAAGATGACGTAACAATTTTCTTAGACAATCATACACGTTGCAACCGAGCTAGCTCACTCTCCCGAAGGGGCTAATTTCATTGGCTTTGCGCCTTTTACCTAAGATGCCTGACGTCTCATTGCTGAGTATTTGAAAGATGATGGAGTGGATTAAATCAATATTGTTACCTCCGCTACTGGGCAGCTATTTTGTTGTCCAGCCTGAGTTGGAAACCAGCGCGTCGCCCTACCCCGGGGATTCCATCGACGACATCGCGATATGGGTAAACCAGACGGATCCCTCCCAATCGTTAATCGTAGCAACCTTAAAAGCGAGCAATCAGAAACCTGTCAAAGAAACCGGCCTTCTGCTCTACAACCTCAGTGGAGAGCAGACTCAATTTTTGCCCGGTGGCACACCCAACAACGTCGACATCAGGTACATCAACCACAAGCAAGCTGAAATAATTGCCGTCAGCCACTGGTTCAGCGGTGACATTACACTCCACACTATTGATCATGCCCGGTTACAACTAGATGCCGAGATTCTCAGCACAAATGCCAGTGGCGTGCCAAGACTAGCCGGTATATGCATGTATCAGCCGTCGCTGACAGGCGACTTGCATTACATCGTTACAGGAAAAGACGGTGACCTCGCCCTGTTCCAGATTACCGACCTTGATGGCAAACACACGCTGCAAAGTCGATTCAAGCTTGATTCAGCAACTGAGGGTTGCGCTGTCGATGATGCACAGCAAATATTGTACGTTGCAGAGGAAGCAGAGGGCGTTTGGAAATTTGATCTATCAAAAAACATGCTGGAAGCACCTGAATTGATCGTTCGGACCGGGCTGTTAGAGCCGCTGAAACCCGATGTAGAAGGCATTACTCTACTTGAAACAAACGATAACGAGGAATACCTCATTATCTCTTCTCAAGGGAATGACGAATACGCGATAATCGACCGCGCCAGCTATCGGCACATTGCTAATTTTTCGATTGTCGAAGCTAATGAAGCGAGACAGGTCAAGAAGGTTGATGGCACCAGTCATACCGATGGAATTGACCTGACGAGCGCTCATCTTGGACAAGCGTTGCCCAGTGGTATTTTCGTCGCGCAAGATGACAACAACACGTCTAATGGAGAAACCCGGAATCAGAACTTGAAAGTCGTGCCGCTTGAGAGAATTTTGAATCAGATCAGACTAATTTCTAATGACTAACAAAGTTTACATAACGCCCGCTGGCGCAAGATCTCTCCGAGATGAACTTCGAAACATCTGGAGCGTTACTCGCCCGGAGGTAACACAAAAAGTATCCGATGCTGCAGCCCTGGGCGACCGATCGGAAAATGCCGACTACATTTATGGTAAAAAACAGCTACGAGAAATCGACAAACGCATCCGATACCTAACAAAACGACTCGATAATCTCGAAATCGTCGACAGACCTCCGCCCGAACTCGATAAGATATTTTTTGGTGCGTGGGTGCGACTGGAGGATGAAGAGGGCGAAATAAGCGAACTCCGTATCGTCGGTGTAGACGAGTTTGATTTAAAGAAACGCTGGATAAGCCTCAATTCTCCAGTGGCAAAAACCCTGTTGGGCAAACGCAAGGGAATGGACGTCATTCTGAAGCGCCCCATGGGCGATCAGGAAATGTACATTAGCGAAGTAAGTTACGATGGCTTTGGACAGTTCTCTCTACCGGATCCGAACGACATCACCGCACGCCCTCCGATGAATCCCAGCGAACAATAAAGAGAATTATTTTCAATGTCCTATGAAAGACCAAACATCCAAGCAATGGAGGGGTACAGCTCAGGTGAGCAACCTCTTGACGATCGCGTCATCAAATTAAACACGAACGAGAACCCCTATCCGCCCGCGCCCGGTGTACAGGAAGTGATATCGGGCTTCGATGGATCAAAACTCAGGCGCTATCCTCCTCCCACTGCCGATGAATTCAGAAGTCTTGCTGCCAAGATCCATGGTGTGGACAAAAATCAGATTATTGCTACTCGCGGCGGAGACGAGCTACTTAGGCTACTGTTAACCACCTTCGTCGACCCACTTGCACCCATCGGAACAACTTCACCAACCTACTCACTCTACCCCGTTTTGGCACAAATCCAGAATTGCCCCGTGGTCGAGGTTGAACTTGAACAGGATTGGTCGCTACCTGCTGATTTCGCGACCCGAATGAACGCCGCGGGTGTGAAGCTCACGCTCATTGTGAACCCTCATGCACCAACAGGAAAATTATTTTCGAAGGAGCGAGTGCGGGAACTGGCTAGCGAACTCGATTCTGTACTACTGATTGATGAGGCATACATCGATTTCGTCGACCCTGATCTCAATCATGATTGTCTCAGCATGATCAACGAATTCGATAATCTGGTATTTCTTCGCACGCTAAGCAAGGGCTATTCACTTGCTGGTTTGCGATTCGGCTATGGTATTGGAGCTGAATCGCTGATCGCGCCCATGATTGAAAAAACGCGTGACAGCTATAATCTCGACCTTTTGAGCCAAAAAGTTGCTGTGGCTGGCATCGCTGACCAAACCTACGCCGCTGATACCTGGCTGAAAACACGCGCCGAGCGCGGCCATCTGACGGATGCACTAAACAATCTCGGCTATCGTGTTTTACCTAGCCAAACCAATTTTCTACTCATCACGCCACCGCCAGGTCTCAGCGCACTTAAAATTCAAGAAATTTTGAAACAGAACGATATTCTCGTCCGATATTTTAGTACATCGAGGCTCAGTGATCGTATACGTATTACAATTGGTACGTCGGAAGAGAATTTGCAACTTATCGAAACACTGCGTTCGATTAATCAGTAAACTTTCGCAAACTCTGTTTGTGACGACGATTTTCATCAAAATTTAATGCGACGGTTTAACCCCTGATTTTTATATGGTTTTAGCAGACATAAACGAACAATCCATGACTGGACAAATCGTCCTGACACCAAATTTTTCGTGGAGCTGGAAAGCGAATCTGTATTTGCTTTACACACTCATGGGCATTTCGTTGGTCGTAGGCTTGGGATTTATGATCCACGGTGCATGGCTTGTCCTTCCATTTTCGATACTCGAAATGCTTTTTCTTGGCGCTTGCATCTATCTGTGCTTGCTAAAGTGCGACCGACAAGAAGTCATTACCATCTCTGAACACGAGGTGCTCATTGAATCTGGGCGAAGAAAGCCCGAACAATCTCGCCATTTCAATCGTTCTTGGTCGCAGTTCCTTATCTCAACACCAAAACATCCTTGGGACCCGAAGATCGTCTGCATCCGATCACATGGCAAAGAGCTAGAAATAGGGAGTTTTTTAAACCAAAGAGACAAATCGGAGCTTGTCAGCATGCTAAAACGCGTCGTCTATGGGTAATCCGACCTAACAACTCATCATCTTGCTTTGACGTGACCTTGGGTCGGAAAGCGGGTGATTAAGATCCAGCGCGAGGTAAAGACCCATCAAAATCAGATCCGGTATGATTTCATCAAACAAACCCTCTTCTTCAAACAAATGAGCAAAGCCACCAGTGCCAATGACCATGGGTTTGTCTCCCGCAAACATCTCATTCGAAATCTGGTGGGTAAGCTCCCGAATCGTGCCAACGTTGCTCCAATATAATCCAGACTGAATACTTTCGATTGTTGTTCTACCAACCGACGTACCGGGCCTCCTGATTTCAACTGTTGGCAATTTCGCCGCTTTAGCCTCCAATGCCTCCATCGAGAGTCGTACACCGGCAATAATATTTCCACCAAGAAACTCCCGATTAGAAGACACTGCACAGACGGTTGTGGCTGTACCGAAGTCAACAATAATCAAGTTTCTGTTCGGATACAGGTGCGCAGCAGCAATCGCGTCGGCAATACGGTCAGAGCCAACTTCGAGCGGGTTTTTGTACTTGACCTTAAGCCCAGTCTTTACGCCCGCCTCGAGAACAAAAGGATCAATATTGAAGTATTTTGTACAAGCACTACGAAGAGAATAAAGCACATCTGGCACAACACAGCAGATTGCGATTTTGTCAATTTCTTCTGGATTAAGACCGTTTTCGCGCAAAACCGATCTCAGAAATATAGCGGACTCATCCGAAGAAGATCCGGCTTGCGAGGTCTTGCGAAACTGCAGAAGCAATTTTTGGTCTTGGTCAAATACACCACCATAAATTTGACTGTTTCCCACGTCCAGACAAAGAATCATTGTTTTTACCCCTTCGAAAATTTAGGTTGATTCCACAGAATCCTTATTCGCTAACGATGTTGTTCAGGGCGATTGCCATATCGGTTTTCGTCTCGCCTGAACTAACAAGATCAGCACCTCTATACACGTTAAACGTATGGACATTGTCTTTTTCAGCGATCTCCTGAAGATCATTGTGAACGACAAAATCAATGCCTGCCGACCCTGTAAGCTTTGCTACTGCCTCATCCCGCGCTTTCTGATCATTGGTATGGGTGAGTTTGAAGGCGATTACTTTAACCGCTTTGTTCACACTAAAACTTTTTATCAGGTCGATAATCTTATGATTCTTACTCAGTACAATTTTGAATTCGGATTGAGATGACATTTTTGCTTGATGGCTGGGAGGCGTTATCTTCCCATCAATTTCAATGCCCGATACCGAGAAATCGCTCACCGCCGCAAGTTGCACAACAGCGTCAAAGCTTGATTCAGCGAGTAGTATCTTTATTTCTCTCTCAAGATCCGCGAAACTTTTAAACTCTCGCAAATTCCGCGTGTCACTGGGTCTTGCAGCCCGATGACTGCTCAGCGCGACGACTTCGTGACCCTGTTGGCGAAACCAATCGACTAGATGTGCACCTGTCTGGCCCGTGCTAAAATTACTGATCGTGCGGACAGCATCAATTTTCTCCTCGGTACCGCCAAAGACAACCAGTATCTTTTTGCCCTCTGGCAGGTAATCTGTGACAGCTGCAATCCTGTTCCCTAACAATTCATCTACGGTGGTGAGAATTTGATCTATTTCAGCTAACCGACCAGCGCCCTCTTCACCACACGCCAGCATGCCTGACTCAGGATCCTGGAATAAGACCCCCCAATCTTTTAATTTTTTAACTGCGTGTTTTACCGCAGGATGTGCCCACATTGTGTGATTCATAGCAGGCACAATGAGATATGGTTTCTCGAAGTGGTGCGCCAGAAACAGAGTGCCTATCGCGTCAGAAGCGGTGCCGTTTGCCAACGCAGTAATTTGGTTGGCGGTTGCGGGACACAACAAAATCAGATCGGCCCAACGTTCCAGGTTTATATGTTCCATCGCATCACCGGATGAAAAAACATCATCAAACACCTGATTTCCAGTCAGACCCTCGAGCGTAGACCTGCCGATAAAATGAAAAACCGAACTACTCGCAACGACCTTCACCTCGCATCCCGCTTTGACGAGACTGGAGATCACCCCACAAGCCTTATATGCGGCGATTGAACCACTCATTTGGAAAAGTATTCTGGGTTGTGCCGCAGAGATGGAATTACTCATGGATTAACTACTCCGGTTACCAACGATAATTGAGGCATCGCCACGAGACAATGCGCTGATTTGAGTTAACACGGAAACTCTGCTCAGGCTGAAAAACTTGTGCGGCCAAAAACTAATTAAGTATTTGTCGATATATCGAAGATTGTGCAATTTACTGGTACCTGTCAGCAAAGATCAGGTCCTTTTTCGTTATTTGAGCGCAATGTAGAAGATTCAGCCCTCAATGTCCAATTCCCGTCAACGAACGCTAATAGACACCAATTACAACGCATCCAACTCCAGTTTTACGGACTTATAACCTTTTGGTCGCCAAATACCGGCAGAATGCTGTCTCGCATACGAAATCTGCGGAATATTATCCGTGGTAATCGTGATTGCACCTGTTTCTGCCGTATTCAAGCTATTGATACCTCTTGCACGATAGCGATTCATCACGCCCTTATCAGGGTGGCCAAATTTGTTGTTGTAACCCGCAGAAACCAGCACAAGGTCCGGCGCCAAACGGTTAAGAAAAGCCGGACCGGAAGATGTTGCGCTTCCGTGATGCGGTGAAATCAGCAAATTGACATCTTTAATCCGTCTCATACTCGCTTGCTCTTCTACTTTTGAGCTAATGTCACCGGGGAGCAAGATGGTGTAACGCTTGGTTTTCACCAGCAAAATGCACGAAAGATCGTTGCTGCTTTGATTCTGCGCAATGCCAGTTCGCTTAATCAGTGAGTAGTTAACACCGTCCATTCGCCAGCCATTAACTCGATCACAATGGATATCTTCGGCATTGACTGGCCGACTTCGAAGCGTTTGATCAATCTCGAAATTTCGATACAGCGCTTCAGCACCACCTGCGTGGTCGTTATCATTGTGACTAACGATTAACTTATCAATTTTTCCTATACCCTGATTGCGCAGAAAAGGCGTGACGATTTGCTGACCCGTGTCGAACGACGCCCCATATTTTGGCCCAGCATCGTAGACAATCGTATGATTAGCTCCCTTAATCACAATACTGAGCCCTTGTCCGACATCTAGCACTGTCAGTTGCACCTCACCCTGCGGCACAGAGAAGGGAACCTGCGCGGCAAACAGGGGTAACAAGCACACTACACCGGTCCATTTAGGCACAACCCGACCTGGCGAAAAAAAAATCAAAACGGCGAGCGTTGCCAATAAACCCGCCTCAAGGGGGAACGCACGAGGATAAAACATCAAATTGTAATCGCTTAGAAACGTCAGGTATCGCCATAACCAGGACAGCAAATCAATGACCAATGTCAACAACCAAGCGCCTGAAGCGTCGTGTAACAGCAGCAACGGTAAACTAAAAAATATCAGCGGGACGATAACCAAGGAAACAAGCGGAATCGCGACAAGATTCGCAAAAAACCCAACAAGTGACATCTGTGAAACAGTCATTAACATTAACGGTGCCATACCGGCGAAGACAACCCATTGCGAATAGAGCATTTGATTTACGCTATGTTTCCAGAGACTCAATCTACGAAAAAGCACGCTTTTCCAGCCCTCTAGTACCTCGAATGGCACTAATCTTTCACCGATATCAGCAGAGGTTTTCACACTCCATTCATCTCGAGACAGCGCAAAAACAAACAGCAATAGGAAGACCGCGCCAAAAGAAAGCCAAAAACCTGTCGACAGAGAAGCAAAGGGGTCCATCAGCACCACGCAAAAGAGTGCAAGCGCACACATCGTCGAAATAGAAGAAGATCGTCTTAGGATCAATGCCAGATATACGACGAAGACCATTGTCAACGCCCGCTGAACCGGCAATCCGCTGCCAGCCAACAAGCCGTAAAGTAATGTTACGACTCCGGACAATATCCACGCGAGAAACCGGGTATTGCGCAATCGCTTTAAAACATAGTTGAACATGGTCAAAGACAACGCTGCAATCAAACCCACATGTAATCCAGAGATGATGAGCAGATGATTGGTCCCTGTCGATGACAAAACCTCCCACATATCAGGTGGTATTTCCTGGTTCGCCCCCACGCTCAAAGCCAACAACAATGGTAAGAATGTTTGGTTGTCGGTCAAAGATCTTATTTGACGGATCAGATTCTGCCTGAATTGATGCGCGAGTGTGTTCAGCTGGGGAAGGTCAAATCTAGGCATAGCCTCTCCGGATCGCACGTAACCCGTCGCAATAATTTGGCGACTAAACAGCCATGCTTCATAGTCAAATAGCCCAAAATTGACGGACCCTCTTGGTCTATTCAGCCTCACGTTAAGACGCAACCTTTGCCCTGCTTTCACTTCTGCATCTGTATACCAGGACAACTGAACAAGACCGCTGCGCCATCGCTTGTCTGTCTTTTCAACCTGAAACTGAAATTTGTTGTGTCCATTTTTTAACCCTACATTTGAGACAGTGTGCTGCTCATCTGCTGCAGGCGTGTAAACAGGCAGAGAGCTTACATATCCCTCAATCGTCAGATCCGTTTGTTCCAATCCCACTGGCAAAACAGCATCAAGCCACTGATGTGTATTGAATAAGACATAGAGAATGCCGAGATAGAAAGCACCGAAAAACTGGCAACGCACTTTAGAAAGCGCAAAAAGCGCTACCGGTGTGAAAAGAAATAACAACCCAAGAATGGATGGTGAAATTACGATGGGTAATCGAACGGCTATTATCGTTCCACAGACAAAGGCAATAAAAATCACGTTCATGAATTGACTCAGGGGTGTAATTCCTCCCATAAATCCAACTCTAAGATGCGAACGTAGAAATTTATGTGCGAGATATCTGTAATTGATGGAGACGATCTCTCGACGCGGCTATAATTCCCCCCAAGCTTGCATATCAGAAATAGTGAACGTTGAAAAAGTACCTCCCGACCAGAGATGACCTCCGAAAGCAAAAAGTGCTGCATTTTTTTGGCGAGGTCATATTCGAAAATAATCTATGGCACTTCAATCGTCATTCAGTGTCGGTCGCTTTTTTTGTCGGCTTTTTTTGTTGTTTCTTGCCGATACCTTTTCAAATGATTCCAGGCATATTCCTATGCTTGTGGCTGAAAGCAAATGTACCCATATCAATTGCACTGATTTGGATAAGCAATCCGTTCACGATGCCACCAATGTTTTATGCAACTTATAAAGTTGGTACATGGATTCTTAATGAACCGAACCGCGTAATTACTATCGAGCTTTCCTTTGATTGGCTTTCTCAGCAGTTAGCATTAGTTTGGCAACCGCTGTTGTTAGGATCGCTAATTACAGGATTAACCTTTGGTATCTTGGCATTTATTACCGCCAGGCTTTACTGGCGGTGGCGAGTTTCTAAGAATTGGAGTACGAGAAGACAGCGGAAGATCCAGCAAAGACTGGCAAAGCTTCGCGGCAAACATGAAGAAAAGTGATTCATGGTGCCAGTCATTTTATTCTCGTCTGAGGACTTCAGCAGGATCTAGACGTGAGGCACTATAAGCCGGATAAAGCGTTGCCGAGAGAGTGATCAAGATAGACACAGCAACAACAACGCCGATATCGCCATACCTAACATCGCTGGGCACCTCACTGAAATAAGTGCCAGCGAGCATTCTGCCGCCAACAATTTGTTCAATAAAGCCAACAATTTCTGGTACAAAATAGGCCATCGGCAAACCGACAGCTAATCCGATTAAAACGCCCATCAGACCTACCACTGCACCTTGAATGACGAAAACCAACATCACGCCGTTCGAAGATAAGCCAAGGGTAGTTAGTATTGCGATATCACTGGCTTTATCTTTCACCATCATGCTAAGACCCGACACGATGTTAAACGCGGCGATCATCACAACAAAAGACAGCAGAACAAACATCATGATTTTTTCCATTTTTACCGTTTCGAAAAAATCACCGTACAACTCAGTCCAACTCGAGGTCTCGACCTGTTGACCATGTTTCACTGCCATCTGATGTACATAAGCGTCTGCAGCGAAAATGTCATTTAATCTAATTCTATAACCCGCCCGAGTGTCACCAGATATTTTTTGTAAGTCACGCAGCGAAACTAACATCAAACCATAATCTAGTTCCGACTTTAGCTCAAAAAAGCCTTCGATTGTTACCTTAGCAAGTACTGGCTTAATGGACCGCCCGCTTGCATTCGGCCTTGGCAACACGATCGCCAGCTCATCACCTGTCCTCAATCCCAGTTGGTAGCCAAGCGTTCGACCGATCACGACCGAATTCGAACCGGGCGTCAGTGCTGCAATGCTTCCTTCAACCATATGATTAGCGATAACTGAGACTGACGCCTCAGAAGCCGCATCAATGCCATAGATGGTAATCAACTTACTTGCATTCCTACCAACCACCATGCCCTGACGTTGTTGAAACGGGGCAACAAAGGCGACGTCGGGACTTGACATCAAAACATCACGATCAAGGCTTGCCCCCTTATCGACTAACACGACATGTGGCACTGCACCGAGTATTCGGTGTTTAAGCTCAGTATCAAAACCATTCATGACTGAGACGATCACCGTGAGCACAATCACACCGAGACTCATACCTACCAGCGAAACTTTGGAAATAAAGGAAAGATAACCAACCTCTTTCCTGCTGCGAGCGTACCTGACCGCAATCTCGAGGGGGATTCGAAATTTCAATCGATTACTCCATTGTGCAATTCGAGTTTACGATCCATGCGTGCGGCCAGCGCAAGATTATGCGTTACGATCACAAAGCTAATATTGAACTCATCGCTAAGTTCAATCATTAACTCATCAATTTCGAGTGCTGTGCCTTCGTCCAGATTACCTGTTGGTTCGTCTGCGAGCACGCATTGCGGTCGCGTAACAAGTGCCCTAGCAATCGCGACCCGTTGCCTTTCGCCTCCGGAAAGCTGTCCCGGCCGATGATCCAGACGATCAGCTAAACCCACGCGATCAAGCATTTTACTCGCCAGCTCAGTTGACTCAGCAATGGCCAAGCCACCAATTCTAAGCGGCATCATGACGTTTTCAAGCGCGGTGAAATCCATCATCAAATGATGAAATTGATAGATAAAACCCAGCGTGCCGTTTCGCAATCGGCAAAGTTCATCTTCGTTCAAGTTACCGAGGTTCTTGCCATTAATTTGTACGCTTCCCTCTTCGCATGTGTCTAGACCTCCCAACAGGTGAAGCAATGTACTTTTGCCACTTCCGGACAAACCGACAATTGCAATTCTCTCACCCTGATTCACCGTCAGATTGATACCACGCAAAATGTGAAGATCTTGTTCACCCTGAACAAAATGTTTGTGGATGTCTGTTGCTTTTATCACGGGATCAGGCGTCATACTGCAAACACTCCACGGGATCGGCCTTGGCGGCAGAAATAGCTGGATAAATTGATGAACACAAACAAATCACCATAGAGACGAAGGCAACCAGAAAAACATCACCTGGTAGTATTTCCGAGGGTAAGTAGTGAACAAAATATTCGTCCATCAAACCAAGAGAAAATTGTTTTTCAATCAACAAATAAAGGTCGCTCACGTTCGACGAAACCAGCGTACCGAGCAACACACCCAATGTTACCCCAAGAGCGCCCACAAGCGCGCCATGGAGCATGAATATTCTGAGAATCATACTCGGATGTGCCCCCATCGTTCTAAGAATCGCAATATCCGAGCGTTTATCATTCACAACCATTACCAGGTTCGACACAACATTAAACGCAGCAACCGCGATTAGCATTGAGAGGAGCAGAAACATCGTCGACTTTTGAACACTGATTGCGTTGTAGAGATTGCCGTAACGTCGCACCCAGCTGGAGAAAAACACATCGGAACGATTCAACCCGGCAGCCAATTCAGGCAATACACTTTGCACCTCAAAGAGGTCGTTTAAGGAAACACGAATACCGCTTACGTTTTGCAAACGCAGCAGCCGTTGCGCATCGATGTGGTGCATAAGCACATTTGATTTATCCGCATCCGTCCCAGCACTAAACTCACCGACAATCGTAAATCGTTTGCTTCTAGGCACAGGACCCGCAAGCGTGAGCTGGGCATCCGGCAGTATCAGCGTCACCTTGTCACCCATCGTGACACCTAATTGCCTAGCCAAACGTGAACCAATGATTAGACCAAACTCACCTGCAGCCAGTGCATTAAGCGATCCAGTTCGAGTAAATTGACCAACACCAAACATTTTGGATTCAGCTCGCGGTTCAACCCCTGTAAAGGACACACCGAGCAACTTTTCTTGTCCAATGATCAAGCCAGCACCTTCGACAAAGGGGGCCGCTGAGACGACACTCGGGTGCGCCACGAAACTTTGTGTCACCGTCTCCCAGTCTGCAAAACCGTCTTCAGCAAAAACAACACCGTGGGGTAACACAGAAAGCACACGCTCCCTCAACTCCCTCTCAAAGCCGTTCATGACAGAGAGCACAATGACGAGTACTGCGACACCAAGAATTAGCCCCGCGACTGAAACCAGCGACATGAAAGAAACTAGCTGATCAGCTGCGCTCGAATACGTGTAGCGGAGCGCAATTCCCATGCGCCAATTGTCAAACAAAATACTCAAAATTACGCTGCCAAAACCGTAAAGACCGTATTGAAGCACATAAGCACAGGCGCTTCATCCTTCACGGTGTTAATCTTGTTATCGATTATGCAGCGCCTTCTGAACGTTCGTGAAATGGGTTACAATTTTGTTTGCATTCGTGGCGTAGCCAAGGCGCAGCAACAGGCGATTCGGCTTCGCGCAAAAAGTGGTGTAAAGACCGACCGTTAGGTTGTGACTGACGCTGGCGTGGAAACGCTAACTCAGATAGTTGCTTTAAATTCGAAACTGTCTGTCCGACAATGATCAAAGCGTAGAATCGCCGGTTGTGCGTGCTAACGAGACTGACCAGCACCAGACGCATTGCAAAGTTTTCACGCTGCAAATATTTTTAGATTGATTGAACGACATGTTGTTCAAAAATTGTCAGTAGGCAGACACAATAGGTGAAGAATCAAACTGGCGGGTAAAGATTCAACGCGCCGTAAAACTTTTATCACGAGACAATAATAAAATGATTGTAATTTTACACCCCAATATCGACGAGAATGGCGAGGCTTTTAAGAAAACCATGCGTTATCTTAACAATCTCCCGGACATCACATTGCAACAACATGCTGTACAAGGCTCGGGGCAGAAACTAACAGAAATATACTTGTTGGGAGATACTCACAAGCTTGATCAGGAATCGATTGAAACTCTGGACGGTGTCGAAAGAGTTGTGCGCATCTCTGAAGAGTATCGAATTCTCGGACGCCACAAGGACGTCGATAGAATTTCAAACTTCGAATATAACGGGGTAACGTTCAGCCAAGATAATTGTCATGTCTTCGCAGGTTTGTGTGCAGTCGACACCAAAGAGCACGTCGAGATGATGATGAAAGCGCTTCAGGAGCACGGTCAGGTGTGCACCAGAATGGGTGCTTACAAGCCGAGAACCAACCCGTACTCTTTTCAGGGGCATGGTAAAGACTGTTTACCTTGGGTATTCGAGCTCGCGGGTAAATACGGTATCAAAGTCGTGGCGATGGAAGTCACTCATGAAAGTCAAATCACCGAGATCGATGATGCGCTCAGGGCAACGGGTAACCCCACCGGGGTCATGTTGCAAATTGGTACGAGAAACACACAGAACTTTGAATTACTTAAAGCGGTCGGTCGTCAGCAAATCTATCCTGTTCTTTTCAAACGCGGTTACGGCGTGACATTAAATGAGTCCCTCAACGCCGCTGAGTATCTTGCAAGCGAAGGCACTTCTAACGTCGTCTTTTGCCTCCGAGGCATGAAGAGCTCTGCAAGCAGTCCACACCGCAATATGGTCGATTTCGGGCATGTGCCGGTTATCAAACGACTCACCCGAATGCCTGTGTGCGTCGACCCTTCTCACTCAGTCGGCACGCGAGATACATCCTCAGACGGCATACTCGATGTTGCGCATGTCGCATCTCAGGGCATTGTTTCTGGCGCGAATATGGTGCTGGTTGATTTTCATCCAAAACCCTCGGCAGCACTTGTGGACGGACCACAGGCACTACTCATGGATGAATTACCAAAATTCCTCGAAGACATGTCAGAAAGTGAGGCTTTCTATCAACGCAGACGAGAAATTTGGCGTTAGAAGCTCACAATCAAACTCAAGATCAAAATCAAGGCGAGTGAAATTAATTTACGTTTCGCTCACCATCTTTCCAGAAGGGTTTTCGGAGTTCTGTTTTCAGTATTTTACCAGCGCCGGAAAGTGGCAGAGGCTCTGACTGATAACTCACTGATCGCGGACACTTAAAACCTGCGATCAACGCTCTGCAATGAGTGATAAGTTCCTCTTCAGACACGCTCATTCCATCTTTGGGAACAACGATGACGTGAACCTGTTCACCCCATTTCTCGCTTGGAATACCTATCACTGCACATTGCGCAACCGCATCATGTTGATAAATCGCATTCTCAACTTCAGCCGAATAGACGTTTTCACCTCCTGACACAATCATGTCCTTTACACGGTCTACGATAAACAGAAAACCATCTTCATCGAGGTAACCACCATCACCCGTGTGAAGCCAGCCGTCAACGATGGTGTTACTGGTTTGCTCTTCCATATTTCGATAACCGAGCATCACGTTGGGGCCCTTCATGCAGACTTCACCAACGGTGCCAGTTTCTACTGGCGCGCCGTCTTCATCGAGAACGGCGAGCTCTACACCGGCAATGGCCTGTCCTGCAGATTTCATTTTACCAGCAAGAGGCCCTTCAAACGTGTGTCGAGCGGCATCTAATAACGTGATGCAAGGGGCAGCCTCTGTTTGCCCATAGGCTTGGTAGAAATGTGTCTGGGGGAGAATTTGCATCGCTTTTTTAATCACCGGTTCGGGCATTGGCGACGCGCCGTAAAGAATCTGACTCAGAGAACTCAGATCATGGTTCTCCACCTCGGGGTGATTGACAAACATATTTATCATCGTCGGGACTAACAACATTCGATCGATGTTGTATTCCTCGACGCCTTTCATGGTACTCACCGGATCGAACGCGGGCTGGAAAAAGTTAGAACCTGCTGTTGCTGCGGTCATCAAGCACACAAATGCATCTGCAATGTGAAACATTGGTGCGACATGCAACACTTTGTCAGTAGGTGACATGTCAAATACAGAAAAGGCCTGTAACGCATTAACTACGAGGTTTGCGTGGCTGAGCATGACACCTTTTGATCTGCCGGTGGTACCGCCGGTGTAAAACAAACCGGCAACGTCATCGCCTTGCCTACCAGCATCGGGAATCGAATCCGCCGAGACAAGATCTGCGTACGAACTATAACCCGCCGGAACATCACCATCATCGATAAAAACAAAGTGTTCAACATGGGGTAAATCACCGCGAATCTTTTCTATCAGAGGAACAAAGCTGGTATCTACAAAAACCACTTTGGCCTCGGAATCAGTCAGCCAATAGGTCACTTCAGGACCAGCAAGCCGCGTATTGACGGGCTGAAACACACCACCTGCCCAGGGTACGGCAAACATAAATTCAAAATAGCGATCACTATTGAGCGCAAGAATAGCCGCACAATCTCCCTTCTCTAAGCCGAGCTTCTGCAATCCGCCAGCAAAGGCTGCAATACTCGTCGCGAATTCTCTCCAAGTCTGACTTCGATCACCATCTAGGGTTGCAATAGCATTGCCATTGGTTTGGGCAGCGCGGCGAACGAGTTGAGTCATTGAATACATTGGGAACGCTCCTGATTGTTGATTTTATTAATATTTTCTTTTCAGCGAATGATGCGCTATTCCTGCTTTACTTATCAAGAACAGGATAGCAATACCTAAGCCTGTACAAGCCTTGACCAGGGTAGAGTTTGCAAACCAGATCGACCCATTTGATTGAAA
Source organism: Candidatus Azotimanducaceae bacterium (assembly GCA_965657335.1). Lineage (GTDB taxonomy): Bacteria > Pseudomonadota > Gammaproteobacteria > Pseudomonadales > Azotimanducaceae > UBA4582. The sequence goes on from CBFHOH010000003.1 coordinate 60,069, forward strand.
GCAGATACAAAAATCGCAAACTTTTAGGCGGATCAAGTTTGTTTTGCACAGACAGAGCGCTAAAGCGAAATGGCTATCTAAGCGACACGAAAATCATTAAACGCGATCTTGGGAAGCGCTGGCGTCAACAAACATCGACGTACCAGCCCTGTTTTTGACCGAGGGTGCATCAGTTGCATCAACTTCAGCATCGCACTTGCTCATATCACCGCCGCAAATCTCACACGGCCCGCCGACACCGGCATTTGCCAGGCCCCCACAGCTACCACTTATAGGCTTGCGGCCCATCAATACGCCAACAGACATGGCACCGACAATCATCAGCAAAATTATAAAAGTTATCAGTATCTCAGCCATTACTATGCCTCATCAGTGCCTTTACGCTATTCAAATTGATGTCATTTACCAGCACTCGTCATACTCGCCTGCAACAATTGCAAACAACGACAGCTCGATATTTCATTGAGCAGAAACGTAACGATCAAATGCCTCTGAAGTTTGTGCGACAAACCCCTCACGCTCTTTCATTATAACCATTATCGGAATGTTTTGGGCATTCGCTAATGCAATACCTTTTTCAGCGCCCATGACATTGATCGCTGTTGCCAGCCCATCAGCTAGCGCAGTGGAGCGGTCCAATACCGTAACGGAAGCAAGGTTATGCGTGATTGGCATGCCCGTCTTTGGATTTATCGTATGAGAGTAACGCTTGCCATCAACCTCAAAGTAATTTCGGTAGTCGCCTGAGGTTGCCATGCCTAGGTTCCTCAGTTCAATTACCGAATGCATTTCCCGCTTGGTTGCATCCGGCAACTCAATTGCAATGCGCCAAGATTTTCCAGCTTGATTGACTCCCCTGCCCTTAAGTTCTCCACCAATCTCAACGAGATAATCTGTATGCCCCTGCCTGTCAAGCAAGCGAGCAACCTGATCAACCGCATAACCTTTTGCAATCGCTGAGAGATCAATAGAGATATCTTTTGTACGTTGAACGTAAACATCACCCAATATCAGTCCGTCGGTACCAGTTCGGCTAAGCGCTTCAGCGATAACCTCGGTCGACGGTATCTTTGAATCCGTCATTGTTGGACCGAAACCCCACAATTCGACAACAGGTGCTAGTGAAATATCAAAAGCACCATCGCTCAGCGCATGTATTTCAGCTGATAACGCCAAAACTTCCCGTGTTTCACCAGAGACAGGAAAGCGTTCATCGAGTTCACTCCGATTGAGCAAAGACAACTCGGAGTCATCCTTGTAGTTCGACATCAGCTGGTTAATCCTGTCCACTGACATTTGAACCTGGCTCTGCAGCTCCTCCCGACCGACGTTTGGACCTACAACCTTGACGCTGTAGGTCGTGCCCATGGTATTTCCGGTAACTGTCACCATTGGCGGAGGGGCGGATTCGCACCCGCCAAGAAACAATATCGTGACGGACAGAGATAGGATTAATCTTAATTTTATTATCGCGATGTTTTTAAGCGTCTTTTTCACTAAACCTCTTTGCTACTCATCCGAAACGATCGGCGCTAATCTCTCACGCAGTTCGTTTTTGGCTATTTTTTCTAGTGTTGATCGGGGTAACGTGTCTACGATGTGAACGGCTCGCACCACCTTGAAATCGGCAAGGTTACTGACGCAGTGGTCGATAATCCTGCGCTCAATATCCTTGAGTTCAGTTTCATCGGCACGCGTGATAGTTGACTCACTGAGAATCACAAAAGCAACAGGTACCTCATCCAGCATGTGATGCTTTTGGGCAACCACAGCGCACTCTGACACAAGTCCTGATGACATAATGACGGTTTCAATTTCTGATGCCGCAACATTTTCTGCGCCCACTTTAAGCATGTCTTTCTCCCGGTCGCAGAAAAACATGTTGCCACTTTCATCAAACCTCACCACATCACCAGTGACAAACCAGCCTTGCTGATCGAAGCTCTCACGATTCGCCTCTGGATTCTTGAAATACTCTTTAAATAAACTCACGCCGCGTATGCCGCGGATCGTGAGCAGCCCTTTTTCACCCACCCCGCAAAGCTCATTCGCTTCGTTTGTTACGCGTACGTCGTAGGCAAAACTTGATCTTCCCATCGACAACCTCGGCCCGGGATGGTCAAGATCCCCGATAATCCCCTGCGTGATCGTCTCTGTCATACCCCACCAACCGATTGTTTGGATATCGTAGCGTTTCTGAACCTCCGGCAGATGTGCCCCCAAACCCCAAAACCGATACTCGTTTTTCTCGGGCACTGGCTGAGAAGCTAGTGCTTTGACGCAAAAGGGGATGAGTGAGGCCCAACTGCACGCGTATCTGGCGGAGACAGACCAAAACCGGGACGCAGAAAATCGCGGTTGCAAGACCATCGTACCGCCAGCCCAGAGCGTCGACAGCATGGAGTACGATTGCGCGTTGGTATGAAACAGCGGCAAAACAATCAGCGTGCAGTCTTCGTGTCGCAACCTCATTTGAGTTGCATTTACTTGCGCTCCCCAGATCGCATTGGCATGCGTCCAAAGCACTGCTTTTGGGCGCGAGGTGGTACCAGATGTAAACTGGATCCCTAAGTCAGCCCAAGGATCGACAGTTCTTTGCATAACATCTGTGCCCACAACCTCTTCTAGCAATTCGGAAAAGGGTCTGAATTCGTTTCCCTCCAGACCGGCAACTTCACCATCTGTGACAAAAAATGACTCGACATCGGGTGCAGAACTCCGCAAAAGTTGAGCGAGAGAGGGCTGCGTAATGGCACAACTTACTTCCGCAAAATCTACAAAATAGGTCAAATCTCTAGCGACAGACCTCGTGTTCGTTGAAACGGCTGTAGCACCTAGGTGCGCACAGGCAAACCAGCTAAGCAGGAACTCCGGACAATTATCCAGATGAATGAGCACCTTATCTCCGGCAACAACACCAGATTTCGCAAGATTATTTGCGACCAGAATGACTTCACGCTGAAACTCTGCATAAGTCCAACTCGCATCTTCCGAGTCAAAAGGTACCCAATGCAAGAAGACCTTGTCGGGCGTGCGCTCTGCCCACTGATTCAACAGCCAGGGAACATCCCGGCCTTCAATCTGCAATTGCTGTGTATGGGTGAGCGTGGTCAAAAGTGATTGTTCCGAACCCATCAATATTCTCGCGACGCCTTATTATTCTGAAAAAAAGCCTGTGCACCCCCGACCTAACCCGTCAAGTCATGCGACTCAACGGATTATTCTAGTTCGCATCAGATCTTTTCGATTAAGTTTTTGAATGCGTCACAGTTTCTGACCCGTTCCTCTGATGTCGTGCCCTGAAAGCTCACATTAAGGTTAGTCACACCGGCTTCCTTAAAGACTTGCAGACGTTCTTTCACGAACCCCTCTGAGCCAATAAGTGAGGTTGAATCGAGATAACTTTGAGGAATCGCGGCTTCTGCTTCTGACTTTCGACCTGATAGATACAAGTTCTGGATTAGTTCAGCTTCCTCTTCATATCCGTACTTTCTAAAAATCTGATTGTAGAAGTTCTTTTCCTTCGCTCCCATACCGCCAACGTACAAAGCAATACCGGGGCGAGACATATCACGATAGCTCTCCAAACCCTCGCCAATCGCCACAGAACCGCCTGCATAAACCTCCAGCGGCGGCAATGCGGGGTCACGTTTAGCGTTACCACGCCGTAATGCGTCACCCCAGACAGCATCGGCACCCTCCGCCATGAAAAATGCTGGCAACCAAGCTTCAGCTATTTCTGCAGTCATCTCGACGCTTTTCTCTCCTAGTGTTGCGAGTGCAATTGGAATATCGCTGCGATATGGATGATTAATTATTTTTAGCGGTATACCAAGTCCAGTGCCTTGATCAGCGGATAACGGGATCTGGTATTTCTTTCCTTGATAATCAAGTTTTTCGTCTCTGCGCCAAACCTCGCGGCAAATATCAACGATCTCACGAATTCTGGTCATTGGAGCATCGTAGGGTACGCCGTGGAAGCCTTCAATCACCTGAGGACCCGAAGCGCCTAACCCCAGCATGCAACGTCCCTCGGACAGAGCATCAATTCCAGCAGCAGTCATCGCCAGCAACGTCGGTGTTCGGCTGTATATATTTAAAATCCCAGAGGCGATTGTTATCCGCTCTGTTTTAGCAGCAACGTAACCCATGGCGCTTACCGCATCGAAAGAATAGGCTTCAGCCAGCCAAACACAATCAAGCCCGGCTTTTTCCATCTCCACGATTTCCTTGGTTGCGCCAATATAGCTTTGACCATAGTGCATTGATGTTGAAATTTTCACGTGTCCACCTCTGGTTAGTTTTCGTTTGTATTGAGTCTACTGGTAACTAAACGCTGAGTTCAATAGAGACATCATCACGATGGCCCGCCGTGTTACCATGCGAGGCACGCCAATCCTAACATCACATGACTTTTAGAGAGACCACCCTTGAGCAGGCAAAATCTTGTTTTTACCATTATCGGCGCGTGGTGCTTGTTAGCATCTTGCTCCCACTCACTATCAACACTTCCCGCTGTGGAGCAATCGAATGAACAGTTGCCCGGAGAAACAGCCCTGGCTTCTGAAGCACCTAAGCGGTTGTTTCTTCAACAGGTGTCATCATCAAGTGCCATCATAAAGTGGCGCGGAGAGCAGAACGCGGTCTGGTATGGCACAAAAAAACAAGATCTGAGCAGACGCAAAAATGCAGAGCAAGAACGCAGTCACAAGCTGGTTTTTTTGGACAAGTTGAGGCCTGACACTCGCTATTACTATAGTTTCGAGCGCGCTGCTTCAGCTGAAGCAGTGATGTCATTCACCACGGCTCCGCTCAAAGGCGCCCTGCCCTCTGATGGCAATACGCACATTTGGCTGTTGGGGGATTCAGGTACAGCGACGGAAAAATCGCACGGACAATTACCCCACCAAGGTAAAGCTATCGATGTGATGAACGGCTTTATCAAATACAATGAGGCGCAAGCAAACAACGAACCGTTAGACCTGTTATTACTGCTGGGCGATAACGCTTATCTGGAGGGAACTGACGCTCAGTGGCAGGGAGCGTTCTTTGATATATACAAAGATATCATCCACTCCGTCGGCACCTGGCCTACGATTGGCAACCACGAGATGGGCGTCGGAGCGCCTTTCGATGTTTGCATGTTTCGCAGGTTGCCCGCCTGTGAAAAAGGCCCGCTCATGCTTCACATGGGAGGCATCAGCACCTCTGCTGATCCTGATTCCTATGACAGCGACGGCGACGGACCTGATGCCTACGGTTTGCCGTATCTAGATATATTCAGTCTACCCTCGCGCGGTGAACTTGGCGGAGTGCCGAGCGGGACCGAACAATACTACGCGTTAGATTACGGTAACGTGCACATTATTAGCCTCGATTCCCAGCTCTCCAACAGAGATAAAGATCAACGTGCTGCGATGAGGGACTGGCTCATCGATGACCTGAGCGCAAATCAGCAAGACTGGACCATCGTCATTTTTCATCACCCGCCTTACAGCAAGGGAAGCAATCACGATTCAGACCGAGAACAGAACGAAATAGACATGCGGGAGCATTTCAACTCTGTGTTTGAAGATTACGGCGTAGATGCTGTCTACAGTGGCCACGCACACTCCTACGAACGTTCCTGGTATGTCAAAGGTCATCATGGAAAATCTGAAACCTTCGACCCGACCAGCCAGACACTGCTGAATGCACAAGGTGAACCATCGATGGGGCAAGCCGGGGAAACATACCCTCAGTTGAACAATAACGGGGCAGATGACCGCGCGGTTTACACTGTGGCGGGCAGTGCCGGCAAGGCTGATAAACACTCCCCTTGCAAGGCGGGTCAATATTTGGGGTGCACTTTGCCAGACTGGCTGGAGCACCCTGTGCACAGAACCTTTGACGAAACAAAACCTGGCTACAGAAAAAACGGGTTAGCAATGAAAGGGTCAGTTGTCATTGATGCGGGAAGATCCGAGCTGACCTCGCGCTTTATCGATGAGCATGGCAATGTACTCGATTATTTTACCATTACGAGAGAAGCTCGATGAGACTTCTCTCGCGAGCTATGTTGGCAGCAATGTCTCTGCATATTACCGCATTGATGGCGCATTCAGGAGATCACAGCAGCATCAACGAACTTAATGCACTGCTCGCCACGACTCCCGATGCACCTTCGCTACTGTTGATCCGAGGAGCGACCTTCACTCGCATGGGCCAATGGGACAAAGCTGAGCAAGATTTTCTTCGCGCCAAGCAGATAGACAAACATATCAATATCGATTTTGAGCTTGCGCAACTCTATTTCCAGCGCAATTTATTTACTTATTCTCTGCTTCACGTTAATCGATATATCAACATAAACCCTGAATACGCACCCGCTTACCTGTTAAAAGCTCGTTCTGCCCAAGCATCTGGACAAACAGGAATTGCGCAACAGAGTTGGGTTGACTATCTGACAATAGCGCCTGATGCACACCCCGGGGACTATCTCGCCGCAGCAAGGCTCCATGCGTCAACAGGTTCCATAGGCGTCGAAAAAGCGCTCGAACTGCTTGATCAAGGCATCAAGCGCATCGGTCTGACGGCACAATTGCAAGGCTATGCCATGCAACTCGAACTCGACAGAGACCAACCCACACTTGCCTATCGCCGCTGGCGAAGTCTTGAGGACCAGCTCGGAGCAACACCAAAATATAAGATCACGCTCGCTCAACTGCTTGTTCTCACCGACCGATTAAGTGAGGCGAGGCTCACGCTCGAAGACGCAAAAACACAGCTGTTAAAGCAAAGAAAAACACCGGCGCGCAAAACCCTCGAGCTTAAGCTCATGCGCATTGAAGAACAGCTCGGATAATTGTTTAGACCTCAATCGAACCAAAGAGGAAATTATGAATCAGTCGTTAACACCGCCAAGAGTAAAACTCGCAAGATTGCCGACACCTCTCGTAAAACTAGAGAGGTTGTCAGAAGCCGTCGGCGGACCAGAAATCTGGCTTAAAAGAGATGACCTGACGGATACCACTGCATCAGGCAACAAGCTTAGAAAGCTGGAATTCAGTGCGGCACAAGCGCTAAAAGAAGGCGCCACGCGTTTGATAACAGCCGGAGGCTTACAATCCAATCACTGTCGCGCAACTGCCGTTGTCGCGAGGCAGCTAGGCATAGAATGCCATCTACTGTTGCGAGGTAGAGAACCCAGCGAAGCAGACGGGAACCTGTTCATCGACCAAGTCTTAGGCACCACTATTTCCTATCTTGACCAAGCTGAGTTTGATTCTCTCGATCGTTATGCTGAGGATTTGATTGCTCAGTACGCTACGCAAGGCGAAAAAGCCTTCTTTATCCCTGTTGGCGCCAGCGACGAAATTGGACTCTGGGGATATATTGAAGCATCGAAGGAACTTAAAGACGATTTTACCGCCAACAATATTTCACCGGACTATCTTGTCTCTGCTACCGGTTCAGGCGGCACTTTGGGCGGCTTAATTTTAGGTTGTGAAAAGTATCAGCTAACGACTAAACCTATCGCTTTTAATGTCAGCAACGATGCTGACTATTTTCGGCAAAAGATTTCGGCAGATATTGCTCGCTGGAACCAACGTTATGGCCAGCAACAGGCGATTAGTACCTCAATGATTGATATTATTGATGGATATGTTGGTCCCGGTTACGCTCGTGCTGAACCCGTCATTTTTGATACAATCAAGTGGCTGGCACAACTTGAGGGCGTGTTACTCGATCCGGTATACACCGGCAAGGCGTTTCACGGCATGATTCAAGAAATCAAGCACGGCAGGTTTCAGAACGCGAGGTGTCTAGTGTTTTTACATACGGGTGGCATCTTCGGTTTGTTTCCACAAAAATCGCAGTTTTAGCAGGTTAAACAAACTCTACTCTTACACGGAATTCTTCCTTCATGAAGTTACGCTTTGCTCTAACATGCCTACTTGGCTTAACCTTTCTTTCAGGTTGTTCGACGGTCAACAGCACCTTCGATTCTATTGGGGGCTTTTTTAACAAAAAGGGCGACAAATGCAGTGGTCCTGACTGTGATAACCCGTCCCTCATTGATAATCAGCAAACCGCAAAAAAGTGGCACTGTTACGGACAGCAGAACACGGAAGACTGGCAATGCCAAACGGATGCTGATGATTCAAAAATCACTTCAATTCAACCCAAGTCACGTGCCCCCGCACAGACAACTTCTTCGCAAGAAGTCATGCAGCAAGAGGTCATGCCGCAAGAAACACAATACACAGCTGAATCACTCGCTCCAGAACTGGCTCCAGAACTGGCTTCAAAGCCGCTGCCCGAGGCAGAATTTGAAGACAGCACCGCGCCAGAAAAAACGACTGGCTTGCTAGATCATCCGGCTAATTACTACACCGTTCAACTGATCGCTTTACCACAGCAACCCGAGGTGCTGGAGTATGCCGCTGCCAACGGCATAACAACGCCGCTGACCGCTCTTATCAACAGTCAGGGCATGCCATGGCACGTGCTGTTGCTTGGTATCTATCCAGACATCTCTGCGGCCGAGGAAGCAGCCGCAGAGTGGACGGCCACTAAAGATCTGAAAGTAAAACCCTGGATCAGACCATTAGGTCCATTACAGGAAGCCATTCGAGAAGCGGTCAAAGGCTAACTTTGATTATGTACGTTACGTTGCAGGAAGGACTGTGTTGTGAATTCTGGCAAAACTAATCCACTCGCAAACATACCGGGTGTGGATACTATTCTTGGTGCAGATGAAGCTGCGCCACTGGTTAATAAATATGGCCATGCCGAGCTCGTTCAGTGCATTCGCGCGCAGCTCTCGACTATTCGCGCCTATTTGAAAAGCGCTCCGGGCTCATCGATTCCGACGGTTGCCGATCTTCTCTCCGAGGCAGAAGCCACGCTGGACAGCCAGAACCGGGGCAGCCTTCAACAGGTCCTGAATCTTACGGGAACAGTTATACATACTAACCTTGGTCGTTCACAGTTACCGCAAGCTGCCATCGATCAAATTAACGCGGTGGCAACAGCAGCATCGAATCTTGAATATGACATTTCCACCGGAAAACGCGGAGACAGAGACTCTCACACTGAACAATTATTGGCAGAACTTACTGGGGCCGAAGCGGCAACGATAGTCAACAATAATGCTGCTGCTGTCTTGTTGGTATTAAACACCCTAGGAAAAAACCTAGAGGTGCCAGTATCCAGAGGCGAGCTGGTCGAAATCGGCGGCTCCTTTAGAATTCCTGACATCATGTCAGGCTCTGGTTGTACCTTGGTAGAAGTTGGCACAACTAACAGAACACATCTGGCTGACTACCAAAACGCCATTGGTGCCGAAACTGCCATGCTGATGAAAGTTCACACCAGCAACTACGAGATTCAGGGCTTCACCAAATCGGTCGACGAGGCAGCCCTCGCTGACCTTGCCCATGAACACAACATACCTTTCGTCACGGATCTTGGCAGCGGCACACTATTGGACTTCGGTCCGCATGGATTACCTCCCGAACCAACGGTACAACAAGCAGTATTAAATGGTGCCGACATTGTCACTTTTAGTGGTGACAAGCTCTTGGGCGGCCCGCAGGCAGGCATCATAGTTGGCACGCGGGAACTTATAAAACGCATTAAATCCAATCCACTCAAACGAGCGCTTAGAGTCGATAAAATGACGATAGCTGCGCTGTTTGAAGTGCTGAAAGCATACCGTAACCCTGAGACAGTCATTACAAAGCTGCCGACTTTGCGACACCTCACTAGGGACCAGGCAGATATCAAGCAAATGGCAGAGTTTTTGACACCAATGCTGCAAAAAGCTGTCGAGGCTTTTGCCACAGCGGAGACTGTCGAATGCAAATCTCAAATCGGTAGCGGCTCTTTACCTACGGCTTTGATACCAAGTTGGGGTATCAGAATCACCCCGGCACGATCTGACTCAGACACAAGTCACGAGCGATTATTGCAAGAAATTATCGTGGCTTTTCGCCAACTGCCGCAGCCAATGATTGGCAGGGTGCAGGATAGTGCCTTAATTTTTGATGTTCGCACCTTGGATGATGCAAACGCCGTCACCGACCAACTTACCCTTCTGACATTATGATTATCGCAACTTCTGGCCATGTCGATCATGGAAAAACCAGCCTTGTAAAAAGACTCACAGGCACAGACACTGATCGTTTAGATGAAGAAAAAAAACGAGGTCTGACCATAGACCTTGGCTACGCTTACTGCAGTCGGGGTGACGACCAGCTTGGTTTTATCGATGTTCCCGGACATATAAGGTTCATCAATAATATGGTCGCCGGCGTTGGAGAAATTGATTTCGGGTTGCTTGTTATCGCTGCTGACGACGGCCCCATGCCGCAAACAAGAGAACATCTCGCCATTCTAAACCTTATTGGCGTTACCCAAGGTGCCGTAGCCCTAACCAAGACAGACAGGGTGGATGCTCACCGAATCGCCGAGGTAAAACAACAGATAAATCTGATGACAGCAGATACATTTCTGTCTCAAGGCAACTGCGAAATTTTCGAGGTCTCAAACGAAACAGGCGAAGGTATTGAGTCGCTGGCTGACTATCTGTTCGGGGCTTCAGCTCGCATTGAATCGAAATCGGCGACAGGTTTTTTTAGACTCTCTATCGACCGATGTTTTAGTATTAAAGGTTCTGGACTCGTCGTTACCGGGTCAGTGCTATCTGGGCAAGCATCTGTGGGTGACCAAGTGCTCATCAATCCGGGACAGCACATCGCACGAATCAGAGGCATCCACCGACAAAACAAACAGGCCGAAACAAGTCGTGCAGGCGACAGGTGCGCAATCAATCTCAGCGCCCAAGGACTGGAAAAAACTGACATACACCGGGGCAGCCACCTATCGACGAATCTTGCTAGGGGTGAAACTGAACGATGCGACATTGCCCTTAGTATTTTACCAGATGAGAGCAAATCGCTAAAACACTGGACCTCAGTGCATGTACATTTCGCAGCCAGTCATACCCGAGGCCGCGTTGCGACTTTAGATTCAACCGCTATCGCTCCCGGCAAAAACGGGCTTGCACAACTCGTGCTGACCGAACCGCTGAGCCTTTGCGTGGGAGACAGTATCATCATCAGAGATCAGGCAGCCGAACGAACACTCGGCGGAGGCATTGTGCTTGATCCGGTTTCGGTGATACGCGGCAGAGCTAAACCTGATCGTGTTGCGCTGCTAAGCGAAATAAGAAGCGCTTGGAATACAGGTCTCACAGATATCACACTTAAAAGCACGATTAACACTCGCCCTTTTGGTGTTTTTGCATCGACTCTTGAACATGCTTTTAATTTCACGAGAACGGAACTCGAAGAGCACCTTCAACTTATCAATCAGGCAATAGGCAAAGATCCGAGCAGTAAAATCCTCAAGTCAGAAGACGATCAATTGATCAGCGAGGTGAATCTGAAGACGTTATCCGCATCGATGTCGGAAAAGCTTGAGTCGCTCTTGAAAAACGATCGGCAAAAGAATGGCGCCACCCTTAATCAGATTATTGCGACGGTAAGCAGCAAACTCACGACTGGTATCGCGACGTTAGCGGCAAATAGTCTGGTTGCGACAAAAAAGTGGTCCTTTATCAATGGCCAGTACAGTCTGTATGGTCATCGCGCTGAATTATCCGGCGCTGCCGCGAAACTTTGGGAAAAAGTCGAACCAATACTCAAAACAGATCCTATTCGCCCTCCAGTCGTTCATGACTTGGCGAAGACCCTCAATCTGCCACCGCGTGCGCTTGAAAAATTATTGAGTGAACTTACAAAACTAGGATATCTGGTCAAACCAGCATCAAATCGGTATTTCCTGCCAGAGGGCATTAGTCAATTGGAACATCACGTATATGAAACGGCTGGTCTAAATGCTGATGGTAAATTTTCAGTCAAGGAATACCGTGATGTAACGCAAATTGGTCGCAACCTGTGTATTGAGATACTTGAATATTTTGACATCAAGAGGATTACTCAACGTATCGGAGATCAGCGCATCACCATTGCACAAAAGCCATGATACAGCTTGAAGCACACCGTTCAGCAAAAGGTCGCATATCACAATGAAATCATTCAACAACAAAGTAGCTGCTATCACGGGCGCTGGATCTGGCATGGGCGAAGCGCTGGCTAAATCCCTTGCAAGCAGGGGCTGCCACCTTGCTCTGGCTGACATCAACGAGTCTGCAGTTGAAGAGACTGCGAATATTTGCCAAAACTACGGCGTAGACGTGACCACCTACATAGTCGATACCTCAGATAAGGATGCAGTATACGCCTTCGCTGATGACGCGGTTCGGGATCATAGACAAGTGAACCTGGTGTTTAACAATGCCGGCGTTTCACTTACTGATAATGTTGAACATATGAACTACGAAGATTTTAATTGGTTAATGGATATCAATTTCTGGGGCGTAGTCTATGGGTCAAAAGCTTTTTTACCGCATATGCAGAAAGTCGAGGAAGCACATATTGTTAATACCTCAAGTATTTTCGGTACGATTGCTGTCCCGTCACAGTCAGCATACAACGCTTCAAAATTTGCAGTCAGGGGTTTTACATATGCCCTGAGAATGGAGCTTGAAAACAGCCACATTAACGTCAGTTGTGTACAACCCGGCGGCGTAAAAACTAACATCGTTAGAGATTCACGCTATGTCACTCAGGACAACACAGCGCCGACAAAAGAGGAATTTGCAGCGACATTCGAAACGATGGCGAATCTCACATCAGAGCAAGCTGCGGAAAAGATCCTCAGAGGCGTTATGAAAAACAAGGCACAAATACTCGTGGGTCGAGATGCCCTGTTTATTGCTATTCTGGAACGTCTCGCGCCTGTGCTGTATCAAAAAATAATCAGCAGAACTTTTCAGGACGGACAATAGGGCACCGCCAATTGACTTCCAAACACAAATAATGCCCACTATGGGTCATCAAATGGATATCGCACTGGCCGATCAACAGGAGGTTGATTGACATGAATGATAGAAAATCGAGGCGCATTGGATGGGCTTTATTCTGTGCGCTCCTTGCGTTTCAGGTGACTCATCATGGTTATGCCGCGATGAACGCCAATCTCACTAAATCAAACTTCAGAGCATCAGTTTGCAACATCGCTGATATGACTGTTACGTTTAAAATTGACGAGTCATTCGGCGAACCTCTAATCACCTCTAACATGAGCTGGCGCGCAGGACCCAACACAAACGCGGACTGTCTTTCTAAAATTACCCATATTTGGCTTCAAGCACGAACACAAACTGACAGCCTTACTTACATCAAATTGAGTCCAACTATTTCTGCCGCCGGCATCAAGGCGGACACATCGACTACCGAATCACCGCACTGGTCGACGCTGTTCTGTGCAAGTCCAAGAGATAACAGTCCATGTGAAACTGTAGACAACGCAAAACGCTTATTAACATCTAATCTACGCTTTGAAACATTTGAGGTCACCACAGATACGCTTGCTTTATCCAACATCGGACCTGCCTCGCAATTAGAAATTCCCGCTCAGCAAGCTTCAAAAACACAGCCGAGCCTCTCTCTTGACTCTCTACTAGCCGAGGCCATAGATGCAGTTGTTCAACCACAAGTTAAGAAAAACGCTGAGCCTGTTGTTGCCGATACCATTGTGGAAACAACCCCCACCCTGACGGCTGAGGAAACTGAAAAAATACTTGCTGACCAAAGAGCTGAGCAGGCAAGCGATGCACTCAACAACGTTGTCACACTCATTGCTTCGTCATTGGCGCAATACACAACCCCCGCGCACAATTGCGAGAGCAACCGTAAAATAGCTAATTGGGTTCAGGCACGGGGTACTTGCCAACTGAATTTTAGAAGTGAATCCAGCCATAACTTTCTCTGTGGCGATAGCGGCAAACCTCAATCGGTTAAATCTACGAATGCCGCATCACTTAATCTTGCCGATGATTTGTCTTCCGTCTCCGACATTCGTGTTTCCTCTGAAGGTTGGGCATCGATGTCGCTCGAATTAAGCGATGAATTTCATAGCCAGTCTGAAGGCAACTACAAGTCTAACCGTTGGTACTTCACGACAGATGTCGCACAACTGGAAGACCTGCAACTGCTGGCCGGCAGTATCCTCACACTGAAAGGCTACTGTGAATCTGAGAGCTAAGCATCTTCGGCTACTCCGGGTGTACTTTGTGCCACTTTTCAGTACTATTATGACGAAACGAAAACTAGATCTCTTAGCACTCGGTAACGGACACTGTGGGCGAATTTGATGGCGTTTGATTTTATTTGAGGTAGGTGAGTGAAAAACAACATTGGGCGTAAAATAATATTTGTAGTGATCTTTGTCTTTCTCGGCCACTTTCAAGTAGCTAACGCAGAATCGAATACTATCTCCGAGAACTTACCCCTCGATGTCCAAGTCGATTTGTTGATGACTGAACTCTCAACCCTGCTTAAAGTAGACGATAACCAAGGCATTATTAACCTGATACCTAGAATCCGGTCATTGGACATAGAAATTCCCGACTCACTGTCTTTCCTAGAGGCCAGAGCTCTTTATCGAACCGGTCAGGCGCTGGCAGCCAGAGACCGACTGGTTGTGTACCTCGCGAATACAGGGCGCAAGGGTAGATACTATGACCAAGCCACAGAATTGTTGCTCTCTGTAAAAGAGGAAGCCGAGGTACAGGAAAAGCGTCGAAGAGAACAGGAGCGTATGCGTCAAGAGGAACTGGCTCGGTCGGCAGAAAAAGCACGAACACTGCGCATTCGGGAAGCGCAAACTCATCTTCAGCAACTGGGGTTTAGAAATGCCGTGGTGAATGGTGAGTTCTCTAAAGCGACCCGGGAAGCCGTTGCCGTGTACCAGATTCGCCGAGATCTTGACGTCAACGGCAGAGTCACAGACGAGACGCTGGAGAGTCTGAAGGCTGAAGTGCCTGAAAAACATAATTGTGATGCCCTTGCCAGGTACGCTCGGGGAAACGAGGAATGGTCAATTCCTATAAAAGATATTGCTAGTCAAGCGGCCATTCCAGCATGTAACGAAGCACTGCGTCTGAATCCTGATGTTATTCGATTCCAAATTCAGTACACCAGAGCACTTCTTAGTGCAGGGCGCTACGGCGACGCAATGAATGCCATACAACTTGCAGCACGCCTTGGTTATCCAGCGGCTGAAGCCACAATTGGCTGGATGCACGAACAGGGAGGGCTCAGTGACAACGGCAAGCCCGACTACACTAGCGCACTGAAATGGTATCAGCTCGCAGCGCAAAGGGACTATCCGGTGGCCATGATGGCAATCGCGGTATTCACAGAGAAAGGACTAGGAGGCATAAGGCGATCTGATAGCCAAGCGGTCTCGTGGTACAAACGTGCAGCAGACCTAGGTCATCCACCTGCACAACTTAAGTTAGGTGAAAAATACCAAATAGGCAAAGGCGTTAAGCGTGACTATGCACTAGCGCTGCAATGGATTAGTCGTTCGGCGGAGACAGGGTATCCAGCAGGGCAATACGTGATGGGAGAAACATATGAGCGCGGCAAGGGTGTCAAAAGAAACAAGGAGACCGCACGTTCATGGTACCGGCGTGCCGGCAATCAGGGTCACACGCCATCAGCGATCAAGCTTAAGAAATTAGGAGGCTGAGGAAAAGAAACAGAATAGTGACTTGGGTTAGTCCTGCCAAAGTGCTTCGACACCCGAATTTTCCTGCTGTTTACCGAGAAAAGCCTTGTGTCGCTCGAGCTCTGTTTCTGCAGCCTTGATCACCTTGAGCTTGCCCCGTTCTGAACTGACCCTACCGATGCCGGCACCCTCGTCGGCACTACTTGACTCAACCTCACCCAGACTCAGTGTCACTTGGCCACCCGTCATCAGCAAATAAACATCAGCCAGAATTTCAGAGTCGAGCAACGCGCCATGCAAGTCCCGTTGGGAATTGTCAACCAAGTATCTTTTGCACAACGCATCTAGATTGTTTTTTTGCCCGGGATGTTTGTTTCTGGCGAGTTCCAGGCTATCAACAATTGAACAGTAATCAGTTATCTTGCCTAATTGCGGTGACATGAGCGCCATTTCACGATTAATAAAAGCCACATCGAAAGGTGCGTTGTGAATAATCAACTCCGCTCCCTTGACGTATTCTAGAAACGGATTAAAGATATCTTTGAACACCGGTTTATCTTTGAGGAATTCCTGTGTAATTCCGTGGACCTCCAGCGCACCATCGTCAATTTCACGTTTGGGATTGATGTACTGGTGGTAATGCCTTCTGGTCAGTTTCCTGTCTATGATTTCCACACAACCGATTTCCAGAATACGATGACCAAGCTCAGGAGACAGTCCCGTTGTCTCTGTGTCTAGTACAACTTGTCTCATACATTTTTCCTAATTAAGTTCATCAATACCGCGATTCGCGAGGCTATCCGCTATTTCGTTCTCTCTGTGTCCGCTATGACCTTTTACCCAGTGCCAGCTAATTTCGTGCTGCCCCGCTAGCTTGTCTAGACGTCGCCAAAGATCCTCATTTTTAACGGGTTGCTTACTTGCCGTTTTCCAACCGCGCGCCTTCCAATTTCCTATCCACTCAGTGATTCCTTTTCGAACATATTGCGAATCTGTGGTCAATTCAACTCGGCTCTGACGCTTCAGTGCTTCAAGCCCCTTGATTGCAGCCGTCAACTCCATCCGATTGTTAGTGGTGTTATGGTCGCCACCCCAAAGTTCCTTTTCTGTGACACCAAAACGAAGTAAAGCCCCCCAACCACCCGGTCCGGGGTTTCCTCTGCAGGCGCCGTCCGTAAAAATTAAAACCGTACTCATCATTGCCTCATTACGTAAAAAGCGATTTATTTTTTACTTTCCGGCGGGCCCACGCGATTTGTCCGTGGAGAAGAATTTCTTCCAGCCAAGGGGCGGACGGCCGCTAAACGCCCGAAAGATGCTTGCGTTTTCCATATCGGCTTAATGGGGGTAAGCGTGCCAACCTGCTTTCTGGCGACAATCACATACACCGCGCCAAAAGGTAAATTGGCATTCCGGCTTAATCCGTTAGAGTAATCCGCTTTCTGGCTGCTGTAACCCGACAACGGTAACCCATAAGTACAGTACTGTGCCCGGTCGATCTTAAAATTCAGCAGATTTAGCCAGTCCATCACGCGTCCAGGCCGGATAAAATTGCCTGACCAAAGCGGGTGTTTCCTCAAACGCCCGAGCGGCTTACAGAGGCCCCATAGGCTATGCGGATTAAAACCAACGATGACAACATGCCCCATCGGCAAGGATACTCTCGAGACCTCTCTGAGCAGTTGCTGAGGGTTGCTAGAGTATTCAAGCAAATGATGCATAAGAACAACATCGACCGAATCGTTCGCAAAGGGAAGTGCTGCTGGAGACGCGGCGCAATAAGCAGAGTCGGCAGGATGGATATCAAGCTTAAATTTATGCCTGATTGGACTCGAATCAAACAACGCCCCCGACTGTATGCTCATTTGCAGCAGGTGATAACCAAAGTATCCTGGTAAAAGCTGCTCCAAAATCGCGCCCTGAGTTTCACAAACTTGGACACCCAGCGGACTTTCAAACCACTCTCGCAATGCCTCTATCAGTTCATCTTGTTTCAAGGGATACCTTTTAAAAGCTGAGTTCACAACATATGCCTTCCACTAAGTGCGCCATCCATCCATCAGATTAGCAGTCACGGTATAACCAGATTATACTCACCGATTTCTCGCACTTGTATCGTAATATTTTAGACTGCTGAGTTATTTTTAATGGGCATCAAGAATTTTAGCACTATCCTCACGCTGATTGTTACTTTGGGTGGGTGCCAGACAATAATACCCGAATCATTCCTCGGCAGGTCCAGTAACCCTGATTTTGCCGGTGCAGAGATAGATCAGACGACGGACGAAAACGTTTCCTCTGACGACCTGTTGAGCAACGACCAGGTGATGCTTGCGGTAGAGGAACAACTCCCGCTTTTATCAGACACGGCCGAGACACCTGACGATGCAGTTACGATACCCGCAAGCATTGATAATGTTGACGTTCCATCCAATGTGATTTCTGCGAGCACCGACGGTGAGGCTAGCGAGGACCTAGCACCAATAGAGGCCCTTGCCGCCGATCAACTAAATCTCTGGACTCGCATAAGGAGCGGTCTGAACCTCGAACACCACCTCGACCAGAAAAGGGTCAAGGCTGAAATCAATTGGTATAGCAGACACCCCGCCTACCTTGATCGCGTTACTGATCGCGCTTCACGATACTTGCACTATATTGTTGAAGAAATTGAACAACGAGGTATGCCTATGGAGCTTGCCCTACTGCCGATTGTCGAGAGCGCCTACGACCCGTTTGCCTATTCCCATGGTCGGGCATCTGGGTTGTGGCAGTTCATTCCTGCCACCGGGCGAATGTATGGACTCCACGTTGACTATTGGCATGATGGCAGACGAGATATTCGCCTTGCGACCCAGGGTGCACTCGATTACCTCAATGCCCTGCACCGTAATCTCGATGAAGACTGGTATCTTGCCTTGGCTTCGTACAATTCAGGTGAGGGGAATGTAAAACGCTCGATCAGGAAAAACAAAAAAGCTGGAAAACCCATCGACTTCTTCTCCTTAAAGCTATTTCGAGAAACCAGCGCCTATGTGCCCCGATTGCTGGCCATCAGTGCGATCATAAAAGACCCAGAAAAATACGGCGTGAAACTTAAACCAATAGCTAACAAACCCTATTGGGAAGCAGTTGATATCGGCTCACAAATGGACTTGAGTAAAGCCGCCGAAGGTGCCGAAATCAGCATCGAAGAGCTTTACCTGCTCAACCCTGCATTTAACAAATGGTCCACGCACCCTGAGGGCCCACATGAGGTTCTGGTGCCCATCGAACACGCAGACACTTTGAGGGAAAACCTGTTAACGCTATCTGAAAGCGAAAGGCTCTCTTGGACTCGTCACAAGATCAAATCAGGCGAGAGCCTTAGCGTGATCGCCGACCGTTATCACACAACAATCACCGCGATTCGTAACGCAAACAAAATTCGAAGCAATCTTATAGTGGCAGGCCAGTCATTGATGGTTCCTGTCGCGAGCGCCGCGAGCAACACGTATCAACTGAGCGACACGGCTAGACTATCGAATAAGCAAAACTCTGTAGCAAGTCAGTTGGGTGCTGACGCAATCCGCTACACTGTCTTGCCAGGTGATACCTTTTGGGATTTATCGCGTAAATTCTCAGTCGGAACACGCTCACTGGCTAAATGGAATGGCATGGCGCCGACGGACATTCTGCGTCCCGGCAAGGAGCTTATGATATTTGGTAAGCGGAAAGATACCGGCGCCCTCGCACTGGCAAGTACACCGAGTCGTAAAGAAGTGATCAGAAAAGTAAACTATCGCGTTCGTAAGGGAGAATCGCTCGGACTTATCGCAAACAAGTTTAACCTTTCTATTAGCAGCATTAAGGAATGGAACGCCAAGCTGGGAAATAAAAAGTATATCCAGCCCGGCGACAAGATAACGCTGTACGTAGACGTCACCCAAACCGAATAGCGCTATCGAATAAACGAACCTATCAATCTAGTTGGTAATAAAACGTCCGTCTTCAAACGAGCGGTTCATGTGATGTTAAGCCTCGTCCCCTCGCTTAACCAATGATGAAGACTAGTTTACGGTATCAATTGAACCGTCTTCGCCCAAGGTTTCACGAAACTCGAAATAGTCATGAGTGCCCTGCTGAACCGCAAGCACTCTTGCTAAACTGGTGAGTTCTGTCTCAGCCATGCCTGTTTTGGGCTTGTTGGTCACGTTCGTAACACTAAGCACGACTGCATCGCCATCGGCTAATATGGCGCTACCTACTGTCTTGCTGCCCTCAGCAGGTCTTGGCAAGCTAAATGCCTCAACTACAATCTCCCTATCGAGTCCTAGCTGGTTACGCCCAGCCTGTCCAACAACTACCCATTCCAGACCAAATTTATCAGCGACAAACCTTGTAATAGAACCCGTATTGAGCAAATCAACGATTTCTGCGCTTTGCTCTCTCGCTAATTGAGCCGATTTCTCCTCAACTAAAGCATTTTGAATATCTGCGGAAACGTCAACCAAAGGACGTACTTCGCGCGGTTGATGCGCTTCGACGCGAACAACGACATGGTGATTAGGGTTAATTTCGATCAAATCGCTATTAACACGATCAAGTAGCACATCGGACGAAAATGCGGCATCCAAAACTCTGGCATTCGCTGCGATACCTTCGTTTGTGGAACGATCCACTTTGCCAGTCTGTTTAATTTCTAATCCAAGTTCTTCCGAAAGCTCAAAAAGATCAGCGCTTTCATAAGCCAACTCACTTAGTCGAGCTGATCGATTAACGAAAATCTCCTCCGCTTCTGATTCGCGGTAAGACTTTTCGAGCGTATCTTTTATATCAAGAAAATCAGGTGTCTGAGCAAGCTCAACACCCAACAGCTTTATCAGGTGGTAACCGAACTCCGTCAGAACCGGCTCTGAAAGCTGATTTAACTCAAGATTATTTGAAACCTCCTCGAACTCAGCTACGAAAGTGCCAGCTCCGTTATAACCCAAATCACCGCCAACCTCTGCCGAGCCTGGGTCTTGAGAGTATTGCTTCGCGAGCTCAGCGAAATTCCCGCCGGACTGCAGCTTCTCGTATACCTCTTGGATAGTGCCTAACGCTTCTTCCTGACTCACTTCGTCGTTAACTTCAATTAGAATATGGGCCACTTGTCGGCGCTCGTCTTCAGCATAGATTGCTTTAGTATCTTCATAAAAAACCATCAGAGCGTCGTCAGACACATCGATTTCGCCTAATAAATCATCTCTCTTTATCTCGACAAAACTTAATTCGACGCTTTCTTCCGTCATATAAAGATTAGTATTGGAGTTGTAGTACAAATCGACTTCTTCTTCGCTAACTTCTATGTCGTCAATTAACGTTTCTGTGTCGATTCTCAGATATGCAATATCCCTTGTCTGTTGGGCGAGACTGCTAGATTTTAATACCTCGCCTTCTGTGTAAAAAGCAGTAGCGCTGATTGCGGCGCCAAGTTGCTGAAAAGTTTTGTCTCGTCGCATTTCCTGGCGGTATAAAAGAGGAGAAAATCCAGCACTACCGATGACCAATTGGAATTGTCCCGGATCAAAAACACCGTCTAACTGAAAGGCAGGTGTTGCGCGTATTTCGTCATCGAGCGCGGCATCGCTGAAACCAAGCCCAAGTTCTTCAGCCGCATCAATTAAAAGCGCCCTATTGATTAAATCTTTCAACACATTCTGACGCAGCATATCTTCATCAATGTCATCCAGAGACATCTCCTGCGCGAGCATCATGCGTCGATTTCTTTCTACCGCCAACTCCATTTCTTGTTGAGTGATATCAGTCCCGTTGACCGTAGCCACCTTAGGAACCGGCGCCAAAAATGTTGTAATTGAGCCCATGCCGAAGAGCGCAAATACGATGATGATCATAAAAACAATAATTTTTGCAACCAGCCCTTCTGACTTGTCACGCATGTTCTGGATGGACATTAACTACCTCAATCTTCCAATATACGGGGGAATCGAATCCCGCATTCTACATAAATCCGAGTATTAATTCCCGGACGCACAAAAAATGGCGCATCAAAGATGCGCCATCTCTATAAGAAGTTTAACGACTCTTCTTTTTGTAACTTTAAAACCGCTGTTTGAACAGTTGTTGCATTCTCACAGCTTACGCTTGGGACCACCGATGCAAAGACAAAAGCTTTTGTTTAAGCTGTTTACATAAGGTTTAGTGCTCGCCCTACGCTACCCAACAAAAACAATAGACACCTAAGCAAGCTAACACCAAGCTACAGGTTAAATACCCCTGTTAGTTAACAGCATCCTTAAGCGCCTTACCTGCTTTAAAGGCTGGTACTTTCGCCGCTGCTATCTGTATTTCTTCGCCAGTTTGAGGATTTCGACCAGTTCGGGCCGCCCTATCTCTCACCGTAAATGTGCCAAAACCTACTAAGACGACAGAATCGCCTTCTTTCAATGCACCAGACACCGAATCAATCATCGAGTCAAGAGCCCGGCCTGCTGCCGCCTTAGTAATGTCGGCAGATTCCGCTATATTTTCTATTAATTCTTGTTTGTTCACACTCCACCCCTTTATTTTGAGAAACCAGGTATTGGAAATCCCTTTACAGATATTACATTTTTGAAGGACCAAATATCGTACGTTTTAAGCCCTGTTGACACCCTGTCAAACTGAAAATGATCGCGACATGCCTAAGACAAAAGTCATAGACTTATCATGACTCGATTGCACTGAAAGCCCCTACATACCTTTCGTAAGAAGGAGAGCGACAGCGTGCTACGAACTAAGCCACAACCACACTCAGGTTATACCAACTCGATAAAATAGCTGTCAAGACAAAGTTCCTAATGAGCGCTAATTCTGCCTTCTTGGTCGGAATCCTTCCTATTCTCTTGCTTTTTGACGTCTTCTTCAGCTAGGGGTTCGGGCATGCGTTGGAGCGCAACTTCGAGCACCTCGTCTATCCATTTCACCGGACGTATATCTAAATCTCCTTTGATATTTTCCGGAATTTCTTTCAGGTCGCGCTTGTTTTCGTCCGGAATAAGCACAGTCTTTATACCGCCACGATGTGCAGCGAGTAGCTTGTCTTTTAACCCACCAATAGGCAGCACTTGGCCACGCAACGTAATCTCTCCTGTCATCGCCACGTCTGATCTCGCCGGAATACCGGTAAGTACCGATACAAGCGCGGTGCAAAGTCCAATACCCGCGCTTGGGCCATCCTTGGGTGTCGCACCTTCAGGCATGTGCACGTGAAGATCGTATTTTTCGTAATAATCTTTCTGGATGCCCAAGACAGTCGCGCGACTTCTAACAACCGTCAAGGCTGCCTGAATTGACTCCTGCATCACATCACCCAGTGAACCAGTCTTGATGGTGGAACCTTTACCGGGCACCGCCATCGCCTCAATAGTCAGCAATTCGCCGCCGACACTTGTGACAGCCAAGCCAGTCACTTGACCAATCTGATCACTTTCTTCCGCCTTGCCAAAACTGAATTTTCGTACACCGCTGTAATCTTCGAGGTCAGTCGGCGTAATGGCGAGCGTGTCGGGAATCTCACCTTTGTCAGATAAGGCTTTCTTCTTAACCACTTTCCGACAGATTCTTGCTACTTCACGCTCAAGTCCTCGGACACCCGCCTCGCGACTGTAATATCTGATGAGGTCTCGGAGCGTCTCATCGCCAATCTCGATTTCGCCATCTTTTAAACCGTTGTTACCAATCTGCTTTGGCACCAAATAACGAGAAGCGATATTCATCTTTTCGTCTTCGGTGTAACCCGGAATGCGAATGATTTCCATCCTATCCAACAGTGGCGCGGGTATGTTCATGGAGTTGGACGTGCAGATAAACATGACTTCTGACAGGTCGTAATCAACTTCCATATAGTGATCGTTAAATGAGTTGTTTTGCTCAGGATCAAGCACTTCCAATAATGCTGAGGCTGGATCGCCGCGATGATCCTGCCCCATTTTGTCGATTTCGTCTAACAAGAACAGCGGGTTCTTGACGCCAGACTTTGACAATTTCTGGATAATCTTTCCTGGCATAGAACCGATATATGTGCGCCTATGTCCACGAATTTCTGCTTCGTCCCGCACCCCGCCGAGCGCCATCCGGACAAATTTCCGATTAGTTGCTCTGGCGATAGATTCGCCCAGCGAAGTCTTACCGACACCGGGAGGGCCAACCAAACACAGTACCGGTCCTTTAATCTTTTTCACGCGACGTTGTACAGCCAGATATTCAAGTATACGGTCCTTAACCTCCTCAAGACCGAAGTGGTCAGCTTCCAGCACCGACTCAGCTTCAACGATGTCTGTTCTGACCCTTGAGCGTTTCTTCCACGGGGTATTCAACATCCAGTCAATGTAACTTCTGACAACCGCCGCCTCTGCTGACATCGGAGACATCATTTTCAACTTGTTGAGTTCCTGTGCGGTCTTGTCTTTGGCTTCCTTTGGCATGCCAGAGTCGTCGAGCCGCTTTTGTATATCCTCAACCTCGTTAGGCACATCGTCTAGGTCGCCTAACTCTTTTTGTATCGCCTTCATCTGCTCGTTGAGGTAGTACTCGCGTTGACTTTTTTCCATCTGCT
This sequence comes from Candidatus Azotimanducaceae bacterium, assembly GCA_965657335.1. GTDB lineage: Bacteria > Pseudomonadota > Gammaproteobacteria > Pseudomonadales > Azotimanducaceae > UBA4582. Next base: position 84,271 of record CBFHOH010000003.1, read on the forward strand.
TTTTAACGCGGCCGCGTATGCGCTTTTCGACATTAAACAAGTCGATTTCGTTCTCGAGCAGTTTCAACATGTGCTCAATGCGTTCGCTCAGATTCGACATCTCGAGTATTTGTTGCTTCTCGTCTAGCTTCAGACTCATTTGCGCAGCGATGGTGTCTACCAACCGACTGGGATCGTCTACGTTCGAGAGTGAGGTCAAGACTTCTGGGGGCACTTTCTTGCTCAGTTGAACGTACTGATCGAACGCCGACATCAACGAACGTACCAGCACCTCTGATTCAGCAGCGCTTACTGGCGCTTCTTCGATGACGTTCACGTCACTGACAAAAAATGCTTCTTCATCAGATATAGATAAAACCTCCGCTCGAGAGCCGCCTTCGACAAGAATCTTGACAGTCTTGTCTGGTAATCGAATCAGTTGAAGTATCGTTGCCACGGTGCCAAAGTCAAAAAGGTCATCGGGGCCAGGGGCGTCGTTTTCGGGATCCCGCTTCGCTACCAACAGAACTTTCTTTCCTTTGTCGTTCTTTTGGGCAAAATCAAGCGCGCGAATGGACTTCTCAGTACCGATGAATAACGGTTGTACGCCATGTGGATATACCACCATGTCGCGTAAAGTAACGATCGGTATGTTTTTTAAAACGGGCATATCATCTCCTGGCACCCTAAATTTCAATTACGGCTCTGAAAACACGATACAGAGACCTAATACTGAAGTGTCGCTATCGAAAGTTAATGTCTCCGCGCCACTTCAAGGCTTTTTATCTTAATAGATTTCGTCGTTGTTAATAACCACTTTTTGGGGACGTCATTCGCCATCCGACTTACCCGATGACTAGCAAGCCGAACTGCATCCCGCGTCCAGCTCATGGTTTTTTTCACATTGCGATAGCGATCCTCAATTCAGGAACGAAAAAGGGGCTGACAAGCCCCTTTCGTTTCTTCTCGTCTGTCCTGATCGCAGTGAATATAAAAATCAGGTCTTTTATCGCGCTACTCGGACGAAGCCTTTTGCGGTTGATCCTGCGTTTCGTAAATCAGGATCGGATCAGAAGCGCCATTAATGACGTTTTCATCAATAATTACCTTAGTCACGCTGTTCTCAGAGGGAATCTCGTACATGATTTCGAGCAAAACTGCTTCCAGTATTGATCTCAACCCTCGTGCACCTGTTTTACGTTCCATTGCCTTATTAGCTACTGCAACGAGCGCGTCATCTCTGAAGTCTATTTCGACGTCTTCCATTTCGAAAAGCTTCGAGTACTGCTTGGTGTAGGCGTTCTTTGGCTCACTCAAGATGCGCACCAAAGCGTCTGCATCAAGCTCATCAAGCGTAGCGATCACCGGTAACCGACCAACGAATTCAGGAATCAAGCCATAACGGACGAGATCTTCTGGCTCAACAGTGCGTAGCGTATCTCCCAGGTTTTTCTTGCTGCTCTCGGTCTCGACGCTTGCGCCGAATCCAATCCCGCTCTTTGAAGAACGGTCCATAATCACCTTGTCTAAACCGGCGAATGCTCCACCGCAAATGAACAGGATGTTTGATGTGTCTACTTGAAGAAATTCTTGCTGTGGGTGCTTACGTCCGCCCTGAGGAGGAACCGAAGCTACCGTGCCCTCGATCAATTTAAGCAAGGCCTGCTGAACACCTTCTCCAGAGACGTCTCGGGTAATCGATGGGTTATCAGACTTTCTTGAAATCTTATCGATTTCGTCGATATAAACGATGCCTACCTGCGCCTTATCTACATCGTAATCACATTTTTGCAGCAGTTTTTGGATGATGTTCTCGACATCCTCCCCCACATAACCAGCCTCAGTCAGCGTGGTTGCATCGGCGATGGTAAACGGGACATCCAGCAGCCTTGCAAGCGTTTCGGCAAGCAATGTTTTACCAACGCCGGTTGGACCGACCAGCAAGATATTACTCTTTTGTAATTCTACCTCGTCCTTCTTTCCGCTGTAGTTCAGTCGCTTGTAATGGTTGTAGACAGCGACTGAAAGGACTTTTTTAGCCCACTTTTGTCCAATGACATATTCGTCAAGTATCTCTTTTATTTCCTGCGGCGTAGGAAGACTTTTTGACTCGCCTTCTTCAGCAGTTTCCTGAAGCTCCTCTCGAATGATGTCGTTGCAAAGTTCTACACATTCATCACAAACGTAAACAGAGGGTCCTGCGATTAGTTTGCGGACTTCATGCTGACTTTTCCCACAGAAGTTGCAATGAAGAAGCTTTCCATCCCCATTATTCCCGTCGTTTCCGTCGGACATAACATTACCTCACTCTCAATTTTATTCAGCATAACAAAAAAAATCTTGTGCTTGTGACGACACGCCTTCATTTCTTGATGACTAGACACCCGCCTTAAACGACATTCGCACAAAAGTATTATATATAAAGTTGACCGATTTAAAACACGGTATGCACGCCAAGATCGGTTATACCGATGAAAGTGCGGTGCGCGGCTCTTGCACGCGATCGACGAGGCCGTAATCGGCAGCTTCATTTGCTGTCATGAAGTTATCACGCTCAGTGTCGGCTGCTATTTGCTCTACGCTCTTGCCTGTATGGTCTGCCAAAATCTGGTTTAACCGGTCCCTGAGAAAGAGAATTTCTTTCGCTTGAATCTCGATGTCAGATGCTTGCCCCTGAGAACCACCATGGGGCTGGTGGATCATCACTCGGGAGTTGGGTAGGCAATAACGTTTGCCCTTAGCACCGCCCGCTAGCAGAAATGAGCCCATACTCGCAGCTTGTCCGATACACATGGTACTTACGTCGCAGTTGATAAACTGCATGGTGTCATAGATCGCAAGGCCGGCTGTGACTGAGCCGCCCGGCGAGTTGATGTATAACTGGATATCTTTGTCTGCGTTTTCAGACTCAGCAAACAACATTTGGGCAACAACGATGTTGGCTACTGCGTCATCGATAGGACCAACGATGAAGATAATACGTTCTTTAAGCAGCCGGGAGTAGATGTCGTATGAGCGCTCTCCCCTTGCCGTTTGTTCAACAACCATCGGCACGTAGCCAAGACCCTGGGTAACCGGGCGAGTAGGATCGTAAATATTGCTCATTTAAACCTCATGCGTACATAGAAACATCTTTTGGTCAGACCAAAAGTCTCAAATTCATTGTGGTGCTTTACACTACACCACTAATATTGCGACATTTTCACAAAGTTTCAATGCCTGAGGGACACTTATTTTTCTCAATCTTCCTTTTCAGTGGATTCGGCGTCCTGTTCAGGATCTGCCGATTCGGAATCATCAGCTTCCGCTTCGACTTCCGGTGGCTGAACAGGCTTGATTGCTTCGTCGTAGTCCATGGCCTCCGTCGTCACAACCGCCTCAGCAATAACGGTCTCTATTACCTGTTCTTCGAGAACAAGATTTTGAATTTGATTCAACTGCTCTTCATTACTATAGTAATAGTTAACGACTTGCTCAGGATCTTCGTAGGAGCTAGCCATTTCTGTAATCTTTTCTTTTACCAAGTCTGGATCCGCAGCGAGAGATTTCTCTTCGACGATCGCATTGACCAACAAACCTAGCACCACGCGTTTCGAGGCTTGGTCCTGAAACATCTCAGCAGGCAGAATTGATGGATCAATTTGCTGCTGACCACCAAATTGCTGAATAGCCTCGCGGCGCATACGGTCTATTTCTGAATCGATCAAAGCTTGCGGAACCAAGACTTCGTTCGTGTCAGCGAGCCCATCAAGCACCTGATTCTTCACTTTCGTGGCTATCGCTGCTTTTAACTCTTTCTCCATGTTGGCCGTGACTTCAGTTTTAAAAGCTTCTAAGCCGCCTTCAGTCACACCAAATTGTTCAAACAGTGCCTCGTTAAGTTCAGGTAGTTTGGACTCAAGCACGGAATTGACCTTCACCTTGAATACAGCCGCCTTGCCCGCGAGCTCATTGGACTGATAGTCCTCGGGGAATGTCACGTTGAGTTCGGTCTCTTCTCCCGTCTTAGCACCGATCAATTCGTCTTCAAAACCTGGGATCATGCTCCCGCTGCCAATGACTAGATCAGAGCCTTCTGCTTTACCGCCCTCGAATGCCTCACCGTCGATAAAACCCTCGAAATCGATATTGAGTTTGTCATCGTTTTGGGCAGCGCGATCAACGGCCTCGAATTCTTTACGTTGCTCGCGCAGCGTTTCGATCATCTTTTCTACATCAGCGTCTGTCACACTTGCTTCAGGTTTGGTCACAGCGATACCGGAAAAGTCTGCAAGGGTCACCTCTGGAAACACCTCGAAGACAGCAGTAAATTCTAAATCTTGGCCCGGCTCAATTTTTATATCTTCAATCTGGGGAGATCCAGCTGGTGAAACCTCTTCTTTTATAATCGCTTCACGATAAGAGGATTCCATCAGCTCACTGCTGACTTCCTGACGAATACCTGCGCCAAATCGGCGTTTAACTTCCTTCATCGGAACCTTACCGGGTCTGAACCCTTTAAGGCGCACTTGTCCAGCGGTCTGCTTAAGCTTCGCGTCAACCTTGTCCTCGAACTCACTCGTTGGCACCGTAATGTGCATTCGTCTTTCCAAGCCGGAAGTTGTTTCAAGGGATACTTGCATTGCCATTACCTGTTTTTATCGTCGAACATTTATAGTCGAACAAAATAGATGGTGCGAAAGGAGAGACTCGAACTCTCACATCTTGCGATACTGGAACCTAAATCCAGCGCGTCTACCAATTCCGCCACTTTCGCATGTATGTAGTTTGGTTCCACCGAGGGACCCGAAGGGCGCGGATTATAGAGGCAATTTGTCGCTAAGACAATCCTCTCGAACGATGCCGTTGCCCGAGCGGGTCTAAATCGCGAAATCTTAGCTAAGGCGTCTTTGCTCAACCGCCTTAAGTGAGACGGCCCGCATGCAAAAACATGCCGTTGAAGAAGCGATAAACAGCATCATATCGACACCTTTTACCGAGCTCATCACCGTTACATCGGCAAAACTTGACCGGCTCATACTCTAGAAATATTATAGATAACACCCATAAGTAATTGATTTATAATACGTTATCTTGAATGTTTTTCAACTAACTTTTAAACCGTTCATTTTTCTATCAGTTTCTTTTTTAATGTTTCGTATTCGTCTTCGGAAATCGCCCCGGTGTCCTGCAATCTTTTCAATTTTTCTAATTCTTCTGCTATGCCGCGATGGTCTGCCGATAATGGACCAGCGGCGAGGACGCCCTTCGCTTTGATGACTTTCTTCGGCTCAATGCCAGCGTTTTTTTGAGACGAGGCATCGACCCATCCAAGCAACTGGCCAAGCTTGTAAAAGATAAACTTGGCACCGGCCCATATTCTCGGCAGCAACCAAATTGCCAATAAAATGAAAACAAGCAGCAAACCAATGAAAATGACTGGGTGTGTCACAGCCGTCCAGATACCCCCTATCACTGCGACGTCTTCAGCGACGGATAATCCCCAATTTGAAAAGGGCTCTGGAGACGTGTTGACTGCGAGTCTTGTACCAGCTTTGGTTGCGTGGCTGGTTGTCGCTAAACCACCCCCCACTATCCCTGCGGCAATTTCCAAAGCTGGGCTAACGTCACCAATGGCGCCAGCGGCAAGCATTGCGCCGGCAGGGATCCTGATAAAGGTATGTAAAGCATCCCACGTTGTATCAACGCCGGGAATTTTGTCCGCAAAAAACTCAGTGGCGTACATGAGTCCTGCAGCGCCAATTACGAACGGATTTGTGAGCACTTCGAGGTCCGAGGGTAATTCGATGTTACCGGTTGCCCCGCCCAGACCAAGCACTAGTAGCGCTGCGTAGAGGTTCACCCCACTTGCCCAGGAAACACCCATCGTTAAGGAAAGCACGCCGAGCAGCGATTGATAATCGCCCACGGTACTAGATCCTCATCATCAAACGATATTTTGTGTGGATAAAAGCGCGGATATTAGGCCACCACTTTGCTACTTCTTAAACTCGATATTCGGTCACTACTGTAACCGAGATATTGCGAAAGAACATGATCCGTATGTTCGCCTAACGCCGGGGACTCACTGGATGTTGAAATATCGACGCTGGCAAACATATACGGTGCGTTCTGAATCTTAAACATGCCGTATTCATCATGCTGCTCAGTAAAAACGTTCCTGGAAAGCACTTGCGGGTGGTCAAACAAATCTTCCGCAGCATTGTAGACGCTGCAGGGAACACCGAATTCATTGAGTACCCGTTCGCACTCAAGCGCTGAAAGATTTAGCGACCAACGCTCAATCTCGGCAACAAATTCCTTCATGTGTCTGAAACGCTGACTGCTGCTGAATCTCTCGTCCTCGAACATGTCCTGCCGATCTATGGCTTTGCATAGCCCTTGCATGTTTTTTCCGGACAAAATACAGATCATTAGATGACCATCACTGGTTCGAACCGGGTGGAACCCACCGCCTGTGGGTGCATTTTCAATCTGCGCCCCTTGCACTTGTCCGGGTATCAACGAGATCATCGACTCTAGCATTGTGACATCAATATGCTCACCCTTGCCCGTCTGTTGACGCCCCAAAAGGGCCGTCTGAATGGCACCATAGGCATAAGAACCCGTCAGCATGTCGGCAATCATGATGCCCCAGATTGAGGGTTCGACTTCCTTTTCTCCCTGCGACCGCATGTGAGTAATATCAAATCCACCCGCGGCGTGAGCGATGGGAGCATAGGCTGCTCGCTGGGCAAAAGGACCGTTTTGGCCAAAACCGGATATGGAACAGTAAACGAGGTCAGGTTTAACATCAGAAAGCGATGCATAGTCTAGCCCGAATTGCTTCATGACCCCTGGGCGGAAATTCTCAACCACCACATCAGCATCTGCCACAAGCGCTTTAGCCATCGCCTGACCCTCAGCCGTCTTTAAATCAATGGCTACACTCTTTTTTCCAGCATTGAAATGAGAAAACACTCGACTGGTACCTTTAGGTCCACGAATGACATCGCCCAACCCAGGCGTCTCAATTTTTACCACATCGGCGCCACAATCTGACATCAATCGGGTGCAAATAGGTCCGGCGTATACAGCGGAAAAGTCTATTATCTTAAGGTGTGCCAGCGGTTTCGTTTGACTCATAATTTCGGTTTACTCGATTCGATAGATATAAAACGCTTGGATATTGCTAACAAGACTACAACAAATTCAATACCTGAGACCACTGCTGAATCATGGCACGCCCCCCCGGCAAAGCGATGCTTATGCGTTACGTCGACAAAAATATTTGCGCTATTCATCATGTCCATTCATTATCGATGACTTCAGAAGCACCCTGATGTTTCAACAAACTGGAGAGCATTATGTACGACTTGATTATCCGAAACGGCACCATCATCGATGGTTCAGGCAACCCACGTTATTTGGGTGACGTCGCGATGAAAGATGGCAAAATCGCAAAACTGGGCACAACCGAGTGTCCCGTCATTGAGGCGTCTGCTGATTCGGAAATCGATGCGAAGGGGAAGCTGGTGACGCCAGGTTGGGTAGACATACATACTCATTACGATGGCCAAGCTACCTGGGACCCACTGCTTGCGCCGTCAAGCTGGCATGGTGTGACCACGGTTGTTATGGGAAATTGTGGCGTAGGCTTTGCCCCCGTAAAACCCAAAGACAGAAATTTTCTCATTGAACTAATGGAAGGTGTAGAAGACATACCCGGTGCGGCGCTGTCCGAGGGTATCAACTGGCAATGGGAAAGTTTTCCTGAGTATCTTGATGCACTTGAGGCGATGCCACGCGCCATCGACGTCGCAACTCAGGTTCCCCACGGCGCAGTGCGTGCCTACGTTATGGGTGAAAGGTGTAATACAGATTATGCGCCAACACAGGCCGAAGTCGACGAAATGGCGGCACTGGTACGCGAAGGAGTCGAAGCAGGGGCGCTTGGATTTTCAAGCTCAAAAACGCTCTTGCATAAAGATATCCACGGCGAGTATATGCCCGGCACTTTTTCTGGCAACGAAGAAATGCTGGCCTTGGGTCTGGGAATGAAATCCATGAACAACGCGGTGTTTGAGTTAGTGTCTGACCATCTCGGCGATGATAAAGAATGGGAATGGGTCACTGAGTTCCAAAAGCAAACCGGTCTCACCGTTACGCTAATTGCAACAACCGCGCCCGCTTATGAGAATGGAAAAATGTACAAGCTCGCGGAGCAAGCAAGAAAGGAAGGTCGGGAAATCAGACCGCAAGCCGCCGGCCGCCCAACCGGAGTGCTTCACGGCTTGCAGTCGAGCTTCCATGCCTTTGTTGGTCACCCAACATGGCGCTCGGAGCTTGCAGAACTTGACCACGACGCGCTGGTCGCACGATTAATTGATCCGGAGATCAAGGCACAAATTCTAGCTGAAGAATCAGTGATCACCTCAGGTCCTATGCGTGACCTCTCAGCACTGATGGGGCAAGTGTTTCCACTTGGAGAAAATCCAAACTACGAGCCAGGACCGGAGGATAGCATCGCGGGTATCGCCCAAGCTCGCGGAATGGATCCAATGGAGGTGATGTACGACCTCTTGGTCGCTAACGACGGAAAAGAACTTTTCTATCAGCCACTGGGTGGCTATCAGGGTTACTCTCTTGACGGACAAAAGCGACTATTGGAACACCCAAATGTGCTGTTTGGTTTAAGCGATGGTGGCGCGCACTGCGGTGTTATTGCAGACGCCGGTATGCCAACTTTCATCATGACCCACTGGGGCCGAGATCGAAGTAGAGGTCAAAAAATGACACTCGAATTTATTGTGCAGGCGCTCACATCGAAAACGGCGGAAGCCTTCGGTATGTTCGATCGCGGACTGATCCAAGAGGGTTTGATCGCTGATGTTAATATCATCGACTTTGAGCAACTCAAGCTGTTCAGACCCGAAGCGATTTTCGATCTACCTAAAGGTGGCCGGCGTCTGGTTCAACGCGCAGAGGGCTATGACATGACTATCAAGGCAGGAGAAGTGATATTTGACAAGGGTAATCACACCGGTGCACTCCCCGGCAAACTGGTCCGGAGATCAGACAGTCAACCAAAACAACTCGCCGGCTAGTCGTGCTAAAGACTGTGGCCAACAGGCAGAGATTCACTAGTGATAGGAAAGCGAGATAAAGGAAGCGTATGACGGATGAAGCTTTAATATTTGAGGGCTTAAAGGTGCTCGACGTTGGAAGCTGGATTGCGGGTCCGGTTGCAGCAACGATGCTGGCGGACAGAGGCGCAGAAGTCATAAAGATCGAAGAGCCAGTCAATGGCGACGGTTACAGGCAATACGCCAACCTCCCGTTCACGCCTACCGCTGATGTTAACTACACTTGGGCGATGGATGCACGGAACAAACGATCGCTATCGCTCAATCTAAAAACTGAAGCGGCGATGGACATACTCAAACGCCTTATCGCTGAATGCGATATTTATCTTTCCAATCAACCGCTACCGCTTCGTCGTTTGCTTAAACTTAACTACGCAGACATTAAACATCTGAATCCGCGAATGATCTATGCTTCCCTCACTCCCTACGGCGAAGAAGGCCCGGACAGTGACAATGAAGCATTTGACCTAGTTGCCTACTGGAACAGATCGGGTTTGATGAACAAAATGCGACCAGATAATGTTGAACCCGTCCAGGCGCTGGCAGGCATGGGAGACCATCCTACTGCAGTGGCACTTTACGCAGGCATTGTCACGGCACTCCTACAACGCGAACGAACCGGCAAAGGCTCAATGGCGTATACGAGTCTGCTAGCAAACGGTCTTTGGTCTTCTTCTTGTTTCAGTCAAGCTCAATTCGCCAACGCAGATTTTTCTACTGTGGCAAATCAACGCCTAACATCCGCGCTCTACGAAACTAATGATGGTCGTTGGCTGCAATTGAACATGGTACGCGGAGAGGATGAATTCGACCGTCTCCTGATTGCGATGGAGGCGTTCGATGTTCTGAGTGATGATCGATACACCTCCTTGGAATCGAGAATGATTCATGCAGATGAACTCACAGCAAGCCTTCGAGCGATTTTTAAGACGCGAACCAGCGACGAATGGCTAAAAATTCTGAGAACAGATAACGCACTGCCCATAGAAAGAGTTGCAACTTTTGCCGATGTTCAAGCAGACCCTCATCTACCGTTAAACGGCATGGTGGCACCTCCAGTGGAAGAGGACGTAGGCATTGATCTCATCATCAATGACCCGGTCAATGTTGAGGGTATAAAAAAGATAGGTGCAAAAAAAGCACCGAATAACGGCGAACATAGTTCTGAAATTCTCACCGAAATGGGTTTCTCTGACCCTGAAATTTCGGCTTTCCGTGAAAATGGCGTAATTTAGATACATCTATAATGGCTAAACCGTCCGTGATCAGCGGCGGTTTAAACGTCGTATCAGATGTGTTTATGACCCATCGCAAGACTCCCTTATATCACCGATCTCAGTGAGTTAGCGTGCTAGACTGCTGCATCAAATAATGCAGGACTCATGAACGCATATGCACGAGGTAGTTGTAGAGGATAGATTTAAAGGTCCGCCTCAATCAGGAAATGGTGGCTACGTTGGCGGCCTGTTTTCACGCACTATTGACTCATCGGGGCAAGGAGATGTGGAAGTCACTCTGCGCTCTCCGATTCCACTAGATAAACCCATGCAAGTCAGTCACCTCGATGACGGGACAGCAACGATATCCGACGGCGATACGTTAATTGCTCAAGTAAAACCTGTCCAATGGGAAATGGAAATACCGGCACCACCCCCTTGGAAAGACATTGAGGCGGCCGCATCCCGATCACTTGCCTTCAAATCAAACATCAACGATCTGTTACCCGGTCGCAAGGGCTTTCATCCAATATGCTTTTGTTGTGGCGTGGAACATGCAACTGGATTGCAAGTCTGTGTTGCGCCCGTCGGTGACCAGGTCGCCGCGGTCTGGGAAACGAAAGCGAGCTGGGGCTTGAGTGATGGGTTACTGCCTGTTGAGTTCCTATGGACAGCCATGGACTGCCCAGGACAGTTTGCCTATATGGAGCAAGGTATTCGTACGGGCATGCTTGGCAGAATCACCGCATCTGTAATCGAACGCCCAAGTGCAGGCGAAACTTTACTCGTCAGCGCCTGGACGATCATGGTCGAAGGCAAAAAGCACTTCGCCGGGTCTGCAATTTTTGACAGGTCAGGAAAACTTTACAGCAAGGCAAAAACTGTCTGGATTGGCCGACAAGAAGTATAGCGATATCAGGCATTTAATTTTCGAGCGGCGATTCTTGCGGTCTTCTTTTCTATCCTCACACGGAGTCTTGCGTGCCTCTCTGGCGTTAATGGATAAGACCAGATGAAGATCATCGCAAGACCGAAAAAGAAAATTGGACCGCAACAATAGACCAATCGAAGACTTAGCACACCTAACTCAGTACTTGCAGCGACGCCCCCAGAGGGGTCGAAACCTAACAACCCAACAACGTTCAAGGATATGCCAGTACCGAGGGCAACCGCGAGTTTTTCTGTTAAACCCAGAATGGCGAAGTAAGTACCGGCGCGCCTGCCGCCACTTCTGGCTGTATCAACATCAACCACATCGGCTAACATCGCAACGGGTAAAAATTGCAGTCCGCCGAAACAAAAACCCTTGACGATAAATAAGAGGAAGAAAGGTAAAAAATCTCCGTGCGATAAAAAAAGATTCGCAAAGCTGACACTGGAAATGATGATCAGCGTGCCCATAAACGCTCGATGCTTGCCTATGCGTCTACCAAGCCAAAGCCAAAAAGGGATCGCGCCAAGGCCCGCGATAAAATAGAAAAAATAGGCGGCGCCGATAGTAGGAATACCAATGATGTCACGAATAAAAAACAGCGAAACCGCATTCCTGAATGCTTCACCAAAAATCACCAGTAATGCAATAATTAGCACCCTGCGCATCGGACCATTTTTCCATAGGTAGCGCATACCTTCTTTCAGTGGCACGCTATCTTTGGCGGTTGGTGGAGGCTCTTTCACGAAGGTCAGCACAACAAAAATGCAGACTGGCAAAACTAAAATGATCGTCCAAGCTAAACCCGCGAGGACCGGACCTGTCAGCGTAGACCGATTGACAACGACCTTGTTTGACAACTCACCGGTAAAAGCGCCAACGGCATCCTGCCAGATGATAGTGAAAACCTGCGCGACGGAACCACTTCCATCAGCGGTCACCTCGACCAACATGGGCACCAGTGCTGCCAACATAAGCCCCGAGAGCACAAAGAACTCTCTTGAGGCGGTCACCCGGCTGCGCTGATGATAATCAGTAGAAAGCTCAGCACCCCAAGCACGGTGCGGTAACGCGATAATGGTACTACCTAAAAAAAACAGCGTGAGGTGGATGAGGAAATACCAAATTCCCACGTCCTCGGGTGGAATAAACAAACGATAAACGCCATACATCATGATTGGCATACCAACTAACAACCATGGTTTACGCCGGCCAAATCTCGTTTGCCAGCGATCGGAAATTTCACCCATAAGCGGGTCAGTCAGCACGTCAGTGAACCTTGCAAGCATCAATATTGTGCCGACAGTCGCCAGGCTAATACCCAAACCACCTGAATAATGTGCAGGAATCCAAATCGCCAGCGGGTAACCAATCACCGCGAGAGGAATACCAATACTGCCATGCGCATAAATTGCGCCTCTGCTTAACGGTGCAACATCAGTTGCCGTTGACTCACTCATAAGTTATCTCCAGTGCTAAAGCCATCATGCCACCCACTCAGCTTTGTGAGTACCTAGAGGGGAAGATGGTAATCGCCAGCAAGGCGACGTTTCCGACATCGCTAAAATTGGACCAAGGTGTTTCATTTCGCCATAGGGCGTATCTGTTATCAGTGTAATATCAGCTATGTGGTCGGAACTTACTTCCATACCCTCTCGTTGAAAGTCCACGCGGCGCTGGCGCTGCAGGAACATCGCTGATTGACACAGGGAGGCTTTCACATGATATGAGCCTCCGTCGCGAGCACGCATTCCCATCGCTAACAAGGTCCCATAGGCGGCAAGGTAGCCAGTGGTGTAATCACACACTGCTGCCGGGAGCAACTGCGGCCTCTCATCGCCCTGTTCCGCTGCAATGCCGGTAACAGTTTGTGCAAGCTGCTCCCAACCGGCGCGTTCAGCCCAGGGGCCATGCGATCCATAACAATTCATTGAGGTGTAGATTAACCCTGGACGTAACTCGGCCAGCCCCTCTGGTGTTAATCCGAGCCTCGACATGACACCAGGGCGATAACCCTGAGAAAACACATCTGCATCTTTTACCAATTCGAGCAATTTTGTTTTCTGCTCAGAAACGTTGAGATCAAGGTAAGTCGTTCTTTTCCCATGGCTTGTGTCCATGACAAAGTACTCTGTCTGCGGCAGGTGTTCCGACGTCACCATAAGCACATCAGCGCCATGCTCTGCTAATGTTCTAGCACAGGTAGGACCAGCAAGTATTCGAGTCAGATCGAGGACTCGGACTGATGCCAATGGTGCAGACAACGCGCCTTGAGGCAGAGGCTCTGGATCACTGTCCGCAATTTTTTCTATTTCAATAACAGGTTGAAGTTGCAACACCTTTCCCTGTGGATGCGCTAACCACTCTGCCTCAGTCCTCACCATCGCACCGCAGCCCTGCACTTCAGCAACCGCATCTTCAAGCGCCTGTGCGTCCCATCTACTGACAGCTTCAACTATCGCGCTCAACTCATCGTCACAATTCAGTATTTTGAGGATGCGCTTCGCTAGATGGGTTAACCCCATGTGAGGCAGAAAATACCGACCGTCCTTTGTCAGATGAGGCGTAGAAATCGCCTGTCGACGCTTCTGCATTGCAAAAGCTTGATTAGCTTGCTCGAAAGGAACAGAGAGATACTGATAACTCTTTAATGCCGCTGCCGCGTACTCCGTTTTGGTGCTGAGACCCTGTCTTCTGCCTGTGCTCATTTCCCATAGATCATTGACCGCAACGCCTATCGCAAGCTGTATGCAAGCAGCGGTGTCGCCCAGACTGAACCTGCTTGATAAAACAGGATCTTTGCCCGTCAGTGCGATGGGCTCAGTAGGTGCCGCTAGACCCCTGATACCCATGAGCTCTTTAAATGCTTCCATATTGCTATTCCACAAACGCTTTCGCTCATAGCAAACTACACGTATCGGGACCTTTGAGTCAAAAGCCGTTTGCACTTGACCTCTTACAAAAAGATCAATTACCTTAGCGCTATGTCAAATTAAACAAGGATAGACAATGAAAATTGGACTGTTTGCTACGTTTATGTCCCCGGTCGCCACGCCACAGATGATTGCGCGTTTTGCCAGAGATGCTGAATCAATCGGTGTCGAATCACTTTGGTTAGGTGAGCACGTTGTATTGTTTGACGAAATGGAATTTCCCTACCCTGGCAGTAAAGACGGCAAAATACCGGTTCCAACGGGCGGCGGCATGCTCGACACCGTTGCCAGCATCGGATACATGGCGAGTCAAACGGAGAAATTGAGATTTGGCACGGGGATCACACTCGTGCCCCAACGGAACCCGATCTATACAGCAAAAGAGTTTTCAACCCTCGACTGGTTAACCCACGGTAGAATTGATTTTGGTGTCGGTGTCGGTTGGTGCAAAGAGGAAGTTATCGCCTGCGGATATAGCTGGGAAGACCGTGGCGCACGCTGCGATGAGTTTCTGGAAGTGATCAAGAATCTTTGGACGCAGGAAATAGCCTCATACGAAGGCGAGCATATCTCGTTGCCACCCTGCCGTCTTGACCCCAAGCCCATTCAGAGCCCTCACATTCCGATGCTCATTGGCGGCCACAGCGTGCCCGGACTAAGAAGAGCGGCCAGGTTTGGCAGTGGCTGGTACGGTTTCAATTTGTCACCCTCCGCGACCGCGGTGATGTTAGACAGACTCGACGCCGAACTAGAAAAACAAAACAGATCAAGGGAAGATTTTGAAATCGTTATCACACCCTTGCCAAACGCGTCCCCGGCAACGATCGATGAATACCGCGTCCTAGGCGTAGACCGGCTCGTGTTGCATCTTGGCAATCAGAAACCCGAACGTGTCGAACAACGTTTGAGTGAAACGGCATTATTTATCGAACAGGCAGCGCAAGCTTAAAATTATAAACCGACCGGACTAAGCTCGATTTGGCAGCTTGATGACCAAGGTGACGAGTCCTGCGAGCAAGAAAGCCATCGCCCAAATTTGGAAAATAGTCTGGTAACCGTAATTGTCCGCAACGTAGCCCGCTATGACGGTCCAAAACGTGGCCGGCGCAAGAAAAAAGGCAAGCAACCCATTAACTCTTGAAAACTTATCTACGCCGAACAGTCGGGACAACACAACGGACCTCACGGGAATCATCGCGCCAAAAGCCATACCAAAGAGTCCGGAAGCCAGCAGCAAAGGTGGATAACTAACAGCAACAATAAGGATCAATTGCGATAAAAGATAGGAAACTACGGCCAGCATCACTGTGACCTTGGCGTCAAAGTGATCCATTAGCCAACCAAAAATTATTTTACCCATGATCGCAAAGCCACCGGCTACACCTAGCGCGTATGACGCATCATACAAAGTGAATCCAAGGTCCATCGTCAGATAACTGGGTAAGTGTGTAATCATCGCGCTATAAACGCCATTCATCATGCCGAATGTCAGTACCACACTCCAAAACTCTTTCGAGGTCAGAAACTCCTTGTAAACCTGAATGTTCGTTTGAGGGACGCGTGCATCGACCGCTTCCGACGCCGATTTATCACCATCTGGGTATTGCCCGATCATCGCCGGGGTCTGCTTTACTAGCATTATTGTCGCCGGCACGATAACTAAGGATATTGCCAAGGCATACAAACTGTATGTGTTTCGCCAACCGAAACTTTCAGCTAGAAATGTCGCGACCGTTGGCATCATGATGCCAGCGACAGAAATCCCCATAATCGCAAAGCCAATTGCGACCCCTCGATTTCTGGCAAACCAGTTCACCATCAATTTGGTTTGCACGAGGGGGCCAAGCGTACCCCACGCAACGCCCTGGAAACAGATAAGCACCGTTGCAAAAGCCAAGTAACTGTCAACCCACTGCAGTAAGAGATATCCCGCCGCCATCCAGCAAGCGCCAACAGTCGACACCAGCTTGATAGGAAAGCGATCTATGAGAAAACCGATGACAGGCGCTAAACAGCTACCGGTAAACAAGGTCAGCGTGATCACCAGAGATATCTCTGTTCTTCCGACGCCAAACTCTTCCATCCACATCGGAAAAAAAATGCCCCTCGAATGCAGAAAGAAACTTGAAGCCAGAAATCCAATCAGAAAAGAATAGCCGATTAAAATATAGCCATAAAAAATTGGCTTGTGTTTATCCGTGTCGATTACATCTGACATATTTTAATTATGATTCGTCGGCGAACCATGAGGATACCATAGTCGCTGAATCTAGCCGGGCGAAGTCTTCACAGACCTCGCCGGCAAAACTGACGTTTCACTTGCTACTCAAACAAATGCATCGCTGAGTGCTGACATAAAGCTGGCATTTAACCTTTGACTGACCTTTGCTGATGGTACAAACGATTCAGCCGCATGATAAACACCTGGAAAGACAGCCAACTCGACATCAACGTCGGCGGCATCAAGTCGTCGTGCATACTCGATGTCCTCGTCACAGAACAAATCCGCCGCGCCAACGCAAATGTATGCCGGCGGTAAGCCTGACAAATCTTTGGCGCGTGCGGCAGCAGCATAAGGACTCGCATCTACTCCCGGTGTACCATCCAGATACATTTCCCAAGCGTTAAACGAGGTCTGCTGCTTCCACACTGGGTGATTTTCATATTGTCCCGAGGCCGTGTCGTGCAAATTATCCAGCATGGGATAAAGCAGCAGCTGTAATTTCAATGGATAGTTCGCTTTGTCACGATTCATCAGTGCAACCCCAGCAGCCATACCCGCGCCTGCGCTTGCACCACCGATGACGATACGCTCACGGTCTATGCCCAGCGCCGCTGCTTGATTGTGCATCCACTCAAGTGCTGCATAGCAATCGTTTGGCCCCGCCGGGAACGGCGCCTCTGGAGCCAACCTGTAATCTACCGAAACAACCGTGCAATCACAGATATCCGCAATCACCCGCGCGCGCTCGTCTTCCGCATTTCCAAGAATATATCCGCCGCCGTGCACCCAGAGTAGTGCCGGCTGATTGTCTACACTCGTCTTACGATAGATAAAAACCTTGAGTTCGCCATCCTTTGTGCTGATCACCTGTTCTTCTTCGTACACTGAGACTGCCGAGGGTACCGTAGGTCGCTCTGCGAGCAGCGCTCTCATTTTGACAATGTTATCTCTATTCAGGTCAAGCGCAGGAAAATCCTCCAGCGCAGGTAGTAGTTGACGATCAATTCTTTTGTAGTCAAGTAACACGATGTAAATTCCCTATGCTTTGATGAGTTAAATATGTGATCCACATACGTACACATTGTGCGGCAAGTGTTGCGGCCATTACCAGTGCTCAAGTGAGCGGATTCTGATAGGCTCTTTTCTTTTTTACGAGAACATCAATGGGCAGATTAGATAACAAGGTAGCAATTATCACTGGAGGTTGTGGAGGCATTGGTCAGGCCGCTGCGACGAAGTTTGTATCAGAAGGTGCCAGAGTAATGCTGGTTGACCTTGACAAATCTGGTCTTGAGGAAGTGACGTCAAAACTCGGCAAAAATAACGCGAGTTATTGTGTCGCGGACGTTACTCAGAATGCCGATACCGAGCAATATATCGCAGCCACCGTTGAACAGTTTGGCCGCGTCGATATTTATCTGGCTAACGCAGGTATCGAAGGAGAGGTATCCTCAATTGTCGATTACGACGAACAGGTTTTTGACCGTGTGATGGCCGTCAATGTCAAAGGTGTGTGGCTTGGCATTAAGCACCTTTTTCCAATCATGGCAGACAGCGGCGGCGGCAGCATTGTTATTACATCGTCAACCCAGGGCGTTCGAGGCTCTGCTAGTCTATCGGCATACAATACAAGCAAGCACGCAGTGATTGGTTTAATGCGCTCAACCGCACTCGAGGGCGCCAACAACAATATCCGGGTAAATACTGTCAACCCTAGTCCGGTTGAAACTCGAATGATGAGAAGCCTGGAGGCAGGTTTCAACCCAACAGATACTGATGGTACACACGATCGGATCGCTGCATCGATTCCGCTTCAGCGTTACGCTGAACCCGAGGATATTGCTAACATCATGCTATTTCTTGCTTCAGACGAAAGTGCCTACATGACTGGCGGCGTTTACATGGCTGACGGCGGCACGACTGCGTAGCAGCTACGGATTCAATCTACCCTTCTATCTAAACTGCCTTTCGACGAGCCACGTCACAGAATTGCATTAATGTTTAGTTTGAGCGCGCGGCCCACAAATAGGCGGCCTGAGGGAAATGGGGTGGACGAGCGGGCTTGAACCGCCGACCGCCGGAATCACAATCCGGAGCTCTACCAACTGAGCTACGCCCACCATTTCGGGACTTTGGCATTAACTTGGCTGCAACAGTGTACACATCGACCACAGGTCTTAGCCAAGCGCGCGCATTATAGTCAAGTACAGCACGCATTTTCAATGGCTAAGACCAGTGTGCTTTGAGAAATGCTGTGCAGAGCGCATGAACATTGTGAATATCTCACCCCTCGCACCGATGAACGGAAAGCCAAAACCAAGCGTCTTCAAAAACCGATTAAGGCGCACAAGGGTCAACCCACCACTTCGGATACCTTCCCTGGCGCCAATAATTACAAGTGCGGGTGGTGTCAATTAAGTTCAGCGCTCTCTGTCAAACAAAATCATGACCCTCGCCAACCGCGTTACAAGGTCGCGATGGATCTCTACGCATCACGCGGCAAACGTAATCTCGATCGATCGTATCATTGTCTTAATGAAAATTAAGGACGGGGCCAATGCCACCTTGCGACTCTACGAGAAAGCGTACGACATTCTCAACTTTGTACTTCGAGATAAATCGATGTCTTCGGGTACCGGGCTGCTGAGCGATAAGCCTGCATCGTAAACAATTTAGCCCTCGGTCCGTTGCTTTCTCCAGCGACAAACCGCTTCGACAACCATCATTTCACCCACTAGCTGTCTTCGAGCTACGCTTGTGAGCGTCTGTGCGAGCTGCTCAACTTAACATCGCTAGATGAATAGTATAAAATGTGCGCCGCAATTAAGCCGGATTTTAAGCTTATTTAAGCAAAATATTATCCCAGTGCGAAACATCGATGTACTTCATCGATAGCCTCCTGAAGCGATCCTAAGCCGAGAGAGTAACCAACAATAAACGAGAGGATTGAATGAGCTTATATTCACAATATATGGATGAAATCGCGACCCGCAAGAACGACCTGGGTTTGAGTCCAAAGCCGATTGATG
Organism: Candidatus Azotimanducaceae bacterium; assembly: GCA_965657335.1. Taxonomy (GTDB): domain Bacteria; phylum Pseudomonadota; class Gammaproteobacteria; order Pseudomonadales; family Azotimanducaceae; genus UBA4582. Next base: position 103,709 of record CBFHOH010000003.1, read on the forward strand.
ATGCCGAGCTATTATCGGAAATTATTGCCCAAATAAAAGATTCTGGTAATGAGCATCGCGAGGACTCTTTGCAGTTCTTCATCTACAACACCCTGCCAGGCACAACGAGTGCTGCTGACGTAAAAGCTCAATTTCTGAAAGAGATTATTCTGGGTAAAGAGACCGTTGCGGAGATTTCGACAGCGTTTGCTTTCGAGTTATTGTCACACATGAAAGGTGGACCCTCTGTTGCTGTCCTTCTGGATCTTGCACTATCCAATGATGACGACACAGCAAAACCCGCTGCCGAAGTTCTGAAAACACAAGTATTCCTCTACGAAGCAGATACTCACCGCCTTGAGGCTGCGCTAAGCGACGGTAACGCTATTGCTAAAGATATACTGGAAAGTTACGCGCGTGCCGACTTCTTCACCAAACTGCCGGAAATCGACGAGAAAATTGACGTTGTCACATACATTGCGGGCGAAGGTGATATTTCTACTGATCTTCTCTCTCCCGGCAATCAGGCACACTCTCGCTCAGACCGTGAACTGCACGGCCAGTGCATGATGACGCCTGAGGCTCAACAAGAGATTGTCGATTTACAAAAACAGCACCCGGGTGCAAAAGTGATGCTTATTGCCGAGAAAGGCACCATGGGGGTTGGCTCATCACGCATGTCAGGTGTCAACAACGTCGCATTATGGGCCGGTAAACAAGCGAGCCCGTACGTACCTTTTGTGAACTTCGCTCCCGTTGTTGCTGGCACTAACGGTATTTCTCCAATATTTCTCACAACCGTTGGCGTGACCGGTGGTATTGGTCTAGACCTCAAAAACTGGGTGAAGGCAACAGACGCGGAAGGAAACACGGTACTTGATGAAAATGGCGACCCCGTCTTGGAGGAAGCTTACTCTGTTGCCACTGGTACTGTTCTGACAATAGATACAAAAGAGAAAAAACTTTACAACGGCGACCAAGCACTCGTTGACGTATCGTCTGCATTTACGCCTCAAAAAGTCGAATTTATGAAAGCGGGAAGTTCATACGCAATCGTGTTCGGTAAAAAACTACAGACGATCGCTGCGGACGTCTTGGGTGTTAAAGCACCTCAAGTGTTTGCGCCTTCGAAAGAAATCTCCAACGAAGATCAGGGGCTTACAGCCGTCGAGAAAATCTTTAATAAAAATGCCGTAGGGGTTGCCTCTGACACGCCTCTACATGCCGGTTCTGACGTGCGTGTGCGCGTCAACATCGTTGGCTCGCAAGATACAACTGGCCTGATGACCTCTCAAGAACTTGAATCGATGGCTGCTACCGTTATATCTCCAACTGTTGACGGTGCCTACCAATCAGGCTGTCATACGGCCTCTGTTTGGGATAGTAAAGCGCAAACCAACATTCCCCGGCTGATGTCATTTATGAACAGATTTGGGCTGATTACCGCGCGAGATCCGAAGGGCGTCTACCACGCAATGACCGATGTTATTCACAAGGTTCTGAACGACATTACAGTAGATGACTGGGCGATCATTATCGGCGGTGATTCCCACACTCGTATGTCCAAGGGTGTCGCCTTCGGAGCAGACTCAGGCACGGTTGCGGTTGCACTCGCGACGGGCGAGTCTGCGATGCCGATACCCGAGTCTGTTAAAGTCACTTTTAAAGGCAACATGAAGTCTTACATGGACTTCCGGGATGTAGTGCATGCAACGCAAGCACAGATGCTGAAACAATTTGGTGGCGAGAACGTTTTTCAGGGCCGAATCATAGAGGTACAAATCGGCACGCTGATGGCGGACCAAGCCTTCACGTTCACCGACTGGACAGCTGAGATGAAAGCAAAAGCGTCCATCTGTATCTCGAACGATGAAACCCTGATCAAGTCTCTGGAATTAGCCAAAAGTAGAATCCAGATCATGATCAACAAAGGTATGGACAACCAGGCAGATATGCTCCAAGGCCTGATTGACCTCGCTGATAAGCGTATAGCCGAGATTCAATCAGGAGAGAATCCAGCACTCGCGCCGGACAATAACGCGAAATACTATGCTGAGGTAATTGTTGATCTGGACGAAATTGATGAGCCAATGATCGCAGACCCAGATGTGAACAATGAAGATGTGTCTAAGCGTTACACGCACGACACCATTCGCCCAACTTCATACTATGGTGATGACAAAAAAGTTGATCTTGGTTTCGTAGGCTCGTGCATGGTTCACAAAGGCGATATGCAAATCATTGCGCAAATGCTCCGTAACCTTGAATCTCAAGGTGAGGTTAATTTCAAAGCACCGCTGGTTATCGCGCCACCCACCTACAATATCGTCGATGAGCTAAAAGCCGAGGGTGACTGGGAAATACTACGAAAGTACGCTGGTTTTGAATTTGATGACACGGCACCGAAGGGCAAGGCTCGCACCGAGTACGACAACATTATGTACCTTGAACGCCCCGGCTGTAATCTGTGCATGGGTAATCAGGAAAAGGCAGCTAAAGGCGACACAGTACTCGCAACCTCTACCCGCCTGTTTCAGGGTCGCGTGGTTGAGGATACAGACGAGAAGAAAGGTGAGTCATTATTAGCCTCTACACCGATGGTTGTTCTGGCGACAGTGCTTGGTCGAATTCCGACTCTCGAGGAGTACAAAGCTGCCGTTAAGGGTATCGATCTGACAGACTTTGCACCACCCTCTGATGATCTCAGTGTTGATCCTGCAGCAATTCAAGCAGTGAAAATTGTTGACGCCTAAGCTACTCGTGGGTTGCGCGTGACTATTTCACGACGAGCGTGAACTAATTTACCTAAATTTATCCATTCAAGCGCCTCACATCTCTTCTGATGTGGGGCGTTTTTATCGTGCGTCAGTAAAAAAGGCTAGTAGACTACTTTGATGGTGCTGGCGGCTTTCTTGTTCAACGCTGATGCCGGTCTCCCCTCGAACGAATATCTGGACAAACCACTAGTGACGACGATACGGTTAGACAGGCTTTTACGAACTTAGGGGGGATATTGGTACGCCCGAGAGGAATCGAACCTCTAACCCTCGGCTTAGAAGGCCGATGCTCTATCCGATTGAGCTACGGGCGCATGAAAACAGTGATACCTAGTGCCAGAAAGATATTCGTCTAAATCGAAAAAGTGGTCGGGGTAGAGAGATTCGAACTCCCGACATCCTGCTCCCAAAGCAGGCGCGCTACCAGACTGCGCTATACCCCGAATGTCTTTCTGTGATTGCGCGACCAAGAAAGATAACACCCTTCATTGATACGCGAAGCGCGCATTCTACTTAACCTTTGGCGGATTCGTCAAACGACAAAGACATTTTTATCGAAATTCGGGCAAGATAGTTCCAAACACATTTTATTCTTGAACAATGCAGCAATAAAAACATTAAAATTAGTTCAATGATTCGCGCTAAATACACAATCTCGGACAAGTTAAAACCATGAGCACACTTTTCATCTCTGACCTGCATCTCGATCAACACCGCACTGATCTAATGGCAGCTTTTGTTAAATTTCTTGATGACCATGCCAGACATGCAGAGAGCCTCTATATTTTGGGCGATTTTTTTGAGGTCTGGTTGGGCGATGATTTTATTCCGCCTTTCCTGCAACCGGCTATTGATGCGCTGGCCTCACTTTCTATCAACAAGTACCTCATGCATGGCAATCGGGACTTTCTGCTAGGTGAACAATTTTGCACGCTCACCGGAATGACCCTGTTAAATGATCCGACTGTGATCGATCTTTATGGTAAACCCTGCTTACTGATGCACGGAGATAGCCTCTGTACTAAGGATATCGCCTACATGGAGGCCCGCAAAATGCTCCGCAACCCAGCTTTTCAAGCTGATTTTATGACGAAAACGATTGAGGAGAGGATAGCTTTCGCTTCTTCCGCAAGAGAGCAAAGCAAGGCACATACGGGCGAAATGAGCACAGAGATCATGGATGTCACACCCAGTGAGGTTGAAAACGCGATGGCGGCTGCTAGCGTAAACCTGATGATACATGGCCATACTCACCGACCGGCGTCGCATACGCTAAATGTGAATAAGAGACAAGCTACGAGGCTGGTTCTCGGCGACTGGGACGCTTCTGCGTGGTATGTTGAGGCCAAGCCGGATACAGCGCCTGAGCTTGTCTCGTACCAAATCGTGAAGGCTTAGGAGCAACCGATGCGGTCAACTAATCTTAACAGGCGAGCCGCTATGAAATCGGAACTCGGCATCGTCTGATTCGACAAGTTCTCTATCGCGCGCCAGAAAAAAGTCTATTCTCGGCTGGATATCCTCAGGTGAATATTTTTTCGCGAAATTCAGGTAGACCTGAAAGTGTCGTGACTCAGATTTAAGCAGCGATTTATAAAACTTAGCGAGTTCTTCATCTAAAACAGGAATCACGGCTTCAAATCGCTCGCAACTTCTCGCCTCAACAATCGCACTCACGATCATCATATCGACTAAGCGATAAGGTTCATTTGTTCTAACCCCCTTACGCAACTCACCAGCATATCGAGAGGCTGAAACATGCTCGAACGCAATGTCTCTCTTCTTCATCAGAGTTGAGACCTGCTCAAAATGCCTCAACTCTTCCCGAGCAAGCTTTGACAACTTCATTGTTAATTCAGGTTTATCGATGTAGCGAAAAATAAGGTTTAGCGCTGTAGAAGCTGCTTTTTTCTCGCAGTTAGCATGGTCAATCAGCAGCGTGGGCAAATCTCCAGCGACTGCATCGATCCAGGCCTGGGGTGTACCACAATGCAAAAACTCGTTGATCTCTTCCATATTCTAAACTTGGCGTTGATGCGCCCTTGAGGCATTTGGCGGCCCCTTTTAAAGCAAATAAGTTAGGGCAAATAAGTTAAGGCAACTTGCCTTCCATTGTCGCACGGCTATTTCTTCTCTACCGACGACTAGCAGGTGTGTGAACAACCTTTACGCGAGCGCAAGAGTAACGATTTAGTCGAAATAATGATAGCTTTTGACGCCAAAACTCAGAGCAAGGTCTTAAGCTGAAAACGCCTCACCGCTTTTTTCATTTCCTTGATATCCCCTGGCGCCCCGCCCCCATAGTTTGCATTCACATACGACATGGTAACTTGATCAATTGCATCAGCAAGATCGGCTCGTTGCGCTTTAATGCGCCTTGCATAGTCCAGAGGACCCTCACCTACGGCCCTCGCCAATCCTTGTTTGGCGAGACTTTGACAAAAATTTAGGTAGGCCTGATCAAGCGCAGATAATGGCGTGTTACTTCGACGCATGAGAATGACAATAGCAAGCAATCCCAACACACTGAAGAAGGTGGCCAGCAAAGTAGCGCCTAGACTTTTGGTATCAAAGTCACCGAGATAATCTGACAAAAATGCAGATTGCATCGCTGGTGTATATCCCACAACCCACGTGTCCCAATAGTGACCAACGGCATCTAACTGCAAGCGAATCTCAGTAAGCCAAAGCAGTTGGCGATACTTTAGCAACGATAGCGGTGAATCTGAAAGGAATGAGTTTTCCTCGGCTACTGCGGCTTCGATGCCCTGCTCGATGCGTTCAGGTGCGACAGCCATGGTAGGGTCAACTCTGACCCACCCTTCGTTCTCAAGCCAAACTTCGCTCCAAGAGTGAGCATCGAACTGATGCACGGCGACATAGTTACCATTGGGGTTGTACTCACCACCGTGATATCCAACCACTACCCTCGCCGGAATGCCAGCAGCACGCATCAGGAACGTAAAACTGCTCGAATAATGTTCACAAAAACCGCGTTTAGAGCTAAACAAAAAATCATCAATTTCGTCTTCTCCCAACGCACCGGGTTGCAATGTATAGAAGAACGCGTCGGTGTTATACAGCGTCAGGATGCGACGGATGTAGTCTTTATGATTTGTAGATTCAGCAAACAACCGCTCAGCTAGTATTCGACTTTCAGGGTTACCCTCTTTGGGCAGTATTGTGTTGCGGTGTAAAATGAAAGCGTTCGGATTAACATCCAGTCGGTAATCCAGATGACTTGTCAGCGCATAATTCAACTTCGATGAGACACCTCGCCGGTGAATGTAGACGAGACTATGCTCTCTTACCATGGCCACATCGCGATCGTCAGGAATGTCGCTCGCGGCAAGCGTAAAAAGCCAGTTTTGATGCGTCGGCTCAAGCATTACGCTGTAATCAAAGCGCTGCCCGATAGGCGATATATTATCAACCCACCCCGGCACAGCTTGTCGATGACGCCAAACGCTGGGTCGCATATCGTCTCGGGTCCATATGCCATCCTTGTATTTTGAGAACACTAAACCACGCCAGTAGAGCTGTGGAAAACGCGGAGGTTCACCTTCAAAAGTTGCCTTAAATGCAAGGCCATCGGATTTGGACAAAGATGCAATGTCACCCGGAGACATGCTATCGGTGATTCCAGTCTTTGCCGTCTGCGATTGCAGCGGGATACTCCACAATGGAGATATCCTTGGAAAAAGCAAAAACATCACGAGCATTAGTGGTAGCGCTTGCCCTAGCAAGATCGCCGCAAGCTTGAGTGTTTTAAACGGTCGCACATGGGACTTTGTCTGGTTTAAACCCACCAGCGAAGCAGTAATCATTGTCACCACAGCAATCATATAGAGCGTGTATGGAATTGTTTGATAGAAAAGAAACTCGGTAATAGCGACGAAGTAACCAAGTAAAATGACCACGTAGGCATCGCGTTTTTGATGCATTTCAAGCAACTTCAAAACGTAAGCGACCACCAACAAACTGACAGCTGGTTCGAGCCCGTAAACCCGCCCCTTGTAACCCAGTGGAATGCCGACTAATCCAGTAATAACAAAACCAACCTTCACCCAACGACCAGGGTACGCCCAACGGCCCTGATAAATCATTGTTCGCCAAGTTACACAACCGACAACCACCAGAACCACCCAGACCGGCAGCCGCGCGACGTGCGGCAATATGACCGCCACCTGAGAAACAAGCATCCAGGCAAGGCTATTTCTTGGAATTTGGTAGTAGGTCATGAGGTTGACCCCGCCCCTTGTCCATCAATGCTGCCAAAAACAGCCAACTCAAGCAGCAACTTATTCCTATGCTCAAGCCCCTTGGCTGGTTCTATTTCAAGACCAGGCAATCTCAGTCCGTATTCATCGGGCCCCGAAGCCAGCTGCACAATCCAAAAACAAAGCTTGCCTAGCCGGACTTCCGCCGGTTCACCCGAGAGGTATTCCCAGTCAAGCCAAATTCGTCGATCCACATAAGCAGCAAACTCTTTGAGCAGCAATTCATCGGAACGTGCATAGTTTTTCCACGCGACATGACGCAATGAGTCTCCGTGTTGATAATTGCGAAACCCGTAAAAATCGTCGACACCATCTCGCTGCAAAGCATCACCTTCGCCGATATTGGATGTCGCGCCCGGCACTGGTCCTGCGACGATGGGCCTTGGATAAACGACAGCTTCCATATCAAGATCAACCCAGGACCAAGCCCTGAAAAGTCCCACCGGGTAACAACTCTGAATTAAGAGCCTGCCTGGATTTAAAAGGCCGCGTTTCTGTGTGGGGAGATATAAATTTACGATAAGCTGTTGATCATCAATCAAATCAGCACCGGTTATCTTATGCCTGTGCCAACCAAGCTGCAGCGCTTCGAAGGTTCGAGCACCGGACCTGATCAAATTTACATCGAATCCCGCATCATCACCTGCAAATGCGGGTTTTGAACCAGCACTTCTCAACGTCAAGCCGGAAAGATTACGATAGGTATGGAGTATGCTGATCATCAGCATGGAAAATAATAGAAACGCGAGCGCGAGCACCAGACTATTTTGGTAATTGATGCCCGCCAGCAACATAAAAATGATCAGGATAGAGAAATAAACGCCTTCCCGTGTCGGTAAGATGAACACGTTTCTTAGGTTCAAAGCGACAGAATTAGTCGGTGGCATGCGCTTGTCTAACCAATTTTGAAACAAGCGGCTCAACGGTCTGAGTGACATATTCTCATTCGATGCTCTGACAAAATAATTTTTCTAGATAATATCAACCTGTGTCAACAAGCGTTGAACTAACGCGCTGCTTGTGTGATCAGCCACTCGCGCCGCATCCTTAGCTATAAAACCGGAAGCCTCGCGAACACGATGTTCGACGATCGCAGGTAAAACAGCCTGCACATCCTCTGGGACAACGTGGCTTCGCTCTTCAAGTAAAGCCCAGCTTTTTGCCGCCGCCAACAGCGCCAGACTACCTCGAGGAGAAAGTCCGTAAGCAAACTCCTCCCCTTGCCGTGTGTAGTCCACTAATCTTTGCACATAATCCAGTAGCGACTCCGACACATTGACAGAGGCGCACTGGCGCTGCAACTCAGACAACTGCGTCTGTGACACCGTGGGTTTTAAACGATCCAAAACCAGCCTTCTGTCTTCACCCTGCAAAAGTATTCTTTCTGCTGCGACATCCGGGTAACCGAGTTTTATACGCATTAAAAACCGATCGAGTTGCGATTCAGGTAGCGGGAAGGTACCGCTTTGTGAAATAGGATTTTGGGTTGCTATGACGAAAAAAGGCGCCGGTAATTCGCGGGTTTGGCCCTCGACAGTCACCTGCCTTTCTTCCATTGCTTCCAGCAGCGCGCTTTGGCTCTTCGGTGTTGCACGATTAATCTCGTCCGCCAACACGAGTTGATTGAACACAGGACCCGGATGAAAAGAAAAGGTGCTGGTGTCTTTATCAAAAATAGATACACCTAGAATATCAGCCGGTAGCAAGTCACTAGTAAATTGTATTCGGTTATAACTCAAGCCTAAAACAGCAGCCAGCGCGTGCGCCAAGGTTGTTTTACCCATGCCGGGCAGATCTTCAATGAGCAAGTGCCCCCTAGATAAAAGACAAGCCAAAGACAACTTGATTTGATGTTCCTTGCCTAACAGCACACCACTGAGTTCAGTGATGGTGTCCTTCAAAATCGTTCGCATCTCGTTTCTCACTCAGAGGCAGGTTGCGCGACTCAGCTTTGATTATGAATCTCTATAAGTTCCATTTCGACTGCTGCTTCCTGTTTTTTCGCCCTATCATTGCGCAGCGATTCGATTCGGTTAAGGTACGACTGATCAATCCCTCCGGCAACATACTCGCCATCAAACACACTCGTATCAAACTTACTGATTTTATCGTTAACGCCCAACGCACATTCTTCAAGATCAGCAAGATCCTGATAAATCAACCAATCGACGCCTATTTGCTCTGCGATTTCAGCTTCCGTATGCCCGTTGGCAGCGAATTCCGCGACCGCAGGCATATCAATACCATACACGTTGGGGTGTCGCACGGGGGGTGAAGCACAGGCCAAATAGACTTTGCGAGCACCAGCTTCTCTCGCCATTTGGACGATTTGCCTGGAAGTCGTACCTCGAACAATCGAATCATCGACTAACAAAACCACCTTGTCTCGAAACTCGAGCTCAATTGTGTTCAGTTTTCTACGGACGGATTTTTTTCGCTCTTCCTGTCCAGGCATGATAAACGTTCGGCCAATGTAGCGATTCTTGACGAGCCCCTCCCTGTATTTCACGCCTAATCGATGTGCCATCGGCAAAGCCGCAGTGCAGCTTGTATCAGGAATGGGAATAACCACATCAATGTCGTGGTCCGGTTTGTGACGCAGAATTTTATCCGCCAGTTTTTCGCCCATTTTAAGTCTGGCTTTGTAAACCGAGACCTGATCAATCACTGAATCCGGCCGGGCAAGATAGACGTGTTCAAAAATACACGGATTGTGTTTCGGGTTCCTCGAACATTGTTGCTTATGGATTTTGCCATTCGACTCAATGTACACAGCTTCGCCAGGTTCAATATCAGCTATCAATTCGAACCCCAATACATCAAGCGCTACGCTTTCAGATGCGATCATAAACTCAGGCCCTTTGTCAGTTTCCCGTCTACCGTAACAAACAGGGCGTATTCCATTTGGATCGCGGAAACCAACAATGCCATACCCGATGATCATTGCAACAACAGCATAGGCACCGATAGCCCGTTCATGCACATTGCTGACCGTTTTGAATACATCTTCTGCCTCGAGTCTCAGCCCCGTAGATTCCTGAAGTTCATGCGCGAAAACGTTCAGCAGTACTTCAGAGTCAGAGCTCGTGTTTATGTGTCTTCGATCTGCTCGGAAAAGGTCCTCATTGAGCTTTTCGTCATTCGTCAGGTTACCGTTATGGGCAAGGCAAATGCCGAATGGAGAATTCACATACATTGGTTGGGCTTCAGCAGAACTTGAAGTTCCGGCGGTTGGATAACGAACATGCGCAATGCCCATATTCCCTGAGAGCCGATTCATGTGCTCTTGTCGGAAAACGTCTCTCACAAGACCGTTACTTTTTCTCAGATTTAGTTTGTCACCGTCACAGGTAACGATGCCAGCGGCATCTTGGCCACGATGCTGCAATACGGTGAGTGCGTTATACAGATCATGGTTTACCTGCCCTTTACCTACTATTCCCACAATGCCGCACATAGTCTTAACACTCCGTCTTTTTTTAACGATAGTTCAAATCAAAAATGAACTATAGACTTTCGAAACCCGCTTGTTCTGCAATACCCGCGGCGTTTTTTTCAAAAAACTCGCTGGCAAATACCTGAAGCTTTTCAGCAGCCGATAATACGTGAGGTATGGCTATCGACTCTTGCCACCAGGTATCTTCGCTTAACGGAAGTTTGCTCAGTATACCCACGACAACCATCGTAATGAGCACACCTCTGGCAAAACCAAATATCATACCCAGCAATCTGTCCGTACCACCTAAACCTGCCATCCGAATCATCTGCACGACCAAATAGTTAACCATGCCGCCAACAATCATCGAACCGGCAAACAAGCCAGCGTAGGCCGCTGTCATGCGAAGTGAAGGTACGGAAATGTGATCAATTAAGAGCGTTGCCACTTGAGCACCATACAACCTCGATATGACAACAGCTGCTACGAGGATTATCAGAGATAGCGCCTCTTTCACGAAACCTCTACCCAGACTGATTAGCGTCGAAACCAATATCGTTGAGGTAATCAACCAATCAACAAGGGTGACCTGTTCCAGCATATCAACCAATTATTCGGTCTCCTGAGTGAGGCTGCTTCCGCTCATGCTTAACCACCGACCTGCCCCTTGTCATCTTTGATGTCGTATCGCACGATTCGCCCTCTGATGCCAAAGTTTTCTGCAATCGTGGTAGCTGCTTGCTCCAGCATATTTTTGTCTAGCATTGGTCCAACTAGCACACGGAGGGTCCTACCACTTTCTGTTTTAGCTTCGATGATGTACGTTCTGTGGTTGGCTGCCCGGAGTTTTTTTCTGAGCGCGCGTGCATTATCAGCATTCTCAAAACTACCTAGTTGGAGGCTCCAGCTAATCGGGAGCTGGTTAGCATCAAGTTTGAAAGCCTCTGCGTCGTTCTCGTCGGAGGTCTTATCCTCTAACACTTTTGGGAGTTTAGCGGCGCTCGCATTTGCACCCTGCTGCATTCTGCGTTCGATGTCTTCGACTGAAAGTTCAGTTAACGTAACCATCGGCGGTTCCGGAAACGCTGCGAGCACTCTCTCTCTATCTTCCGGCGAACCGTCCAACAGCATCGGAAGGAGGATAATGGCGAGGCATGTGAGGACAATTGCCCCGATAGCACGTTGCTTCAATTTAGTTTCCAAAAGCTAGTGACCTATCATGTTCGTTGTTACCCTTGATCGGTATTCCAAAGAACGTCAGTGCTTCTGCAACCAGTGGAAAAGTACCAAAAACGAGTATCACATCGTTTTTATCATGTTCTGTGGCATTATTGGCCAAAGCGCTTTTGCTAGCTTCTGCGCAGGCTAGCGATACCTTACCATAAGTACCGACATCAGATTCACCTAGTTCTCCAAGTGTATCCCTAATCAGCGACGGCTCGAGTGCGCGTGCCTCGCCAATCTCTGGCAAATACCAGACATCGACCACCGACATCATAGATTTAATCATCGCTCGGTAATCTTTGTCCTTGTAAACCGCAAATACTGCGTGACAACGACGGTGCCGGAATGTCTCTTGGAATTTTTTGGTCAATCTATTTACAGCATCCGGGTTGTGCGCCACATCGAACACTAACGTGCTAGTTTGCCGTTCAACCTGAAAACGCCCCGGCAACGCCGCTTGCTTACGGACGTCGAACAAGTCATCCCCTGAAGGCTGTTGATTCAAACAATAAAACGCTTGAACAGCAGCGAGGAAACTAGGCAATGGTAACTGACCTTTAGGCAGGTTCTGCACATGCAGGGTCTCCTCTGCTGTCGCGAAGTAAGCAGATTCCTCGGAACCGCCAAAGGCATCTCCGCATCTAAACAGCGGTGTATTCAGTTTCTCTGCGTTGTCGATCACCGATTGCGGCATATATGCCTCTCCGAGTACGCAAGGAATACCCGTCCGCATGATGCCTGCCTTTTCCTTGCCAATCTGCTCAATCGAATCACCTAACCAAGACTGGTGATCCAACGCGATCTTCATGATAACGCTGACATCCGGGTTAACGATGTTCATCGCATCAAGTCGACCACCCAGGCCCACTTCGAGGATTGCCAGTTCCACTTTATGTCGCTGAAATAAAAAAAGTGCAGCCAGAGTAGAAAACTCAAAGTAGCTAAGAGATATTTCCCTTCGAGCGGCTTCAATTGCGGTAAAAGCGTCACAAATTTCTTCGTCCCTAGCGGGGACACCATTTATCACGATACGCTCATTAAATAGGCGCAAATGAGGTGATGTTGATTTGCCCGTTGTCATGCCCTGTTTTAGCCCCAAACATTCGATGTACTCGCATGTGGAGCCTTTACCATTAGTACCAGCTACGAGTATTGTTTGTCGCCCCGGGTGCAGCACGTTTAGACGCTTACCAACCTCACCAACTCTCTCCAGACCTGGATCCCAAGCACGGTCATGCAATACTTCGATATACGCAAGCCACTCGGACAGTGACCGACTCACTGAGCGGTATCCATGCCTTTGCGGATACTCGAGACCAAGCTACCTACTTCTTTTAGAATGACTTCAGGTTCAGATTGGTTTTGCTCCATTAGCTCAACGATGGCAGACCCAACGACAGCGCCGTCAGCAATTTTCGAAATCTTTCCCGCAGAGTCAGCATCCTTAATGCCAAACCCGACTAGAATAGGCGTATTTGTCATCGCTTTAAATCTTCCGACACGTTCTTCTACTTCGGAGTAATTGAGGTTAGACGCACCCGTCGTGCCTTTCAAAGACACGTAATAAATGAAGCCTCTGCTTTTCTCACAGACCAATTTAGCTCGATCATTCAGCGTCGTTGGAGATAAAAGGTAAATAGGAGACAATCCTTTCCCGATCATCGCTTCGCCAAGAATTTCTCCCTCTTCAGGCGGCAAATTAACGATAATGGTTCCGTCGATCCCGGATTCAACCGCTTTATCGACAAAAACGTCATAGCCCATGGCCTCAATCGGGTTAATATAGCCCATGAGCGCAATCGGTGTTTTTTTGTCTTGCAGTCGAAACTCTTGCGCCATTGCCATCGTGTTTGTCAACGTAGTGCGTGATCGTAACGCGCGCTCGTGTCCCAACTGAATGACAGGGCCTTCGGCCTCTGGGTCTGTGAAGGGAACACCAAGCTCGATGATATCAGCGCCTTTGCTCACCATTTCGTGCATCAGTTTCACGGTAGTCTCTGATTCCGGATCCCCTGCTACAATGTAAACTACAAGTGCTTTCTTGCCGCTATTTCGCAAAGTAGAAAAACGTTCTTCAAACCGATTCAAACTTGTTACTCCTGTTCTGTAAAGTCGATATCAACCCGATTAGGAAAATACTTCGAGCTACGATAAAGAAATACCATCAATACCGGCCATCGTTGGGATGTCCTTGTCACCGCGACCTGATAGGTTAATGACCAAAATTTCTTCGGGTTTCATCTGAGCGGCCATCTTCATCGCGTGAGCCACCGCATGTGCCGATTCAAGCGCGGGGAGAATACCCTCCAGCAAGTTGAGCTGACGAAACGCAACCAGCGCTTCTTCATCATCGATTGTGACGTATTCTGCGCGTTTAATATCCTTTAGCCATGAGTGCTCTGGACCAACACCGGGATAGTCAAGTCCAGCGGAAACGGAATGCGTATCAAGAATCAATCCGTCCTCGTCTTGCATCAGGTAAGTCCGGTTTCCGTGTAAGACACCTACAGAACCAACGCTTAAGGGCGCCGCGTGTTCTCCTGTTTCCATACCATGACCTGCTGGCTCAACACCAATTAGCCGCACAGAAGAATCATCAATGAAAGGGTAAAACATACCCATTGCGTTCGACCCACCACCAACACAAGCTACAAGCGCATCAGGCAGTCGACCATATTGGTCTTGGCACTGGCGCTTGGTTTCTTTCCCTATGACCGACTGAAAATCGCGAACAAGCATGGGATACGGATGGGGACCAGCGACCGTGCCTATGATGTAATACGTCGAATCAACGTTTGCCACCCAATCTCTCATCGCCTCACTGAGCGCGTCTTTTAGCGTTTTTGTGCCGCTATCAACAGGCACAACAGTCGCACCGAGTAACTTCATACGATATACATTAAGGCTTTGGCGAGCGATGTCTTCCGTGCCCATATAGACGCAGCACTCAAGTCCAAAACGCGCAGCGACTGTAGCAGATGCGACGCCATGTTGCCCGGCCCCGGTTTCTGCTATGACTCTGGGCTTACCCATATGTTTCGCCAACAGCGCTTGACCGATACAGTTGTTAATTTTGTGCGCACCGGTGTGATTTAGATCTTCACGTTTCAGTAAGATCTTTGCGCCGCCCACATGTTTAGTTAGGCGTTCGGCGTAGTACAGGGGCGACTCTCGGCCAACATAGTCTTTGAGATCCTGCTCAATCTCAGCAATGAACGCTGGGTCATTTTTCAGGCGTCTGTATTCAGTCTCCAGCTCACTAATTGCAGCCATCAATGTCTCAGATACGAACTTGCCACCGTAGCGGCCGAAATAACCACGTTCATCCGGCATAACACTGGTCAACTCATTGCTGCCAGCCGGGATGTTGTATTGCTCGTTACTCATCTAACTACTGCTCCTGTCGGCAGCTATCGCTGCACTGATAAAACTCTGAATTTTGGTTCGATCTTTTTTACCGGGCGCTGACTCTACGCCGCTGCTGACATCGACCGCGAATGGTCTCACTGTGGTGATGGCTGAACCGACATTCTCTGGCGTCAATCCTCCGGCCAACACGACACTGTAGTCACTTACACCCGTTCCTCGCTCACGCTGTTGCAACATTTTCCAGTCAAATGTTTTACCAGTACCTCCAAACAATTTAGGCTCATGAGCATCAAATAAGAAACCCTGACTCTCCGGATTGTTTGAGACTTCAATATTTAGCTGTTCGAGTGACTTGACCCTGACAGCTTTCATATAAGGCAAATCAAATTGCGCACAGAACTCGCTTGTTTCGTCACCGCTAAATTGCAGCAAATCAAAACTCACGCGTTGACAAGCTTCGCGGACGAAGGCTTCAGTCGCATTCACAAACAACCCAACGATCGTCACATACGGCGGCAACTGTTTGACAATCTGATTCATCTCCGACAACGGCAGGTAACGCGGGCTTTTTTCATAATTGTTAAAACCGAGTGCATCGACACCCGCGTCAATAGCCGCTAGCGCATCGTCTATATTGGTGATACCACAAATCTTGATTCTTGTACGTTTCATACTGTCATCTGGGGTTACAGGGGTGATAAAAAAGTGCGCAAGTTTACCAGAATAGGCGCACTGCTACCTAGTTCTGAGCATCAACGATCAAACATTGGCATCGCAGGCCCGCTAGGAACGCCAAAAGCGGGCGGATAGGTGACACCCACCAGAAATAACCCATTAGGGCTCGCGGTAATACTTCCCTGATTACGATCTCTTAACTCGAGCAATTCTGCTACCCAAGTGGGCGCTTTTATTCCTGCCCCAACATCCATTAGCGCGCCGGCGATATTCCGCACCATATGATGCAAAAATGCGTTCGCCGTGATATCGATCTTGATAAGGTCCTCCACCCTAGACACATCAATGGCCGTCACATTTCTCATCGGAGTGCGAGACTGACAATGAGAGGCTCTGAATGATGAAAAATCATTTTCACCTAGTAGGAACTGAGCCGCCAAATGCATAGCCCCAGCATCGAGCGGCCGATGATCTCTGGTAACAGTTTGATCGTCTACTGCGGAGCGAATCCTTGAATTACGAATATAGTAGCAGTAGCGACGCGCTGTTGCCGAGAACCTTGCGTTAAAGTCAGCATCAACATAGCCACTCCATACAACGGCAATAGAATCAGGCAAATGCGCGTTACTACCGAAAATCCACGCTTTTTCAGGCCGCTTGGCAACCGTATCAAAATGCACTATTTGATGTGTCGCGTGAACGCCAGAATCGGTTCTGCCAGCGCAGGTGACCTGGACAGGATGATTTGCAACTTGGCTGAGTGCTTTCTCCAAATAGTCTTGGATCGTGTCTACGCCACTGCTTTGCGCTTGCCAGCCATGAAATTGAGTACCAATATATTCAATGCGGAGTGCAACTCTAGCCAAACTATCACCCTGCTATGCCTATTGGTTTAATAAATCCCGAATGAACGCGCGGCTAGTCAGAAAGAGATGCCAGCAATTCGTTTGCCTGTGCGATTTCCGCCGCTGTTCCATCGCGGCTCACTTCCTTTAGTACCTCCCGCGCGCCCTCTTTGTCACCCATATCGATATATGCTCGGGCGAGATCGAGCTTAGTTTCAGTATCTTCTTCCAGATCGAATTCATACTCGTCTTCAAGATCAATATCATCGCCTTCAAGATCTAAGTCGCCATCGCTTAACTCTATTTCAAATGCCTCACTCTGTTTGTCTCCAGTGTTCAGTGCATCATCAAGCGCCAGCGCTTCCTCAAGATCAAAATCCGAGTCCTCTAAGTCGAGTTCGAGCCTATCGTCATCAAGATCAAGGTCCTCGCCGAAGTCACCGGTCAGGTCATCTTCTAGTTCAAAGCTGTCGTCTAGCTCAGGGCTGTCGTCTCGCTCAGGGCTGTCTTCATCAGAAGATTTGGTCCCGTTCGTTGGATTAGTCTCACTATCCATTTCGAGATCCAGGTCACCGTCAAGATCGTCATCTAGGTCCAGATCGCCGTCTAAATCAAGGTCAAGGTCGCCGTCTAGGTCTTCGCCTAATTCAAGGTCGTCTAATTCTAGGTCGTCTAATTCTAGGTCGTCTAACTGAAGGTCGTCTAGATCAAGATCTTCATCCGAATCTTCAGCTGTATCTGAAGGCTCAGCCAAATCATTGTCATCAAGGTCAAGACTGGTTGTGTCTAGCTCTAATGTTGCGTCTAGGTCGTCATCGACCAGAGTCAGATCAGGGCTTGCCTCATCTACTTCAAGCGTAGCGTCTGAATCTTTGTCACTAGGACCAAGGTCCTCATCGAGACTCAGATCGTCATCAAGATCAAGGTTTGAAAGTTCGTCAGCGGACGCTTCCAAAACAACCGTTGGCGCTTCCTGTTCAATGCCATCTTCTTCAATCTCTAACTCAAACGCTGGTGTTTCAGCTAACGGGTCATCGAGACTTGGTTCAAATTCATCATCGAGCTCAAGTGTGCTATCCGAACCTTTTTCCAGATCTACATCAGCTACGGTCGGCTCAGGTTCGTCATCGAGGTCTAAGTCTAAATCGAGGTCAAGGTCAAGATCGAGGTCAAGATCGAGATCAAGATCGTCTTCCGAGTCGAGATTGTTATCGTCCTCTCCGCTATCGAGGTCATCGAGCTCAAAAGAAAGGTCATCGTCTTCGACCGACTCGCCTATCGCAACAATAGGCTCAGCGCTTATGGTCGTCGCATCCACGGACGCGGCGGTAGATTCTGCTGCGCCTGGTATTTTCGCCTGAAGCACCAGCGCCTGCTCATTCGCGACTTCATCACCCAGCGTTTTAAGCCGGTCGAATTGCAGATTAAATCCTTCGCTGTCTTCCGTCTGGACATAGACTTCAAGCAGCTTCAATTGAATATCAACCCGGTCTGGTTCAGCCTCTATCGCGTTTTGGAGGAAAGTAATTGCCTGAGGGAATCGACCATACGCAATATAAATCTCAACCTCACTGATGACGTCCGCCGTCTGCGGCGTCATGTCCTCTTCCTCTTCTTCCTCCTCTACAAATTCTGAAACATCATCGCCGAGTTCGGGCAGCCCTGCCACTTCAAGCTGAGGCGCCTCACTAGCTTCATCCTCCAACGCGTCATCGTAGGATATTTCTTCCTGCTGCCTGCGACGCATGAAAAACAAACCTCCAGCAACGCCAACTACTAGCAGTGCTGCCAGCAAGCCAAGGACGATTGGGTTGCCAAGCAACGAACCATCATTCGATGACGACAGTTGTCGATTTGAAGCCTCAGCATCGATACGCGCGGCAGCTTCTGCAGCCTGCATTCTCAGCACTTCAGCTCGCAGCGCTGCCAGTTGGTCTTCCTTCAAATTAACCAGTTCTGTTAGCGTATCCATTTGTTCTTGAATTTCTTCTACTCGAACATTTAGCTCGGCATTTGCCCGATTAGCCCTGTCCAAGTCTTCCTGAGCTACTGCGAGGTTATTTTCCAACGCTTGCGTTCTTTCAGAATCGCCTCCGCCGCCAGCCCTCTGGCCATTGCTTTGGTCCTGAGCAAGCAATTTGAGCTCTCCGCTACTGGCGGAACTTTCCCTGACCGATGGTGATGATGGCCGTTTTGAGGCATCAAGCTGAGCAACGCCCCCATCGCGGTACACGTCAAACTCGTCGTTTTGTGCGCGAACTTCCCGCACAGCCATTGCGATGGACTCTTCCCCGATCTCTTTAGCGTCCGGTATTCGTAATACATATCCCGCTTTCAGTAAATTGATATTGTCGTTAATGAAGGCATCCGGATTGGCTTTCTGAAGTGCAAGCATGGTTTGCTGAACAGATACCGTACTGTTTGGCCTCACCTTTGAAGCGATACTCCAAAGCGTGTCGCCTGGACCCGTTACGCCGTAGTCACCACCAAGATCGGCGCGCGACTGCATGGTTGAGCGACTGTTATTCTCATCGCCATCGCCTCTACTTGTCGACACAACGGATTGAGTCGACACTCGGTTGAAAGCAATGTCAGCGTTCGCAGCGACATTTTTTTCCGTGCTATTTTGTCCACGGTTGCCGCTCGCAGAGGAAGAAACTTCATCGTCTCGAATCACTTCAGTAGGTTTTATCGGCGCAAGGCCCGCCTCTGTGAATACCGGAGGGTCAAGTAACACCGTGTATTCCCGCAGAATACGACCGCTTGGCCAGAGGACTTCAACAATAAAATTCAGAAAGGGTTCGATAATGGGGCGCGAGCTTGTCACTTTGAGAACAAGCTTTCCCTGGGCATTTGCCACAACCGTAAAACGCAGATCTGTCAGGATGTAGTTGCGCTCGACACCGATCCTCGCGAAATCATCTTGAGAAGCAAGATTTGGTAGCACCTCGTCGATTGTCAGCGATCCAACGTTCGTGAGTTCTATTTCCGCTTCAAATTGCTGGTTGAGCGCAGAACCCAATTCCAGCTTGCCGAGTCCCAACCCGAAGGCTGAACCAGATACCATTAACAAGATAAACGCGCATGCCAACGAGAGCCGCTGAATCATTGTTTTTATTCCTCTCCACTCTCAAAAAGATTGAACACTACGAAGTAACACGATCTTGTTCTGGACACAAAACCGGGGTCGTTCTGAAATAATTTCCCAAACACGATAGCTGCCAATCCGCCAACAACAATCAACCTAAACGGTTCTCGAAATCGGCCCATAACTCACCGACGTCAAATCCTCGAAACAGTCTCCGATAGTTGTTCTAAGTATCGCTTACTAAAGTTGCTTTAGCAAAACTTCCGCGATTTGTATACTGTTTAGCGCAGCGCCTTTTCGAACATTGTCGGAGACAATCCAGAGGTTAAGTCCATTGATGTCAGAGAGATCATCACGGATACGGCCAACAAAGACATCGTCATGACCTGAAGAATCAACGACGGCTGAGGGATAGCTGTTGCTTGAAAGATCATCAATCACCGTAACGCCTGCAGCATTTTCAAGTAACGCACGCGCTTCACTCGCCGCTAGTGGTGATTTGGTGCGAATATGAACGGCTTCAGAGTGACCAAAGAAAACCGGCACCCTGACACAGGTAGGATTTACCGCGATAGTCTCGTCACCGAAAATTTTGTGTGTCTCCCAGACCATTTTCATCTCTTCGTTACTATAACCATTGTCTTCAAAACTACCGATGTGCGGTATTACGTTAAACCCAATCTGACTCGAAAACACGTCGCCTTTTGGCGCATCCTCGATTGACTGACCATTGAGCAATCTGGCTGTTTGCCCTGCTAGCGCCTCGATCCCACTTTTGCCAGCCCCTGAAACGGCCTGATACGTTGAAACATTGATACTCTGTATCCCTACAGCATCATAAATTGGCTTGAGCGCTACGAGCATTTGAATAGTGGAGCAATTTGGGTTGGCTATGATGTTCTGGGGTGCATAATCCCCGATACTTTCCGGATTCACCTCAGGCACGACCAGAGGTATATCCGGATCCCTGCGAAAACAGCTGGTGTTATCGATGACAATACAGCCCTGCCTGGCGGCAATAGGCGCGTATACCTCGGAAATACTCCCGCCAGCCGAAAACAGACCTATTTGGGTGTTGCTGAAGTCGAAGTGCGCGAGATCCTGAACCACCAGTGATTTACCTTGAAACTGCAAGCGAGTGCCCGCTGAACGCTCACTTGCCAGCAATGTCAACTCCCCCACCGGGAAGTTGCGTTCCGCCAGCATCTCAAGCATCACCTCTCCGACAGCGCCGGTTGCCCCTACAATTGCTACATTTGCCTTGTCCACTTCATCTTCTCCAATAGTCAACGGGCGCTTGCTTCAGAGAGAGCAAACAAGTTGATTCACGCTACATTTTCAGGTTGCGCATGTTAGGATGCTTTGCGCCATAACTCAAATTCATATTTTTTATATTATTAATAATAATTTGGAATGAAAAAAGCTGGCAGGTTTCACGCTAGTCCACCAAATACTTCAGCCAAAAACTCAGACTTGTCTCAGCTAACAACTTATCCAACAATTCATTCAAAAACTCACTTGCCATGATAGACCTTGAGGGTATCAAAGCGTTCATTGCCGTAGCGGAGACCCACTCCTTTTCTGTGGCCGCCGAGCGCTTGCATCTTACCCAGCCAGCCGTCAGCAAACGGATCGCGCTACTGGAAAACCAGATGCAAGTGAGGCTGTTTGATCGCATTGGTCGCACGGTGACGCTTACTGAAGCTGGCCGCGAACTGGAGCCCCGGGCTAAGCTGATCTTTAGTAGTATTGAAGACACGCACAGAGCCATCAGTAATCTCAATGGTGCCGTATCCGGACCGCTGGCGCTTGCAACCAGTCATCACGTTGGCTTGTGGCGCTTGCCGAACATCTTGCGGCGCTATACGGCACTGTATCCAGAGGTAAATCTGGACCTTCGATTTATGGATTCTGAGGTAGCCCATGAACAGATCGTGCAAGGCAATCTCGAACTAGGCATCATAACCCTCGCACCGACGCCCCATGATCGATTAACCGCTACCCGATTGTGGAGGGATGAGCTGAAGTTTGTTTGCGCACCGGATCATCCCTTGGGAAAATCGACAGAGATCACACTTGCTGCTCTATCCCAATTTCCCGCAATTTTACCCGACATGAGCACTTTTACCGGCAGAATCGTCAAACAACTATTCGAAAAAGAGCAGTTATCGCTCAACGTGAGTATGTCCACCAATTATCTGGAAACCATCAAAATGCTAATTGGGGTGGGTCTTGGCTGGAGCGTTCTTCCAAAGTCAATGCTCGACTCGAGTCTTCACATGCTTGATATCGATTCAGTAAACATACATCGTGATCTGGGAGTTATTCACCACGTCCAACGAACTTTATCGAATGCTGCAAGCGCATTTCTTGATCTATTGGTACATCGACAATCGAATCAGCCATAGAAGCTGATTTATCCGGAAATGCTCACTGGTGGGCGAACATCTGCGTTTTGACCCCGGTGCCTGAGCAAATGGTCCATTAGCGTCAGCGCCACCATGGCCTCGGCAATGGGGGTCGCCCTGACACCGACACACGGATCATGCCTTCCCTTCGTTACTATATCTCGCGACGCGCCAGACACATCAATCGTCTTGCCCGGTTGCGTAATGCTTGAGGTTGGCTTCAACGCTATATGCGCAACGATGTCCTGGCCCGAGGAAATCCCGCCAAGAATCCCCCCTGCACTGTTCGACGAAAACCCGTTCGGGCTCATTTCATCCCTGTGTTCCGTGCCTCTCTGCGCAACAACGGAGAACCCATCGCCAATTTCAACGCCTTTTACAGCATTTATTCCCATCAACCCGTGTGCAAGGTCAGCATCTAGCTTGTCAAACACTGGCTCACCCAAGCCGGGCATGAGACCTGAAGCGACAACGGTCACTTTGGCACCTATCGAATTACCCTCCCTTCGCAAGGATGCAATCATTTCTTCAAGCGCCGAGATTTTCGTCACGTCTGGGCAGAAGAACGGGTTTTCATTGACCACATCCCAATCGACCAAATCAATCTTTATGTCCCCCATTTGGGAAAGGTAACCGCGCACTTCGATTCCATGCTGCTGTTTTAAATACTTCTTGGCTATTGCACCAGCAGCAACGCGCATGGCGGTTTCGCGCGCAGACGCTCTGCCACCTCCGCGGTAATCTCGCAAGCCGTATTTTTGATTGTAGGTATAATCAGCGTGCGCTGGCCGATAAAGATCCTTGATTTCAGAGTAGTCTTTCGATTTCTGGTTCTCATTCTCGATAAGCAGCCCGATTGATGTCCCTGTCGTCATTCCCTCGAAAACGCCTGACAGGATCCTGACAAGATCCCCTTCTTTTCTCTGAGTTGAAAACTTAGACGTACCGGGCTTGCGCCTATCAAGATCAACTTGCATGTCAGATACATCCAATTCGATGCCTGGAGGACAACCGTCAACAATACAGCCCAGAGCGACCCCATGGCTTTCACCGAAGGTTGTCACCCGAAATGCTTCTCCAAAACTATTGCCTGGCATGTTTATCTCGCACGTCTATCTATGTCTTGTGCCCCAGTATAACCGCATTAGCAAAGAATCGGTTACCAACTCTTCACACATGGACTAATTTAGGCGAGTTCTTTGTCAGTGGATACTTTACCTTGGAGATACTTTGCCTTAGGGTTACGGCCCTACGCAAAAGCAGCAGGTAAGTACATCACAATGAAAGACGCATTCGCTACCATTCTGACTGAAATTGGGGAAGACACGGCACGTGAAGGTTTGAGGGATACGCCTGAGCGAGCAGCAAAAGCCCTACAGTTTCTTACTAGTGGGTATGATCAAACGATTGAAGAAATCGTCAATAACGCTTTATTCGAGTCCGATTCCAACGAAATGATAGTGGTGCAGGATATTGAGCTCTACTCAATGTGCGAACATCATATGTTGCCATTCATAGGAAAATGCCATGTTGCCTATATACCAACCGGCAAAGTGCTTGGATTGTCAAAAGTTGCTCGCATTGTGGAAATGTTCGCTCGTAGACTACAGATCCAAGAAAACCTCACTAAGGAGATCGCCGAAGCGATCAAGAGTGTGACTGCAGCTTCAGGCGTCAGTGTGATCATCGAGGCAAAACACATGTGCATGATGATGCGAGGCGTTGAAAAACAAAACTCAGTAATGAAGACCTCTGTCATGTTGGGAGAGTTTAGAAATAATCCGGCGACAAGAATGGAGTTCCTGTCCTTGCTGAATACAAGTTCGGGCTAGTTAGCGATAAGTTCAAGACGAGACGCTGAGTACCTGTCATCAGGCGCGAGATAACCCAAACCTTTTGATTTCAAGCGTTTTTCAGCAACACCCAATTCTTGCAGCTGCATGCGCAGCTCCTCCGCATTCCGTTGCGAAAACTCGACCGTGGCCTCAAGTCCCAATTTTCGACTTTTCTCGGCGTGCCCTACTACAACGAGATTTATCGCCTGGTTATTTTTCAACAGGGCAGCAATTTCCAACAGAAGCTCCTGATCAACTTTTCTTGGTAGTACATAACGGCCTTGTACTCTCAGTGATTTGAGAATTAGCTCGGCGCGAACCGTGTTTGAGTTGTTGGGAGTGAGAATTTCTGTGTAAACATAGATTTTTCCGGTTGCGCGTCGTGTCACATATATGACAACAAACTCAGCGCCAATCTCACTAGCGAAATAGCGTTGCTCTTCTGAAGACCCATATAAGATCCTTTCATTAAAAACGGCATTGGCCCAGTGGTTACTGGCGCCACACTCACGCCCGATGCAACGAAACCTGTTGACGCCGGCGCTATCGAGCTGCTGCTGGTAATACTCAGCAACTGCACTAACGCGAGCTTCATCACGTACGAGATGAATCTCAATCTTGCGGGTGCCCCGAACCTGCTCTTGTGCTTCGGAGCTGAGCACATTGTTAATTTTTTTCAAGGGGCCGAGCATGACCTCATGGGTACCCGCTCGATCATCGGTTCTTGATTCAACCAACTCAGTATCAGGGTAAGGCGTGATCACAGCGGCGGCCGCGGCCTGCCCGGCGAACGAGGCGAAGCAGAGCAAAAAACTGAAAAGCTTCATAAACGTCCGATACCTTTTTCCCAATGTTAATGCGTCCATATTAATTCACCGCAATCTTGACCAACATAATCAAGCCGAACCATGCACAGTTGTGCCGTGTTCATGAATATTTGTCTACCGGTTAAAAAATGTATCAACAAGCTGACAAACGGCTGGTGACTGACAATCAGCAGTCGTTCAATATTCAATTGTCCCAGCGACTCACAAGCACGCTGA
Organism: Candidatus Azotimanducaceae bacterium; assembly: GCA_965657335.1. GTDB lineage: Bacteria > Pseudomonadota > Gammaproteobacteria > Pseudomonadales > Azotimanducaceae > UBA4582. The sequence continues at coordinate 128,668 of CBFHOH010000003.1, forward strand.
TAGTTACCAGAGGGTATGATGCTATCACACTCTACGACGTCGGCGTGCAGGTGTTCGGCAACGATGTCTGCCGTCTCCTGAGCCCGCGTGAGGGGACTGGCATATATCGTTTCCGGCATAAAACCGCGGCCAGCAATTGCGATCGCTGCTTCGTTCGCTTGTAAGCGCCCATGCGACGTTAAACGGCGATGAAAGTCGTCCTTGGCGTCCTCAGCTATTCCATGCCTCATCACTAGTAGTTCCATTACGTTTACCGATCCCTGTAGTGCTATTGGTGGATGAGTGACTCACGCTTTTTCAGAGAAATACCCATGCTCGTGACGAGCTTAAAGCGCTTTAAACAGACGGGCGTTTCCTTACGCCTCGCTGTGTGTTTCTACGGTACAAAATTTTATACGATTTTATTCTACGCCCGTACCAAATTTTCTCATCTCATTTTTTTGCGCCTTTATTGCAAAAAAGCGTGCCGCCTTTAAGCAAAAGTCTCACAGATATATTAGTATTATTGGGGAGTTTTGAGCGAACAGAAAGTGCTGATAAGACTACATTAACCGTCTGGGGAAAAGGCTCTGTTGATGCCGGTGGGGCCTGACCGTGCTATCAGAAACTCGCCGAGTTGCTTTGTGCGATCCAACACGAATTGATTGCCGACGCACGCAATCTTGAACCACAGCTTAGTCAGCTTCAACAATCCGTGAACGATAAGAGGCAATGGTTCAAGGGAATAACATCCTTAAAGCCAGTGCCCCTTTTAAACTACGACCGTTAGCTGCCTGATAGTTCGAGCAGCAGGTTGTTTAATCGTTGTACGTAGCTAGATGGTTCATCTAACTGCCCGCCTTCCGCTAACATCGATTGATCAAAAAGCACTAGTGTCAGGTCGGAGAATCTTCCCGAATCCTGCTCGGCGTGAAGTTTTTCAACTAACGGATGTTTTGGGTTAAGCTCAAAGATGCGTTTTGTTGCGGGAACTTCCTGACCAGCAGATTCTAAAATCCTACGCATCTGCATGCCCATTTCGTCATCGTTTACAACAAGACAAGCTGGCGAATCAGTTAAACGATGCGTAATTCTGACTTCTTCTACCTTTTCACCAACGACCCCTTTAATTCGCTCGACCAAGTCCTTGAAATCTTCTTCAATCTTTTCCTGTTCCTGCTTTTCTTCTTCCCCTTCAAGTTCGCCAAGGTCAAGCGAGCCTTTGGTTACGTCTTGGAACTGTTTCCCCTCGTGCTCCATTAAATGGCTCATCAACCACTCGTCGATGCGATCAGAGAGCAGTAGCACCTCGATATCTTTTTGCTTAAAAACCTCGAGATGTGGACTATTTTTTGCGGTGCTGTAGTTGTCCGCAGCGACATAATAGATCTTGTCCTGGCCATCCTTCATTCTGGCTATGTAGTCTTGTAGAGATTGATCCTGCGCGTCGGAATCTGCATGAGTTGATGCAAACCTTAACAAATTAGCCACTTTTTCCTTATTGCTATGATCTTCTGCCGGGCCCTCTTTCATGACCTGACCAAACTCTGTCCAGAATGACTGATATTTTTCCGGATCACTTTTCGCAAGCTTCTCCAGGCTATCCAGTACTCGTTTAGTCAGTGCGCTTCGCATCGAGTCAATAGCTGGATCTTTTTGCAAAATTTCACGAGACACATTTAGCGAAAGATCATTCGAATCGACAATACCTTTTACGAACCTTAAATAAAGCGGTAAAAATTGCTCGGCTTCATCCATGATAAACACGCGTTGCACATAAAGTTTAAGGCCCCGTGGCGCTTCCCGCTGCCACATATCGAACGGCGCTTTTGAGGGAATATATACCAAGCTGGTGTAATCCAGCTTTCCTTCGACTTTATTGTGACTCCATGCAAGTGGCTCTTGGTAATCGTGAGAGACATGCTTGTAAAATTCGTGATACTCGTCATCGCTAACATCGGACCGAGATCGGGTCCAGAGCGCTTTTGCCGTATTGACCGTTTCATCTTCAGGCGCTTGCGCTTCCTCTCCGTCCTCTGCGGGCATAGCTTCACCCTTCATAATGACGGGAACAGAAATGTGGTCAGCATACTTTTTGATAACGCTGCGTACCCTCCAGCTATCAAGGAACTCTACCTCGTCTGGCTTTATTTGCAGGATAATTGACGTACCTCTGTTCTCTCGCGTGATCGTTTCCACCTCAAATTCACCTTCGCCTGCCGAAGACCAGCGAACGCCGTCTTCAGGTGACTGGGCCGCTGATCGAGACTCGACCACGACGTTGTCCGCAACAATAAAAGATGAATAGAAACCCACACCAAACTGTCCGATAAGCTGAGCATCTTTTTGTTGATCACCCGTCAGTGAATCAAAAAACTGGGATGTACCTGACTTCGCAATGGTACCAAGATTAGCGATGGCATCTTCACGGCTCATTCCTATGCCGTTATCTGAGATCGTAATGGTGCTCGCATCCTTGTCGACATCTACTCTGATATTGTAGTTTGCGTCGTCCCCCACTAGCGCCGGATTTGAAAGCGACTGAAATCGAACCTTATCAATTGCATCGGACGCGTTAGAGATTAGCTCCCGAAGAAATATTTCTTTATTTGAATACAGTGAATGAATCATCAGATGCAGAAGCTGTTTTGCCTCAGACTGAAAACCCATCGTTTCTTTATTGTTTTCCGAACTCACTTCATCGTTCACTTAGTTAATCCCTTCTTCATGGTTCATCGTGATTGCCTGTAAGCGATACCCGTTTACTGACAATAATGCTTATCTGACAGTAAAAATGGGGGCTTTAGAGGAGATTTCAAGGGTTACTTCTCCTTGTGGTTTGCTTTTTCCTGAGCTGCGGCGAAGGCCTGAGCAAAAGCATTTTGGACTACGGGTGAGCCGCTACCCGAGCGTCGATTACCGCCCTGCCTACTAGACTGCTTGTTTCTTGGCCTTCGTTCAGCATTATCCACTGTACCCGGTTTAGTCTTTCTGTTCTTACTGACTGATTCTTCGTTTTTGTCCTCAGAGCGCATCGTCAGCGCGATTCTCTTTCGTTCCAGATCGATTTCCAGCACCCGAACATTGACGATATCCCCTGTTTTAACAACCTGGTGGGGATCTTTCACGAACTTATCCGCTAACGCTGATATATGCACAAGCCCATCTTGATGTACGCCGATGTCAACAAAGGCACCAAAGTTAGTCACGTTGGAAACTGTACCCTGCAATCTCATTCCCTCTTCAAGATCCGCGATCTTTTCTACTCCGTCCTTCAGAGTCGCTGTCTTAAACTCTGGCCTAGGGTCTCGTCCGGGTTTCTCTAATTCTCCACAGATGTCTTGAATCGTCACAACACCAAACTTTTCATCAGCGTATTTGGCGTGGTTAACCGATTTAAGCACGCTATTTCCGACCAGTTCCGACAGCGGCGTGCCTATTTCTGCTGCGATACGCTCAACCACAGAATAGGTTTCAGGATGCACCGCTGAAGCGTCGAGTGGATTATCCCCACCGCGAATACGAAGAAAACCCGCCGCTTGTTCAAAGGTACGCTCGCCTAGCCTAGCAACCGACTTCAGTTGTTCTCGATTGATAAAACGCCCATTCTCATTTCTGAAAGTAACAATGTTATCGGCGATTGATTGATTAAGACCCGCCACACGCCTCAATAACGCTGCAGACGCCGTGTTTACTTCGACACCAACCGCGTTAACACAATCCTCGACGACGGCATCGAGATTTCTACCCAACAGCGACTGATTTACATCGTGTTGATACTGACCCACACCAATGGACTTTGGCTCAATCTTTACCAGTTCAGCAAGTGGATCCTGAAGCCGTCTGGCGATAGAAACAGCACCTCTGATTGTCACGTCTAGGTCGGGGAACTCCTGCGCCGCAAGCGCCGAGGCAGAATAGACAGAGGCGCCAGCCTCACTAACGACAATACGACGTAAGTTAAACTCAGGAAACTGCGCCATTAGATCGGCACAGAGTTTGTCAGTTTCACGCGAGGCCGTGCCGTTACCTATCGCTAACAACTCTACATCATGTTTGCGCACCAAACTTTCAAGCTGCGCGATAGCTGCCTGCCAATTATTTTTAGGTGCGTGGGGATAGATTGTTGCAGAATCGACAAATTGTCCGGTGGCATCGATGACCGCCAATTTGACGCCGGTCCTCAGCCCCGGGTCAAGACCAATGGTTGCTTTTTGACCCGCCGGCGCGGCAAGCAACAAATCTCTTATATTAAGCGCAAAAACCTCAATCGCGGCTTCTTCTGCTGCTGCCCGCATCGCTGACATCAACTCGGTTTCTTGATGGAGCTGAAGTTTTACACGCCATGTCCAACTCACAACTTCGGCAAGCCAATCATCTGCGGCACGATTCTGATGAGCAATGTTAAAATGATTGCCAATCCTTGAAATGCAAGGATGTATCTGGTCTTCAGCCACCTCAACATCTATTCGTAGCTGCAGCAAGCCTTCCCGCCGCCCCCGTAGCATCGCTAGGGCTCTGTGTGAGGGTATGCCTTCTAACTTATCCCGAAGGTCAAAATAGTCACGATACTTGGCCGCTTCATTTTCTTTTCCGGAGACAACGTTTGAAAAAATAACGGTATGTTGACTCATGAACTCACGAATGGATTGTAGTAATTCAGCATCCTCGGCAAAACGCTCCATCAAAATATACTTGGCACCGTCAAGCACGCCTTTCGAATCATCAAAAGCCGCTTTAAACTTCTCGTCTTTATTGATGTATGCCGAAGATTCTCGAATAGGGTCGAGGGATGGGTCGTCAAGCAATGCGTCTGCTAGGGGTTCGATACCTGCTTCGATCGCAATCTGCGCCTTGGTTCTGCGCTTTTGTTTGAAAGGCAAATATAAGTCCTCTAGCCGTACCTTTGTTTCCGCAGTATTGATCGCAGTCTGTAATTCTGGTGTGAGTTTGCCCTGTTCGGCAATACTGCTCAGCACTGACTCACGACGGACTTCCAATTCTCGCAAGTAGCTGAGTCGTTCTTCTAACTGGCGTAATTGCGTGTCATCTAAACCGCCAGTGATTTCTTTACGATACCTCGATATGAAAGGTACGGTCGCGCCATCGTCCAACAACCCTATCGCGGCAGTTATCTGCGCCTCTCTGGCATCTAATTCCGTCGCGATAATCCTTTCAATATTTAACGTCAAGCTCTTCACCTTTTTAAAATTATTTTTCACGTTTTTGACCAACCCGCAATGTGATCTAGCACAGGTCCGGAGCCGCGAATTATCCACAAATTAACCACGGGGTAAACGCTTCGGGTGCTCAATCGAGCAATCTTTTTCTATGCTTTAAATTGATTGCTATTTTGACTAAAAGCAGGGTTACAATCCTGATCATTAGCGTTATCCTTTGTTCCATGTTTTTGCTAAATCCAATTTTGTTTGTGTGTTTTGTCTTCCTTTTTGTGCCCCTCTTTTTAGGCACTGGTGTGAGCGCAAACGCCTCGCCTGTCGCCACAACAAACACCCACGAAAATAATCTAACGTTTGATCAATGGCTCAGCGAGCTTAGAGCAGAGGCATCGCTCAGAGGGATAAGTACCGAGACTATCGAGATTGCTTTATCCGGTGTAGAAGCACCTTCCACGCGTGTTATCGAACTAGATAAAAACCAACCAGAATTTGTACAAACTTTCACCCGATACATGAGAAAGCGTATCAGCGATAGGCGAGTCAGCCGTGGTCGTGAGTTATTGAAAAAACACGAAGAGCTGTTCAAGTTGATCGAACAACGATACGGCGTTCAGGCGCCCTACTTAGTTTCATTCTGGGCATTGGAAAGTAACTTTGGCGACTTAACTGGCGGTTTCTCGGTTGTTCAAGCACTTGCCACACTTGCTTACGACCCGAGGAGAAGTCAGTTTTTCCGCAATGAGCTGCTAACCGCACTCGAAATCATTGACGGTGGCCATATCCAATCCCAAAACATGACCGGCTCATGGGCTGGCGCAATGGGACAGTGTCAATTCATGCCATCCACCTTTGCTCGCTATGGCGTGGATGGTGATGGAGATGGTCGGATTGATATATGGAATAGTTTGCCCGACGTGTTCGCATCTGCTGCTAACTTTCTATCTGAGTCTGGCTGGAGAGGCAACGAACGTTGGGGTAGAGAGGTGTTACTGCCAGACAATTTTGACTACGCGCTATCAGGACAAGATGTACGCAAAACAGTCAGCGAGTGGCAAAAACTCGATATCAGGCGGGTCGATGGCTCGAAACTCGGACACTCAGATCAAACCGGGTCAATCGTTCTACCCTCGGGCGCTAGCGGCCCAGCATTTCTCACCTACAATAATTTCAGAACAACGATGGTGTGGAATCGCTCCACTTTCTACGCAATCTCAGTTGGCCACCTCGCTGATCGTATTGCCGGTGAAGGCAATATCAGGCACATGCCTCAGAAAGAAGAGCGGGCACTGAGCCATATTGAAGTCACTGAACTGCAACAGTTATTACTGAACCAAGGCATCAATGCCGGCAAAGCCGATGGCATTCTTGGGTCAAAGACGAGTGAAGCTGTCAGACACTATCAGCTTCAGCACGGACTAATCGCTGATGGATATGCTTCACACGCACTGCTTTCAAAACTCCGCGAGCATATTTTTAACGAGTAACGACGCGGGCGCCGGACCACGACACTTAAGCGTCCCTGTATGCCTTTGATTTGGGTAAACAGTCACGCCGCCGTCAACAATATACCGCAACTTATTCAGCTTTTATTTCAGTATTTTATCATCAGACAAAATACTGAAACTTGACTTTCAAAATATCAGCACGGCAACGATATCGTTCGCTGTACTTGAACCCAACGCCTCAAATTATTATTGAACGCAAAAAAAAACCAACGTAAAGACGTTGGTTTTTTTACAGCCGTTTAAGGTTTACTACCAGCCGGTCACTTCTTTCAACGTGTTACCGATCTCGGCAAGACTTTTCGTGGTGTGAACGCCCGCTGCATGTAAAGCGGCAAACTTATCATCTGCAGTACCTTTACCCCCTGCAATGATCGCACCCGCATGGCCCATACGTTTACCAGGAGGCGCCGTAACACCAGCGATGTAACCCACGACAGGCTTGGTCACATTTTCCTTTATGAAGGCTGCCGCTTCTTCCTCTGCGTTACCGCCAATTTCACCGACCATGACAATCGCTTCAGTCGAATCATCTTCTTGAAACATGCCTAAGATATCGATGAAATTACTGCCTGGAATTGGATCGCCACCGATGCCTACACAGGTACTTTGCCCAAAACCGAGATCGGTTGTTTGTTTAACCGCTTCGTAAGTTAATGTACCTGAACGTGAGACAATGCCTACTTTACCTGGTAGGTGGATATCCCCTGGCATAATACCAATCTTACACTCCCCTGGCGTAATGACGCCTGGGCAGTTTGGTCCGATAAGTCTGACACCTCGTTCGTCCAGATTTGCCTTAACCGCGAGCATATCAAGCGTCGGTAATCCCTCGGTAATACACACTATCAATTCAATACCCGCATCAGCAGCCTCAAGTATGCCGTCTTTCGCGAAAGCCGCAGGTACGTAAATGACAGAGGCGTTAGCCCCCGTTTCATTTACGGCATCGGCTACCGTGTTAAAAACAGGCAAGCCCAAGTGAGTTTGACCCCCTTTACCGGGCGTTACCCCTCCGACAAGTTGCGTGCCGTAAGCTATTGCTTGTTCAGAGTGCAAGGTTCCCTGTGAGCCGGTGAAGCCCTGACAAACAACTTTAGTATCCTTATTAATTAGTACGCTCATGCTGCGCCTCCCGCTGCTTTCACTGCCAGTTGAGCAGCATCGGTTAAACTTGTCGCTGCGATAATGTCTACATCGCTATTGGTCAATGCCTCAACGCCTTTCGGGGCATTGTTTCCTTCAAAGCGCACAACGACGGGCACTTCAACACCAACCTCTTTGACTGCACCAATGATACCTTCCGCAATAATATCGCACCTGACAATACCACCAAAAATATTAATGAGCACCGCCTTAACATTTTCGTCAGACAGAATAATTTTGAATGCTTCTGTCACGGTTTCTTTCGTTGCGCCGCCGCCCACATCTAGGAAGTTTGCGGGATCGCCTCCGTGTAACTTAACGAGATCCATCGTACCCATGGCAAGGCCAGCGCCGTTAACCATGCAACCGATATTGCCGTCGAGGGCAACGTAGTTGAGTTCGAATTCGGACGCCTTATTTTCTCTCTCGTCTTCCTGCGACGGATCTCTCATCGCCGCGAGTTCTTTTTGACGATAGAGGGCGTTGCCATCAATCGAAACCTTTGCATCGAGACAATGAATCGCTCCAGCCTCAGTGACAACCAGAGGGTTAATTTCTAGCAAGGACAGGTCACATTCATCAAACATTTTGGAGAGCGCCACAAAAACCGACGCGAATTGATTGATTTGTTTGCCTTCAAGCCCTAGCTGAAAAGCCATTTTACGGCCTTGATAAGCTTGACCGCCGAGTCCGGGATCAATCTCTGCGGTTAGAATCTTCTCAGGTGTCTCTTCAGCAACTTTCTCGATTTCGACACCGCCTTCTGTCGATGCCATAAACACGACGCGACGCGAAGACCGATCGATAACAGCACCGAGGTAAAGTTCGCGCGCGATATCTGTGCACTCTTCTACATAAATTTTAGAAACCGGCTGACCCTTTTCATCAGTCTGAAATGTCACCAAATTTGTGCCGATATGTTGATCTGCAAATGCCCGGATCTCAGCTTCGCTAGAAACCAATTTAACGCCACCCGCTTTTCCTCGGCCGCCTGCATGGACTTGGACCTTGATGACCCACCGCTCGCCGCCAAGTTCTTGGGCCGCCGCTACGGCTTCGTCTGCGGTATCGCAAGCGATACCCTGAGAAACCGGTAACCCATATTTGGCAAATACTTGTTTCGCCTGATATTCGTGAAGATTCATATCTCCGTTATCCTCGATTAAAGTTATTAGTAATCTTTTATTTTGCGCAAAGGCACGTGGCGCCGATACCCGCTAATGGTACCTGCGTTGAGCATTAACCGCTTTATTTTTTTCGTTTTCTGTTCGCTATATGAATAGCGTGACCGCCTACCGCCAGCGCCGCTTCATGGAAGCCTTCCGACAACGTTGGATGAGCAAACATGGTTAAGCCAATATCTTCTGCACTTGACTCGAATTCCATCGCAATGACTGCTTCAGCAATCAATTCTGCAACGTGCGCTCCCACCATATGCACACCAAGAATCCTGTCTGTTTTCGCATCCGCCAGCACCTTGATCAGCCCGGCAGTATCATTCGCTGCCATCGCCCGCCCGCTCGCAGACATTGGAAAGCTCCCGACATTGTAGTCGTCGCCTGCAATTTTTAGTTCTTGCTCTGTCTTACCTACCCAAGCGACTTCAGGGTGAGTATAGATGACCGAGGGCACACAGTCATAGTTTACGGCTGGCAGTTGCCCAGCAATGCGTTCAACGACCATAACTCCCTCTTCCATACCCTTATGAGCTAACATGGGTCCCCTGACGACATCACCAACAGCCCAAACACCTGGAGCATCCGTCGCACAATACTCATCGACCGCGATAAAGCCTCTCTCATCTAGGTTCACCCCACAATCACCGCTGAGTAAACCTTCTGTAAACGGACGTCTGCCGACGGCAACAATCAGACTGTCGAAGATTTCATTTTTTTCGCCTTCGCCATCGGAGTACATCACCTTAACTTTTTTACCTTTAATTTCAGTGCCGGTTACCCTGGCACCCAGCCTAATATCGAACCCCTGTTTCTTAAATTGTTTGGCTGCTTCCTTCGAAACCTGTCGATCGGCCATCGGTAAAAACTCATCAAGCGCTTCTAACACAACAACTTCTGACCCTAACCGATTCCAAACACTGCCTAACTCGAGACCAATAACACCCGCGCCAATCACACCCAGTCGCTTGGGCACAGCGGTGAAATTAAGTGCGCCGGTTGAATCGACGATGAGTTCGTCTTGTAGAGGACAGGGAGGAATTGCCACCGGCACTGAACCGGTAGCAATGACAACATTATCAGCCGATAGCACTTCAGTGTTTCCATCGTGACCGGTAAATTCGATTTGGCGCCCGGCGCCAAGTTTAGCCGCGCCTTCAAAGACCGTGACGCCGTTTGATTTCAGCAGCGCAGCAACACCTTTCGTCAGTCCTTCAACAATCTCATCTTTACGGCCTATCATCGCTGGCACATCGATTTTCACACCGCTTGTCTTAATACCAATATCAGCAAAATTATTTTTGGCTTCAAGATACTTGTGCGACGTATCCAGTAGTGCTTTCGAGGGAATGCAACCAACGTTCAGACAGGTACCGCCAAATGCTGGAAGCCCTTCCTTGTTGATCCACTTATCAATGCACGCTGTTTTTTGTCCTAACTGAGCAGACCTGATCGCAGCGTGATAACCCGCAGGACCACCTCCTATTACCACTACGTCAAATTTTGTTGTCATCTCACTATTCTCCACATATCTTTTTTTCGACCACACTTGTAAACACCGGTGGTTCGATTTAAATGTCCAACAGTATTCGCGCTGGTTCTTCTAAGAAATCCTTTATTGTTACGAGAAATCTGACCGCTTCCTGTCCATCTATTAATCTATGGTCATAGGATAATGCGAGATACATCATCGGACGTATCATAACCTCGCCGTTTACCGCCATTGGTCTGTCTTGTATTTTGTGCATACCAAGAATACCGGTTTGCGGAGGGTTCAGGATCGGTGTCGACAATAAAGAACCAAATACTCCACCGTTGCTGATAGTGAAGGTACCCCCAGTCATGTCATCGATGCTAAGTTTATTTTCCTGCGCTTTTTTGCCGTAATCACTCACCTGAGTTTCTATTTCTGCCAGCGTGAGACTATCAGCGTCGCGTAGTACCGGCACAACTAATCCCCTTGGCGAACCGACCGCCACTCCAATGTCCTGGTAGCCGTGATAAACAATATCGTTCCCGTCTATGGACGCATTTACTGCCGGAAATCGTTTCAGCGCTTCAATGCTCGCACGAATGAAAAAAGACATGAACCCAAGCCGGGTGCCATTATGAATCTTTGCAAAATCGTCTTTGTACTGACGGCGCAATTGCATAATTGCTGTCATGTCGACTTCATTGAAGGTCGTCAACATTGCCGCGGTTTCTTGAGCCTCAAGTAATCGGCGGGCAACACTCGCTCTTAGCCGCGTCATCGGCACACGTCTTTCTATCCGTTTACCTTCCATTGCTACCTCGACAGGCGTCGATACGGCGCTGGCGACTTGTCTTTGTCCTTCCGCAGCTGCAACAGCTTTTAAAACATCTTCTTTCGTGACTCGGCTACCCTTACCGGTTCCAACAATGCTTGTGACATCAAGCTTCTGTTCTTCCGCGATTTTTCGTGCCGCGGGGCTTGCGCTCGCAGTCGCTTCAACCGGACTGCCAACCTCTGGGGTGTCGATTGCAATCTCCGGATCAGCAACAGACGTTTCGGTAACCTCTCCGGCTTCGAACATTGCCAGCACTTCCTCTGCCAACACTGTTTCGCCTTCAACTTTAAGAATCTCAGTAACCTTGCCATCCGACGGCGCCACAACTTCCAAGACGACTTTATCAGTTTCAATATCAACGAGAATTTGATCGCGGGTCACACCCTCACCAACCTGCACATGCCACGCGGCGATCTCGCCATCTGCAACAGACTCTGGAAACACTGGAGTTTTTATTTCTATCATTATTTTTCCTTACCTTACGACTCGCCGCTGCTCAATGAGCGACCGATTGCTGCAATTTATAGTTCATAATTCCGTTTATTTCGCATTTTTATATTGTCAGTGGCTAAGCACCAGCCGATGACCTGTTACGAATAAAGCGCCTGATGTACGAGTTCTTCCTGCTGACGCACGTGCAGCGACATGTACCCCGCTGCTGGCGATGCCGATGCGTCCCTTCCAGCGTAACGCAGGTGAATCTCTGGATATTCCTCCAGTCCGCGCCTGATGTGATGCTGACTGGAATACCAAGCCCCCTGATTCATGGGCTCCTCCTGACACCAGACTGCAGATGTCAGATTTTTGTAGCGAGAAAAATGTTGCTTAAACTCATCATCGGGAAATGGATATAGTTGTTCGATCCTAATGATCGCAATGGAATTAAGACCGTCAGCTTCGCGTTTGGCCGCGAGGTCGTAGTAAACCTTGCCGCTGCAGAACACAACGCGAGTAATATCTGCATCTTTGGCTGACGATTGATCAGGTATCACGACTTCAAACTTTCCATCGGATAAATCTTCGAGTGTAGAAATTGCGTCTTTGTGTCGCAGTAAACTCTTCGGAGTCATGACAATTAGCGGTCGGCGAAGCGGCCTGATAGATTGCCGACGCAATAAGTGGAACATCTGCGCGGGCGTGGTTGGAACACACACCTGAACATTGTGTTCTGCGCAAAGTTGCAGGTAGCGCTCCAAACGGGCCGACGAGTGTTCTGGGCCAGCTCCCTCATAGCCATGAGGCAACAACATTGTTAATCCGGAGAGCCTTGCCCATTTGTGCTCACCGCTGGTAATAAATTGATCGATAACAACTTGGGCGCCATTGGCAAAATCTCCAAATTGCGCTTCCCAGATAACCATCGTGTCAGGACTGGTTGAGGAATAACCGTACTCAAAACCAAGCACGGCTTCTTCTGAAAGAAAAGAATCATAGAGCTTAAACTGCCCGTCTGCCTCCGCAATAGCGTCCAATGGAATATATTCGCCACCTTCTTTTTGGTCATGAAGTACGGCATGGCGGTGAGAGAAGGTACCTCGACCGACGTCTTGTCCGGTTAACCTAATTTTAAATCCTTGCGAGAGTAAAGTTGCGTAGGCCATAACCTCGGCGTAACCCCAATTGATCGGTGTAGCGCCGGCGGTCATCTTCTTTCGGTCGTCTAACAGTTTCGCAACCTGTTTTTGTACAACGAAGTGCTCGGGCAACTCCGCCATTTTCTGAGCGATACTCTGCAATTCCTTGAGGTTGAAGGATGTATCGCCTTCAACCTGCCAGTCATGCCCGAGGTAGGGCGTCCAGTCTACGTACATTGAGGTGTCTGGCTGTTTCACTGCGTCCCAGGCTACGGCCGTGCCCTTGTCCAGCGCATCGCGATAGGCCATGGTTCTTTTTTTGTATTCATCATTATCTATCGCACCATCCTGAATGATTTGCTCTGCATACAAAGATAACGTCGTAGGATGTTTGCGGATCTTGTCGTACATGACCGGTTGGGTTATTGACGGTTCATCGCCTTCGTTGTGTCCTCTTCGTCGGTAAGAAACAATATCGATGACCACGTCTTTCTTGAATTCCATTCGGTAATCAGCAGCCAATTGGGAGACGAAAACAACGGCCTCAGGGTCATCGCCGTTCACATGAAATATCGGTGCCTGCACCATCTTGGCGATTTCTGTGCAATATCGCGTTGATCGTGCATCTTCACGCCGGCTAATGGTGTAACCAATTTGATTATTAATGATGATGTGCACCGTTCCACCGGTGTAAAAACCTCTGGTCTGTGACATCTGGAACGTTTCCATCACGACGCCCTGCCCTGCAAAAGCTGCGTCGCCATGAATGTTAATTGCCAATACTTGGTCACCAGCATTGTCTCCGCGACGGTCCATCCTAGCGCGAACAGAACCTTCGATAACCGGTGCCACGATCTCGAGGTGAGATGGATTAAAGCCGAGGGCGAGATGCATCTCGCCTCCTGGCGTCATCAGATTAGCTGAAAAACCTTGATGGTATTTAACATCGCCAGAACCAAAGCCTGGCGTATACCTGCCTTCAAATTCGTCAAAAAGCTCTGCCGGGTCCTTTCCCATAATGTTAACAAGGACATTAATTCTTCCCCGGTGCGCCATCCCAATGACGATTTCAGCTGCCCCTGCTTTTCCAGAGCGATGGATTACTTCAGCCAAACTGGGAATAAAAGATTCTCCACCCTCGACACCAAACCTTTTCGTCCCGGGATATTTCGTACCCAGGTACTTTTCCAGTCCTTCAGCCGCAATCAGCCTGTCTAGTATTCGGCGTTTGACGCCATTGCTAAAAGAGGGCTTCGAGCGCGCACCTTCCATCCGCTGCTGAACCCACATCTGTTCGGCCTGATCCTCGATGTGCATATATTCAGCGCCAATGGAACTGCAATATGTTTGTTCAAGGGTATCGATAATTTGCTGCAGCGTGGCCTCATTTCCACCAAAGAAAAGACTGCCGGTTTGGAATTTAGTGTCGAGGTCAGCGGCGGAGAGTCTGTGATACTCCAATTCTAGGATTGGCGGATGCTCGAGCTCTTGCATGCTGAGTGGGTCAATCACTGCTTTTATGTGGCCCCGGCGCCGATAACCTGAGATTAATTCACCGACGGCAACTTGCTTTCGTTCGTAATCAGCATTAATACTTGCGGGAGAAACCGGTGTTACCCGAGACTGGTTTTTAGAGAGTAAAAGGAAATGATCCCTGACGGTCGAGTGGGAGATATCAGGAGATAATGTACCCTCTACCATCGGCAGCGTTTCGAAGTAACTGCGCCACTGGTCTGGGAGTGATGATGGATCTTCGAGATATTGCTCGTAAAGTTCTTCTACATACGACGCATTATTTCCGGAAATATGGCCGCTGCGCCACATTTGCTCCATCTTACTTTCTTGCATGATTCACGCTTCCCTGTTCTACAATACATCGACCGCAATTTACTTTTTTCAATGCGAAAAGAATCCTGTCGTACGAACAACAGGATTCCTTATTACAGTCTAGTCTAAAGTTGCTACAGGTGCCTTAAACAGCCCGTTTTAACAACATATTTCTTATATGGCCAATCGCGCGGGTCGGATTGAGTCCTTTTGGACAAACATTAACGCAGTTCATGATACCGCGGCATCGGAAAACACTAAACGGGTCTTCCAGGTTCGCCAATCGCTCTTCGGTGGCGGTGTCTCGGCTATCAGCCAAGAACCGGTATGCCTGAAGCAGCCCAGATGGGCCAATAAACTTGTCAGGGTTCCACCAGAATGACGGACAGGCTGTAGAGCAACACGCACACAGGATGCATTCGTATAGGCCGTCGAGCTTCTCGCGGTCTTCAGGCGACTGAAGGCGCTCCTGTTCCGGCGGCATATCTTTGTTGATCAGGTAGGGTTGGATTTTCTTGTAGGAATCGTAAAACTGCTCCATGTCGACGACAAGATCGCGAATCACCGGAAGTCCGGGAAGAGGTTTTATCGTCAGCTTGCCGCGTTTCGCTACGTCAGAAATCGGCGTAATACAGGCCAAGCCATTTTTACCGTTCATGTTGACGCCATCAGAACCACACACACCTTCTCGACATGAGCGGCGGTATGAGACGGTAGGGTCGATTTCTTTGATGAGCTCCAAGACGTCAAGTACCATTAAGTCACGACCTTCTGGCATATCAACGTCAAAGGCTTGAGTATACGGCGCTTTGTCTTTTTCTGGATCGTATCGATATACGCTAATTTCCATTAATAAACCCTCTCTTTTGGTACAAATACATCTTCTGGCAGGTCATCGTCGGTTTTGAGCAGTGCCGGTGTGAAATTCACCTCGCGTTTGCCCAATGTTTTGGTGTTCGGATTGTATATTGAGTGACACAGCCAATTCTCGTCGTCCCGAGAATCGAAGTCATCTCGTGCGTGCGCGCCTCGACTCTCTTTTCTCGATTCCGCTGCGATGGCGGTTGCTTCAGCAACTTCCAGCAAGTTATCGAGTTCAAGTGCCTCGAGGCGAGCCGTATTGAATGCTTTGCTTTTGTCTCCCAATGTCGCCGAACCAATTCTTTCACGTAGTTCTGCGATCTTCTTAATGCCTTCCAACATAGGTTCCTCCTTACGGAAGACACCGAAGCTGAGCTGCATCGTTGACTGCAATTCCTTCTTGAGGTCAGCGACCTTCTCGCCACCGGTAGCAGAGTCGTCCCAGCGGTTAAGTCGAACCAAAGCTTCGTCTTTATCAGATTCACTCGCTTCAGCGGTAGAATAACCTTCTGCCAACATCTCTGATATGTGAATACCGGCAGAACGCCCAAAGACGACAAGGTCAAGCAAAGAGTTGCCACCCAGTCGATTCGCACCGTGCACTGATACGCAAGCCACCTCGCCCACTGCATAGAGACCATCGATTATCTGGTCGTTTCCGTCACCATCCACACTCAAAGCTTGCCCGTGAATGTTCGTTGGGATACCGCCCATCATATAATGGCAGGTTGGCACAACAGGCACAGGTTCTTTAACCGGATCGACGTGTGCAAAGGTTTTGGAAAGTTCCACAATACCTGGCAGTCTCGAGTGCAATATTTCTTCACCTAGATGATCCAGCTTGAGGAATACATGATCTCCATCTGGTCCGGCGCCCCTTCCTTCGAGAATTTCTAGCACCATGCTTCTGGCGACCACGTCCCGACCGGCAAGGTCTTTTGCGGTTGGTGCGTAGCGCTCCATGAAGCGCTCTCCATCTTTATTGATCAGGTAACCGCCTTCGCCTCGGCAGCCTTCTGTGACGAGAACACCTGCGCCAGCGATACCCGTAGGGTGGAACTGCCACATTTCTATATCTTGGACCGGATAACCGGCACGTAGTGCCATTCCAATGCCGTCGCCGGTATTCATCATCGCGTTAGTCGTTGATTGGTAAATTCGGCCAGCGCCACCGGTCGCAAAGACAGTTGCCTTGGCTTTGACGAAGTGCGTTTCACCCGTCTCCATACAGATCGCCATCACTCCGACGACCGCGCCGCTTTGGTTCTTTACAAGATCGACAGCAAACCACTCGGAGAAAAATACAGAACCCGCTTTCAGGTTACCTTGATAAAGTGCATGCAGCAGTGCGTGACCGGTCCGGTCTGCCGCTGCACACGTTCGTGCTGCTTGACCACCCTTGCCAAACTCTTTGGACTGACCGCCGAAGGGTCGCTGATATATTCTGCCGTTTTCTTTCCGAGAAAATGGTAGACCCATGTGGTCCAGCTCAAAAACGGCCTTTGGACCGACTTCGCACATGTATTGGATTGCGTCCTGATCACCAATATAGTCAGAACCCTTAATGGTGTCGTACATGTGCCAGCGCCAATCATCATTCGGATCTTCGCTGGCGATTGCGCATGTAATGCCGCCCTGCGCAGAAACGGTGTGAGACCTAGTAGGAAACACTTTTGAAATCACTGCGGTTTTCTTGCCCGACTCGGCAAGCTGCAGTGCTGCGCGCATTCCGGCGCCGCCACCACCAACTATAATGGCATCAAATTCTAACGTAGATACGTCGCTCATTCTCTAACTCCCCCAAAGAATCTGGACACCCCAGATTATGTAGCATGCCAACGCAAGAACGCAGCCAACCTGGTAAACCAGTCTGATGGCGTTAGCGTTCTCACCAAAATAATGTTCGCGGATATAGTCAGTACCTATTGTCCACATTCCCACCCAAGCGTGAGCGCATGTCGATAAAAGCGCTAGCAAGGTAAAGACCTGCATCCACGTTTGATTAAAAAATCCTTGCCAGATCTCGTATGTCATGCCACCGGCGGTAAGTATGAAGCCGAGCACAACGACCGTGTAGAGTGCCAGAACGTAAGCCGTCACTCTCTGAACAATAAAATCAGACAAGCCGTTTCTTGAAAAACTGGTAACTTGAGTAACCATGACCGCTCCTATCCCTGAATGACCCAAAGGCCCGCTAATACGATTAAGATGGCTGAGACAAGTAATGTAGTCCGAGCCGCGAATTTACTTCCTTCGAGCGTGTCACCATACTCAAGGTCAAGAAACAGATGTTTCAAACCGGCGACGAAATGATAGGCAAGTGCAGAGAGCAACCCCCACGTCACGAACATGCCAATGGGTGATTTCATCATCGAATGCAGTGTATCGAAGCCTTGCGCTGATCCTAGCGACATGTCTAGTGCATACAAGCCAAAAGCGATACCAATGAAAAGTACAACACCTGCTATACGGTGGGTGATTGACGCCAGCGCAGAGATTGGCCAAGCGAAGGCAAACAAATCCGAAGGATTGACGTTAATAGGCCTATGGTCGTTTTTCAAAACGCATTTCCTGTGTTGAGATCTCTGCAAGAAAGCTCAGCGCAACTTTTCGGTCAGGCAGATTTTCGAGAGATGATAAGTGAGTTTATCGTAGCTGACTCAGCCTACATTTCCGCGCGCCAATCATAGTTATATTGCAGGCAAAATACAATCTAAGCTTCGTTCAAGGCCGCGAGGAGCAAGGCTTTACAAGCTAGGCTTGTTTTGAAATCATGCAACTTACAATACGCATCAAATAGACAGTAGGATCACGTTGCTAAAAATAGAGCAAAAGCGTCGTCTGATTGCGGACTAATAGTCCTTTTTCATCAATTCGGTCAGAAGAGAATTGAAAAAGCGTTATACTTAGAAACCAGCTGTGAGATCATCCAGCGCTCAAAAATTGGTCGGGAGTCCAAAATGATACAAAAAGTACAAATTACAATTGATGGTAAAACCATTGAACTTCCGACAATGGAGGCAAAAGAAGGAACCAACGTGATCGACGTTCGGGGCCTGATCGCTCAGGGTATGTTTACTTACGACCCAGGGTTTCTGTCGACCGCCAGTTGCGACTCAACGATCACCTACATCGATGGAGACGCCGGTGTCCTGCTCTATAGAGGCTATGAGATTGAACAGTTAGCAGACAACTCGAGCCATCTAGAGGTCTGCTCATTGCTACTTAACGGCGAACTCCCGAGCAAATCAGAGTTGCAAGCATTCACTGCTAGCATCAAAGAAAAACAGGCTATCGATAAAAAATTCCAACAGATCTTTAATGGCTTCACTCAGGGAGCCCACCCAATGGCAATGGTTGGCTCTGCAATATCAGGACTAGCATCGCTATTTAATGATGAGATTGACATCACAAACGCTGATAGCAGGATGACAACCGCGCACAGATTAATCGCAATGATCCCAACTTTAGCGGCGATGGCCTACAAGCATGGCCGCGGAGAATCGTTTGTGGAACCGGACGCGAATCTCAGCTACGCCGAAAATTTCCTTAACATGTGTTTCGGCGAAGCGGGCAAACCTTCAACCATCAGCCCTACAATCTCTTCGGCGATGGACAAAATATTCATTTTGCACGCGGATCACGAGCAAAATGCCTCGACATCAACGGTGAGAATGTCGGGCTCAACAGACTGCAATCCGTACGCTGCAATCTCGGCGGGCGTGAGCGCTCTTTGGGGACCCGCGCATGGCGGAGCCAATGAAGCCGTACTCGACATGCTGAATGAGATCGGAGATGTTTCTAGAGTTGAGGAATACGTCAACAAAGCAAAGGATAAGAACGACCCTTTCAAACTGATGGGTTTTGGTCACAGGGTTTATAAAAACTTCGATCCAAGAGCAAAGGTGATGGAAAGCTCATGCCACGCGGTATTTGAGGAGTTGGGCGTGAAGGACGACCCGCTTCTTGAGATCGCCAAACGACTAGAGACAATCGCGAGAGAAGACGATTACTTTATCGAACGCAAACTTTACCCCAATATCGACTTCTATTCCGGCATTACGCTCAAAGCGATAGGTATTCCTACGGAGTTGTTCACAGTGATCTTTACGCTCGGTCGGATGCCTGGCTGGATTAGTCACTGGAATGAAATGCTCAGTGCACCTTATAAAATCGCCCGACCACGACAGCTTTATCTCGGTGAACACCAGCGCGAATACGTCGAGATCAACAACCGCTAAACCGCTTTTACTCCATAGCTGCGACCGATAAAATGATTTTCGGTCGACAGCTATTGGACATTCGTCAACGTCATCCACCTTCCACATTCTATTCAAAACCCATGTCTTCTTAGACATACAAATACAGGAAATTAATCTTGAACATTACCGCAGATATCGAAACAACCCAGGGCACCATCCACATTAATTTTTTCCCTGAAAAAGCTCCGATGACAGTCGCTAACTTCGCAAACTTGGCGAGTAAGGGTTACTACAATGGTCTAAATTTCCACCGAGTTATTGGGTCTTTCATGATTCAAGGTGGCTGCCCACTAGGCACAGGAACCGGCGGACCGGGCTATAACTTCGCAGACGAGTTCGATGCAGACCTGAAGCACGACGCGCCAGGAAAGCTGTCTATGGCAAATGCCGGCCCGGGCACAAACGGTAGCCAGTTTTTCATCACGCATGTACCAACGCCTCATCTTGATGGCGCACACACCGTGTTTGGCGAAGTTGTATCAGCAGCGGACCAAGAGATTGTTGACGCTGTTCAGCAAGGTGACGAAATCAAGCAAATCACTATCGGTGGAGACTTGGATGCGTTACTTGCAGCCCAAGAGTCAAACGTTTCAGCTTGGAATCAGATACTGGCAGAAAAATTTCCTGACCTAGGCTAATCAAGCAAGTCAATCCGGCGCGCGTGGCACTGAGGCCTCGCGCTCACCGGACACAAAAAACCTGCTAAACACGCACAAACCTAAATACCCCGCTGCCGTAAACCTAGCGCAGCAAATCAACCCCACTTAGTCTTCAATTAGTCGGTTCTCTTAAACTAACGTAAACTCCCAACTTACTATAATTTGGCGATATCTGCCTAAGCCTAAAGAGTGGCCGCGATGAAGGGAATAATACTGGATGGGGATAGTCTGGGTCGGGATATAGATCTGAGCCCGGTGACCGATTGTTTCAGCAGCATAGAAATATTCGGCTCGACTAAACCCCACGAAATTGTTCCACGCATCACGCATGCTGATGTGGTGCTCACGAATAAAATAAGACTGGGCGAGGATGAACTTCGTCATTGTCAAAGACTGAAAATGATCAGCGTCATGGCTACTGGCACGAACAACGTTGATTTAGCGTATTGCGCAAAAAACAATATTCAGGTTTGCAACGCGAAGGGCTACTCAACGCCCTCGGTTGTCCAGCACACGATCACACTGATGCTGGCGCTATCGACAAATCTGATTCCTTATCAATTGGATATAAAGAAAAACGCATGGCAGCAAAGCAACGTGTTCTGTTTACTCGATCATCCAATACAAGAACTTTCTGGAAAAACTCTTGGCATTCTGGGCTATGGCGACCTTGGGCGCGCAGTCGCGGGAGTTGCTCGTGCATTTGGCATGGAGGTGTTGATCTCGGAGCGCCCTGGCGTAAAAAATTCACGTGCTGGCGAGCGAATCGCTTGGCAAGCACTTTTACCACAGGTCGATTATCTGAGTCTGCACTGCCCCCTCACGCCGGAAAATCAAAATATCATCAATGCGTCGACCCTTGCTCTAATGAAACCGACCGCTTTTCTAATCAATACAGCCCGTGGCGGGTTAATAAACTCTATCGACCTCATCGCCGCGCTGAAAACAGGGCGCATTCACGGTGCCGGTATCGATGTTCTTAACGCCGAGCCTCCATCTATCGACGAGGTACTTTTAGCAGAAGATTTGCCAAACCTTATTGTCTCACCCCACAATGCATGGGCTGCTAAGGAGTCCAGAGCGCGACTGCTGATTCAAATGAAAGAAAATATTCTCGAGGGTCAGAAAAATCATTTTCCCCGAAGTGTCCTACCGGCTTAATTGAACCTGTTATCGGTGATATGATTTCGCACCACTGCGTTAAACAGGGTGGACTTGTAATACGACCCGTTATCCGCTGCCACATTTACTGAACAACAGATATTTTCAGGAGTAGAAATTTTGGAAACACTAGACACATTCCGACAAGAAACCAGAAACTGGCTCGAGGAAAACTGCCCTGAATCAATGAGAATTACTGCTGGCAGGCTCGCGCCAAGCGAAACGGGAGACGATCAAACCGTTTGGGGAGGCAAAAACGCCGTGTTCCCAAGTGACGACGCAAGGCTGTGGCTTGAGAGAATGGGCAACAAAGGTTGGACCTGCCCTACGTGGCCAGCCGAGTATGGTGGAGGTGGATTAAACAAGGAACAAAATTTTGTTCTGCAACAAGAACTCTCTCGAATCAAAGCTCGGCCTCCGCTCACTTCGTTTGGCATCAGTATGCTGGGGCCTGTGTTGCTTGAGTTCGGCAATGAGGAGCAGAAACAAGCGCATCTGCCAAAAATCGTGCGTGGAGAGATACGTTGGTGCCAAGGCTACAGCGAACCCGGGTCTGGGTCTGATCTTGCTAGCCTGCAAACCAAAGCGGTACTGGAGGGCGATCAGTACACCATCAACGGTTCGAAGGTCTGGACTTCTTATGCAAATCAAGCGGACTGGATTTTTTGCTTGGTGAGAACAGACTTCGATGCACCAAAGCATAATGGCATTAGCTTTATATTATTTGATATGACCACCACGGGTGTCACGACCAAACCGATTCAATTGATCAGCGGTGCGTCACCTTTTTGCGAAACATTTTTTGATGATGTGAAGGTACCCAGAGAAAATCTTGTCGGTACACTGAACGATGGCTGGACTATCGCCAAACGATTGCTGCAGCACGAAAGAACAATGATATCCGGGATGGGCATGGGCGGTAGCAGTAAAAAAGGCGCCAACTCGATCCCGGAGCAAGCTAAACATTATGCTGGAGAAAATAACCAAAAAATTGCTAACCCTGCACTTCGTGATCGCATTTTACGGCACCAAATGAATGGCCAAGCTTTTGCCGTTACGCTGAAGAGATCTGCGGAGGAAGCGAAACTAAGCACTGGCCCAAGCGCGACCTCTTCCATGTTTAAGTACTATGGCACTGAGCAAAATAAAAACAGATACGAGGTCATGCTCGACCTTATGGGCACCAACAGCCTAGCTTGGGAAGGTGACGAATTCAAAAGCAACGAGCTTTCCACCACCCGAGAGTGGCTGAGATCTAAAGCCAACTCTATTGAGGGTGGTACGTCAGAAGTCCAATTGAATATTATTGCTAAGCGAGTACTTGCGCTACCCGACTAATCTGAACCGCTGATTAACGCGCCAGTTTTTTCATCGCCTGCTCAATTCCACTCACACTGAGATGAAACATTTGATCGGGCATGAGACGACGTAACATCTGGATTGTATAAACATCAAGCCAACGGGACTCTTGAGTGGGATTTAGCCACACAATTTTACGAAAGCTCTCCTGAAACCGTTGGAGCCAGAGCTCTCCGGGCTCTGGGTTGTAACGTTCGACACTACCGCCTTTTTCAGCGATTTCATGCCTTGCCATATTGCCATCGCCAACAATAATAATTTTATAATCATTGCCGTATTTCCTCAAAATGTCGATGGTGTTAACCCTGCTTTCCGGGGACCGCGTACTCGAAGTCCAAAGCGACTCGTAGAAAAAATTATGAAAGAAAAAGATTTCTAAATACTTGAACTCACTGCTTGCCGCACTGAAAAGCTGCTCGCAAAGAATAGCAAACTCGTCCATAGAGCCACCGACATCGAGCAGCAGAAGCACCTTGACCGAGTTGTGTCGTTCCGGGACTTCAACAATATCTAGCAGACCTGCCTGTTTTGCCGTCGATCTGATCGTCGCGGCAAGATCCAGTTCGAGCAACGAACTGGTACGTGCAAATTTTCTAAGCCGGCGCAGTGCCATTTTGATATTGCGAGTACCAAGTTCGACGTCAGGGTCGTATTCTTCAAAACTTCTGAGCTCCCATACTTTTGTCGCGGTACTCTGACGTTCTCCATCAGTATCATCTCTCACGCCTTCAGCTGGCTGAGATGCATGACCTTCACCTGCGTCCCCATCACTACCCTCGCCCTCACTACCTCCTTCTCCTTCTCCTTCTCCTTCTCCTTCTCCTTCTCCTTCTCCTTCTCCTTCTCCTTCTCCTTCTCCCTCGCCTTCTCCCTCGCCTTCTCCCTCGCCTTCTCCCTCGCCCTCTCCCTGATTCTGCTCAAAATCATCCTCGTCGCAGCGCGCGCCACCAACAACATCGTTAGCGGTTTTTGATTTTTCGTCGGCAGCGTTTAACGACGCTTTAAGCTTTTGCTTAAAAATCTGCTCTTTATAGTTTTGCAACTCGCGATCAATATCCGTCACGGAAGTCACACCAAGCGCGTCTATTAGCTGCTGTTTAAACCAGGGCATATCCGACACAACATCAAGTATCGGCGGTTCTTCTGCAAACGAATCGAAAAAAGCAGCAAAGGCTTTGTCGAACCTGTCGAAATACTTTTCGTCCTTAATAAGGCAGAGGCGACTCAAATAATAGAACTGATTGATATCTCCGGAAATGAGCCGATTGAGAAACAGATGCTGCAAATCAAGGTGCTCACGTACCGACACGGGTATGCGGTATGCCCGCAGATGCTCAAGAAAACTGTTTAGCATTGTCTGGCTCGAGCAACCTAGAGTTGTTTAGGAATGCCGGTTTGGTAAAGCTCAAGGCGGCGCTTAAAACCGGCATATCTTCGGTCGCCGGGTGTGAGATCTGCAAGAATATTAGCCATGGTTTCAATGGCTAAATCGAACTGACCTGAGCGAGCAAGTCCCGCTGCAAGTGAATCTTCATAACTCGCACGATCCGCTTCGTTGAAACTTTCCTGTTCAAACGCCCGCTGCACGAGTTCAACAGCCAGTTCGCCATTGCAAATTTCGGGCTCTGGGCAACCCGCCAACAACCATGCTAGGCGATTCATTGCAGACGGCACACCTTGATCGGCGGCCAGTCGATACCATTTTGCAGCCTCCAGAAAACTTTGGGGCACACCGCCACCTCTCCGATAAAGGTATCCGAGTGAATTCTGCGCCCGGCCATGACCCTGAACTGCGGCCTTCAAATAATACTCTGCCGCTTTTGCATTGTTGCTACCAACACCAACACCGCGTTCATAGGCATTTGCGAGCGCGTATTGACCGTCAGCGATACCGGCGGAGGCTGATTTTTGAAACATAGCAACAGCGGCCTGAGCATTTCTCTTAGTTCCACGGCCCTTCACCATCATTTCTCCGAGCGGCACATAGGCCATCGTGTATTCTTCTAATGCGGCCTGCTGTAGAAGCTCGAACGATTTCTCATCTGCCTGCGAGACCCCCTTACCGCTCATATAAAGCTTGGCTAGATTGACCCGACTCGCGGAAAACCCGAGCGCGGAGGCCCGCTCGTAATAATCGGCTGCAAGATCGTAGTCTTTTTCCACTTGCTCTGCGAGTAACCCGAGATGATTCATCGTTAAGGCATGCTCTGGGTTTAGCGTCAATGCTGCATTGAGGTCTTTGCGCGCGAGGGCGTGCGCATTTAAAAGACTGTAGGCGATACCTCGATTCGAATAAGCGACCACTCGGCCCGCCTCGTCAAGATCCTTTTCCTCTAAAACGGCTGTAAGCAAAGTCACCACATCGCCATAACGACCTTCACTCGCAGCTTGTTGCGCCTCTGCCAATTCAGCGGCCTGTATGGGTGCCCAGCAGCCAAGAGCGCATATTATTATCATGACCCACGAGGTCAGATTCTTCGAGTAAACCAATTCCCGTCTCCGCCACAAAAAACTGTGTAAACATAACATAAAGGCCCCCCCTTAGCTGAAATGATTGAGCGAGATAAGCACCAGACACCTGATGAAATCAATGATTCGAGGCGTATGAGGGTCAATGCTATACTAGTTAGCTTCGAGACCCTTAATCCGACACTATGACGAGCACTCCAACCAGTAATAGTAAAGTAAAGGCTGTAGAGGACCCGTTGCTGGATGCCTTGGTTGCCTTAACGAGGTTACAACACAGGCCTTTCTCCGCACAAAGCTTAACCGCAGGCTTGCCGCTGGAAAACGGTAAACTCACACCTGCGCTATTTGTCAGAGCAGCAGAGAAAGCCGGATTCACTTCCATCCATGTTGTCAAAGAACTGAAAGAGATTTCAGCACTTGTACTACCAGTTGTCTTACTGCTTGCCGAAGGTAAGGCGTGCATCCTGACGGCGTTAGCGCCGCAGCAAAACCAAGCGACGATATTGTTTCCTGAAGATATCAATGAACAGAAAGCTCAGAACATAAGTATCGAAGAACTTGCCCATCTTTACACGGGATCCTGTCTGTATCTCAAACCGGACTTGACGCCGGAGGCCGGAACAGAGAATACGCCACTTTCAAAACACTGGTTCTGGTCAACCATCAAGCGGTCGAGGGGAATTTATGCCGAAGTTCTCGTCGCTTCATTGCTGATCAATTTATTTGCGCTAGTCTCACCGCTGTTCATCATGAACGTATACGATCGGGTTGTACCGAACTACGCGACTGAAACTCTGTGGGTATTGGCTTCTGGCGTCGTCATCGTCATCGCCTTTGACCTGCTGATGAAATCCTTGCGTGGGTATTTCATTGATGTTGCTGGAAAGCGCGCAGATATTATTCTCTCATCTAAAACTTTCGCCCGGGTGATGGACATCAAAATGTCGCAACGACCGGCCAGAGTTGGATCGTTTGCAAATAACTTGCAAGAGTTCGATGGCTTCAGAGAATTCTTTACCTCCACGACGCTCGTTACACTGATCGATCTACCGTTTGTTCTTTTGTTTGTACTACTCATCTATGGCATCGGCGGGAGTATTGCACTTGTGCCGCTTACCGCCATTCCGCTGATCATTTTATTCAGCTTTTTTATTCAACGGTCTTTGGAAGGAGTCATTACAGCAACATTTGCCGAATCCGCGAAAAAACACGCCTTGCTCATCGAATCGCTCTCGGGGCTTGATGCGATTAAAGGCGCAAGAGCTGAGGGAGTGATGCAACGCAAATGGGAGGGTTTTAACGCGAGACTTGCCCGACTGTCGCTCAAGTCTCGACTCTTGGCGCTAGTCACAGTCAACTTTACGCAGGTGGTGCAGCAATTAGCAACGGTAGGGATTATTACTGCTGGCGTATACGCCATCATAGGCGGAGACCTTTCAGTAGGCGGTCTCATTGCCTGCACAATTTTGACGGGTAGATCCCTCGCACCCATGGCTCAGGTCGCCGGCATCTTTAATCGTTACTACCAATCCGTGGCCGCATATAAGGCGATCAACCGCGTGATGGCGTTGCCTGTTGAACGCCCGGACGGACAAAAATTTCTTCACAGACCAGACCTTGATGGCGCGATTGAATTTAGAAACGTCAGTTTTAGCTACCCAAACCAGCAGACTCCGGCCGTTTCTAAAATCAGTTTTCGCATAAAACCAGGCGAGAAAATTGGCATCATAGGCAAGATGGGCTCAGGCAAAACCACCATTCAAAAATTAATCATGAACTTTTATCAACCTGATGAAGGCAGCATTCTGGTTTCGGGCACAGACATTAACCAGCTAGATCCGGCCGACCTCCGGCAAACCATTAATTATGTGCCACAAGATGTCATGCTTTTTGAGGGTAGTGTCAGAGAAAATATTGCCATGAGCGCGCCACTTTCTGACGATACAGCTATCCTAGCAGCTGCCAACATCGCCGGGCTTGGAGAATTTATTGACCGCCACCCTGAAGGTTACGACCTGAATGTCGGTGAGCGTGGTGCGCGGCTATCTGGCGGCCAAAGACAGGGAGTGGCTATCGCGAGAGCGCTATTAAATCAGGGTCATTTACTTATCCTAGATGAACCTACCAGCGGCATGGATAACGCCACCGAGAGTCTTTTCATTACCTCCCTGAAACCTTATATAGACCAAAAAACAATGATCTTAATCACGCACAAATCAACAATGCTTAACTTGATAGATCGCCTGATTGTCGTCAACGAAGGTCAGATTGTGGCCGACGGACCCAGAGATCAGGTCATCAAAATGTTAGCAGGGTCGAACAAGACATGAGTACCAGCGCTACCCAGACAGTTATGGACAAAACAACATGGTGAATAAAGCAGATCTTGATTTTATGCCTGAAACCTATGCCGCTGAGGTCGAATCATTACCTGTGGCGGCACATGCCGTGCTTTGGCTGACAGCGATCTTTTTTATTTCAGCCATTATTTGGGCTAATTTTGCCACCCTAGATGAAGTTGCACGTGCCGAGGGTCGGGTTATTCCTTCAAGCCAATTACAGGTTATTCAAAATCTAGAAGGCGGCATCCTTGCCGAGGTATTGGCTGTTGAAGGACAATTTGTCAAGAAGGGTGCGACGCTGTTACTTTTGGACGACACCCGCTTTGCATCATCATTTAATGAAGGTCTGCTCAACTCACTTGCACTGGAAGCACGTATAGCTCGTCTTGCGGCCGAAGCTAACGACTTGCCTTTTCTTACACCAGCTAACGTGCCGGCCGACGCGCTTGAACACTACATCAACGAGCAAAACTTATTCGCCGCGAGGCTTCGCGAGCAGCAGTCTGCAATCGATATTTTGAATCAGCAACTCTCTCAGCATCAGCAAACACTCGCAGAGTTACGTGCAGAGGAACAAAAGCTCGCGAGAAATGCTGAACTATCAAGAAAAGAGCTGTCTTTGACAGAGCCACTGGTCAAAACAGGCGCAGTATCGCAAGTAGAGTTGTTGAGAATTCAAGTCGCAGTCAATGAGTCAGTTGGACAGCTGGAAATTATTCAGCTCTCAATTCCAAAAGCACAGGCTGTCATCGCGGAGGCCAAGGAAAAAGTTTATGAACGCCAGCAGCAATTTAGGCTAGACGCCCAAACCGAGCTCAGCGAAACCAAAACCCAACTTTCTAGACTCGAATTTTCTAACGTTGCGCTCAAAGACAGAGTGAATCGTACGGATGTAAGATCGCCTGTAGACGGCACAGTGAAGCAGGTACTGGTCAATACAATAGGCGCCGTAGTTCAACCCGGTATGGATTTGCTTGAGATAGTGCCTGCAAACGACACGCTATTAGTTGAGGCGATGATCAGGCCTTCGGACATCGCGTTTATTCATCCCGGTCAAAGAGCAACAGTAAAATTGACTGCCTATGACTTTGCGATTTATGGCGGCCTGGATTCAGTGTTGGAGTTAATCAGCGCCGATACAATCACTGACGAACGAGGGGAGCATTTCTTCCAAATTCAGGTGAGAACTGACAAGAACCACCTAGGACCAGATAACAATCCGCTACCTATCATTCCAGGGATGATTGCGACGGTTGACATTCTCACAGGACAGAAAACCGTCATGGACTACCTATTAAAGCCGTTAAAGCGCGCTCAAGCCGCAGCTCTGTCAGAACGCTAATAACATCATCAAACCATTCGACGTGCTTTAATTCGCCAGTATCGAGCGCAGTTCGATCGCCAACTCGCTCAATTTCGCCTGAATCAACTTGGTATTTCTTGGTCCCATTCTTAGCATTTGCTTTTGTGCACTACCAAGAGACTCGAGTCGCTGATCTTCATACTCGTACATGACAACGGGGCGAATCAGACGTACGGGACCATCAATGACCGGCGTTTCTAGCAACCTGCCAATCGAAGCAAAAAGCGCCGTATTGAATTTTTTATCAGGATAACCCAGCTCTTCATAGGCCTCCTGAAAAAGGGGTTCAAGCAACTCGTAAAACTCAGCAGCTCTTCGAGAATCAAGCGAAACAAACACGTCGGTGACCATGTTGTATCGGGAATATGATACATCGTCCATTAGATAAGCTTTTTCAGACAGCTGTTTTGCTACAAAAGGCTGCTCTGGTCCCAAAGCTGTGACGGCTTCTCTGGCAATGTTGCCATTCGCAGCATTGTCGACCAGCACAACAAATTTTCTAACCAGTTCACCCGGTCTGACCCACTGATTAATTCCCTCATGGCGTGTTAACGTCACCACCCCATCGCGGATCAATCCATCACTGTCATCAAGTCTGGGCAAAATGAAAGCAGGCTTCTCTACCACCTCAGGCGCAGCCTCTTCTTCCTCAACAACTTCTACCACTGGTTCTTCTATGGTCTCAACAACTACCGGCGCTGGCGTCACAACAGGTTCTGGGGCCGGGATCTCAATCGGTTTTGATATTACCGTTGATTTTGGTTCATCCTGCATGAACGCATAGGCCAAATATCCAACGATACCCAAGCCGGCGATCGCGAGTGCAATAATTATCGGTTTACTTTCAGACATCGTGCAGCTCTCAAATGATTTATTTGTATTCTCTTTCTTAAAACCCTGTAGAACAAGCCATTACAGCCATTTCCACTTTACTTCCATTAAATGCCATGAAGATGTCTCATTTCATCTTGGCGAGCCCAATACTATCGAATCTAGTGGCTTAACAGATCTTTGGCCGTTAACAGCCCTCGATCAGTAATATAGCCTGTGATAAGCGCGTGCGGTGTCACATCGAACGCTGGGTTGTACACCGGCGTGTCTTGCTCAGACGTTAGATGCCCATCTATCTGAGTAATCTCCTCACTGCCACGTTCCTCAATCAGGATTTCATCGCCTGTCTGCGTTAACAGATCCACCGTTGACCAGGGGCAGGCAATATAGAACGGCAAATTAAAATGCTGGCACAATATCGCCAGATTCATCGTACCGATCTTGTTAGCAGCATCACCATTCGCGACGACTCTGTCCGCACCAACGATTACTGCATCAACCTTTTTCTGAGACATGACGTGCGCCGCCATGTTGTCTGTAATCAAGGTCCTGTTGATTCCCGCCTTGCCCAATTCGAACGCCGTTAATCTAGCCCCCTGAAGCAGAGGACGGGTTTCATCAACGAACACATGCACGTCAACGCCGCGCTGATGAGCAATATACATGGGCGCAAGAGCTGTACCCAGTTCAGATACAGCCAGAGAACCGGCGTTGCAGTGTGTTAACAATCTCGGGTGCTTTTTTACGATTTCATAACCCGCTTCGCCAATCGCGCGGCACGACGCCTTGTCCTCTTCGTGAATAGTCTGTGCCTCCAACACTAGCCGATCAAGGAGCCTAACAGCGTCCAAACTTTCATCGCTGTTCGCAACAGACATCATTCGATCTAATGCCCACACAAGGTTTACAGCTGTCGGTCTTGCACTGGCCAGATAATCACGCCTGTCGGTCAGCACCTTCATCAGGTGCTGGATGGAGCGTTCTTCAGTATCAGCACTTAAACCAACAACAAGACCGTAAGCTGCTGCAATGCCGATAGCCGGAGCACCGCGAACGCTCAGCGTCTTGATTGCGGCAAAAACCTGTTCAATATCACTACAGTCGAGATACTCCTCTCGTGCTGGCAACAATCGTTGATCAAGTATTCTTACGTTATCAGCCTGCCAGCTGACGGAGATAGGCAATGACGTCATGGATTTGCACTCAAGTCCTTTTATGATCGAAGAGACTGAATCATCTCTCGGCGAGTGTCGTCATCCACAAAAGTAAATCCGCCGCTGGTTCGATCTGCAAAATCGCCGTATCGCTTCTTGATTTCGCCGGTGATGGTGTCAGGCTCACCCATAACGCCGAATGTATTCAACATTTCGTCGGTGATCATATCACCCATCTCTTTCCACAAGCCTTGCTTGCTCATTTTGTTAAGCTCAATTTGCATTTCACCCCAGCCATGCACCCCAAGCACGTTTTTGTAAGCGGGTGTTGAGCCATAGAAGGCAATGCGGTTTTTCGCCGCTAGCTTTTGTGCTTCAAAAGTTTTCTCGTCTTTTCCTGAAATAATAAAGGGGCTGTAAATAATTTCGAAGTTTTCTCTGGAACGACCGGAGCGCTTCAAACCTTCCTCAACCGCGGGCAATGTCACTTCACGAATGTATTTTTCATTACTGAATGGATGAATGATCACGCCATCCGCAACTTCGCCAGCGATTCTGGTCATTATAGGACCAACAGCCGCCAGAGTTACCCTAGGCGCGCCATATTCTGTATTTTCTGGCGTAAAGGCAGGCGTCATTAAGCTATGAGTATAATATTCACCCTCAAACCGCAGCGGTTCACCTTCATACCAGTTAGCCCAGATAGCTCTCATCGCGGTGACCAGCTCCCGCATCTGTTTGGCTGGCGCGCCCCAAGGCATCGAGAATCTTTTTGTAATATGTGGTCTGATCTGAGAGCCCAGCCCCATCGTGAACCGCCCCTTTGAATACGCGTTTAAATCATGCCCCAGATTAGCTAGCACCATCGGACTTCTGGCAAACGCGACCGCGATGCCTGTATGGACGCGAATATTCTGGCTATGTTCTGCGGCCAATAGTAAGGGAAAGAATGGATCATGGTTCATTTCCGCTGTACCAGCACTGTCGTAACCGTCACTCTCTAATTGCTTGATGTGGTCAGGTATTTTCTGCCAGTCACCGGTCAAATGGCTATCTACTTTCATCGAATTCCCCTTTTTAAATTAACTGTCATTAAAGTAACGTACTTTTTTGTGGGCAAAATAATCACCTATCAGGCCCCCATAATGCAATGAATTCATTCACAAAACGACAAGCAATAGAACTGAGGACCGATAAAGTGCGGTTCAGATAAGGATTTCTTGATACGAGTGACAAATTGATGCAGTTTTCGTCGACATCAAGTCATGTAAGCACAACGCTGATCCGGTGAGGCACTTGCAGGGCGACTGGGGCGCCCGAGAATAGAAACGGGCAAAACCGCTCACGATTTCAACCAGACCTCACTCTAGTTTGGTTATTCAGCTCCCGCGCGTGTTTGCTCTAGCTCACTTTCAAATTCGACGTGCTGCATGAGCGCGTAATGATAAGCTTCAACTAGGGCATTCCAGCTGGCCTTGATTATGTCGACATTGACGCCGATGGTACCAAACATCTCCCCTTGAAATCTGTGCTCAAGATAGACTCGAACCTTCGCAGCGGTTTCCTCAGTGCTATTGACGACTCGAACAGTGAAATCAGTCAGGTGCAGGTCTTCAAGTACGGGAAAATCATCAAGTAACGCTTTGCGCAAAGCCCTATTTAATGCATCAACGGGCCCATTGCCTTCTGCCGCACATAACTGAAGGTTAGCCGTTTCGGCATCGTCTGCGGTGCCGACCTTAACTTTTACCGACGCCTCAATTAACCCGTCAGTCTCCGAGTGATCTTCGTTGCTAGGGCTGTATATACGATAGTACAAAGGTTCAAACTGCGTTTTATACTTCCCAACATGCCTTCTAACAACTAAGTCGAAACTACCATCCGCATTTTCAAAAGAATAACCCGCATGCTCACGATCTTGAATTTCATCAAGAATGGATTTCACCAGCTTGTTGTCTTCCAGCTCCGGATAGCGGTTCGCAAGCTTTGCCTTCAGATTGGAACCGCCTGCCAATTCTGAAATCAAAATTTTTCGGGAATTACCGACCAGTTCGGGTTCTATATGCTCGTAGGTCTCGGGATTTCGCTGCACAGCGCTGACATGAATTCCCCCTTTGTGCGCAAACGCGCTAGGACCCACAAACGGCTGACCCGAAGGCCCCTCAATCCCGAGATATTCCCAAACGACCTTTGACAAGTTCGTCAGCCCTTTGAGATTTCCCTCGGGCACGCATTGATAACCCATTTTTAGTTCAAGATTTCCCAGTATTGAAGTCAGGTCAACATTGCCGCAGCGTTCTCCAATGCCGTTGATCGTTCCATGAACCTGAATAGCACCCTCTTCGATCGCACGGAGTGTGTTTGCGACACCCAGTCCGCCATCGTTGTGGACATGAATACCCAACTTGATACCCGGCGCTTCTTTTCGAACCTCACGAATTGCGTGAGACAGCTCATGGGGCATTACACCGCCATTGGTATCGCACAAAATAACTCTATGCGCACCAGCATCCGCCGCAGCCCTGATTGTCGCTAACGCATATCCGGGGTCGCTTTTGAAACCATCAAAAAAATGTTCTGCGTCATAAAGTACCGGCTTGCCGGTTACCTCGAGCAAATGCGCGATCGATCCGCCAATCATTTCAATATTTCTATCGGGGCTGACTCTCAGCGCTTGCTCCACATGCAAATCCCAGCTCTTGCCAAAAATACACGTGGCATCAGCTTCAGCTGCTATCAGCTTCTGAAGAAAAAAATCATCAGCAGGCTCGACATCCGATCGATGAGTTGAACCAAAAGCAACAATGCGTGAAGTTGTTAGGTTGAGGCTCTTGGCGCGAACAAAAAATTCGTCATCTTTCGGATTGGAGCCAGGCCATCCACCCTCAATAAAATCTACACCCATCGCATCAAGCGCGGTCGCAATATCAAGTTTATCACCAAGGCTGAGGTTGATACCTTCACCTTGATTTCCATCCCGAAGGGTAGTGTCATATATTTCGATTTTTTTTCGCACTTGATTTGCCTTATCGGATAAATTCGTTCATGCGCTCGTTGTTACGCGAGACTTCACCTCGATTAACGCGCATATCCCAGTCTAGCTGCCACTTCGTCAATCTGACCTGCTGCGACTAATAAAGAGTCAAGAGGATCGTTGGTCGCAGTCAGCAGGGCTTCGCGGGCACTCTCTTTCATCTTAATCGAATAGATGTTGTTAGCGCAGGTGATTTGTAAATTCTGGATATCGATGACGACCTCTGCATCTGGATCCATTTCTATCGAAGAAGCCAACTTCTCGCGATCTGCTTTCTCCATCATCAAGCAAGGTATTCCTAGCGTGGTGCAATTCCCGTGAAAAATTTCTGCAAATGAGCCCGCGATTACAGCCTTCAAACCAAACTTTTGAATAGCCTGCGGTGCATGTTCACGACTGGAGCCGCAACCGAAATTGTCATCTGATATTAAAACTTCCGCCCCATTATGCTGCGCTTTATCTAAAGGGTGGTCTTTCGATGAACCATCATCGGTAAACCTCTCGTCATAGAACAAAGAAGGCCCTAATTCGTCAAAAGTGACACATTTCAGAAAACGTGCAGGGATAATTCTATCTGTATCTATGTCATTACCCGGAACATAGACGGCTTTACCATTTAATTTTTCCATAACAAATTTCTCTTTCTTGTTCGTGGCGTTTAATCGTACATATGTGCAAGTTACAACTTGCCTGCTATTCGATTGAAAAGACCTCGCGAGCATCAGCAACCTTACCTTCGATAGCCGCAGCAGCAACCATTATTGGGCTCATCAAAATTGTCCGACCCGTTGGGGACCCTTGTCGACCCACGAAATTTCTGTTGGAGCTTGAAGCACAAACTTCATCACCGATCAGCTTGTCTGGATTCATCGCAAGACACATTGAACAACCCGGTAGTCTCCACTCAAAACCAGCCGCTTCAAACTTTTCATGCAAGCCAAGCGCCCTTGCAGCCTTATCAACTTGCTCTGAACCAGGTACGGCTATTGCCTTTACACTGCTGGCAACCTGCTTACCATCTAAATACCTAGCAACGGCTTGAAAGTCGCTTAAGCGACCATTTGTGCAACTTCCGATAAATGCGACATCAATATGCGTTCCTTTGATCGGCGCATCTGCTGCAAGCTGCATATATTCCAGTGCATCAGTGACAAGCGCTTGATCAAGACCATCGAGTTTACTCGGATCGGGGGTTTTCTCATCAATGCCGATAGCTTGCCCCGGTGTAAACCCCCAAGTAACAGTAGGAGAAATATCCTCAGCTTTTATCAACACATCGTCATCGAAAACCGCATCATCATCGCTTGCGTAAGTTTTCCACTTCTCGACACTCACATCAAAATCGGCACCAGCAGGTGCCCTTTCTTTTCCACGGAGAAAGTCAAACGTGGTCTGGTCAGGATTGATATAACCACATCGAGCACCACCTTCAATACTCATATTGCAAACAGTCATCCGTTCTTCCATCGTCATCGCTTCGATGACAGAACCTGCATACTCGTAGGCATACCCTACGCCACCGTTAACACCAAGGGTTCTGATGATATGCAGCGTCACGTCCTTCGCAGTAACACCAGGAGAGAGTTGCCCCTCAACCCGGATCCGCCTGACTTTCAGCTTATCCATCGCCAAGGTCTGGCTCGCCAATACATCGCGGACCTGACTCGTACCAATACCTAATGCGATGCAACCGAATGCACCATGCGTTGAAGTATGGCTGTCACCACAACAAATCGTCATACCCGGCTGCGTCAATCCCTGTTCAGGTCCGACGACATGAACAATACCTTGGGTACCCGTCTGCGGTGCAAAGAATTCAATACCATGCTCACTCGTTGACTCACTCAAGACCTGAAGCATTTTTTCCGCCATTTCATCGGCAAGCGGTCGGCTTTGATCCTCAGTTGGGATGATATGGTCGACGGTGGCAAATGTCCGATTAGGGTAACGCACACTCAAACCCTTATCTTTCAACATGCCAAAAGCCTGTGGACTCGTGACCTCGTGAATAAGATGCAGGGCGATAAAAATCTGATCTTGGCCGCTATCCAGGTGCCTCACAACATGATCATCCCAGACTTTTTGATATAAATTTTTGCTCACGCGTTACTCCACTCCAATAAAACTGGGGCGGGAGTTTATCACGAAACAGAGAAATTCAAATTCCTGTCAGGAATACCGAGCATAGCTATCAAAGACCCGAGCGACGAAACAGGGGTTTTTATACGCTTCCACTGCGCCTCGGATGAATTGACATCGCAGGCTTCATCCAGCGCGAGGTGACTCAGGTCTTGGCGATACCTTGCTGGCGAGAGGCCTCCAGCACCCGACTTGCCAGCTTTGAATTCGGCAGAATTTCATAGAAGCACTCTACCTGTCCATCATCATTCGTCTCGATCTCGGTGACACGTCCATGATTCCACTTGTGCACTTGACCCTCGCGTATCACAAGATCTCTTCCTTTGCCGAGGGTGTCTGGGAACCTGCCAACAAACATGACCTCGGATCTATCACCTACCTTGACCTTTACTTTCTTGAGCGAAATCTCGGACATAAGTTTTCGGAAGGCAGGCGAATCAAGCAGTACACCATTCACATTATAATTAACGTGCTTTTGACCTTTCTCGCCGGGTGGCAGCAGATTAGACGGAGCAATCTCATTCAAACTCTCTTCATCCGGACTCTGATCAACCAACAATACTTCCACATTGAAGGCTGAATCGTTAAAGGCATCTCTCAGGTGCCAAGAGCAAGAAGACATACGATCGGCAATACCAATTGCTGGTGAGATCATAATGGCTCGCGCGTCATCGAATAGAAATAAGGGCCGCTCGCCGGAGTAGCAGATGCCAATACCAATTTCCAGCGCTGGCAACCCTGTTTGCTTTGAGTGCGTGTTTTTGGAGTTAACGATCTCGAGAATTTCTTTTGCGATGCCACAAGCCCGCGAAACCGAATACCATTGGTCCGGCGAGTCATTGTATTCATAGATACTGAGGATAACAGCATCACCTTCGATGAAAATCTTGGCTGCACCATATCTCGCCAACAGCTGATTAATGGGGTCAAAAAATCTGAGGCTGAAATAGCTTGCCGGGTTCAAACCTTTATTGATGAGCTCCCGGGTTACCGTCGTTGAGCCACGAACATCAGCTTTGATTATTGCATGATGTATTATCTCTGATTTCTCTGGCTCAATAAGCCGCGCTTCCTCAACGCTCATGAGTTGATAAAGATTACCGCCGGATTTAGCTAATTGAAGCTTCTCCGGGTCCTGAATGATATTGATTCTGTTGAAGATACGATGAGCAAACCGGTAGTACTTGATATGCAGTCTGAAACGGCTGATGTCTGTCAGGATTTTCAGAAAATACTCTTCGGCATCTTCCCTTGATTTCTGATTTACTTGACGACTTAGCTCGTCTAATTTTTTTAATAGAGACGTCGCACCCTCGCGCGATTGATCGATTTTTGCAGCGATTTTTTTCGTGTCATTACCCGCGACATAAGCACAGGCTTGTCGCACGTCGATGAACTGGGCATCCATCGATGTCCAGCTTTGACGCAACAAATACCCCGCTATCATTTCTTTGTACTGCGTCTCGTTTGCAAAAATTTTCCTCGCGTCGAGCGCGGCACGAACCAGTTTTTTCACCTCAGACTTAAAAGCCCAATGTGCTTTCATGCCTTCTTGATCCTTTAGCACCGAAAGGGAGCGGCTGTGTATCGCAGAATCAAAGACAAAACGAACATTACCAGGTTGGTCTAACCAGCAAAATGACTCGGACACCAGAACCTTTTGATCTTTGGAGGGCCCTAGGAGATTCTGGGCGGCAAACAGGCCTCCAAGCTCATCGTATATCTCGCTCTGCGCTGAGCCCATATCTACCTTGGACTTAAGCGGTAACAGTTCAAGCGAAGGGAATAGCTTACCTAAATGCGCCTCGAGTTTTTCGATAGCAGCAGGAAATTCGGCTCGATTCCAGAGTGCATAATTTTCGTGCAGCAGACTATCTTCCAGCGGATTGTTAGCACTCAACATCGGGTTAAACATGATGTTGAGAAACTCTGGAATAGCGTTACCTAAAAGCTGTTCTCTAAGTTGCCTTAACTCGGCAGTTTCCTCTCTCTGCAACTGTTTGAAAATAGCTCGATTAATTTTGTAGATAAAAGCATTTCGATTCTGCCTGAACGATGTAAAACGTTGCTGAGTTGCCATCAGGTTTCTAGAGCCAGCATATTTCTGTTGCGAGAGCGTTTCTTCCATCTGCTCAGATATCTTTTCGATCTGTGCCCGGGTTGCCTGAAGCACAAATTTGATCACAGCAAACTGCAACATGTTGATCAAAGGTACACTTAAATCTGTTTTTGCCCTGTACAAAGTGGCTTTTATGAGATCTCGGTAGTTTGAACGAAAATCATCGATTAACTCAGACTTGCCAACTCTTGAGCCAGCGACGATCTGCTTGGCCACACTTTCGACCACTTCCTTGCCATTAAAGACAAACGCAGCACTCAGCTCTACGTCGATGTGATAATTATCGATACCTTTGTTACCAACACTCGAATCCATCTCAATTGAGGCTGGCGCAGACACCAGCGATAAAATGTCTGCCTCTGAGCGGACAATTCCTTTGCGACTCATGTTTTTCCCGATCTCTAGCTACAAATATCTTTACGACAAGTTTTTATCTGGAGGGCTCAGATTAGCCCATTTAGTGCCGAAAAATCGACGATTATCCAGAGATTCGAGAAATATTTTGGTTTGCCTCTCCGCAAAGAATCAGTTCCTCCTCGAGAATTCCACAATATATATAGGGCGATTTTCGTAGCCAAATTGTGTTTTAAGGCTTTAAGCCTAAGACCCGCTCATCACGATAGTTTAAAACTAGCCATCATCCCACGTTAGGTCGCAACAATCTGGGCACCACTGTTTTTCAAACTGCCTCAAACGCTTCATGCTGATTTATCATTCAATGAGAACGCGCGCAAAACGCCGTTGCTGCAGGAAAACCTTCTATTAGGCCAGTTTGAAAATCGCCTAGGATGCCGGTTCACATCAGGATCGGTAAAATTGCTTCTGAATTCCAACCTGATACTATTGCCTCAATCTAAAATAGCAGGTGATTCCAGTGACAGAACTAACAAGATTAGAAATGGAAGAAATTCTCACTAACCAGAAGAAAGCCTATATAAAGGAAGGTGAGGTCAGTGCAGAGACGCGAATAGATCGAATAGATCGCGCTATCAATATTCTCACCAACAATGGCCCAAAACTCTGTGAAGCGATGGCTGCAGACTTTGGGCACCGTTCACTGGAACAGTCGAAATTAACGGACATCGATGGCTCAATCGGGCCACTCAAGGACGCTAAAAAGCATCTGCGTGGCTGGATGAGACCTGAAAAGCGCAAAGTCATGTTTCCTCTCGGCATCTTTGGCTCCAGAGCACGTGTGCAGTATCAACCTCTCGGAGTCGTTGGATGCATCAGCCCCTGGAACTTTCCTGTGCAACTGACCTTTGCCCCACTCGCGGGTGTATTTGCCGCTGGCAATCGAACAATGATCAAGCCATCGGAATTTTCCCCGGCAACTTCGGAATTGATGGTAGAGTTATTTCATGCTGCTTACGATAGAGACGAGGTCGCCGTTATACCCGGTGGGCCGGCCGTTGGAGAAGCATTTAGCTCGCTACCTTTCGACCATATGCTATTTACCGGTGCAACATCTATTGCCAAACATGTCATGCGAGCCGCATCAGAGAATCTCGTGCCTGTCACACTCGAACTTGGCGGCAAGTCTCCGGTCGTTGTAGGCAAGTCAGCAGACGTTGAGCTCGCTGCTAACAATGTGATGGCTGGAAAAACAATGAACGCAGGGCAAATATGTCTGGCACCGGACTATCTCTTTATCCACGAGGATTCCACAGACAATTTTATTGATGCTGCAAAAAAATCTATCGCTAAGATGTATCCAGACCTGAAAGACAATCCTGACTACACATCAGTGATCAACGATAGACACTATGATCGAATAACCGGTTATATCGAGGATGCGAAAGCTCGGGGCGCCGAGGTCATCGAACTCAACCCGGCGGACGAAGACTTTAATCAGCAACAACACAACAAGATTCCGCCAACACTAATCATCGATCCTTCAGACGAAATGGACGTGATGAAGAACGAAATTTTTGGCCCAGTTTTACCCGTCAAGCGATACAAAGATGTCGACGAGACGCTCGAATATATCAACGACCACCCTCGCCCGCTTGGATTGTACTATTTTGGCGAGGACAGCAAAGAAGAAAACAAGGTATTGACCCATACTACGTCTGGCGGTGTTACCGTCAACGACGTCATCATGCATATCGCGCAGGAAGATCTACCCTTCGGCGGTGTTGGACCCAGCGGCATGGGTTCTTACCATGGCCACGACGGCTTCAAAAATTTCAGCCATGCGAAGGCGGTTTACACGCAGTCAAAAACCGTGTCAAAACTTGCGGCGGCCATGCGTCCACCCTACAAAAAGGCTTCTTAAGGATTAACCAAAGTAGTAATTACACTAGGGACGTAATTTGCTTGAAAGTCTCATCAGGGGGATTCGCACGGTTGCCACTACGCCACGCGAGTCTTCTCTGTTCGACAGTTTGATTTCACCCCCGTGAAACTCCGCAATCACTTTGGCGATGTACAAACCAAGTCCTAAATGACTACTGCTGCCATCATATTCCTTCCTGATAGAAACCATAGAATCAAACAGGTTTTCGCGCATATTTTCGGGCAATCCAGGCCCTGCATTCATCACCCGTAGCACCGCCACTTGACCCTCGACAGTCAGTCGCACCTTAATAACGGTGTCTGGAAGGGAAAACTCCACGGCATTACTGGTCAACTTATCAAACAACTGCGCAATAAGATCTGGTATGCCCGTCACAGGTATTGTGCTTTCTTCAATACTGAGATCAAAATGAGCTGTCGGAAAAGCCATGGTGTAACCCTCGACACAACCGCGAACAAGTTTTGTCAAATCAAATGACTCGATGTCATCCATATCAAGACTATGTTCAAGACGGGTCGCCTCGCTCATATTATTGAGTATCAAACTCAGCCTCTCCAGACCATCGTGAGCGCGTTTCACATAAACCATATTTTCTTTATCGAGTTGATCCATTGTAATGTTATCGAGCGACGACCGAACAATTGAGACAGGTGTCCTTAGTTCGTGCGCTAGTCGACTAGCCATGCTCTCAAGGTATTGATTATATTGTTGTAGTCGCCCAACCATGTTTGAAAAACTACGGGCCAAATCACCCAGTTCATCTTGCATATCAAACGTGGGTAACTTTTCATTGACTCGCCCCCGGGGGTCGATAGCCTGCTCCAGTTGATGCTTTAGTGTTTTCAAGCGAGAGGTTTGCAGCCAAATCATAATTCGCCAAGTAATGAATCCCAGCACCAGCAGCAACAAAAACTGAATAAGCAGTTCATGCCTTACACGTTCAATATAGCCTGAAATAGCTCGCTCAGACTTCTGCACCACAACCACTCCGACCGCTTCGTCTTGGAAGAAAACAGGCGCTGCTGCAATAAATTCATTATTCCCTTGAATAACGTTAGAGCCGGATTCACCGATAAGTGCGGCGTCGACTAGCAAGGAGGTTGATACTCGGGACGCCTCGCCTACGTCTATCTTGCGCTTGCTGTCCAGATCGGCATGAGGATCAGCAGACAAAAAGGACAATAAACCCGACTCCCAAGAGATGGGATATTCACGGTCACTTTTGCCAGCAGCACTGCTAGCATCGTTGAGCGAAAGCGACACAATTTTTTTCCTAGCATCGAACAATCGAACAGTAGCGTTTTCCAATGCTGCAAGGATCTTTTTAGCGCTAAGGGATGGGCGAATCAAGACAGTAAGGTCTGACTCGGTGGCAACTGAAGAGCTACCCATCTGGAAATGTACATCTCTATCTTGCTGATCATCAACATCTGACAAAACGAAACTGAATTTTTCACCAACAAGATCTAGAGGAATTTTGAGCTCGAGGTTGTAGCCTTTTTCTGTTGCTAACCAGACAGCCTCAATCGCCTCCTCCTGGCGCAGCGAGCGCCCGCTACTTGAAACGAAATGGGCATTAACAAACGCAGGTTGAAACGCAGCGATAGTATACTTTCGATACTCACCACTTGGATCTAAAACTGCAATTTGAAGGTTGTCATTTCTGTGTACACTTGGATTGTTAATCTCGCGATAGATGACCACATCATCCAGCACTTCTATAAACAAATACAGCGAGCTAGCAGAGGTTCCAAGCCTGTATTCAGCTGAGAAAGATGACGGCTTATACGTTCTATTGATCTCCACCAGATCGTTAACACCTAGCGGCAAGCCTTCAACACCGAACCAATCATCGTCGCGACCATCCAGCACTTTGGTATCATCAACCAGATCCGCCACCAGATACTGTTTGCCTTGCTCGTTACTACGCAAGGCCATTTTTCTAACTAACGAATCAGAAGCCTCTATTGATCGCGCCATGTATTTGGCGTTATCAACGACCTGCTGCCGTTGGTTTTCCAACATCACGTATGACCAGTTACTTAGCCAAAATTCTGCAAAAAATGGCAAAGTTGTTAGCAGCAAAAATGGAAACAACAGTTGCGTTCTGATACCCGGCCGAGCCCCGCGACGAAAAATAATCGATAGGAATCTCATCACCGATTTCCTCGCTGACAAACTGCATTGAGTGTTGTCTTGGACAAACGCGTCATCAACCGTTCCACCGATATCCCATGCCGTAAACTGTATCAATGCAATCGAAATTGCTATCGAGTTTTTGGAACTTCTTTCGAATCCGCTTTATATGCGAGGTAATCGTTGCGTCATCAACCACGATGTGACTTTCATCCATCAGTTGTTGCCGATTCTTAACATGTCCAGCATGTTTGGTCAGGGCATAGACCATCCAGAATTCTGTGAGCGTTAGCTCTACGACCTGATCGTTCCAGTGACAGCTGAAACGCAACTCGTCAACCCTGAGTTTACCAAGCTCTATGGCTTTCTTCTGGCTTTCCTCAGGTTCTGCCATCACCTCGACTCGTCGAAACAATGCAGAAACACGCGCGACCAAATGCGGCAGACTCATGTCTTTAGTCACGTAATCATCGGCTCCCATTCTAAGCCCACTAACGATATCAAGATCACTGTCTCTGGCACTTAGGAAAATAATTGGCAGTGTGCGAGATTTTTGTCTCAGCCACTGACATAGGCTATATCCTCCATCCACCTCGTCACCTAGACCGATGTCAACAATCACTAAGTCCGGTAGTTGCGCGCTAAAAACCTGCTGAGCCTCAATTCGGTCTTTAAAACTGTTGACCTGATAACCTTGTTTTCTAAACAGATCAGAGTAATTCTCTCTTAACATCTCGTCATCTTCGACTACCGCGACTCGA
The DNA here is from genome assembly GCA_965657335.1 of Candidatus Azotimanducaceae bacterium. Classification (GTDB taxonomy): domain Bacteria; phylum Pseudomonadota; class Gammaproteobacteria; order Pseudomonadales; family Azotimanducaceae; genus UBA4582. The sequence continues at coordinate 172,309 of CBFHOH010000003.1, forward strand.
TAACTCATAGATTTTACCGCCCCTTGATTCGCCAGTTAATTCGTATCGTGCGTTGCAAACTCGGTGTTTGGTGACACCAATCGATTGCCATTTTTTTGCCATAATTCATCGGTAGATTTCCAGAATTGCCACATTAAGGCGCCTGAATTCCCTAGTTTAATACACATCAAGCATCAATGATGTGGAATACAACAAAACAGGAGAAATACGAAATGAGAATCCCATTTGCTGTTGGAATAGTGAGTTTGTCACTCTTGTCTGCAGTCGTCACTACGTCTGCATTCGCAGCGCAAAAAAAGACCGAAAAAGAGGAAACGCGTGGAGCTGTCGTTGGAATGGTCGTCGGCGCAGCAGTTGCAGGACCTATTGGCGCTGGTGTCGGCGCGATGGTCGGAGGGGCGGTGCTAGGAAAGCTTGTTGGTTACCATCGAATGAACCGTGAACTGGCATCCGAAATCGCCTCGAACAGGCAAAAAAACAAGGCTTCCGCGGATAAAATGCATTCGGAAATTGCAAACCTTGATCACGAGCTAAAGCGGATGATCGAGATTCAGACCGCAAGCTGGAACAGCCGACAGCTACCCATTCAGTTCAAAACCGCCTCGAGCGACATTGAGCAACACTATCAAAAGCAACTCAATGAAATCGCGAGAATACTGTCCAGAAATCTCGACACACGGGTAAGTCTATCCGGCTTCGCCGACCGCCGAGGAGATCACCTTTACAACCAATCACTTTCCGAAAATCGGGTTGCTAATGTCCATGCCTATCTGATTTCTCGCGGGGTCAAGAGACAGCAGATCGTGACGAAAGCTTTTGGGGAGTCACAACCTCTCAGCGCGGAGGAAACACCAGAAAATCACTTCTTTGACCGGAGAGTTGTGATGCAGTTTTCATTCGACTTAGATGCCTACTTAGCAAGTCGGTAGATTTAGCCCGATCCCGACTGACTATTTCATGCTGTTGGTAGGGAACGATTCGGGGGCGCAAGCCCCCTTTTTTGACAGCGAAGCATGCTCCTACGCAGCGAGGCTAAAATCGCAAGCCCCGCAACAAACCACCCCACCGCCAGCAGCGCAGGACATCTGCGAGGGCAGCTGCAAAGTAGGTCAACGCTGCAGCGCGTAAAATCGCCCTGACCGCAGGTAAGTGTTTCTTGTCGATATAATCTCCTTCCTCAAGGATCGGCATCGCTTTGTTGAAACTTGCATCCCATTCTTGTGGTAACACGATCAAATGAATCAACGCAGAAACAATCATGACGCCTGCGACAAGTAGCATCGCAAAAATGCTTACTTTTGGCGCAGACAAGAGCAACCCAAAAATGGGTAGCGATACCATCGCGATGCCTAAACGTTGGATTCGATGCGCAACGGGGTAGTATTTGTTATACAGCTGGCAAGTAGGTTCATTCCTATGAAATTGAATAGCATGACCAACCTCGTGGGTAGCGATAGCAACAGCAGTCAATGATTTACCGTGGTAATTTTCCGGCCCAAGCCGCACGGTCTTGTCCCCTGGACTAAAATGGTCCTGTCCGCCCTCGCCTTCTTCGATGTTAACGCCTTCTAGAGCAAACTTTTTGACAAGGTGTTGAGCAAGCTCTCCGCCTGTACCTGGAATCTCATCGAGCTCGTGTCTATATCGCCAAAGGGTAAAGCGCACCCACAATAATGGTGCGTAAACCAGCATTAGCACGATGCCGATCAAAACTGGACTCATCTTTCTTGCCTCATCTCACGAACACGCGCTAAAAGCGTGTCTAAACATTGATTCTTCGAGCAAACCTATTGGGCACTTAACAGACACAATTATTATACGGTAATGTTTGACGGGCGGACGCAAAAGCCATCGCAGCCAGACAGCCTAAGTAATTGTTCATTTACGTCACCTGAAATCATTACTGAATTGAGTGTCTCGGCGCACCTTTAAGCAAGCAGGCTCCTGCCGAGCGACGCTCAAGGATAATGGTTACCAGCCGGTGTCAAATAATCAAGCAAGTGTACTTTCAATCAGCTGAAAGGCCCGAGAGGAGAACTCAAACATATTTTTTTCCCGATCATCATGACCAGTGATAATCGTCTCACTCACCTCACTGGGACCTGCCAAGGCAATGACGCTAATACCGACTTCGTCGCTATAAGGGGTTCCACCGGGTCCTGCAACACCTAATTCTGCGATTCCCCAATCAGAATTCATTGTTCGTTGAATCGCCCGAGCGAAAAATAGAGCCATCTCTCCGGTGAGCGGTTTAAGGCCTTTTAATTCTTCCATGTTTAATTCGAGGAAAATTTTGCGAGAGGCTTTGGTATAAATTACGGTGCCACCGGCATAGTAAGCTGACGCCCCCGGCACCGATAACAGTCCCGCGCTGATGATACCTCCAGCCGAAGACTCTGCGACAGAAATCGTCTCTTTTCGCGCTTTCAGTCGTGCCGCAGCACCTTCCGCCATTATTTGTAGGTTCATTACATTTTCCCGTTTCAAGTTGGTTCACATCAGCGATTCATACTCGCTTTTTTTCAGAAGCCTGTGTATTCGGAAGGTGTCAGCAGGGTTAAGTCCTGCTATCCTCGAAACCTGTCTGTCCCGATTTACAAAGCGCAGCTGAAAACTCTTATACATAGCGGATCATCTCATGACTGAAGCAGTCAATGAAGAAAACTCTCTCTGGGACAACCCGAAGTTTATCGCCTACATGGGCTCCACAACTTTTTTCCACGCCGGGTTTTCAATGCAACAACTCATCATCAGCTGGTTGTTGGTTGGCGTATTGTTATTACCCGGTGATGAGGTAGGCCTCATTCAGGCGGCAATGGGCGTGCCAGGCTTATTTTTAATGTTATGGGGTGGTGCGAGCGCAGACAACAAAGACCCTAGGTCAATTTTGCTGAATGTTTACTCCATTACCTGGCTTTTTCCACTCATGCTGGCGACATGTATCTATTTCGATCTGCTAAATATTTGGACGATATTGCTGTTTGGTCTAGCAATCAGCACAACCACGTCGTTTTCGAGCCCAGCTCAACAGGCGATACTTAATCATGTGGCGGGCAGTGAAGTCCAACGAGCAGTGACGGCCTCCACTGCCGTTATGTTTCTTATCCAAATCTTATCGCTGACCTTCGCTGGGCAAATGGACAAAGTCGGTTTGTCCACGGTGTTAGTTGTACAAGCAACAGCGATTTTGTTGGCTGCCATTGCCACTAGCAGGCTGGATAAAACAACCCCAACACCCCAACCCGCTGGAGAAACGTCGTGGATGAGACTCTCGAACGGATTTAAGGCCACTTACAACAACAAAAAGGTCTTTCATCTTTTGGTCATCAACTTCATTTCCAGTATCTTCAATGCTGGCGCTTTCATGACTGTCGTTCCGTTTATCGTCAAACGTGCTTATGACGGCAACGCGTTGCAGCTAGCGACCATTATGATTATCTTTTTTTTCGGTGCGACCTTAACCAATCTATTTATGTTCAAGATCATGCCAATCGAACGACCCGGTCGTTGGTTCCTGATTATGCAGCTTAGCCGCGTTCTTATTTTGTCTCTGTTGGTGATAAAACCCGACTGGTGGTTACTTATCGCGGCGATGTTTGCGTGGGGTCTAAATATGGGGCTTACCACAACACTGTCGCGAACAATTGTTCAGGAATCAGCAGAACCCGAATTCAGGGCTCGAATATTATCGGTCTACAGCCTTGGGCTGATCGGCAGCGCCCCTATTGGCGCGATTGTGCTGGGGAATATTATCGAGATATTCGGTACTCTGGAGGCGCTTGTACCGGCAATGTTTGTTTCTGTTGTGTTGTTCATTTACGGCGTTTTCTTCTCACCGGTCTGGTCCTATCTTTCACCGACGTTCGATGCGGCAGGAAATATCAAATCGGATTGAAAGCGCCCGTTAATTTCTTCCTGAAATTGTATTACCGGGAAAATCTCCGTGTTTATCAAAAAGGATAAGATCAATTTTGCGACGACTACGAAGCAATCGACGATCTGGCACAATTGCACCAGCCCTAGGCCCGCGACGAAATAGAAATCTACGCTGCCCTTTCCTTCTCTCAACAAAACCAGGCTGCAAAGAAATATCATCTGGATCTGGCATCAGGTCTATCCAGCATTCGCAGCCAATTTCGGCGAGTTTCATCGCATATTTCATTGCCTGCTTTTCAGTTAGTTCGCTTTTTAACGAATATTCCGGTCCCGAAAACAATCGCTCAACCTTAACCTTGTCAAGACGAAAGACCTTACTAAATCGTCGCCTCGTTGTGTCAAGATCAAATTCTCCCGTTAAGTCTCCGGCAAAAACGACCCTGTAATTATTTTCTTCTGACATACGTTTCTTTTGATGCGCTCAAGCGTCATTGATACACCATCATTTTGCATCAATTTGCCCTACCTGACTAGCACACCGATAAAACACCAACGCTGCTGTTCTGTCCGTGTGTCACGGGATATAATGGAGTCTTTCCGGGCTCGAGCGATAAAAATGACAGACACGACTTCTGCAAATACTGACGAAACAACGATGAATACCTCAATCAATGGCAGCATGTTCCTCTACAAAACGCCCATGCTGCTCAATAATGAGGAGCACAGTAGGCTTGGACTGAAAAAACTACCCAATCCGTTCGAATTTGTTAAGAATATTAAAGCAATACCCATCGTCGCAGCCGAGTTCTCGAGTGTTCAGAAACACTATCCGATTGTTTTCAGCAATCTTGAAAACCCCGCCGCGCTTGCCATTGTAGGCTTGACGGAGGACCGAAACTTGTTCGTATCCGACGATGGCCAATGGGACCCACACAGTTACATTCCTTCTTATCTTCGACGATATCCTTACGCGCTCGCGACTGGAGAAAATGCTCAAGCAGCTGTCGTCATAGATACCGCATCGGACGGGGTAACGGAAGATGCTGACTTCCCGTTCTTTGACGGTCAATCGGTTACAAAAGAAACACAGGACATGATTGATTTCTGTCAGCAATTCGCACTCGAGGCGACAAAAACACAAAACTTTTGTCGAAGAATAAAGGAACTGGGTTTGTTAACGCCGCAAACCGCAACGCAAAACGCAGACGATGGCAGTGAACCGACAACCATTGCAAACTACGTTTCGATTGACCCACAAAAGCTCACAGAGTTGTCAGCGGAAGAGGTGCAATCTCTGTTGAACGATGGCGTTTTGGCGTCCATATTTTCTCAAGCGTTTTCAATGGAAAATTGGACGCGGCTTATTGCTAGAGACAATCTGCAAAAAGCCAAGTAAATTTCGTCTATATTCTGACTAGTCTCTGCGCATAGAAACCATCTGTGCCGTGAAGGTCAGGTCTCAACAGCACTTCGCCGCGAGCTTGGATACTCTCCGCCAAGACCGCATCTACGCCTCTGATCCTGGCTAGTTCGGGATCAGGGTGTGGTATCGAATTTTGTGAACGCGAAAAATCTCTGTTTTCTTTCAAAAAAGATTCAACTACGCACTGATTTTCAGCACGAAGAAAGGAGCAGGTTGCATAGACCAATACACCGCCTGGTTTCACAAGTTTTGCCGCGCTCTGCAGGATGCTTAGCTGCATCGCGGTTAATGCCTCAAGGTTTTGACTTATCCACTTGAGCCCTACATTTCGCCTCAGTGTACCAACCCCTGAGCAAGGTGCGTCAATCAAGACACAATCTACCTTACCCAGTATTTTCGCATCAAATGATTGGGCGCCGAGCGCTTCATTGATTAGCTGAGTCTCAACAATATTAATCTTTGCGCGGGCTAACCTGGGCGCAAGCCTCGCCAAACGACGAGCTTCGACATCGGCCGCAATTAACCTACCCTCGTTCCGCATCAATGCGGCAAGATGCAGCGTTTTCCCACCGGCACCAGCACAATAATCAACAACCAGTTGCCCCGGTTCAGGGCGTGCCAACCAACTCACTAGTTGACTTCCTTCGTCCTGAAATTCGAAACCACCCTGCTTGAAGGCTTTCGAATTTTTTAGCGGGCCTCTTTTTGCAACACGCAATCCAGTAGCCGAGAGTTGCGTTGACTCAACTTCAATCCTTTCCCTTTGCAGGGCATTCAATAACGTCGATTGATCACTAACCAACGTATTCACCCGAATATCAACTTCGGCGGGTTGTAACAGGGCTAGACCCAGATCAATCAGTGTCTGCTCGTCAAATTGCGACCTCATTTCAGTAAACAACCAGTTAGGCAGATTCAGTTTTTCAGAGAGCGTCAGTTCATCTTCGTCTAGTTGAGCAAGAAAGTCTCTGAGAGAAGCCGCATAAGAAGCGACGCTCGTATCTTTGAAATATTCAGGAAGCCAATCAAAATATCGTAAAAAACCACAGGTAACGACGGACTCAATGTCTGCTGGTATGCCAATACCGCTCAATTTGACTAGAGTTTCTAATTCCAGCTTACGGCGAACACACAGGTAAACGATCTCCGAGGCAAAACGTCTGTCTTTGGAGCCCATCTGTTTATTGCGGCGAAAAAACTTATCGACCGAGCGTTCCACTGGTTCAGTAGCAGTAAGTACTTCGCCCAACAATTCGACCGCTTGCTTAAAACGAGCTTGGGAGTAACGCATTAATCATTTGATCCTTGATGTGGAGATCGTCTTAGCGGCCGATTGCGGTCGTCTGACATGACTGCCTCTTTTGACTACAATAACGTCAGACCCAAAAAACTTGTGATAAAACAAACTGGATTCTTTCACCGAAGGTTGATTATATAACCTGGCGCACCGATAACGGAATTTTATGCAACAAGAGCAAAAAAAGACTGCACTGGTGCTTTCTGGCGGAGGAGCGAGAGGTGCTTATCAAGTCGGTACACTCAAAGCAATCGCACATATTCAGCCCGACGGCGGAGCGAACCCTTTTGGCATCATTTGTGGCACTAGCGCAGGCGCCATAAACGCTTCTTTACTCGCCTGTGAAAGCGATCACTATGGCCATGCCATCAATCGATTGGAAGCACTTTGGCAAAATCTACAGTCAGATCGAATCCACAAAGTTGGATATAGCCAGCTGCTAAAGTCGACCCTCAGGTTATTTTCTTCATTTTTTCGAGAGGGCATTTCATCCGGCGCACCCGCTGCATTGCTTGACAATGAGCCCTTAAGGGAACTGCTCAGCACTGAAATTGATTTCGACAAACTAGATGAGCATATTAATAATGGCCGATTGCATGCGCTGTGCATTACCGCCTTGGCGTATAGTTCCGGTCAGAACATCAGCTTTTACCAGGGCGATCGGGGAATTAAGGGCTGGCGCCGTAATCAGCGCCTTGGTGTCGGCACACGCTTGACTCATGACCACCTCATGGCCTCGTCAGCGCTGCCGACAATCTTTCCTCCGGTAAAAATCCATCAGGAGTATTTCGGCGACGGTGCGATTCGTCAGAGTGCGCCGCTTAGCGCTGCGCTGCATTTGGGCGCTGAAAAACTGTTTGTTGTTGGGGTCAGCTACAACAAGAAAGATCACGCAGAGTCGCGCGAGCCTGTGACCCACAAACCATCCTTTGCGCAGATAGCCGGGCATTTACTCAACAGTTCATTTATCGATGCGATGGACGAAGATCTTGAGATGCTTGAGAAATTTAATTTTATTAGTCGATATCTCAGCAAGGACCAACTTAAAGCTGCCAACATACGCCCCATAGAAGTGCTCTCCATTACGCCCTCGGTTAAATTTGACGAGATAGCCGCCAAACACATTTCAGCCTTACCACTGTCCATGCGAACATTTTTCAAGACGATAGGCGCAACCAGCACGGGGGGTGGTGCAAGTATGGCAAGTTATCTGCTTTTTGAAGCCGCTTTTTGTAAAGAGCTGATGGAATCGGGCTACCGTGATGCAATGGAAAGAGAAGAGGAGATCAGGGCATTTCTTTCGGCCTAATGGCAACTTGGCGGGAAGCCCAGCGGCGCGTGGCTAATGGGTAAAGTGGCAGCATGAGGGCTCAAGCCCTCACGCTATTCGCTATCGAGCTTGGATTATCGACCAGTGAATTCAGGCTTTCTCCGCTCAAGAAATGCCTGCACGCCTTCTTTAAAGTCCTCGCTCTGGAACATTCCCCCCAGGTGCATCATCAACTGATCAACCGAGGTGTCGTAAGACTGTTCCAATCCCATCCTCATCATTCGCTTGGTTGTTTGCACAGCAAGCGGCGCATTGTCGGCTATCTCCTGGGCCCATGTCATCGCTGTTGTCATGACATCAGTGTCCGGCACAACTGTATTTACCAGACCAATATCGAGACACTCCTCAGCACCTACAACGCGTCCCCGATAGTAAAGTTCGGACGCTTTTGCCCAGCCTATTAACCGAGGTAGCAACCAAGTACCACCACTCTCAGGCACGACATTACGCTTGGCTGTAACCGCTGCCATCTTGCCAGACTGCCCAGAGACTCTGATATCGCAAAGTAGAGCGATATCCATACCATAACCGGCCGCTGCGCCGTTGAGCGCACAAACGATGGGTGTGTCAATATTCCACATTACATTGATCGGCGCATCCCGCAAATCAAAAAGCTGGCGAGGGCGATTGCTGCCCTTCGAATCACCGCTGCCGATACCACCCTGGCCCACGTCAATCAGGTCCAAACCTGCGCAAAAACCTTTGCCAGAGCCGGTCAGTACGATGCATCTAACATCAGGGTCCTTGTTGGCTTCAGTCATTTTCACCGAGAGTTCGTTCAACATTACTCGACTGATCGCGTTGAGTCTGTCTGGCCGGTTAAGCGTAATTACAACCACGTTTCCGTTTTGTTCCACCAAAAGTTCTTCAGTCGAAGATGCACTAATTGTCATGGTCTATTCCTCTCAAGTATTTAATCGGTTTTGGGTGTGTTTCGTCATTGATTGATCAATGAATGATTTAATATCTTTAATCGCCTGACTCTTACGACGATGAAATACAGAAAATGACACTACCATATCAACGTGTCCAATGCCTTCATAGACTTCACGGCTGGCCTGGCCGCCCGCGGCTAGTTGCTTTTCCATAAGGCTTTTTGAGTGTCCCCTTCTCACCCGGTTATCTTCTTTACCATGGAGCAGATAAAGAGGCGGCGCTTCTCGACGCACGAAGTTAACCGCCTGCGAGAGCGGATAGTCCTCTCGCGGCGCGAATAGGTCCCAGTGACTATCTTCAGTAAAAGGATAAAAATCATAAGGCCCTGATAAGCCGATAAAAGCTGCTATGCGTTTTTCAGCACCCGGCAAATGGGATAGCAATGCAGGATTGAGGCAAAGCAGAGATCCTAACTGGGCCCCAGCAGAGTGTCCCATGACGTAAATAGGACGACATGAGTCAATCTCCTCATTGTTTAATACCCAAGTTATAGCCAAACGAACATCGTCAAGAATGTCAGAAAACCTGACCTCAGGGTAGAGTCGGTAATCTGGCACAACGACATCACATCCTAACGTACACAAAGTATCGGCAACAAAGCGATAGTCATTTCGATGACCGCCTTGCCAATTTCCACCGTAGATAAACAGGACTAGTGGGCGTTTCGACTTGTCTGCTGCGCTGCCAGCATGCAAAACATAGTGATCTAACTCATTTCGAGTTTTTGTGCCGTAAGTAAGCCCCCTATCCACACGGTATCCACCTGACTTAGCGACGGCATTAATTAATCTCAAACCAGCAAGCTGAACCGTTTCAGATATTAGATTCCTCAGTTTCAATGGCCTATGTTCCAAAATTCCTGTAGCATTTCCCGCGGTTTTGCTTCTGCTATATAACAACTAAAGTAAAAACAGCCTAATCGTTCGGCGGCCCTATAGTATGCTTGTGGTTTAGCAGCCACAAGTCACTTTCTTATCGATTGTTACAAAATGGAATTGACAGATCTTGTTGTATTATTGCTGCACTAACAAAAGACCCTTTGCCTCAAATCCCGTGCAGCGATTTTTCGCCTGCTCCATCATACTTTTAATTGCGGGCGTAAACAGTTGGGCGGTTCAGGCCCAAGAGACGTTGACCTCCAGCAGCGTGACAAAAATTGCTACCGATGTCACGACAACACTGGTCAAAAAACAGCATACAGAGGTAGACATTAAAATCGACGGACTTCTCGACGAAGCAGTCTGGTCGACTTTACCTTACATGGACGATTTTGTCGTGATCGATCCAGATACGCTGGTTCCGACCGAGTACAGGACCGAAGCAAAGTTATTTTATACAGAAAAGGGCCTCTACATTGGCGTTCACAGCGAACAACCGAAGGCAACGTTGATCTCTAGGTTAAGCTCGCGGGACGACTTTATACCGAGAGACACCGTTTCCGTTACGCTTGACCCTGGTGGCTCAGGACTTTATGGCTACTGGTTTGCAGTCAATCTGGGTGGCTCGCTACAAGACGGCACCGTGCTACCAGAAAGACAATATAGCAGCCGCTGGGATGGACCATGGAATGGTGCTTCAGCGGAGGTTGAAGGCGGTTATGACACAGAATTCTTCATACCTTGGTCGATGATGACAATGCCCGAATCGGCTAACAGCACCCGAAATATGGGGGTCTATTTTTCCCGCAGTGTTGCTCACAAGAATGAACGGTGGGCTATTCCTGCGCTGCCTAGTACAACGAATGTGTTTCTTTCGAAACTGCGGAAACTGCGGGTTGAAGGTGTGAACCCCAAGCAGCAATTCACTTTTTACCCCTACGCGTCAACAACCTATAACAATCTTGATGACACTGATCCCGATAGTTACAAGGCAGGCTTTGACGTATTTTGGCGACCAACCACCAACCTACAGCTCACTGCTACGGTTAACCCTGATTTTGGGAATGTTGAATCCGACAAGGTTGACGTCAATCTATCTTCATTTGAAACATTTTTCCCAGAGAAACGCGCGTTTTTTCTTGAGGGCAACGAGGTATTTGATGCAACGCCGAGAGCGCGGAGGAGAGAGGGAACGCCAACGACTCTAGTCAACACCAGAAGAATAGGCAGCGCCCCTATAAGGCCCGACATAGACGATTTTGAACTCGAAAGCGTCGAGCGAAACCAACCCACAGAACTATTTGGTGCGGCGAAAGTGACGGGCCAAAATGGCAAAGTTAGATATGGTATTTTGACAGCATTCGAAGAGGACACGCTGCTGGAAGGTGAGTTAGATTCGAACCCCTTTAGCGTGGTTCAGGATGGACGTAATTTCGGTATCGGCAGAGTGTTGTATGAGGATACCAGCACCGGTGCCAGAAGGGGCTTTGGCTGGCTCGGCACTGTGGTGGATCACCCTCAGAGCCAAGCAATGGTGCATTCCCTCGATGGCCATTACCTGTCCCGTCAGGGGAATTGGAATACGGATGCACAATTCATGTTTAGCGACGTTGATGACACCACCGGCGCCGGCGGTTTTGTTGACGTCCAGTACAACCCCGCGCAAGGCCGCGAGCATAGCTTTAGTTTCGACTACTACGATGAAGACCTAGAAATCAACGATCTTGGGTTTCTTCAAAGGAATGACCTGGTTGGTGTCCGTTATAACTATGAACGGAACGAATCAGGATTTACACACATCAAATCAAGAGAAACTTCACTCGGCTTAAACCAGCAATACAACACTGATGGCAAGACAGTACGCTCAGCACTGTTTTCATCTCAGGAGCGACTTTTTAACAACAATAATTTTCTTGTTACCGAGTTCAAGTACTTACCGAGCAGATGGGACGATGTGAATAGTGGCGGCAATGGCGCGTTCAAAATCGACAGCAGAGTCAGCACCGGATTTTTTTATGGTACAGACCGATCAAAGAAACTGAGCACTGAGTATGGCCTTTTCTACGAGGATGAGGACATTGGCGGGCGCACATTGAAATATCGACTTAATGTCACATGGCGTCCTACTGATCGCTTTTCCCTTTCATCTTTTGTCACCTATGAAGATAAGAAAGGATGGTTGATTCATGATGAGGAAAGAGACTTCACAACATTTAACACCTCGATCTGGCGACCTCGCATTGAGGCGAGTTTTTTCCTAAGCGCCCGTCAGCAATTCAAGATTAAGGCGCAGTGGGCTGGCATTAAAGCTTTCGAAGATCAGCGATGGACAGTGCCGATAGGAGATGGAGATCTTATTGAAGAAATCAGGGGCGCAGATGATCTACTGAGGGATTTCAGTATCAGTCGTCTGACTTTCCAAGCAAGGTACCGCTGGGAAATCGCACCGCTGTCTGATCTATTCGTCGTCTATACTAGAGGTTCAAATGTCGATAGCCGACCACAAGACAGTTTTTCCGAACTGATCAGGTCGTCATGGTCTGAGAGGCTCGTCGATGTTTTCGTAGTTAAACTCAGATACCGAATCGGGAACTAAAAACTCCAATCGACTCATGCCGCATGAAAGCCCTTTATGGATATTTGGTTACGGCTCTTTAATATGGCGAGCCGACTTCCCCTATGAAGAGCGCGCACCCGCCGCAATCGATGGTTACGTTCGCAGATTTTGGCAGGGTTCAGCCGATCATAGGGGCGTCCCGGAGCACCCCGGCAGGGTCGTTACGCTACACGCCTCTCGAGGAAGCACGTGTTGGGGCGTTGCTTATCGTATAGATCCCAACCAAGCTGAGGCGGTACTTGCTCATCTCGACTACCGGGAAAAAGGCGGTTACGAACGACTTCAAATCAACCTGAATATTCGCGGTCGTAAACAAAGTGGACTCACCTATTTTGCGACGCCAGGCAATCCAGATTATCTTGGAGAGTCCCCACTTCATGAAATAGTTGAACAGATTCAACAAGCTTCAGGACCCAGCGGCACTAATGTTGAATACGTAATACGCCTCGAAGAGGCGCTCAGCGCGATGGGCGTAGTCGATCGGCATGTCTCAGACATCGCAGATAAATTAAGCGAGCGACTTCCCTAATTTTTCAGCTTCCTCGGCATATTTTGCGTAGGAGTCCTTTAATGTTGCGGAGTTTAATAAACATTCTGCCACCAATTTCCCTGACTCGGCATCGTATACGGAAGTCATCACCCAATTCGATTCAACTCGCCGACTTTCACTTAGACAGACTACTTCTCGCTGCAAACGATATGCTTGCCCGACAAACAGAGGGCCGTTAATTAACTTGATTTCCTGGTCAGCAAACAAACCAACCGCCGGCCCTTTTATAGGAAACTCGGCCTCACGAGAGCTATATTGTGTTAGCACACTAATCATTTCTAGGGGGATAATGGCTCTACCCCAAGGCGAGGTGTGCCCACCCTCCCGGGTATACCAGGACGACAATTCAGTAATTCCACGCAACTTGTCGTTCAAACTAAAGGGATAAAGGTCGCCCATGTTTTGGTCAAAATCCATCTGAACTAATTCATCTTGCTTTCCTGTCATGCCAACCGAAAGTTCGGACAAAATAACTAGCTGCTCAGAGGGCTTCAGTTTCGCCCTCCGCTGATCGAGCTCTGATAATTCATCGCCAGACCCTACGCTGGCCGTGCCTGCTAGTACTGGCGTGCCGTCGCGTTTTTCTGCCCAAATACGAGTGATTGTTGCACCGCCGACAGGGCGCTCAACGAAAGCCCGCACTTCTTCTCCCTCGACAACCATATTCAGGTAATGAGAACTGATACAGCCGGTTTCAAACCATGCCTGACCAAATACCTCCGCCAGCAGTGGCACAAACTGGCTAAAATGTGTCGGGCCCTCTATTGGCGCACCTGTAAAACCAAGGTCTTCCGCCATTTTGTCATCATGAATTGATACATGACCATCATAAGTCTGATCGTTTAGCATCTGTCGCGGGTGGCGATAATCGCCACAAATTACTAACTTTGAATCAAATCCGTTCATCAAATCTGGCTCCTGTTCAGGCTTAATGTTCTCTGTTAAAAATGGTCAGAGACCTTGTCATTGTCATTATAATTATAGTTAGAATCTATTTTTTTTCTTCTAGCACCTCGGCGATAATGAGGTCTAACGTCGCCAGTTGCTCTTTCATATGTTCTAGCTCGAGTGCTACCACTTGTTTCTCTGCATCTTCAGCGGTCTTCAATTGCTCTTCCAATGCTGCGATTCCTTCATAGAGTTGAGACTTTTCTGCACTGAACTGCTCGGCCTGCTCCGCCTTATCGAACACAATCTCTTCCGCCATTGTGTTATCAACTGATGCTTTGCGTTTCTCCTTCCGCGTTGCAGATCGAGGTAGCACTTTCTCAGCAATATCGAGCTGGCGCTGATTCATGAATCCCGGGGAGACTATTTCAATATTTTCCCGGTGAAGTATATCCAGCACGGCAATTCGAAGGTTGGATTGCGCAGTAATCAACCCTCTTACTTCCGTCAAAATGCCAGAGATTCGGTAGGTGATGGAGAAATCCCCCAACTCGCGAATGTGAACAAAGGGTTCTTCCAAGCCGCTTTTTATCGCTGCTTCAAGCAACAAAGGACGAATTAGATTGTGATTAAGATCATACCCTAGAGAGAGACTGGTCGAGACGATTGCGCCGGAATTTCGAACAGTCGCAACCGGATGCGTCACTAAAAACAGGTTGGGTATCGCAATCAACTCACGGTTCTCGGATTGGACTTCGGTATCAAATAGTCCTCGCTCAGCGACTCTACCAAAATGCTCATTAACCCGAATAAAGTCACCCACTCGAAATGGCGATGTGACTCTTAACAGCATACCCGCCATTAAATTTGCAAATATATTGCCTGATGAAAAAGCGAATACCGCAGAGATTACCAATCCAATCAAACCGATGATTTGATTTCTTGTACCCGATTCAACAGGTATCGCTAACACGATGACGACCATGCCGATAAGCGTCAACCCCATCATCGTCAACAATCGAGGAAACAACTTCTCACTTCCGAGGTCGGTCTGGCGGACAATTAACAACATGTGAGCGACCCACAAAACCAGTAGCACGCTGATCACCGTAATCAAAAGCGGTACAAAGTCGATCAAAGTTGCTTGTAGTGCTTCGGGTTCAAACATGCTTGTCTCTAGATTTTCAAATGGCCCATCTCTGCCGGGCAAGTCAATGAACCTACCGGCGCTTTCCAACTGGATAGTTAGTATCGAAACTTGAGGAGGAAATTGCAATGTCGGGCTTTACTCCGTAAATTATCAAGCATCAGCGGAACGAAAACCTTTTACTTGTTCACAGTTCCTAATCGCGGCTAGCAGGAGAAAACCTTGAAAACTATCGAGTCAATAGAGAAATACAAAGAAGAAATGACTGACTGGCGACGTGACATTCACGCTCACCCTGAAATTGCTTTTGAGGAACACAGGACAGCACGAATCGTGGCGGAAAAACTGGAAAGTTTTGGCATTGAAGTGGAAACCGGTATCGCAGGAACTGGCGTTGTTGGCACATTGAAAAAAGGTAGGGGTAACGTTGCGATTGGCTTGAGAGCAGACCTAGATGCACTACCTATACAAGAAGCAAATGATTTTGATCATGCATCAGTCAACCCAGGAAAAATGCATGCTTGCGGCCATGACGGCCATACGACAATGCTATTGGGTGCCGCAAAATACCTCGCAGAAGAATCAAATTTTGAGGGAATTGTGCATTTTATATTTCAACCGGCAGAGGAAAACGAAGGTGGTGGCCGGGCAATGATCGAAGCAGGGTTATTCGATAAATATCCCGTAGAATCAGTGTTTGGTATGCACAATATTCCCGGCATGCCCGTTGGTACCTTCGCGATCAAGTCTGGACCCATGATGGCGGCATTCGATATTTTCAGATTGACCATTACCGGTAAAGGCGGCCACGCCGCGATGCCGCAGTTCACAATCGATCCCATGCTAGTGGGTACAAAAATTGTTGAGGCCTATCAATCTATTATCAGTCGATTTATCGACCCGCAGGAACCCGCCGTCATCAGCGTCACGCAATTTCATGCTGGCGATGCCTACAACGTTATACCGAATGAGGTCGAGATCAGGGGTTGTACGCGATGTTTTTCACCGAAAGTTCAGAGCCTAATGGAAGATAAAATGCGCACGATGGCAACCGACATTGCTCGAGCCTACGGCGCACAGGCCAACTTCTTTTACGAGCAACGTTATCCAGCGACCATCAACTCGAAGGCAGAGTCTGACGTCGCAGGAGAGGTCGCCGCTAGTATCGTTGGCGCCGACAGGGTTAATTTCAATCCAAAACCAGCCATGGGCTCCGAGGACTTTGCCTTTATGCTGCAGGAAAAACCGGGAAGTTATATCTGGACGGGTAACGGTGACGGCGAGGGATCTTGCGCGGTGCATAATCCCGGATATGATTTTAACGACGATGTCCTGCCCGTTGGATCAACCTATTGGGTCAGGCTCGTTGAGAAATTACTGCCGTCTTTATCATGACCCAGTAAGGACGCGCTGACCGGCGGCAAAATGATCAACTGGGCACAATTCCAGCATGCCAAGACCCCGAATCGACATGTGTCTGGTGCCAGTATGGCGATCACAGATCGCAAAAAATAACTGCGACGGCCCGCCCGTTGCGGACCACAAATAAAAAAACAAAAAGCCAAATTAATGAAAACACACTCTATTTTTTTTAAAAGTATCGTCCTGCTTCTCGTCGCACTCCTCACCAGTTGCAGTCAAAAAACCGGAACATCTAGTCAAATTGATGCTGATAGTGCGACGCAGGCAGCAGTCTCTGCCAAACAATCTCATCATTTATCAGCTGAAGAATTCAGTAGACTTCAAAATCGCGCCGGTAATATCAAAATCATTCGAGATGATTACGGCGTGCCACACATTTATGGCAAGACAGACGCTGATGCTGTCTTTGGTCTTCTCTTTGCGCAGGCAGAGGATGACTTCAATCGAGTAGAACGCAATTACATCTGGGCAACTGGTCGAATGGCCGAAGTTGATGGCGAAGATGCGCTGTTCAGCGATTTGCGGGCTCGCCTTTACATGACAACGGATGAGGCTAAAGCCGCTTATGAAGCGTCACCTGAATGGTTGAAGGCGCTGTGCGACGCCTATGCAGATGGATTAAATTACTATCTAGCCACACACCCTGAGGTGAAACCCAGACTGCTTACCCGATTTGAACCCTGGATGCCTATGTTCTTTTCCGAGGGCTCCATTGGCGGTGATATAGAACAAATACCTTTAGCTGGCATCCGTGCATTCTACGGTTCAGAACAGACCGCAAAACAACAACGGCTTGCTAGCATTGATACACCATCGCATTTTGACGTACGCGAACCCCGAGGCTCAAACGGATTTGCCATTGGTGGAGAACTCACCGAATCGGGCAATGCAATGCTGCTTATCAATCCCCACACCTCATTCTACTTCCGAGGTGAAGTACATGTGATGAGTGAAGAAGGATTAAATGCCTATGGCGCTGTGACCTGGGGACAGTTTTTTGTCTATCAGGGTTTCAACGAAAATACCGGTTGGATGCATACATCGACCCGACTCGATTTTATGGATGAATTTGTCGAACAGGTTGAAGAACGAGATGGCAAGCTCATGTATCGCTTCGGCGAAGCCTGGCGTCCTGTTGAGGTATCTGAAGTCACATTGAAATACAAAGACGGCGATCAGTATTCTGAACGCACTTTTCCTATGTACCACACACATCATGGGCCTATTACCCACGCAATAGATGATCAGTGGGTGGCCACCAAAATAAACTGGGATCCTGTTAACGCACTGCAACAGTCATACATCAGAACCAAACAGACCGGGCACAAAGGCTTCAGGGAGATGATGAATATTCGCACTAATTCATCTAACAACACTGTTTATGCAGACTCTGAAGGAAACATTGCTTACTACCATGGGAACTTCGTCCCTAGAAGAAATCCCGCCTATGATTTTTCAGCCCCGGTAGACGGCAGCAATCCTGATACAGACTGGAAAGGTGTACATACCGTCGATGAAATTGTCACGATCCTGAATCCTGAAAATGGCTGGATTCAGAACTGCAACTCCACCCCATTCACTGCCGCTGGAAAGTTCAGTCCGGTCCGTGAAGACTATCCTGTATACATGGCACCGGATGCAGAAAACTTTCGTGGCATTCACGCCATTAAAATGCTCACCGATGTTAAAGATCTGACACTCGATAAGCTGATTAATTTAGCTTACGACCCCTACCTCCCTGGATTCGAAAAACTCATTAAGGGATTAATCACCGCTTTTGATAACAACCAACAATCATTGGCAAACGATAGCCGTTTGAAAGCTGCGATTGACACCTTACGCACTTGGAATTACGAAGTGTCGATTGATTCGACCGCGATGACTCTAGCGCATTACTATGGCATGCAGTCTGGGCTTACAGGCGCAAACCCGAGCAAGTTTAGCGATGCAGAATTGATTGATTATTTGGGCACTCAATCGCCGGAATTAGAGAGATTAAAGATTTTCCAGACGACATTACTTAATCTCGAGAGAGACTTTGGTCGTTGGGATGTGCCTTGGGGGGACGTCAATCGCTTTCAGCGGTTGACAGGTGACATACAACAGCCCCACGATGATGCGGCACCGAGTCACGCCGTTGGTCTGGCCTCTGGCAGATGGGGTGCACTGGCGTCATTTGGTGCAAAAAAATTTCCGGGTACTAAAAAAATCTATGGCAGCTCGGGTAATAGCTTTGTCGCTGTCGTGGAATTTGGTGAGAAGGTTAAAGCTAAGTCTTTGCTCGCTGGTGGACAGAGCGGTGACCCCACGTCCCCTCACTTTGATGATCAGGTAAAACGATACCTTGACGCCGACTTCAAAACAGTCGCTTACTACGATGAAGATATCGAAAAGCGGGCAAAAGAAACCTACATACCTGGGTTAAGATAGTCGCTATCAAGGTCGAGGGACACTGGGCCCAAGACCTCGATTGCATTTTTCGATTAGCTTTAGCCGTTGAAACTAAGTTGTTGGTCTTCTTCGCGACCAACCTTCCTTGGCCGCGCTCATATCGGTAAGAGCCGCTTCTTCCTCAAGTAATCTCTCAAGAGAAGAGTCCGTACCATGGACCAGCGGCTCATTGCTGAACATCGCAGCGTAGCTAAACCTGCCGTTCCCCGCCTGAATGATCTTGCCTGTTGGCGCTTCATCTCGAGACATAAACAGTACAGCTGGCGTCACAAGTCCAGGCGCACGTTCCGGATCGGGGTTATCAAGATCTTCGTCTCTGCCAGGCACCGTGTTAGTCAATCGAGTGGCCGCAGCCGGTGCTAGGGTATTCACTTTGATGTTATGAGATGCTCCTTCAAGCGCCAGTACGTTCATCAAGCCGACCATACCCATTTTCGCTGCACCATAGTTAGACTGACCGAAGTTACCGAAAATACCGGAAGTAGAACTGGTGAAGACAATACGGCCATAATTCTTCTCATAGAAAATAGGCCAAGCAGCATGCGTCACATAGGCGGTGCCGTTGAGATGAACATCCATCACGATATCCCAATCATCCAAAGACATTTTTTTGAAGGACTTGTCTCTTAGAATACCCGCATTGTTGATGAGAATATCTATCGTGCCAAACTCACTCACAGCATCATCGATAATGCTTTGCGCGCCGGCGCGATCAGAGACAGACGCCTTATTAGCAATCGCAACGCCCCCATTGGCTCGAATCTCGGCTACAACCTGGTCCGCGGTATCACTTGCTCCGCTACCGTCAGCGCTGCCGCCCAGATCGTTGACAACGACTTTAGCGCCGCGACGCGCAAATTCCAGCGCATGCGCTTTACCTAGACCACCGCCAGCACCTGTAATAACAACCACCTTATCCAAAAAATCACTCACTGTTATCTCCCTCTGATTTGACAATTTGCCTCATTACGCCAGATGACGCAGAGGATCGCAACGCTGAAATCTATAGAGAATGATTAGGCTTACTGATGTCGCGCCTAATCTATGCAGCGCCATTGACAGTACGAAAAAAAGCGGTTTAGGATAAAAAGAAACACCGAGACTAAAACCGATGTACCCAGGCGCCTACCCTCCAGCAAAAACAGCCATCATCATGGCTCAGTCAGGCACAGCAATCACCTTTGGGGAGTTAGAGAAACAGTCTAACCAAACAGCACATCTTTTCAGATCTCTTGGCCTCTGTCGCGGAGATGCCATCGCGATCGTGCTGGAAAACCACGAGGCATTCCTGCCAATCTGCTGGGGAGCCTATCGAGCAGGCCTCTACTTCACCGCAATCAGCTATCGACTTCAGGAAAATGAGGTCGAGTACATCGTTAACGACTGCGGCGCACGCGTTCTGATTACATCCGCATTACTCGCAGACACCTTTGGCAAGTTTAAGGATCATCTAATCAACAAACCTGCTTGTTATATGCTTGGAGGGATCGTAGACGGTGCACGTTCGTTTGAAGATGCCATCGCATTGCAACCAGCATCTCCGATTGAAGACGAATCTTACGGCATGAGCTTATTGTATTCATCTGGCACGACCGGCATGCCCAAGGGTGTAAAAAAACCGCTGATAGAAGCTCCGTGGCCGCAAGACATTCCGATATTTCAAGCTGCACAATCGAGATATCAGTTCGATACTGAAACTATCTATCTCTCACCTGCCCCGCTCTACCACGCTGCTCCTCTCGGTTTTAACATGAACACGCTTCGCTACGGCGGCACCACTGTCATTATGGAACACTATGACTCTGAGGAAGCTTTAAAGCTAATAGAACAGCATAAGATTACCCATAGCCAGTGGGTGCCAACCATGTTTGTCAGAATGTTAAAGTTACCGGAATTCGTGCGTGCCCAGTACGATGTCAGCAGCCAACGAATAGCCATCCACGCCGCTGCACCTTGTCCTGTTGCCATCAAGGAACAAATGATCGACTGGTGGGGACCCGTTATTTCAGAATACTATGCGGGCACAGAGGGTAATGGTTCGACGGCTATAACTTCGGAGGAGTGGTTACAGCACAAGGGCTCCGTTGGTCGGGCTGCAAACGATTGCACACTGCACATTCTCGATGAAGATGGTAACGAGCTGCCTCAGGGAGAAATCGGCGGCGTGTATTTTGAGGGAGGCGGTAAGTTTGAATACCTTGGGGACAAGGCTAAAACTGCGGCATCTCAATCACAGGAAGGTTGGTCCACACTCGGCGACGTCGGTTACCTAGATGAACATGGCTATCTGTACCTGACTGACAGGAAATCTTTCATGATCATTTCAGGTGGCGTTAACATCTATCCTCAGGAAGCTGAAAATGCGCTGATTAGTCATCCCAAAGTTACCGATGTGGCAGTATTCGGCGTGCCCAATGAAGAGTTTGGCGAAGAGGTAAAAGCCGTCGTGCAACCAGAGAATATGAATATCGCAGGAACGACACTCGAGGCTGAGCTTATCGCTTATGTACGCAATCAAATTTCTCATATTAAATGTCCTAAATCGATAGATTTTATGGAAGAACTACCTAGGCATCCAACCGGAAAACTATACAAGCGTCTTTTAAAGGACAAATATTGGCCCTGATCTAGAAATCAAGTTCGACCGCAATCAATGACACAACAAACCTAACAATATAACTACCGTGGAGATATACATGGCGGACAAATCGA
Source organism: Candidatus Azotimanducaceae bacterium (assembly GCA_965657335.1). GTDB lineage: Bacteria > Pseudomonadota > Gammaproteobacteria > Pseudomonadales > Azotimanducaceae > UBA4582. Next base: position 193,836 of record CBFHOH010000003.1, read on the forward strand.
AGATACCTCTTCCACAGCCAACCCCGGAAACAGCACATTTTTGGGCTGGGACTAAAGACGAGACACTTAAGCTTCAGCGGTGCGATGATTGCAAAAATGTCTATTTTCCTCCGCGACCCTTTTGCCCCTCCTGCGCTTCGCGCAAAGTCAGCGTGTTTGATGCTTCAGGTAGTGCGACTTTGTATAGCTACGTCATTAACAACAGACCACATCCGGCATTTGACGGCCCTTACTCAATTGCTGTTGTCGAGCTGGAGGAAGGTCCGCGAATGATGTCGAATATTATTAACTGTCCCCAGACGCCCGAAGCTCTCGAGCTTGATATGTCGCTTGAAGTTGTATTTGAGTCAATGTCGGAGGAGATATCCTTACCCTACTTTCAACCAGCGACCTCTGGATTGAAAAACTCGGATAACACGAGCCAATAGGTTAGGCGCTACAATTAGGAGAATAATTATGAAAAGAAACAGTGTGTCTATTGTTGGGGCGGCCGAAACAACAGATCTTGGTAAGATACCGGGGCTCAGTCAGATACAGTTACATGCAGACGCTGCGCTTAACGCAATAGCCGACGCCGGTCTAACCCTTAGCGATATAGATGGCATCGCTAGCGCCGGAGAGTCGCCAACTAATCTGGCGCACTATTTGGGCTTGGTGCCAACATGGGCTGACGGCACCTCAGTTGGAGGCTGTTCTTTTATGCTGCATGTTCGACATGCGGCGGCTGCAATCAACGAAGGATTATGTAACACCGTTCTTATCACTCATGGCGAAAGTGGTCGTTCAAATGTCGGCAGAGGTGCTTTCAGAGGTGGTGGCCGCAGTACGATACCTGGTCAATTTGAAGGCCCCTATGGCGGCATGGGTCCAACAACGTCTTTCACTTTGCCTTTTCTGCGCTATATGAAAGAAACCGGCACAACTGCGGAGCAACTGGCAATGGTCGCTGTCGTACAGCGGGAATGGGCGTCAAAAAACCCGAGGGCAACACTGCAGACACCCACAACTGTCGATGAGGTCATGAGCGACAGAATGATTGCTTATCCGTTTACCAAGTCAGAATGCTGTCTGGTGACTGATGGCGGCGGTGCGTTGATATTGACTCGCGCTGAGCGAGCCAAAGACTTCCCTAACAAGCCGGTCTATATCCTCGGCACCGGAGAAAGTGTTGAGACCCCAATGATCAGTCAGATGGAAGACTTTACCACCTCACGTGCATTCAAAGTCTCCGGTAAAAAGGCTTTTGAGGAATCGGGTATCACGCATGCAGATGTCGATCATTTAATGATTTATGACGCGTTTGCACATTTGCCATTCTACGGTCTTGAGGATCTTGGCTTCTGCAAGAAAGGCGAGGCAGGTGAGTTTATCTGGGAACAAAATACAGCGCCCGGGGGCAGCTTGCCGCTTAATACAAATGGCGGCGGCTTAAGCTATATGCACTCCGGCATGTACGGTATGTATGCACTTCAGGAAAGTGTTAGGCAGATGCGGGGCACCGCGCCGGCCCAGATAGAAAATGCCAAAATTTCCGTTTGTCATGGTGTGGGTGGAATGTTTGCTGCCAGCGGCACGATTGTGATGACTAACGATCCGGTATAGCGCTCAAACTGGATACGCCATCAATTGGCGCGTCTCCAATTAAACGAGAAACACCAACGCTCGGAGAATTTCGTGGTAATCATGCGACTGAAATTCTACCGTGTATGGTTCCACTAGTGCAGCTCCAGGATATTGTGCACATCGATATGCTACCTTCTGGTCCTTATATACCAGCCGCAGGTGGGTTCGCTCCGGCACCAATCCCGGGGATATCTGGTGCGCATGACGCACCGCGGTTTCACTGACAGCACGAATCGTTTCGACGGCCTCCAAGGGGTGCATGTTTATCGTTGAGGCACCTTGCCCTTCCTTTACCGCAACCGTATAGATATTAGGATCAGTATCGTACACCTCTGAACAAATCATTTCGTCACCGGTCAACAGCACCACGGGCACGTTCATCATAGCGGCAGCATAATAGTGGATAAGGAACTCTGACGCGGGTTGCTCGTTCAGAAAGACACGATGGAGCTTTGCAGAGGATAATGTGTGCGACAAGGGATTTCCACCAGCCCCAGCGCGCGCATGATAGCCAACAAACAGAACACAATCGAAACTCGCATCAAGCTCTTGTACCATGCAAAGAGGATCACCGCTCCACCCCCGAATCAACTGGGTAGGACGAGGTAAATCTGTGGCAATCAAATTATTAGCACCTCCGTGCGCGTCCTTGACGAGTATTTCTGTCGCACCTGCTGCTAGCGCACCCTCGCAGGCGGCAGCAGTTTCTCTGACCATCTGGGCTCTAAATTCACTATAAACAGCTTCATTTCGACTGGCCTCTGCAAAGGTTGTTGTTCCAGAGACACCCTCAATATCGGCACTAACATATATTTTCATCTGATCTCCTAAGACATCCGTTATGCTGATCGTCATCTAAAAGACTTGATCATATTTTTATCGATCCGCCCCCTTGTAACTCCGTGAGCGTAAACTGCCCGTCGATAGATAATAACTACCAAGGCAGGATCTTCTACATACTGTTCAACCGCGACAAACCTTTGCTTCGTTGGTAAAAATTGACCATCGCAATTCCCTTCCCCACGTGCTCAAACACCATCTGGTTATCGTATCTGCTTTTGTGTCGACAAACTGTTTTGCGATGATAATCATCTTAGCTCTAAAACCTGTGAAAACAGCAAAATCACGCATAAAGTGAATGAATCAAGTAGATCAGTGACCCAAATCACAATAGTCATCGATTGTTTAGTTGGTCTGACTTGCCCTCGAGTAACCGGCGTTTGGTTTATGGTAGGCTAACTACCTTGACGTTTGAGTGTGGACCAATGAGCAAAAACAACCTCACGGAACTGCTGATAAAGTTAAAGACTGAAATTGGAATCACTGAAATAGATGCGGAAACCCGAACCATACTGCACGGACTAGAGTCAGAAATTCATAGTATGCTGAATGACACGAGCAGCAGCGCTTCAACAACCATGATGGAAACCGCAGAATTACTCGAAACAAAATTTGCCACCGAGCATCCTATTGCCGAGGGTGTTGTTAGAGAGATCATCAACGCTCTCGCGAGGATGGGAATCTAGTTTTATCTGGGGGGCACCTGTCGGCCTGCAACATAAGTTGCGAGCACCTTTAGGTTCGCCAGATTTGATTTGTCCATTGTGAGCGGATTCTTGTCCAAGATCACAAAATCTCCGTATTTACCCGGTCTCAGACTGCCAATCTCTTTTTCCTGAAACGCGCCATAGGCCCCCTCTATCGTCATTGCTTTGAGCGTCTGCTCTACATCTAATGCTTCATCAGGATACCATCCGCCAGTAGGTGTACCATCCAGCTTTGTTCGGTTTACGGCAAAATACAAAGTTTCAACAGGGTGCCACGGCTCTCCTGGGAGATCACTGTTAATCATCAGGCGACCGCCTGCTCTCAGCACTTTCTGCCAAGCATAGGCATATCCGATGCGCTCAGCACCTACCCGATCTTCCGCCCAACCACTATCACCTACGGCATGACTGGATTGCATTGAGGAAATGAAACCATTCTTCGCTACTCTGTCGAAATAATCCGGTAACACAATTTGAGCATGTTCGATCCGCCACCTGTGATCCTGCGGTGGCTCCTTTTCTAGCGCGCGCTCGTAAATACCAAGCGTCCGATCGTTGCCTTCATCGCCGATCGCATGCACGGCCATTTGAAACCCATGTTTTGCCGCACGCTCGGCCAACAAATTAACGGCTGCAGGGGTGATTCTTTCGGTGGGGCTCGCCTTCTCAGGGAAGTCGGAATATGGTGCCCTCAGCATCGCGGTTCTAGAGCCTAAGGAGCCATCGTAAAAAACTTTGATACTTCTAACGCTCAACATGCCATCTGAACGCTCCAGCTTGCCCCTTTGAAACCAGCGTTTCATCAGCGGTTCATCGTTACCATTTAACAAGCCATAAACACGAATTGGCAACTCGCCAGCTTCGGCCAGTTGCAGATAGGCTTTTACATCCGAGGGCTCCATGCCGGCTTCATGAACGCTCGTGACACCTTCCGTTGCCATGGTTGTCAGACCGGCTACAATCGCTGCTTTTATCTGACTATTTGATAGTGGCGGAATATGCACCGTTATCATTTTTTGTGCCAAGGTCAGCAAAACACCAGTTGGACTTCCATCGGGTCGCTTTAATATTTTACCCACCTCAGGATTTGATGTTGTGGATGTTATGCCTGCGCGTGCCAACGCCTTGCCGTTAACAAAACCGGCAAAACCATGCAGGGACTCAAGCATGACCGGATTATTAGGGAACGCCTGATCAAGCAACAATCTGTCAGGATAGCCCTTAGACGCAAACTCTCCCTCATCCCAGCCCTGCCCTAGCAACCACTCTCCGGGTTCGGGATTCGTAAATTTTTGCTGAAGACGACTCACCATTTCTGCAGTATTAATCACACCAACAAGATCTGCTTTAACCGCGTCGGTGCCCAATTCTCTGACGTGGGCATGACTATCAATAAAGCCGGGGACAACTGTGGCGCCCTTAAGATCGACTCGATTTGCGCCTTGCGCTAACGCCCCCATATCAGACAGGCTACCGACAAGCTTGATTCGCCCCTGCTTCACTAACATCGCTTCAGCGGACGGTTGCTGATCATCCATCGTGATGATGTTGCCGCCAAAAAGAAGCACGTCGTTACCGCCTGTTTCTGAGGGCGCTAGAGTCGGTTGACTTATCTCGGCACAACCACTCAGAATTAAACACAGGGTAATTAAAGTAAATCGGTTTCTCATTGCTTCTCCAGATATATCATATTCAGTCATCGCTGCTAAACTATGTACAATTTCGCGCGTATCAGCAATACATGGCTTGATCATCCAGCGACAAGATTTCAGTTTTATCTCGGCAACAGGCACCTTTTCTACCGTTTTTATATGAACCGTCTTGTTGCGAATGAGATGACCAGCTTTCGCCTGAAACACGACATTAAAAATCGCGTTCTTATCGCGACCTACGTCGCAATCTATTTTCTGGTTTATAATTTGAATGCTGAATGAGTAACAACGAGAAGAATTATGAGCGAACTACCGCATTGCCCGAAGTGCCAATCAGAATACACCTATGAAGATGGATTGCTGCTTATTTGCCCTGAATGTGCTCATGAATGGCCTGCTGTTGCTGAGGAAACAAGCGAGACAGATGATGCCCTTCTGATCGTGCACGATACAAACGGCACCCTATTGACCGACGGTGATTCAGTGACCGTTATCAAGGATCTGAAGGTCAAAGGGTCTTCTGCTGTAATAAAAGTCGGGACCCGAGTAAAGAACATACGCCTCGTTCAGGGAGATCATGACATCGACTGCAAGATAGAAGGTGTTGGCGCGATGAAGCTAAAATCGGGATTTGTAAAAAAGGCCTAACCACGTCGACCTTTAGTTCGATAGGTGCCTCAACTCACGGCCTAACCACACTGGCGTCGAATGCGCGCATTAGCCTGCGCGAAGGTCAAAGCCTAATCTGGGGAAGTGCACCGAAATATTACCAACACGCGCGTCTGTTCGCCTTATGGCCAACTCTTCGAGAGAGGCTATCTGCAGCTTTCCTTCGACCGGTACCAAGCCGTAGTCGGTTGGTATAATCTCCACATCATCACCGAGTTTAAATTCTGCCGGATGCATACTTCCTATGATCTCGTCATGCTGAGGCTCAGCCGCTGAAGCAATATCAAGTGCCGTGTCACCGGTGATGTGTGTGACGGTACCATGGCCGAAGGCCATCATCCGCTCTATCCATGCGACAACGTTAGGAAATGCATCGAATGTATCTCTAATCGCATCCCTACTGTATATGAACCAACAACAATGATAAGTCGAAAAGTCCGCAGCTGTAGGTTTGTCGCCAAACAAAAAACTGCTCTCTGATAACTGCTTATCAAGATGCTTCACATGCGCCATAAAATAGGGCATGGCCATTTCAAATTCCATCCCGATTTGTATGCCGCCTTTCGAGAGCTCAGCTCTATCCGCCATAAATGCAGCTGCAGCCTCCGGATCAGAAAACAAAGGATTATCCACCATAGCTTTGGGTTGGAACGCTATGGCAACAGCAACGCGGAAGAAAAAGGTGTCAGTCCAGTTTGCAAGCGCATTATTCGCAGCATCGAACTTGTGCGGATATACGGTGGAATCGGGGTACAGACGATCGATCAGCCTGCAAATAATCGCGCTATCACAATAGACATCAGCACCATATTGCATCACAGGTGTCTTTCGATATCCGCCACTTAGAGGCATTAAAAGCGGTCTCGGCATAATGACCGGAATCTCGACAGAGCTGTAATGCGCCTGCTTGTACCCGAGCAGTGCTCTTATTTTTTCGGAGAAAGGAGAAGCAGGGTATTGATGAAGGATGAGGTCTGACATGTTCATAAGCCTATATTCAAAGTTTCTGTAGCATCTACACGCGCGAGCGTCGGACTTGATGATAGCACTTACGGACGATATTTCTTATAGTGTTCTTAAGACCATTCCTGTCCCGCGGAGAGAAAAAAATGAGACTAGAAAAGCCACGCATACACCCTCTAACGCTCGAAAACTGTAATGAAGAGCAAACAAAAATGCTTGAGCAACAACAAATCAGAGGAAAACCTGCGAACATATTTCTGACCATGGCTAATCACGAGAAGCTGGCAAAACGTTGGCTTGTGTTTGGTAACCACGTGCTTTCTAAGTCAACACTCAATCCACGGGAAAGAGAAATTGCTATTTTGCGTATTGGCTGGTTGTGTCAGGCAGGCTACGAATGGGGTCAACACGTCGTGATAGGTAAAGCGGCAGGAATGAGCGAAGATGAAATTAATAACATCAAGGAAGGTGCAGACGCTGGCTGGTCAAGACACGAGGCGTTCATCATCAAGGCGGCTGATGAGTTACATAGCGACGCCTTTGTCTCTGACGAGACCTGGGCAGGCTTGACAGAAACTTACTCGGATCAACAAATGATGGATCTTGTGTTTACGGTTGGACAGTACAACATGGTTTCAATGGCGCTGAACTCCTTCGGTGTTCAGCTGGACGACTATATACAGGGATTTTGAACTTGAGGCGGATTGGCAAGCCTATTTGCTTAATCTAGCACAACACTCTTGTCGATCTGCGCCCATGCAACTTTAGCCATGTCAAATGCGCCCTCTCCGGCTGCCTCGGCTTGTACATTAGCAGCCGTTCCGTCCTGCACACGCTTGGCGATTCCCTGCAGAATCGCCGCCAAGCGAAACATATTAAAGGCAAGATAGTAATCCCAATTATCAATACCGCTGCGCCCGGTCCGTCTGCAGTAGGTCTCGACGTATTCTTCTTCACTAGGTATACCCATCGCCTTAAGATCCATACCACGTAAAACATCACGATACGGCCGACAGAGGTAGGCGAAATCGGACAGCGGACTACCTAGCGTACTGAGCTCCCAATCTAAAATACCAACAACTTCATTCCGCTCCTTGTGCATCATCATGTTGGCAATCTGCAAATCACCATGAACAATGCTGCATGTTTCATCGACGGGAATATTCTTCGGCAAATATTCAATCAGATTATCCATGTAAGGATTATCAACTGTTTTGGTGTATTCGTACTGACCGCACCATCGCTTCAATTGTCGGCCGATATAGTCGGTGTGCTTGCCGTAATCTGTTAATCCAACCGCTTCAAAGTCAACCATGTGAAGTCGTGCTACTGCGTCATTGGCTGAATCGAAGAACGCCGCTCTAACTTCAGGCGCCCATGGCCCGAGGTTAGCGTCCCAGATCACTCGACCGTCAAGGTATTCCATGATGTAGAAAATTGTGCCAATCAAGTTCTCATCGTCACACATCGCGTAGACTTTCGCGCTGGGGACATTCGTGTTCTGCAATGCCGCCAACACTTTAAACTCACGATCCACCGCATGAGCAGACTTCAACAATTCACCAGCCGGCTTTTTACGCAAGACGTACTTTTTACCGCCGGACTGAAGCAAATAGGTGGGATTTGATTGACCACCGGCGAATTCTTCCACCGTGAGCGAACCACTAAAACCAGCAACATTCTCTTCCATGAACTTCTGAAGTGCCGCAACATCGAATTGATGTTGCGACTGAACAGGAATGGTGCCGGTATTCAGTTGTACGTCAAAATCAGTCATTTAAATGGCTGCTTCCTGATTAAGAAACTGTCCAGGTGTGCCCACCGCGAAGAATAGCGTTCACGTCAGCCGGTCCTTTTGTTTCTCTCACGGCAATGCGCTGCGAGTAAACGTCATCGACGAAAGCCTGCGCCGGATTACAGTAAATGACGCCGAATGGTTCAGGGAAATCAGGAGAATGAATCCGCGAAATCATCTGAGCAATTGTGATGTTTGTCTCGTCGTGCACCAGAATATCGTCGAGCGTCACGCCGTCTTCACCTAGTGTGACAACTTCGAGCGCGAGGGTCTTTATATTCAGTCTGATGCCCTTTTCATTATCCGCTCCAAACAACATAGGCTCGCCGTGTTCAAGCACAAGCCGCGTGTTCGCAGCGTTCTTTTTGTCTTTTACAAGATCAAATATCCCGTCATTGTAAACTGGACAATTCTGATAAATTTCAACAAACGAAGTACCTTTGTGCGCATGGGCACGCGCTAGTAAAGGTGTTAAAGATTTCGCTTCCGTATCGATGCCACGCGCAACAAATTTGGCGCCAGCGCCCAGTGCAAATGCCGCCGGGTCGAGGGGTTGATCGATAGACCCATCAGGTGTCGATGGCGATTTAGTTCCGACTTTTGACGTTGGCGAATATTGCCCCTTGGTCAAACCATAAATCTCGTTGTTGAACAACAAAATTTGTAAGTCGACATTTCGTCTCAAGGCGTGAAGCATGTGGTTACCACCGATGCTCAACCCATCGCCGTCTCCGGTCACCATCCAAACATCCAATTCTGGATTTGCCAGCTTTACCCCTGTGGCAATTGATGGCGCGCGACCATGAATCGTATGGAAGCCGTAGGTATTCATGTAATAAGGAAAACGAGATGAACACCCAATACCAGAAACGAATACCGTATTTTCTTTTGGCACGTTGAGTGTTGGCATTAATTTCTGAATGGTTTTTAGAATCGCGTAATCGCCGCAACCAGGGCACCATCGAACTTCTTGGTCTGTTTCATAATCTTTGAGAGTTAGTGGCGCATTCATTTGGCGTTCTCCAATTGTTCTGTGATGGCCGCTTCAATTTCCCGAATTTTAAAGGGCTGCCCAGAAATTTTATTCAATCCTTTTGCATCCACCATGTAATGCGAGCGAATAAGATGAACTAGCTGTCCTGTGTTCATTTCGGGAATCAGCACTTCTTCATACCCACTCAGCAAATCTCCCAGATTTGCCGGCATAGGCCACATATGTCGCAGATGAATATGAGATACATCTTTACCTTCCTGACGAGCACGCTTGACCGCCTGGTGTATAGAGCCATAAGTTGAGCCCCAACCTACGACAGCCATCTTTCCGCTCTCATTGCCTGAGTCGACGGTCTGATTTGGAATGTCCTTTGCTATGCCATCAATCTTGGATTGGCGCACTAGCGTCATACGGTGGTGATTTTCAGGCTCGTAGGAAATGTCACCGGTATCATAGTCACGCTCAATACCGCCAATTCGATGCTCAAGACCGGGAGTGCCCGGCTTTGCCCATACTCTTGCCAGTGTATCTTCATCGCGATTAGCTGGTGAAAAACCTTCTGGGTCCGTTTCGAATTTCACAGGAAATGGTTCGTAGGATTCAAAATCCGGCACCAGCCAAGGTTCAGAGGCATTCGCCATGTAACCATCACTTAGCAATATCACAGGCGTACTATACTTCGTTGCTAGTCGAACAGCTTCGATTGCAACATCAAAACAATCCGCCGAGGTAGACGCTGAAATTACTGGTAAAGGTGTGTCGCCGTGTCGACCGAAAATCGCCTGCAGTAAATCTGACTGTTCGGTTTTTGTCGGCAGACCGGTCGATGGACCGCCTCGCTGCGTGTTGACGATAACGAGCGGCAGTTCAGTTGCACAAGCCAGAGATATGGCCTCGGCTTTCAACGCGATGCCCGGACCGGAGCTTGAGGTCACACCTAATGAACCTGCAAAAGAAGCGCCGATTGCGGCACAAACGGCGGCAATTTCATCTTCGGCCTGAAATGTCACAACATCAAATTCCTTGTGACCGGAAAGCGCGTGTAATAAGCCCGAAGCTGGCGTGATAGGATATGAGGCGAATACGAGCGGTATAGAAGCCAGTTGTCCACCGGCAATCAAACCATAGGAAAGTGCTTCTGTCCCTGTGATATTTCGGTAGAGTCCCGGTTCGACGTCGGCCGCAGGTACTTTGTAAATTTCAACACCCGTGGGCAGCTCAGCCGTTTCACCATAAGCATGGCCTGCATTTATCGCAGCCACGTTTGCCTCGGCAATTTCCGGCGCTTTCGCAAACTTTTTGCGCAGGCCTTCTATCGCAGCATCCCTGCTTCGGTCGAACAGCCACATCATCAAACCGAGAGTCCACATGTTCTTACAGCGAACGCCAAATTTGTGGCTTAGACCATAGGGCTTAACCGTTGCTAGCACCTGCTTGGTAATATCTATTGAAATCACCCGATAACTATCTAGCGAGCCGTCTTCGAGCGGGTTTTCTGTGTATCCGGCTCGGGTTAAGTTCTTCGAAGTGAATGCATCATTATCAGCAATAATGAGTCCACCCGGCTCCAAAGCCTTGAGATTTGTAATCAGCGCTGCAGGGTTCATAGCGACCAGCACGTCAACATCATCCCCCGCCGTGGTAACGTCTTCAGAACCGAAATAGATCTGAAAGGCTGATACCCCAAAAGTCGCGCCAGCTGGTGCACGAATTTCAGCGGGAAAATCAGGAAAGGTTGCAAGATCATTCCCGTAGAGCGCGGTCGCCTCGGTAAAGTTGCTTCCTGTTAATTGCATGCCATCACCGGAATCTCCAGCGAAGCGAACTACTACATCGGTAATTTTTTTACCGACATCAATCTCATCACTTACTTCTTCTACAACGGACATTGATTTTCATTCCTGCGTTTTTCAAATTAGTTAACTAACAAATCTTTCTCACGGTTGGCAGCGATCTGGATCACCGCCAGTGAATTACCGTTTTTTCGCGCTACCCGAACGATAGCGTCTCTACATTTTTTCGACGTATTCGCTAGGCTGCCGGGCAATTTACGCAAAAAAGACCAACCGCCATAAAACGCCCCAATTCTACATACATTAGGACAAGTGCAACAGCTTTAGACACCCAGAACACTGAGTTTCGTCTATGATCGCCTAATCACCAATGCCGTCCAGTACAAAGCGATAAAAATCGCGTTACCGCCCCTTTGCCGACATCCTTATCGTCAGACAAAAATCTTCAATCAAGCCCCTACTTTTCCGGGGTTAAATTGCCTACATCGCTTCAACGCTCCAAGCAACATTTACAACTTATGCTGCTTTATGCGTCCTTATCTTAATAACTCGGAAACACCCACGCCGCCGAGGAATTTCAGACACATGACACACACGCGACGTTCACGCTTGATGAAGGCTTCAATTCTACAGTGACGTTGAAAACTTGCGGTAAAATATTGCTCAAAATAGGCAGCTCTGACAGTCAGCAAAACTGACGGTTTTGCTGACCCTACGGGTTTACACAATAATACGCGAATGATTCGCAAACTCAAACATTCCTGACTCAAATCAGCAACTTAAGAATAGTGTCAAATTTGTATTTAATATGCCGCGTCACAATAAAACGGGGTCAGGCGTCGAAAGCCACCTACCTCGAGTTTGAATTCGGGCGCCGTAATGGTCACAATCGAACGACCTGAAATAACCCACCAACCCAGTTCACTCTGCAAGGAGAAAATTGACAATGAAATTTAGCTTTTGGCCGCAACCGACTCAGGACTTTGACACGATGCAACAACTCGGGCAGCACGTAGAAGAGACAGGTTGGGACGGGATATGGCTAGCAGACCATTTCATGCCAAACGCTGAGGATACCAGTGCGCCATGGCCCGAGGCGTGGGTAACGCTCAGTGCGCTTGCCACGAGCATCCCTAGAATCAGGCTTGGTACGCTCGTAACCGGCAATACATACCGGCACCCGGCCGTACTAGCAAAGATGGCGGCGACACTCGATCACATATCAGCAGGCAGAGTGGTTCTGGGTATTGGTTCGGGATGGCAGGAGAATGAGCATGAAAAATATGGCTTACCATTTTATGACGTTGCTGAACGGCTAAAACGACTAGACGAAGCCTGTTATATTATCCAAAGCCTTTTTACCAAAGATTCAACCTCATTTTCCGGCGACTATTATCAACTGGCGGATGCGCCACTTGTGCCAAAACCTGTTCAATCACCATTACCTTTGCTTATCGGCGGCGGCGGTGAACGAGTTACACTGAAGATCGCAGCGAAGTACGCAAATGAATGGAATGTCTGGGGCTCCGTAGAGACACTGGTGCACAAAATGAAGATTCTCGACCAACACTGCGAAAGCCTTGACCGAGATCCAACTGAGATACATAGAACAGCGGTTGCGCTATTATTTTTATCAGAGGATCAAGGGTATCTGGATAAAATCCGGTCCCAAACGTTGGCACAACCCGCGATCATCGGCAACGCCAGTGAAGTCCGAGACATCATTGGAGAATACCGTGCAGCAGGTGTGGATGAGCTTATTATTCCTGATTTCACTATGGGGCAAGGTAACACCGATAAAAAACGAGACACGCTTGATCGCTTTTTGAACTTGGCTGCAGCGGATTTCCGGTAACGTGCACTTACCTCCCATTCGCCAGCTCCAATATCTCGTCGCGCTTCAGGATACTAAACACTTTGGCCAGGCAGCAGCTCGTGAGCACGTCTCACAATCAACACTGAGCAGCGGTATCAAAGAACTTGAGTCAACACTTGGCGTGATCCTGGTAGAGCGAACAAATAAATCGGTATCATTTACCGAGCTCGGCGCCCGAATTGCAGATAAAGCAAGGTATGTCTTGATGCAGGCTGAGGATCTCGTAGAACAGGCGAAGATATCTTCCGACCCGCTCGCAAGCCCAGTAAAACTTGGCGTGATTCCGACCATCGCACCCTATATTACCAGCGACTTTATCGTCGCAGTGCGCAATAAATTCAGCGGAATTAAACTCTTTATCAGGGAAGATACCAGCGCCAACCTGATCCGAGAACTATTGAATAACAAACTGGACCTGGTTCTGCTTGCACTGCCCTATGACGCTGGGCAAATTAAAACCAAGGCAATTTATCGAGAAGGCCTGCAACTCGCTTACAGGAAAAATAGCGCAATAGTCTCAGCTGATCATCTCGATTTTGACCACCTACCAGACGAAAGCCTACTACTACTCGACGATGGTCACTGCCTCCGGGACCATTCGCTAGCCGGCTGTCGTTTGAAAGATCACAAAAAATTGCACACGTTCGGAGCTAATAGTCTTCAAATGCTGCTACAAATGGTCGATAGCGATCTTGGTGTCACGCTCGTGCCTGACATGGCAGTCGACGCCAAGGTGCTAGAGAACACGCGAGTAGTTACGCAACCATTACCCCGTGATAGGTTTTTTCGGGATATCGGTTTTGCATGGCGAAACGGCACTTCCAGAGGCTTGCTTCTAGACGAAATAATGACCTTGTTGCCACATCAACGCCAGTAAACAAGAAAAATACACTCAGAGGGTAACTGAGGGAAAGCGCCCCGATCGAGTACCCGTGATGGGACGATTGTTGGCTTCGTGGTAGGTAAAAACGAGTGAAAACTTGGTTTCATCAGAGAGATTTCTGCCTGCGGCGTGAAACAGCCGACTGTGGAAAAACAGTACATCCCCCTTTGCCAGCTCGACTGTTTTCGAACGCGATATCAATTCCTTGTTTTCCGGCAGGTCTGGACGCAGAAACAGTGCCGCGTCAAACCGGCCCGGATCTATTTGCGTTTTATGAGTGCCGGGAATAACTCTTAAACAACCGTTCTTTTTTGTTTCATCACCGACTGCTAGCCACACACTTATCAGGTTCTGCTGATCAAAGGACCAGTAGCGATTATCCTGATGCCATAACGTTGCACTGCTATAGCCGGGTTGTTTCGTCATGACACAGTTGTGGTGACATTGAGACATAAGCACATTACTCTCGTTGGCATTCCCGGCAGCACTAACGGTTCGCTCACCACGGAATAAATCCTCTAGCACAGACCGAATAGCGTCGCTGGTCGCCCATTGGCGAAAGCGCTCGTCTCTGGCATACGCATGGAGCAGTCTGCGGCACGTGTCTCCGCCCTCTGCATTTTTCGAGACAGGAGAACCTGGATATTGCACATCAACCTCGTATTCGATCGGCGCGAGATTGTCGTTCAGTTGTGTCTTGGAAATTGACATGATGTCATCGCAAACAGAGTGGGCGGCAAACCCTTTCTTCACTAAAAAACCGTCCCTTTCAAAAGCCGCTCGGTCAAATTCGCTTGTGTATTCCGTTTGACTGTTCATTTTCCATTCCTCTAAAACCTATTTGGCTTTGTTTCATGTGTTTTGAAACACATTGCTCTATTCTTTGTTTTCGGTCGCACGATATTCCCAGTTGTTATCGCCGACGACATTTTTCAGCCTGTTGCGATAGGCTTTTAAAGATTCAACACCGGCTTCTGTCATTACGGTTTGCATACATTGTGCAGCTTTCACCCGCGTATGGGGATCGGCGTCTTCAAGCAATCGGATCATTTGCTGCTCAACTTCATGCGGTCGAGCGACACCAAACGTACGGCACATTTGTTCTACCGCCCTTCGTCGTAAAACCAAGTTGTTCACCACGGCTGCTCCGCTTCGGACGCCGGAGTCATCAAGACTTTCATGCATGCGAGACCAAACCGCATCATTAGGGTAGAGCGTCAAGGCAATAGAGGCCCTTGCCCTGATAACCTTCATGTATTGCTTGTCTTTCGAAATCCGTAATAAGTCCTTCCAGCAATCATCGGGTAGCGACCTGAAAGCTGCCTCATCCAGTTGCCATTCGTAACCTTTTAACAGCGCGACAACTTTTGCTTCCCTTTCCGCTAAAGGTTCAGCTGTTGATTGAAAAGCAAACGTGTGCAGCGCTATCAGCATCAAAATCTGCAACAGCAACCCAATCATCGAAAAACGCATAGACTTCCTGTTCAGTTGTTTTTTTATACTTTGCCAAGCCATTCTTTCATTATACAAGGATTATCATCAAAGACTCAGCGCTTGCGCCATAAGATGATGCAACGTTTCGATTCACCTAAATAAAGCCCTTGCTTCTAGACGCACCGCTTTCCACATGAGTTATACGCAAGACCACGCATTTAGAACACTCCCAAAGCGAACTGCCTAAAATAGCGGTAAATTTTCGCGCCTTGAAACGGAGCCGTTACAAAAAAACGGGTATTTACATACTCTTTACATAAACAGTTTTTTGAGAAAACTGACGGCACTTCCCGTTCCCATTGACGGACAATAAAAGGCGGCAGAGCAAATCAATCGTGCGGATATTTATTCGCTTTGCCAATCGCGCAAAGTGCGTTAAGGTCAAAAGAAGGGTGTGAACTAAATGCACCACGCCCTCTCAGCACCGGAGTAAGGCTATGACAAAATCAGTCGAAGTTGTAAATTACATGTTGGCAATGCCCATCACCGTAAAACCCGATATCAATGTTCACGAGGCCGCACAAAAAATAATCGAGCATAAAGTATCCGGCGTTGCTGTCGTCGACGAGGACAACAACCTGGTTGGTATGCTGTCTGAACTGGATTGTCTACAGGCAATTGTTAGCGCTGTTTACAACGGCAACACGCCCGGCGCTGCACTGGTCGAAGATATCATGACAAAAGATGTCGAGGTCAACAAACCGGGAGACGACATCATCGATGTGGCTTCGTCAATGTTAGACCACAAACACAGGAGAAGACCTGTTGTCGATAATGGCAAGTTAATCGGGCAGGTTACTTGTCGACAGATACTGAGTGCTATTAAAGATTTTAGTAAAGATTAACTCGTGCGGCTGCTCGCTGCACAGATGCTCGATCGAACAAAGCAGCGTTCAGCACGCCAGTTTTAAATACGAAAGATGGTGCTAATTGAGACCAGCATAACGGCTTCATTTTGCACCAGCCGATCTCGAATAATGCTTTTTTTCAGGCGCCTATCCGTATCTCGCCTCAAGATGAGATTTAAAATAGTCAGCATTCAGAGACTCTCCCGTCGCTCCAATCATTAATTCGTTGAAACCGAGAAGTTTACCTTTGCAGTGGACGTTTGCACGTAGCCAGCTCAGCAATGGCGCAAAATCACCCTGCCCAATATTACCCATCAACTCTGGTATCTCGCGCTGCGCTGCCGCAAACAATTGTGCGGCTGTTAGCGCCCCAAGGGTATATGTCGGAAAATAACCGAACAAACCTGCAGGCCAATGAACGTCCTGCAAACACCCATCCATAAAGTTATCCTCTGTCGAAAGATCAAGGAAGCTCATCATTTTATCGTTCCATGCAGCCGGCAAATCGGCAACGGAAAGCTCCCCTCCGATCAATTGCTTTTCAAGCTCGTAACGTAGAATGACATGCAAAGGATAAGTCACTTCATCGGCATCGACTCTTATTAGGCTCTTTTGCACCCGGGTGTAAAGTCGGTGCAAGTTGTCGACACTCCAAGCA
Source organism: Candidatus Azotimanducaceae bacterium (assembly GCA_965657335.1). Lineage (GTDB taxonomy): Bacteria > Pseudomonadota > Gammaproteobacteria > Pseudomonadales > Azotimanducaceae > UBA4582. The sequence continues at coordinate 210,631 of CBFHOH010000003.1, forward strand.
GGATCATTTGAAACGGCGCCTAAAAATGTTCGCTGCACCAAAGGCGTAACATATTGCATAAACGCCTGCGTTCTACAGGCTTGCATTTCCATAAGCAGCGACTGGCTTTCATGGGTACCCATGCTTAGTGCCTTACCGACGGGTTGATTTCGCCATTCGCGGGGTAATCCCTGCTCGTACATTGCGTGACCCGTTTCGTGGACCACCGCCATCATCGAGCTCACAAAGCTGGATGTCGCGTATCGCGTGGTAATCCGAACATCGTCGGGCACACCGCCACAAAATGGATGGTGGCTCACGTCGAGACGACCGTGGTCAAAGTCAAAACCAAGCGAGGACATCAACGCGACACCAAGCTCTTTTTGCTTTACATCACTAAAATCCCCAGTGATTGGTAAAATGTTTTCGACAGATTGCGAATTAACGACTTTATCAGCGAAGCCTGGTAAAAAATCCTTAAGATCAGCAAAAATTATGTCGATTTGCTCACTGCTGGCACCAGGTTCATACAAATTCAACATTGCATCGTACAGACCTAAACCGGTCGATTCACTGCGACAATGCGCTTCTTCTCTGGTTAGAGAAACGACATCAGCTAGCAGAGGCTCCATCGCCTGCCAATCGTTATTTGCGCGATGTAATCGCCACGCCTGTTCACATTTGGAACGCGCCAGCGAATTTGCAGCCACGAGATCCTCGGGCATACAAGTCGCTTCCCGCCATGTTCGGTCAATCTCACGAAGATTAGCTGCTTGCCAGTCATCCAGCCCGGCAACAGCTCGCGCCCCATCGATCCACTCTCCGACCCTCGGTTCAGTAACCAACTGATGGATCAACACGTCCAGCGTCGACATGGCCTGCGCGCGAGCCTCACCGCCGCCCGTTGGCATCATAGAGGCTTCATCCCAACCTGTAATCGCAGAAACATGCTGGAGGTCGTTTATTTTTTGAAAATGGGCTTCGAGCCGATCATAGTCGGCATTTTCGTTCTCTGGGTTCATAAGGTTCTTCATCTAACTCAAGCTATTAATATTGTTGTAAACGCCCCTAAGTGGGAACGGCGATACCCACATCACCCAAGGAGACAAGATGCGATCTGTCGTTAAATCCTCGAACAACTATTTTTCCCTCGGTCAGCACAACATGGCTAATTGAGCCATTATCACAACCGTTAAACGCAAATGGTTCTGCTCCGGATGCGTGTGCGAGTATATGCCCGACGATACCACCATGGACCACAGCGACAACAACTTCGTTTGCATGCCGTTGCGCAATACGCTCAAGGGCTTGATCCACGCGCAGGGTTAATTTCTCTCTGGATTCAGCGCCGGGTATCACATCCCAGCGCTGCTCGCTTTGCATTTTTTGGTAAAGCGGATCATTTTCATGGACCTTCTTCCGAAATATCCCGCCTTCCCAATCGCCAAGGTGAACCTCTCGTAGATCGGGTTCCTTGATCGCTTCTAAATTTAAATGTCCTAATAGCGGCGCTGCTGTTTCAGCGGTACGACGCAGATTTGTGACATATACTGCATCGATTTTTTCGCTTCGAAGACGCTGACCAACAAGTTTAGCCTGCTGCACACCGAGTGCCGACAACTCAGGATCGCCCTGACCACCCACCAGTGGAAACGGTTCGTCTGGCTTTGCTGCTCTTGACTCCCCATGCCTGACCAAAATAACCTCGACAGCGCCCGCTGGTCGTTCAAACCTGTGTTGCCTGTATTCCTTCATCTATTCAATTCCCTACAATCTGCCTTTGCCAAGTTCCAGCTTACCCTTTGCAAGATTGATTCTAAGCAAATCACTCGCCCCCTCAATAAGCCTCATCGATCTCACTTTGCGATACAACTTTTCAAGCGGATGTCCGACAACCAAGGCCTGTCCACCCGCCAGCTGCACAGCCATATCAACAACGCGGCCAACCGCTTCTGTGCAAAAAACCTTTGTCGCAATTATCTCGTTGACGCTGTTTTCGGGACCATCAACCAGACGAGCTGTTCTGTAAAGCGCACTGCGAGCGACATAGGTTTCAATACGCATGTCTGCCAGCCTCAACCTGACCCCTTCTCTGTCCCCCAAAGGGGTGCCTGTCCGATGGGGCGCCATCAAATGCTGCTCAATGTAGTCGATCACCCAAATACATACGCCTACAGCTTCAGCGGCCACCATCATCCTGACATTGCCGATGTTTCCAAGCGCCCGCGGCATACCTTCGCCAATTTTACCGATGACCTGCGCAATAGGGACATGTACATCTGTAAATAGCATGGAAACGTGCCCTCCACCCTCCATCGACGAAAATTCTCGGTCAATTAACACGCCATCAGCCTCACGATCAATAACAACCATCGCTGTGCCAACCTTCTCGCCATCATGGTTCTCTACATTGACCAACACAGAAACAAAGTCGCACGTTTTACCGCCCGTGACATATGACTTTTGACCATTGACCACCAACTGATTGCCTGATTCGTTTAGTCTCGCCCAAGTCGGCCTCTTTGCGCTGTCAGGTTCAGTAAAACCAAAAGCACCGCGTTTCTCGCCTCGCAACACAGGATCAAGATATTGTTCTTTAAGGTCACCCACAGCCGAATGTAAAATACCGGGTCCTGGACCAAACACATATGCTGTTAATGGATTGTTAGCGGTGGCGAGTGTCTCACGCAACGCAGTCAACTCAAGATTTGAAGCTGGGTTACCGCCATATTCAGCAGGTTGGGTTTTGCCAAAAAATCCGCGTTTGATAGATTCAGTTCGTACTCTTGATGCTGCCATTTCTATAGACTCGCCGGCTTCCATATCTTTCGCGGCAGGCTCGATGATTGTCTGGATAAACTGTTCGAGCTTTTCTTGCGTCAACCTGATCTCGCTGTCTAAATATTCTGGCATTTGCCTTTCCTCAAAAGTGTGTTGCGACTCGCCGTTTACGATCCATTATACGCAAGCATATAAGGAAAATACGACCAACCCTTTTGTATCAGCACCGTCGATACAAAAATAGCAATATGAGATCCTGCGACATACAAGCCTTGCTTAAAAAAGTAACGCGATATTTGCGTTGCTCGCGATGAAATCGCTGCCACCAACAATATTCACCAGATTAATCACGCATGAGGCTATGGGTAAGATCACTTGATCTGATGTTCAATCTTTGCTCAAAAAAGATGAGTTTCATTGCCAAAACTGTGCTGGCAGTAGACATGTTCGTTCCGTACGTCTGACTGTTGGGGAAAAACGGTGATTTAACCAATTATCAACTAGACGCGCACATAACAACTTGGCATGCTTTCCGGACCCTAGTTTTATCCGATCAATCAAAATAACAAGGAAAATCAAATGGCAGTTTCCGATCATGTGGATTTTGAGCAATTCATGACTGGCGTTGAGCGCCGCAACCCTTACCAAACAGAATTTGTACAAGCAGTCCGAGAAGTTGCTGAAGATATTTTTGAATTTATCGCCGACAAAGAAAAATACCACCATTACCAGATATTAAGGCGAATCGCTGAGCCTGATAGAGTCGTAAGTTTCCGAGTGTGCTGGGAAGACGACAAAGGCAACATCCGCGTACAGCGTGGTTGGCGAGTACAAAACAACAATTCCATTGGCCCATACAAAGGCGGCATCCGCTTCCACCCCAGCGTGACAGAGAGCGTGCTGAAATTTCTCGCTTTCGAGCAAACCTTCAAGAACAGCCTAACGGGTCTGCCATTGGGCGGCGGCAAAGGTGGTTCAAACTTCAACCCTAAAGGCAAATCAGAGCACGAAATCATGCGCTTCTGCCAGTCGTTCATGACAGAGCTGTATCGTCATGTTGGTGAAGATACCGATGTACCCGCAGGAGACATCGGCGTAGGCGCCCGAGAAATCGGCTTTATGTTTGGTCAGTATAAACGTATCACTAATCGCTTTACGGGTGTGCTGACAGGCAAAGGGCTTGAATTTGGCGGCAGTCTCGTCAGAACAGAGGCAACGGGTTACGGCGCGGTCTATTTCCTCGAAAACATGCTTAAACACCTCAACAGCGACGTATCCGGCAAATCCGCAGTAATATCCGGCTCCGGTAACGTTGCAACACACGCCGCTGAAAAAATACTACAACTGGGCGGCAAGGTGCTCACCCTCTCAGACTCTCAAGGTTTCATCCATGATCCTGATGGCATTAATCAGGAGAAGCTTGATTGGGTTAAACGACAAAAAAGCGTGCTTAGAGGTCCACTTTCCGCTTATGCGGATGAATTTGGCGGAGGCTCAAGCTTCCACAAAGGTGAGCGCCCTTGGGGTGTAGCCTGCGATATTGCGATGCCGTGCGCAACACAGAATGAACTGGTTGGTCACGAGGCGGCTACGCTGGTTAAGAATGGGTGTATCGCCGTTTCAGAGGGTGCCAACATGCCTACAGACCTTGACGGCATCAAGGTCTTTAAGGACGCTGGTATCTGTTACGCACCCGGGAAAGCATCCAACGCTGGTGGTGTTGCAGTTTCTGGTCTCGAAATGAGCCAAAACTCAGAACGCATCTCTTGGGAAGAGTCTACTTTGCAGGAACAGTTGCAAAGTATCATGAAAGGTATTCACGACAGATGTCTTGAGTACGGTGAAAAGGATGACGGCACCGTTGATTATGTCAAAGGCGCCAACATCGCGGGCTTCGTTAAAGTTGCAGATGCGATGCTCGCCTACGGCGTAGTCTAGATACCCGTCAATCTGGAGGGTTGCACTACCGGACCCTCCAATCACTACCTCAACATTTCACTCGTAAACCTTTCCCTGAGCCAGCTATCAACCTAGCTTTATATCGTCTCAATGAGGCTAAGCCAAAGAAGGCAGACTTGCTATCGCCTCGTCCGCGTTACCTAAACCCGACGATGCGCCATGGCACCTAGAATATTTACTAAAAAGACCTCGGCATTTTCAATACATGTTCGCCGATGAAACTCAGTATCAAGTTAGTGGAAATCGGTGCAATCTGGTAGAGCCTAGTTTCTCTAAATTTTCTCTCGATGTGATATTCCTTCGCAAAAGCATATCCACCATGGGTTTGCATACACACGTCCCCTGCGCGCCATGATGCTTCTGACGCCAACATTTTCGCCATGTTAGCCTCCGCACCACAGGCCTCACCTGCATCGAACATTTTAGCTGCTTTATCGACCATTAAAGAGGCTGCTTCGATTTCGGCATAGCATCGAGCTATTGGAAATTGTACGGACTGATTCATACCGATCGGCCGATCGAAAATGGTTCGGTCGGATGCATAAGCGCTAGCCTTGTCGACGAAATAACGACCATCACCCACACATTCCGCAGCGATCAAAATTCGCTCTGCATTCATACCATCAAGGATAACTTTAAAACCAGCACCTTCTTCACCTAACAAATTCTCGGCGGGTATTCGCAGGTCATCGAAAAAAAGCTCACAAGAATGATGGTTAATCATCGATTCAATCGGTTGAATCGTTAATCCGTTCCCAACGGCTTCACGCACATCAACGATAAAGGCAGAAAGTCCCTGCGTCTTTTTTTGCACTTCATCTTTAGGCGTTGTGCGGGCAAGTAACACCATCAAGTCCGAGTGTTCTATTCGACTTATCCAAACTTTTTGCCCGTTGATAACGTATTCATCGCCATCTTTTTTGGCAACGGTTTTTAAGCTTGTTGTATCTGTACCTGTCGTAGGCTCTGTGACCCCGAAACTCTGCAGGCGCAATTTACCGCTGGCTATTTCTGGCAAGTACCTGTTTTTTTGCGCCTCGCTACCATGTCTTAATACCGATCCCATCACATACATTTGAGCATGACACGCACCCGCGTGAGCGCCGGCACGACAGACTTCCTCCATCACTGCTGAAGCCTCAATCACGCCCAACCCGGCCCCGCCATAAGCCTCAGGAATCAATATATTGAGGAAACCTGCCTCAGAAAGCTCCTGCACAAATTCAGATGGATACCCTCGATCACGATCGAGTTGCAACCAGTAATCTTCGCCGTATTGTTCGCATAGCTGCCGCACCGCTTGCCTTATTTGTGATAAATCTGTCTCACCGCTCATCTATTGGCACCTTGAAATTAATTATCAAATCATAACTTGGATTGTGCAGAAAGTAAGCACGGAAGGTCACGTTCACATAGCTTTCCGACACCATTTTGAAACGTGAAAACTGCTAGCTCTTTTTAAAGCTAAATCTCCACGCGGATTTGCTTCGCAATTGACAATTTCTTGGCCGAGTACCAGATATCGAATGAATTTTTCAACTCACTCACCCCGCGTCGGTTTCACCATCTCGCGCAAATCGTTCTCCAAATCTCTCGTATCGCGCAGCAGTTTTAGCGAGTCTGAATACAGCCCAACAGCCTGCTGTTAGTCACTGCCGCTAGCCAACACTCAGTTATTAGGAGTGTAGTTAGATTTTAACGGGGCGGATCAGCCTAGCCTCAGAGGCATCCCAGCTTTGACAGCGCATGATGAGTTGATTGATACATAAAGAGACAAAGGGTAACGGAAGAGCTTATTGAAGGCTCGTGGCTGAAAAAGTTACTCGTGTTTCACCACCCGCTTAAGTGGGTGCTATCGGAAACAACCTCAAGGACTCTTAGCGATTCTGTCTCAATTAGAACAAGTCTGCACCTTAAGGATATGTTTCTCTTCCGATCCTCATAATCTTTACTATCTGAATCAGAATCTTGTTTCAGAGGGAGATAACGGAATCGATGTCTCGAGCAATGCACCTACTGAGAGTGAAATCCTTATCGGGATTTAAATAGCTGGAAGCCTGGGATACAAAAATGTTCCCCACAATCACTATTCCGGCGCAGGTC
>CBFHOH010000004.1:0-27416 GCA_965657335.1 Candidatus Azotimanducaceae bacterium
CCCTGTATTTGCGAGAGATTCATAGTTTTGTCGCAAAACGGCTGATATCGATAGCAAGGCCGACACAGGGCGCAAAACGATTAAGAACCCCAACGACTTCAATTCCGTCAAGGATAGCTCGGGTGTTTTTCCTCCTTCGACCAAATTTGCGACCAGCGGCGTGTTCGGAAACCGCTTTGCTATTTTCGTCATTTCGTCGACTGAAGCGGGCGCCTCAATAAAAAGAATGTCAGCACCAGCCTCTATAAAAGCATCGCCTCTTCTCAATGCTTCATCAAGGTTATGTGTCGCCCGGGCATCGGTTCGCGCCATGATTAGGAAGTTGGTTGTACGGCGGGCTGCGCAGGCCGCCTCGATTTTTTGCACGGCCTCTTCCAGCGGAACAACTTGTTTATTTTCCATGTGACCGCACTTTTTCGGAATAACCTGGTCCTCAAGCTGAATGCAGTCAGCACCTGCGGCTTCATAGGCTCGGACAATTCGTGCGACGTTGTGAACGCCACCATGCCCGTTGTCGCCATCAGCAATGACCGCTGCAGAGGGTGCCGCATTTACAATTTGTTGAACACGGTCGATCATTTCTGTGGCTGTGACTAAGCCAACATCCGGTGTGCCGAGTAATGTGCCGGAGACACAAAAGCCCGACATATAAAGTACGTCGCAGCCTGACTGTTGCGCTATTCTTGCTGAGAGCCCATCGAACACACCGGGCGCGACGATTTGCTGACTTTTGTCGAGATAATCTTTTAACATTGTTTTGACCCGAATTAAGTAAACTAAGTCTATCATTACTTTTCATTGCTATCGCAAGACGGAGATACAGTTCATGCCCAGATTAAGAGAGATAAGCCGTAAGGAAGCCGATTCGGCAGTTTTGCCACTCTATGATGCGCTTTTTGGTGATAGGGACCCGGTAGCCACTCCGGGCACCGCAACGGGGACGCCGGGGAACTGGTGGACAGTTTTCGCGTTGGTACCTGATTGCTTTAATCACGCGGTCGCAGGCTTCCAATTCTACAGGAGCAAGAACCGTAAACTGAAAGCAAAGCTGCGGGAGCTCGGTCAGACCAGAGGTGGTTATGTGAGAGGTAGCCAGTTTGTTTTTTCTCAGCATTGCAAGAGCATGCGTGCTGTCGGTTACGGCGAGGAGCATATTGCAGCGATCCCCAATTGGCAGACCTCAGATTTATTCTCACCGATCGAGCGCGCTATCCTTGCCTACACCGATGATCTTGTTCTCTCTGGCGGAAGAACCAGCGATGGTACTTTCGAAGTGCTGCAACAGCATCTGAGTGACGAAGAAATTCTGGAATTTACCTACATCACCTGCACTTACGATATGCATGCAACAATGTGTCGTGCGCTTAAATTAGAGTATGACGATGTTGAAGAGCGTATCGTTGAGATACCCATACCAGAAAATAGCACTGAAAATATTGACTTCATGGGCGCTGTTGATAAAAACGCAAAGACCTAACGTCGACGCAATTTTCAAATGCAGATTATTTGTAGCGTGCTTTTGTCGCGCTAAACGTAGATGCATCGTTTTCTGCTGCTCGCGCCGCCACGCTAATCTCCGGACTGAAAACAGTGCGTGCATTTTTGGACTTGCCGATGTCCTATCGTTGGTCGTACTTATTGGATTTGAAGCTTTCAGAGTAATCGTCAATACCTGTCTCGATCCTCATTTCACCGGTAACATCAGCAGTCGTTTGATCTAGCGGTAAACCGGTGCCATTAGCAACTTTAGTAATGCCGTTGAACCCAGCAGCGATACCCATCGCCTCGGCGATTCCTCGCTCTCCGAGTAGTTCAACGCCTCGGATGCGAATATCTGTTAGCGTATCAGCGCCCTGTTCATACACAGCTGCTGCAAGCTCCATGAGAAATGCGCCGTTTTCAACGCCGGCGTCAGTGATGCCCTCGGAAGTGACAGAATCGAGGTTGTAGCTTTCGTTGTTTCTATCGCCGCTCGCACGAAGCAGCAAGGTATGTGAAGTCGTTCAGTAAAAACACGCGTTGTGTGATGACACCCGGGCAGCAATGAGTTCAATTTGAGATCTGCTGATTCCGAAGTCGTCACCGGCGAGAGAGTAGTGCGCTCGCATCGTGCTAAAAAAATGCATCATACCGGCGGGTACAAGCCCCATGGCGCGCGCGATATTTGGCACGTCCGGTAGTCCATGTTCCTCCAAAGTTTGCTCTGCTCTAGTAATGGGAAGCCACGCACCCTCATCGACGACATCGGCATTAAGTATTTTGGTCGGTTCGCCTTTTTGTGGCGTTGGGATACTGTAATCCGGTAAGCCCATAGCCTTGGCATAACTGTCGAGTATAATTGAAGTGGCAACAAGGCTCAGGATTTCAACATATTCTTCGCGACTGAGCCCCGTATCAATTTGTTCGTCGAACCAGCGTTTCGTTAGCCTCCCTGAATCGTTCTTAATTCTATGAACTACTTCAACCATGTTGCCGGGAAGCTGCGTGCAGGTATCGTGCTCACCCTGCAATGCATAGGGTGAAAGTGCCTGTTTGCGGCGTTGGCATAATTTGCAAGCAGTGGCATTTCTAGCCTCTGCCCATATCGCGGCGCGGACAGATGAGGTGAGCCAGGTACCAGCCTGGCCAAACAAACCCACCGCTAACTCATGACTACGATTGACACTTTCAGGCACAGCGATTTTCATCATTCTCTCCGAAGCAATTTATTCAGACGCAACATAACAGACGCCGGTTCCCCTTAATCCGCAGTAACCGTTGGGCACCTTCGCAAGGTATTGTTGATGGTATTCCTCAGCATAAAAAAATGTGCCGATATGTTCTATATCAGTCGTGATTTCGCCATAACCAGAGTCGTTTAAACCCGCTTGAAAACTTTTAGCCGCTTTCTTTGCAGTTGCTAACTGATCGTCGGTTGTTGTGAAGATACAAGAGCGATATTGCGAGCCGATATCATTACCTTGACGCATACCTTGTGTGGGATCGTGGCTTTCCCAAAACAAGGTAAGAAGTTTTTCAAAGCTCGTGATGTTGGGATCGAACACGACCAATACCATCTCAGAGTGCGCCGTGAGGCCGCTGCACACCTCCTCGTAGGTAGGGTTCTCTGTGTAGCCACCTGCGTATCCAACCGCCGTAGTATATACGCCTTCCAGCTCCCAAAAGCGCCGTTCGGCACCCCAAAAACAGCCCATGCCAAAATAGGCAACCTCTAGGCCGTCCGGAAAGGGAGCGATAAATGATGTTCGGTTAACATAGTGGGTGTCGGGTACGACCAGTGGTATATTTCTGCCGGGTAAGGCAGTTTCTGCTGTGACGGAGACGGGGGTGCGGCTAAATAGGCCCATTGTCTGCTCCTTTTCGTCTGTATATTAATAATAGTGTTTTATTCGCCAGCTTTTTACTGCTGCGAGAGGCAGTATATGCCACTCTTGTTATACTCCCAAAAACTTATCGAAAACTGAGCGCGAGAACCAGTAGCAATGCCTATCGACTTTGATACAGAAATAGACAGACTCCGCACGGAAAGCACTAAATTCAATAAATATAAAGGTTCTGACATATTACCTTTATGGGTAGCCGACATGGACTTCCAGTCACCTGCCGCAGTCACTGAGGCTTTGCAAAAGCGGGTTCAGCACGGTGTTTTCGGCTACACCGAGGCATCAACGGAGTTGAAGGAAATTCTCGTTGCTCGGATGAAGGACTTTTATCATTGGGAAATTCAGCCGGATGACCTCGTGTTCTTTCCCGGAGTTGTGGCTGGTTTAAACCTTTGTTGCGCTGGGTTGTTGGCTGAGGACGAAGCCGCTGTCACTGCAACCCCAGTTTACCACCCTTTTTTTGCTGCGCCGGAGAACCAAGGACGCGAGTTGAAGCGTTTTCCCATGTCCTATGAGGCTGGCACGTGGCAATTTCCCATGAACGCGCTCGAGCGCGCTTCCGCGGGAAACTCAAGACTGTTAATGCTTTGTAATCCTTTTAACCCGATAGGTCGAACACTCACCCGAACTGAGCTCGAAGCGATTGTTGATATCAGTGTACAAAATGATCTGATCATCTGCTCCGATGAAATCCATTGTGATCTTGTGCTTGATGGGAGACCGCATATTCCAACGGCTTCGATTAGTGAAGCCGCGGCGGAAAGAACGATCACTTTGATGGCACCAAGTAAGACCTTCAATCTTGCAGGGCTAGGAGGCTCGTTTGCCATCATCCAGAATCCGCTTCTGCGAGAACAGTTTGAAGCCCCCAGAGCGGGACTGGTCGGTAATGTGAACCTGCTAGGCTACACCGCAATGCAAGCCGCTTATGCGGATTGTGAAGGGTGGCGGCAGGAATTGTTACGTTACCTTGAGGGGAATCGCGACTATCTCTCCAATGCAATAGAAAATATCCCCGGAATTCATATGAGCCCACAGGAATCGACTTATCTTGCTTGGCTCAATGTTGCAGAGCTCGGCTTAAACGATCCGCCTGATTTTTTCGAACAGAAAGGACTGGGCATGTCCCCGGGAGAGCAATTTGGTGATAATCGATTTATGCGGCTCAATTTTGGCTGCCCGAGAGTGCAGTTGGAAAGGGCTGTTGCGCGTCTTGAAGCAGCTGTAAGGAGCGCCAAACATTGATTAAATTTGACCATTTTACTATCTGAAAGGGTTGCCACGTGAGTCTGTAAATCACTTTTGACCTGCTGTTAGACTTTTAAAATAACCAATAGGAGCGGAAATATGCCTGAATTTTGTAGCGTCGAAAGGGAAGGTCCCTTAACAATTGTCACTATCGAGCGTCCCGATGTAATGAACTCACTTCACCCGCCGGCACAGGCTGAACTTGCTCAGGTGTTTGATGAGTTTGTAGCTGACCCCGATCAGTGGGTTGCCATCATCACAGGCGCCGGAGATCGAGCATTCAGTGCAGGAAATGATCTGAAATATCAGGCCTCTGGAGGAAAAATGTACTCTCCCGCGAGTGGCTTTGCGGGCCTGGGCTCCCGTTTTGATAACCCAAAGCCCATCATTGCTGCGGTAAACGGTATTGCGATGGGAGGCGGCTTTGAAGTTGCACTCGCTTGCGATCTGATCATTGCCTCGGAAAATGCCATTTTTGCACTGCCTGAACCAAGAGTGGGGTTAGCTGCATTAGGCGGTGGGATTCATAGACTTCCCAGGGAAATTGGTATGAAACAGGCGATGGGTATGTTGCTTACTGGGCGTCGCGTGCCGGCAGAAGAAGGCAGGCAGCTTGGATTTGTCAATGAAGTGGTACCTGTAGGGGAAGCACTGAATGCCGCGAAAGCTTGGGCTGGTCAAATTCTCGAATGCGCCCCGTTATCTGTGCGAGGCAGTAAAGAAGCCGCTATGCAGGGAATGTCCGCGTCCTCTCTCGAAGAGGCGATTAAAGGTAAGTATGATCAAATATCAGCAATGTACGGTTCTGCCGATTTTGTTGAGGGTCCGCTCGCTTTTTCAGAAAAGAGAGCACCAAACTGGAAAGGAGAATAGATTTACGCCAGTCTGATAATCAATCTCGAAACGAACCACGAGTGATCGAAGGTCTCTATGAGCTTTGATCTCTGTGGCCGATGACTCAGCGAAGAGCGGCTGATTTTAGCCGCAAGACAAGGTTTGCTTTAACTGTCTTCCATAGTACAGTTTAAGAATAATCGTCGATTGTCTTGTAAGGTATGCCAACCGCTCTCACGTTTAATACGAAATTTGCTTACGGTGTTGGACAACTCGCAGAGGGTCTCAAGAATTCGGCCCTCGGCACCTTTGTTCTGTTCTATTACAACCAAGTGCTCGGGCTTTCCGGCACGCTCGCGGGCACAGCAATATTTATCGCATTGCTGTTCGATGCGATCAGTGACCCGTTGGCAGGCTCGCTATCGGACAACTGGCAATCAAAATGGGGTCGGCGACACCCATTCATGTATGCCTCTGCGTTGCCGCTCGGTATCGCGTTCTATTTTCTTTTTTCTCCGCCCGAAGGGCTTTCTGAGTTCTCGCTTTTTTTGTGGCTAACGGCGACGGTAGTGTTCACCAGAGGCGCTATGACGCTTTACCACGTGCCACATATAGCATTGGGCGCAGAACTTTCTGAAGACTATGATGAAAGAACGCAGATAGTCTCATACCGCTATTTCCTGGGTTTTGCCGGCTATCTTGTTGCTTACTACCTTGGTTTTGGCGTGTTCTTCAAGGACACAGCGGAATTTCCTCGCGGCCAATTTAATGTCGATGCCTACGCTCCCTATGCCTTTGTACTAGCGATAACGATGATCGTTACGATTGTTTGGTCAGGGTGGGGAACCCATCACCGCATCCCGTACTTGCCTCTGTCAAGGGCTCAGGGTCGCGCTGATAAGTTAACGATGTTGGAAGTCATTGCACGCATGTTTGGCGAGATAATGGGTGCGCTCCGCAACAGCTCCTTTGCTTGGTTGTTCGCGGGCACGATGATCATCTTCGTTATGGTGGGTGTTGATGGTGCGCTGAACTTGTACATGTTTGAGTATTTTTGGGAGCTCAGTTCCTCGCAAAAGTTGACGATCCTGCTTTCTTATCCTGTCGGCATTATGTTCGGTACTTTTATTGCGCCTGTTTGGCACAAATATTTTAATAAGCGATCTGGTGTCATCTGGGGTGGTATTTATTGGGCGCTATGTCAAATCGTACCTGTGTTGTTAAGGTTCGTTGATCTCTTCCCCGACAATGGGACTGAGACGTTGGTTGGTTCTCTGGTGTTTGTAAAATTCACACAGGGTATTGCTGCCGCGCAGTTTTTGGTGAGCTTCAACTCGATGGTCGCAGATATCGCCGACGAACATGAGCTTGCTACAGGCAAACGTCAGGAGGGTATTTTTTTTGCCGCTGTGTCGTTTGCTAACAAAACAACGACGGGGCTTGGGTCTTTCATAGGAGGTGTTGGACTTGACCTCATCAGTTGGCCAACCCAAGTGCAAAGTGTATCCGATATCTCGCCTGAGAAATTAGGTCAACTGGGATTGCTATATGGACCACTTTTGGCGGGTTTCGCGGTTGTCAGTGTACTATGTGTGCTACAGAATAAATCAAGCCGGAAAGGGCATGAACTCGTGGTGAAAAAGCTCGCTGTGCTGCGTGGAAGAAAAGCTGAAAATGCTGATGCAGACAGACTCGATTGATTGATGCGACATGACGCCAACTACGAAATAGAATAAGACGCGAACATTTGAATTGAACGAACCACTAGAGATAAAAAATGAAAAAAAATATTACTCGCCGCGACTTTCTTAACGGAACGCAAATAGCTATCGGAGCTGCTGTAGGTGGTTCTCTATTATCGCCCTGGACCGAAGCGTTCGGTTCGCCAGAAAACTTCTCGTTGGATCGTGGTTACTATCCGCCCGCGAAAAATGGGCTGAGAGGGAGTCATGATGGCTCTTGGGAGGTCATGCACGCCCGAGTGATGGGGACAGAATGGGAAGCAGAAAAGGTTGAAGCAGAGTATGACTTGGTCATTGTGGGTGCTGGATTGAGCGGTTTGTCATCGGCCCACTTCTACTTGGAAAAATATCCGAACGCGAAAGTACTGATACTAGACAATCATGATGACTTTGGTGGGCATGCAAAAAGAAACGAATTTGAACATGACGGCGATACGAGAATAGGCTATGGCGGTACCGAGGCGATCGACACGCCCTCTTCTTACCCTCCTGAAGCTATGCAATTGCTAACAGACCTTGGTATTGAACTAGATAAATTCTACGGGGCTTTTCAACAAGATCTCTATTCATCAAGAGGTATGGGCTTCAGCATCGTATTTGATGATGAGAAGTTCGGTGAAACGAAACATGTGACAGGGTATGGCAAAAAGACTTGGTTGCAATTTGCAGAAGAAGCGCCGCTAACAGATAAAGCTCGGGCAGATTTTATTCGGGTTCAAACGGAAGAAGTCGACTACTTGCCCGGTGTGCCGACGGAGAAAAAGTTCGAAATTTTGAGCAAAACTGGTTACTCGGCCTTTCTACGGGACTATTGCAAAGTCGATGAGCAGGTGATCGATATATACCAGCACTGGGGTATGAGTTTTTGGTGTGTGGATATGGAAGAGGTGCCAACAACTGCGGTGCAGTATTATGACGGCGGTATACCTGGGGTCAATCATACCCTGCCGATTCGAAAGGGGCGCGGTGTCGACCCATATATATTTCACTTCCCTGATGGTAATGCCTCCATCGCCAGATTGCTTGTTAGAAAGCTTATTCCAGAAGCCATGCCCGGCTCGACAATGGAGGACGTCGTTACAGCAAGAGCTGACTACTCTCAACTAGACCAACCAAACCGTAAACTTAACATCCGCTTAAACAGCACGGTCGTCCACGCAATGAATACGACTGACGGTAAGCGCGTCGAAATTACCTACGTCAATGATGGTAAAGCGCGTAAAGTAAGCGCAAAAAAATGCATCATGGCATGTTATAACAGCGCTGTTCCATATCTCTGCCCCGAGATGACGGAGAAACAAAAGCAAGGCCTCGCATTCAACGTAAAAATTCCGCTGGTTTACACGAAAGTCTTGATCAACAACTGGCAAGCATTTGACAAACTCAAGACCAGCTTTGTCTATTACACCGGTGGTTTCTATAAACAAGCTGAGCTCGCATATCCCGTCTCGTTAGGCGAATATAAGCGATCTCAGACGCCTGATGAACCTATGATCGTTCACATGTGTCATGTGCCGCTGTTTGAGGACATAAAGGGGCCGGAGCAATGGCGCGCCGGTCGCCGGCAAATTTTGAGCACGAGCTTTGAAGTGTTCGAGAAACATGCGAAGGACCAGTTAAATCAGGCCTTCGCTGAAGTTGGATTTGATGCTGATAGAGATGTGTCGGCTATTACTGTCAATCGCTGGCCGCACGGCTATTCCTACAGTAACAGGCTATTGTGGGGCGCAGAGTACGCAGAAGATGAAAAGCCATGGGTGATTGGACGAAAACCATTTGGCAATATTCATATTGCTAACTCAGATGCTAATGTGAAAGCGGATACGCAAACAGCGATCGCGCAAGGCTACCGTGCAGTCGGCGAAATCATAGATGCTCAGCGTTCCTGATGTGTGGTTTGTGC
This sequence comes from Candidatus Azotimanducaceae bacterium, assembly GCA_965657335.1. GTDB lineage: Bacteria > Pseudomonadota > Gammaproteobacteria > Pseudomonadales > Azotimanducaceae > UBA4582. The sequence goes on from CBFHOH010000004.1 coordinate 9,111, forward strand.
AAAGATAATTTGTTCGCTTCACCCGCGGGTAGCGTTAGACGTTTATACTAAAATTTGGTGGATCTGTTGTCGCGAACTGTCACCGTGTGTGATATTGACTCAACCTACTCTCAACGGCAGAGTGGGGTGCTATAAATTAATGGATGAAAAGTAATGAAGTATTCAGTTGCATTTGCCTCCGAGGTTGATTCATGGAGATGGGTCAAAAAGGCGGAAGATTTGGGTTTTGACACAGCCTGGTTCTACGACACGCAATTGCTTAACCCGGACGTTTTTATCTGTATGGCGCTTGCCGCACATGAAACGACTCGGATCAGATTGGGCACCGGAGTACTTGTACCGAGCAACCGTATCGAGCCTGTCACTGCGAACGCCTTTGCGTCCCTAAACCGTCTTGCTCCAGGGCGAATTGATTTTGGTGTTGGCACAGGGTTTACAGCGAGGCGGACGATGGGCTTGGGCGCGCTGCCACTGAAGGAGATGAAAAGCTACATCGAACGTGTACAGAGTCTATTGCAAGGTGAGCAAATAGATTGGCGTTTTGAGGGTAAAGATCGAAAGATTGGTTTTTTGAATCCTGATCTTGGTTTGATTAATCTTGAGGACCAAGTGCCGTTGTGGGTTTCTGCGTTTGGTCCGAAAGCAAAGCAACTGACTGCAACGTTGGGGGCAGGTTGGTTAAATTTCGGTGCGCAGGGTGCGAAGCAGTCTTTGATAGAAATGCAAGAAATCTGGGAGTCTGCAGGTCGTTCCAGAAAAACACTTGAGGCTAACCTTTTTTTCCTCGGTGCTGTTTTGACGGGTGATGAGGAGATAGACAACCAGAAACTGATCAAAGAAGCGGGGCCACTTACTGCGGTGATGTTTCACAATATGGCTGACGATGTCGGAGCAATGGGCGGCGCAAATTTGCCCACCGGACCTCTGAGTAATGTGATTGCCGAGTACCTCGCGATTCATGAAAAGTATCAACCCGAAGATGCACGTTATCTGACTAATCACCGCGGCCATTTGATGTACGTACGTCCCGAAGAAACCCACATTACACCAGAGCTGGTCAAGTCGACGACAATGAGTGGTAGCCGGGAAGACTTGATTTTGCAAATCCGTGAACTTCGTGACATGGGTTACGACCAAGTAACGATTCAACTGGTTCATGGGGTTGAAGGTGCGATAGAAGAATGGGCAGATGTTTTTCGAGCAGTGTAGTGCGCGAGTAAAAATTTCGCGCGCTTTACCAGAGGTTAAAAAATAATAAGTCCGTTTGTAAATTCATAGTGTACTAGTGAAGTCTTACTATTGCAGGCCCGTTAGATTAGCGCTGGCGCGTGGCGACGGATGATGTTGAGATTGTTAGAGGAAAATTTATGTCGCTAGGCGTGCTTTCAGCTTATATGGTACTCGACTTTACCGATGAGCGCGGTGAGATTGGGCCAATGTTGATGGGAGACCTAGGCGCAGATGTGATTCGCGTTGAGACGCTAAAGGGGTCTGAGGCGCGGCGTGCGCCGCCACTGTTGGAAACAGATAAGACAGATCTGAGTAGCTTGCAGTTTCTCGCCTTCAACCGGAACAAACGCTCCATTTGTCTAGATCCAGATTCAGAGGCGGATAAGGCAACACTAGCAGCGCTGATCGCAAGAACTGATTTTATTATCGAATCAGGCCGGGACGTTGAAGAGATATGGGGCACCAGCTTTGACGAAGCTAAAGTGTTGAACCCTCATCTTGTCCACGTGCGAATCACTGCGTTTGGTAGTGATGGCCCTTACGCAGACATGAAAGCAACTGATCTAACCATTGTCAGTATGGCAGGACCTGTCGCGCTTCAGGGAGTCCCTGAGCGTTCGCCATTGCGTATTAGTGTGCCACAGGTATGGCGACACGCCGGCGTTGAAGCTATTGCTGGCGCGATGGTAGCTCACGCCAGGATGCGACGAACCGGCATGGCGCAGTTTGTCGATGTCTCCGCCCAATGCGTGATGACTTGGACCATGCTCAATGCAATGGATGCGTGGGCAATTCAGGGCTTTGAATTCGAGCGTATCGGGTCTTCGATCGTGCAAGGCATTGGGCTCACGGAATTGGTTTACCCTACAACCGATGGTCACGTTGTGGCGATTCCTTTTGGCCGTCTTTTGCAGGGTTGCACCGAAGCAATGATCGAAGATGGAATCGTCGATGATTCTTTCCGCGAGATCGACTGGGATGAGTTTGAAGCGAACATGCAGACGCCTGAAAACCTGCCAATCAGCTTTGAAGAGTGTGGAAGGATATGTCGACAATTTTTTGCTGGCCGCTCAAGGAAGGCCCTGTTTGAATTGGGTTTGCAGAATGGCGTCACATTAGCGCCGGTCAACACGCTGAGTGAATTGTTGGACATGGGGCACATGGCAGCGCGGGAATACTGGCAAGAAACGACATTGCCCAATGGAAAAAAAGTAAAGTCTGCCGGTTTGTGGGCGAAACCAGATGCCTTTGAAATGGCTGTGCTGAGGAACGCGCCCGGCCTTGGGGAACACTCGGCGGAAATTAAGGAACAACTTCAGTCGACCAGGAAAGCCTCGATAGAGCTAAATATTGATAATAAGTTGCCGTTCGATGGAGTAAAAGTTGCAGATTTTGCATGGGTAGGAGTCGGACCAATTTCTGCAAAATACCTCGCCGACCATGGAGCCGATGTTGTGCGCGTAGAGTCCGAGAATCGGCCGGATGTGTTACGAGGCGGTGTGCCAATGAAAGACGGAGAGTTCGGGTGGAACCGGTCTCAGTTCTTTGGTGACTTCAATACATCCAAGCGAAGTCTCACGCTCAACATGAAATCTGAAGAAAGCATCTTGCTAGCGAAAAAGCTCATTAGCAATTCTGATGTATTTATCGAAAGTTTTGCTCCCGGCGCAGTGGGTCGGATGGGGCTCGGTTACGAGGAAGTACGGAAGCTTAATCCGGGGTTGATAATGATCAGCACATGTTTGATGGGCCAAACGGGACCCGCTGCTAGTCTGGCAGGATATGGCTATCATGCAGCGGCCATCGCAGGATTTTACGAGATAACAGGGTGGCCAGATTTAGGTCCCTCGGCGCCTTGGGTTGCTTATACCGATACTGTTGCTCCAAGGTTTGTATCAATATTACTGGCAGCAGCACTAGATCGCCGACGACGCACGGGTGAAGGGTGTTTCATTGATGTCGCACAGATTGAAACAGCACTTCATTTTCTAGGCCCTGAGATACTGGATTTACAAGCCAATGGCCACAGTGTCGCTCGTAACGGTAACAGATCGCGCTTTTATGCACCTCAGGGTGTTTACCCTTGCAATGAAACCGAGGCTTGGTGCGCGATTGCTATCGAGCAAGATAGCCAATGGCTAAGCTTGTGTGAATTAATGCACCGTTCAGACCTTGCTAACGAAAACATGCTTGCTACGCATCAAGGTCGCCTTGATCAACACGACAGAATTGACGAAGCAATAGAGCAGTGGACGAGGCAGTACACCCCCATCGAGGCGGTCGCAAAACTACTGGCTGTTGGTGTACCTGCGGGTGTTGTTCAGCGAAGTAAGGATTTGCTGGAAGACCCGCAATATAAACACAGGGACTTTTACCGATATTTTGATCATCCTGAAATGGGTCACATACCCTATGCTGGTCACCAATACACCATTAGTGGCTATCACAATGGCCCCAGATCCGCGGCGCCTTGCATTGGCGAGCACAGTTTTGAAGTGCTTGAAAGTGTACTCGGATTAACCAGTGAAGAGATTGCAGAAGCATATGCCAGCGGTGCGATAGTGTAAAAAAGGTACGTAAGACGAGGTGCGAGTTATTGGTCAGGGAAGAAGGTTCAATCTAGAGGTCAGCGCTGTGAGGGTGGGTTGAGGTCACCCGTATCGAGAATCGGGGATGCATCGATTTCCTCAGCGTCCATCATTGCTGCAATTTGTTGCAAAGAACCAATAAGCAGATGTTTCTGGTACTCAGGTAACTTGCGATATTCCCGTAAGAAACCCGCTTGAAGTGGTTCGGGTGCATCCTTAAGTTTCTCTTCTGCAAGGGGCGTCAACTGAATGTGTACAGCTCGCTTGTCACTATCACTTTTGAACCTGCTAACCATGCCGTTACGCTCAAGACGGTCAATCAGGCTGGTGACAGTAGCTTGAGATAATACAACCTCGCGTGAAATTGAGCTCGGAGTCGGATTGCCAAGGTCATCAATGACTTGAAGCACTAACAGCTGCGACGTGGTAAGCCCGGTCGTCTTCTGAAGTCGCTTCGATTGAAGGTCGATAGCCCGTGTAATCCGTCGCAGAGCAACAAGAATTTCATCGTAGTCTGTAGCGTGCATTCCCATGCGGGCATTATAAAGGAGGTTGCTGGATATTGTCTCCTACTTCCCTATTGCACCTCTATTGTCTGAATTAAGCGCAAACTGGCAAAATAACGAAAAAGTACTGTCCCTAATTGCTTTGATCTCTTATGGTTTTCTTGATTGAGAAAGAAACGTCTAATTCAGCTTGCTTTAACTTTGTCTAAGTCTGGTGCATCGCGACGGTGGGCGAATGCATTGCTGCCGCGCGAAGTAAAGTGCATAGTTGTGCTATGTCTAAAGAGAAACCGATGATGGCTTATACACTTAATAATTTCTGCGATGAGACGCGTGCTATTCTGAAAAAAAATGATAATAGTAGCGGCAGGGAACAAATCCGAAAATCACTGGAGCAACTCCTGGCTGATAAGGCGTTTTGCGCTGAATATGCTGGAGCCGAAAACAACACGGGCATGCAGCATATTTTTGAAGACGCCGAGCTAAATTTCTGTGTGCTGGCTTATAATATGGAGAGTCCACGTATATCCCCCCCGCATGATCATGGCACTTCATGGGCTGTCTATGGGCAGGTTGCGGGATACACCGACATGACAATCTGGCGCGCAGCGGAAGAAAACGAAGAGAAGATTGAACAGGTGCAGCACTTCCGCCTAGAGCCAGGGCAGGCCGGACTGTTCGACACAGAAGAGATTCACTCGATAGATTATCCCGCGAAATCAAAGTTTATTCGTGTGACTGGCGTGGATATGAGCAAGGAAGCGCGGCGTGTATTTGACCCTATAACGGGTCAAGTCAAAGTCGTCGAAAGTGTCGGTACAGGTAGTCAAAAATAGTCATTGATCGCTCGCCGCGTAGTCGTGGGGTGAGTAAGCGCTGGAAGTTGAATGAAGGTTGATCTGCACAGCCATACTTATTACTCAGACGGCAAACACGATCTGTGTTACTTGAAGGCTAGGGCTTTAGAAAATGGACTGAGTCACCTCGCGATCACTGATCACGATTGCGTTGATGCGTTGTTGGTTGAGCAGCAGGGTGATGGACCGGAAATCATTTCAGGTGTCGAGATTTCATGCACCTGGGAAAACATAGAAATACATGTTGTCGGCCTGTGTATTAACCCCCGTGATCCCCAATTGAGTAGATTACTTGCTGAACAACAGGCGAAGCGTAACAAGCGGGTCGCACAAATCGATCAGAAGTTGTCTCAACTGGGTTCGCATGGGCTGATGGAAGCGCTCTCGGCATTGCAAGCTCGCGCGTTGACGCGAAGTCATGTGGCAGACTTTTTGGTTGAGAGCGGCGTTTGCGCAAATCGGAAAAAAGCTTTTAAACGCTATCTGAACAAAGGCGGGAAATTGTATGTTCCAGCCGAGTGGTGTGCGATGTCTTCGGCAATTGAAGCGATCAGAGCTGCGGGAGGCATAGCAACACTGGCTCATCCCGGGCGATATGCAATAAACAGAATTAAGCTCAAACGTCTCGTTGAAACCTTTCGTCAGGCAGGTGGTGAAGCCCTCGAAGCAACCTACCCGAACATTGCGCCGGAGATGAAACAGTACCTCGAAAAGTTAGGTAGAGAGTATTCGATGTATTTGTCCTGCGGTTCTGATTTTCATGATGCAGCAGCCACGTGGACTGATGTCGGCAAGCTACCGACACTGTCTTCTGAGTCAGCAGCGCACGGTGTGTGGCGACATCCGCAATGGGAAAGTCGTTTCCAGTTCCAAGCCAGTTAACGTGATAGCTGATATTCGTAAAAACTTTTTGCGTCCGGCAAGAGCGTCTCAAGTGGCGGTAGGCCCTTTTCGCTTGGATTCTCGATCACGAGACAAGCGCCTGCGATCGACTCATCAAGCACAAGTTTAATAACTCCGCTGGCAATCTGGTCTGTTGACAACATGGGTATCTGGCCAAGCATCGGCTTCAGCCACGCGGCAGGTTGTTTGCCGTCTCCGGTGCGCTCGATAAATGGGGTCGTTACCATACCGGGCAGCAAGGCATTAACGCGGATGTTGTGGGATTGTGACAGCCCGGCACAGGATTGCGTCAAGTTGACGATGGCTGCTTTTGTCCCGGAATAAACCGGATCGGTTGGCATTGGTCCCAACGCAGCGGTAGATGCGGTGTTGATAATCACGCCACCACCATTCGCGGCCATCATTTCTATACCGATGCTGTTTCCGTAAAGGACTCCGAGGAGGTTTACTGAGACAACTTGTGTCATTTTTTCAAGCGGAGTGTTTGGCCAAATAGGTTCTCCACAGATGGTACCCGCGTTGTTGTGGATAATGTCGGGACAACCAAATTTACGCTCTGTCAGTTCAAAGAAACCGGCTATCTGTTCCGGATTTGAAACATCGATCATTTCAGCGAGCACCTCCGTCCCTGTATTTCGGATCAGCTTTTTAGTGTGATCCAAACCTGCTTGCTCGATGTCAGCTAGGGCAATCGCCCTCGCGCCTTGCTCGGCCAATTCGATCGCCGTAGCTTGTCCTATGCCGGAGCCGGCGCCTGTAATCAGCGCAACTTTATTGTTGATGTCGATAGTTACCCCCTGTCATTTAAGCCTGATTTCGTGAGTTTTGATTGCGCCAACTTTCGACGCGACTAACGACAGAAAGCGGTGAATGTGATTTACTTACGTATCGATATCTAACTATAGGCAACACCGATGGTCAAACCGCATATCCCAAGTTTTGGTGAGCTACTTGCTCCTTATCTTGGTAGTCTCCCTGAAGCAGCACTTCCTTTTATGCTCTCTCAGCTAGAACGCACTGCAGCAGCAAGGTACCGAGGTTGGGCAGAAGAAGTGACTGAATATCGTGATAAGTTGTTGGCCTGTGCGGAGAGTGAGGATGAGATAGCCGATCGTGTTGAGCGTTTACTTCCACCCTCAGATGCTGACAGGGCGCTTGTGCTCGGCATTTTGCCGAAAGCAAAAGCCGCATACTACGAAGTTTTCGAAGGGTTAACGGCGGTTGCCCAAATGACTATTCAGGCCGATGCCGAGAAACAGGGTGCCGGGGCATGGCAACGCATGAAAATTACACATCCGGAACTTGCCGGGGAGATGGATGAACTCTCCGCGATTGAGCTTAAGAGCGGCGATTGCCTCGACCAAATACTGGCAAAGATGGCGGCTTAGGTCAGTTATCTTTCAATGAATGGGCTAGAGAACGGTTGCATTGACGCTTCTCTAATGAAGTCATAGAACGCGGTGAGCTGTTCGCTTTTTTCATATATCTCGGTCATATGCCCAAGTTTTCCGACGGTATCAATGAAAGCAAACTCGACGCCAGTGGTTGTCTGGGCCTTTGCCGCAACGTCGAATCCACGCGAAGCGTAGTGATTGTAAGCATCCTCCATCGAGTCAACCATCACCGCGACATGATGAATACCTTGCTGTCCCGGCTGATACATATCTCTGAATGGGGAGGGGCCTTCACTGTCTTGCTGGACGAGTTCCATCATGACATCGCCCCACTGGCCGTAAGCGGATGTGTGCACAAAATCGCCTGCGGTGCCTCGAAGCTCGGCCCAAGCGAGCTTAATTTCGTTTGATACCAAAAAGGGTCCAGCGCCAAATGTCTGATGCATGATGGGCACTTCTTTCATGACGTCATTAACGAAGTAGGCGATCTGACAGATTTTCATGGTTAAGTCACCGTCGCGATTGAGATGCATACTGTTGAAATCCGCTAAGCCCAACAAGCATTATATTTACTGGTCGACCCAAATGAATGTCGGTTTCGCGGCTTGTAAATGAACTCAGGCTAAACTTTGACTACCGACTTCCCGAAATTTTGGCCGGCGAATAACCCGGAAAATGCGGCACCGCAACTGCTCACACCCTCGTAGAGTTGCTCACAACAGGTGAGCTCTCCGCTGGCTACCCAAGCGATTAGCTGATCTCTTGCCTCGTCATAACGATCAACGTTGTGGTGGGTCATAAACCCCTGAATTCTCGCGCTGTTTGTCACGAGTTTAAACAAGTTGGAAGGTCCCGGGTTTTTGCTTGTATAGTCTGCAACAGCGCCGCAAAACGGGATTCTTGCACCTTCATTGATGTGATTTAACACGTGTTCAAGAAGCGGTCCTCCGACGTTGTCAAAGTAAACGTCGATACCATCGGGGCAGTACTCAGTCAGTTTCTCATCAATGTCATCACTTACGTGATTGATGACAGCGTCATAGCCAATCTCGTTGATGAGTTTGCTGGCTTTTTCGTCACTACTGGTGAAGCCAACAATATTTGTTGCGCCCATAATTCTGGCCACCTGACCAGCGACGTAGCCAACGGCCCCAGCCGCAGCTGATATGACAACGGTATCGCCTTGGCGAGGCTGAGCGATGTCTTTAAGACCAAAGTAGGCTGACATGCCCGTGTCGCCCAGGATGCCAAGATGATAGGAAAGTGGCACATTATCGTCTGCTTTAAGCGGCACAAGAAAGTCGTCCTGGCCAGCAATCGAATAGGCTTGCCATGCCAATCTTCCCATTAAAATTTGTCCTACGGGTAAATCGGGATTGTTCGACTGAATAACCTTGGACACCGTGAGGCCCATTACCGGTTGACCCAGTGCCATAGCTGGCAGCACATCATCTCCGGCGTCTTCGTCCATCCAGTTTCTGAAACCTGCGTCAAGCGAGATAAACAGGTTTTCTACCAAAGCCTCGTTTGCTTCGGGCACGGGGATTTCTCCCTGTATGACGTCGAAGTCCTCGGGTACGGGTTTGCCCGTGGGTCTGCGTTTTAGAATAACGCTGGTATTCATAACAATTCAGCCAGTTTAGCTCTGTGCCAGGAGGCATCGCCGTGCAAAAATTGGCTGTGCATTTGCCGCTTATGATAGATCTGCACATCTGACTCCCAGGTGAATCCAATACCGCCGTGCAGCTGGGTAGACCGGTTACTGCAAAACGATGCTGTTTCCGATGCACTGGCCTTGGCCATCAGCGCGCATCGTAAAGCGTCACTGGGTTCATGGTCATAGGCGCAGGCGGCGTTAAACACCAACGATCGCGTTTCATCAGTGGATATCATCATATTGACGATAGGGTGTTTGACAGCTTGGAAAAATCCGACGGGTCGGTCAAATTGAGTTCTGACTTTTGCATAATCTGCTGTGGCCTGTAATTGCCACTCAGCTGCGCCCACCATGTCAGCGGCTAACAAGGTCAGGATCGCTGGTAACGATCGCGAAATTACTTGTTCACCTTCGCCCGGCGCCGCGATCACCTCTGCTTCGACACCCTCCATGACAATGCGACCCTGATCTCTGGTCAGGTCTACTATCTTATCCCCGAGTAAATCACAGTCACCGGCATTCACCAGATACAAGCCGAGGCCCTGCTCGCTTTTAGCCGAGACAATAAATTTATCAACCTTATGGATATCCTGAACATACCAACTAGTGCCACTCAGGCTGGTCCCGGTTGCGGTGACATCAGTGGAATCGGGTTCGAGTGACCCATCCTCTCCGTGGATTGCGAGGGCCATGCTGGTGCCATCTGCAACTTGTGTGAGCAGGTTGGCTGCTGCGGCCTCGCGGAGCACAAATGTGGCTTGCAGTGTGCCGGTCAGTGGGGTTGGGCAAGCAGCCCGTCCTATTTCCTCTTGAATCGCTGCTGCGGCAACCAGTCCTAAACCAACACCGCCGGCATCCTCCGGAACTGCTAATAAATGCCAGCCTAGCGCCTGCATTTCCGACCAGTCGCTCTGATCAAACCAGGCTTTGCGATCCGAGCCGTGATAGGGGTCTTCGGTGCCGGCAAGATGGGGTCTTAGTTGATCGAGGGGGCGTTTTTCTTCAAAAAACCTTTGGGCCGCGTCTTTCAACATGCCGGTTTCTTCATCGAAGCCAAAATCTCTTGGTTGTGTCATTTGTATAACCTATTTGGTTTTTGGAAGACCCAGCACACGTTCGCCGAGAATATTACGTTGAATTTCACTACTGCCGCCAGAAATTGTGCCAGTGTAGGTGTTCATGTAGCCCAGCGCCCATTTGCCATCTTCGATCGCATTTTCGTCGCCGACATACAGGCTAGATTTTAGACCGAGCACGGATAAAGCTATCTCGTTGAGCTCCTGTGCTATTTCACTACCTACCAGTTTTCCCTGCAGCGGTATTCGCATGGCACCGCCATTGAGTGCCTTGATGCGGGTTCTTCTCGCATTCTGCATGGTTGCTTCAATGCGTATATAGACATTGACAATACGGTCTCTTGCAACGGGATCATCCCACACCGCTCTGCCGTTTCGCTTTGTGCTTTTTGCGAGCTCGATTAACTGAAGCACCGCTGTCAATGGGGATTCGCTGCTGGCTACAGCGCCAACCCCTGCTGCGGCACCACGCTCACTGGTGAGTGTCGACATGGCAACTTTCCAGCCTGCGCCTACCTCATCGATTCGGTGATTGTCTGGAATGACAACATCTTCGAGAAACACCTCGTTAAATCCTGATTCACCCGTCATTTTATGAATCGGTTTAACCGTGACACCTTCATGTGCCATATCCGCTAAAAAGTATGTAATACCGTTATATTTATCATGCTTGTCGTTTCGTGCCAAAAGCAGCATCCAACTGGATATAGCCCCCAGACTTGTCCAAACTTTGCTGCCGTTGATGAGCCAATTATCGCCATCCTTGACTGCGGAAGTTTGAAGAGAAACAAGGTCGGAACCGGCGCCGGGTTCACTAAAACCCTGGCACCATATTTCCTCCGCGGAGAAGATAGGGGGCAGAAATCGTTTTTTCTGCTCTTCAGTGCCATGAATCAAAAGCGTCGGTGCTGTCATTCCCAGCCCAATCCAGTTGATGAAATACGGCACCTTTGCCTTGCGTACTTCGGCGCTAGCGATAGCTTGAAATTCTGTGTGACCGTGCCCGCCGTATTCTTTTGGAACATCGGTGCCAATTAATTGCGCTTCGTAACACTTGGCTTGCCAATCACAGAGATAAGTTCTGTGGTCTTCAAAAGTCACTTCATATGCGTTCTGCGGCAGCGGAATCTTTGTGGGCGGAGGGCGATTTTCCTCTAGCCATCTTTGACAATGTTCTCTGAATTCTTCCCTTTCAGGGTGCGATGTTTGATCCGACATATTATTAACCAAAATGAGTTTCGACTCGTATGCTGCCATGAGTTTCAGACTAAAACAATCAAGTGTGACTGTTTTGATAATTCTGCTATTGTTGGCGACTCGAATTTTCAAAAAGGTGCCGGAATGCCAGACTTCAAAACCATTCGATACGAAGGTGTTACCAACGGGGTAGCGCGGATTGTGTTATCCAGAGAAAAAGCCAGAAATGCGCAAGATAAGGCCATGACCTATGAGCTAAACGAAGCGTTTGATCTTGCTGCTCAGGATGACGAAGCGAATGTGATCGTTTTAGCTGCGGATGGTCCGCATTTTTCCTCAGGTCACGACCTCAGGGACAGAAGCAAGATTACCGATTTTGACACTGTGAGCAATTGGGGTGGCTTTTCAAAACCGGGATCAGAGGGCTCCATGGCTGTAGAGCAGGAGATTTACCTAGGTATGTGCTGGCGCTGGAGAAATTTGCCGAAACCGATTATTGCAGAAGTGCAGGGGAAAGTGATTGCGGGTGGTTTGATGTTGGTTTGGGTCTGCGACATGATTATCGCCAGTGATGACGCAACCTTTGCTGATCCTGTTGTCGCATTTGGCGTCAATGGTGTTGAGTACTTTGCGCATCCTTGGGAAGTGGGCGTTCGAAAAGCCAAGGAAATGCTATTTACGGGCGAACCCGTTTCTGCTGAGGAAGCAAAGTCTCTTGGTATGGTCAATCATGTTGTTCCTCGGGATGAGTTGACCCAGTTTACGACTGATATGGCTGAGCACATCGCAGAGCGACCGAGTATGGGGTTAAAGCTTGCGAAACAGTCAGTCAATCAGATGCAAGATAGTCAGGGCTTGTGGACCGCGCTTCAGGCCGCCATGTCGCTACAACAGTTAGGGCATGCTAACAATTATCAAATTCACAATATGGCCGTTGACCCAAAAGGTGCCGAAATTATCATGGCGCAGGCGAAGAAGAAGTAGTTTATCTTCTTCGCTCGTGCGGGTTGATTGCTAGCTCACATCACAAAAGACCTCGTCAGAAAAGAAACCATGAAACTGATGAGGGATGTGATGCTTTAATTTGAGGTTGCAAATTTGGTTGTTGAGATCATTTGCGGGATAGATCTGAAGCTCGCTCTTGTGATCATAGGCGTTGTAAACAACTTCTAAAACATATCCGTCTCCCTCACCAGTTGCATCGGTTGCCGGTGCGAACATCGGCTCGGATCCGAAGTACCCCGGGGGTAGTGTGACGAGTTGCGCGTCGCCATCAAAGGTAATGCGCTGAATAGCATTGAAAAAACTGTCTGCGCCATTGCTCACCGAGCAGGCGGTGTAGTTTACCTCGTTTCGTTTGCCTAACAGGTTGTTGTTGAAAGTCGGGAACTCGCTTTCTACTTCCGTTACTTTTTCAGCGTTCAATGACCCCGTCACCATGTTGAGTCTGTACCTGAGATATTGCCCTCCGCCAAATCTGTTGTCCGGGTTGAAGACATCGTTCAGCGTGTTGTTAGCTTCAAAATTGTCTGCGAACATGCCATCGATAATGATTTCATCACCTTCTTCGAAAGAATTACCAAAATGGATAATCGCGCCAGGATCAGACTCAAATGTTTTCACAATGTCAAAGCTATCGAGGTCTACCACGATGATTTTCAGCGGGATGGTAGGATCAAATTTGATTTGATCTGAGATGCTTTTGCTGCCGAGCAGGAACGGCAACATGTTGCCAAAAACTATCGATCCAACAAAAAATATGGCGTGTCGATCTGTCATTGCAAAGTCATGGCAAAAAGGAAAGCTTTGGAGCGGCACCTGAGTTTTTTTAAACAGTTTTCCCTCAGGATTAATTCGGTACATGTTGATGCACGGTTTCGGTCCAGTGATTCCGAAACCAGACATGCCTGCACCAAAGTTGATGTAGTCGCCGGTGCGCGGGTGAATTTTCCCGTGTGCGCTAAAAACCATGCTAGATTCTAGTTGCCCGTCATAGGTAAATTCTCCTACGGTTTCCAGATTTGATGGGTCCAGCTTCCAAGGCTTGCCGCCTTCATTTAGCGCAAGTAGATGGCCACCGTGAAATACACTGCTGGTGTTGGCAGGATTGGCAGGCATTTTCAGAAGGTTCGCGAACAAACCTCCGGGTAGCTGAGTGCCAAAACCTCGATACAAAACCTCCTGGGCTGCAGTTTCCTCAATGTATTTTGGTGTTCTGACGTAGCGATTTTTAAAATGCGCTTTGCCGTTATCAAAAGTAAAGGCGCAAAGCATGCCGTCACCGTCAAACCAGTGACCAAATGGCTGGTTGCCGATCTTCTGTCGTCCCGGTCCATTGCGGAAGAAGGTACCTTTAAGGTTTGATGGAATTTCTCCTTCCATTTCCGTCAAAGAGTAACTGTATTCCTCCTCGAGATTTTCCAGACCACCGTGACAGGTGGGTGCTTCATTTATCCCCTCGGTTAGAACACTCATTTACTGTCCCCATTTTTCTCGTTGTTGTCCGTTGTCCGATAGTCACCAAATTTACCGTCTCGCTTACTTAGCGCATCTGTTAGACCAGCGGCCAGTTCTTTGAAGTGCGCTCTGGTAGATTCAGTATGGAATGCAAGTGCCTGAATTTCTGTGCCTGATCGAATAGCGGCCCTGACGCCGGTAAGTTCCATTTGCCGATGTACAGCGCGTTTGTTCATCTGCTGCAAATCTGTAGGCACTCTTGCGATGCGCTCAGCCACTTTAAGCACCTCTGACTCCAGCGCTTCAATCGAGAACGCACGGTTGGCAAATCCGTATGTCACCGCTTCGTCTCCGGAGATTGCATCACCGGTAAGCATCATCTCCATCGCTGGACGTAACCCCATTAAATGAGGGAAAAACTGATTGTCCGGCGGACTCATGCTGCGCACCACTGGATAGCCAATTTTAGCGTCATCAGCGACGTAGACAAGATCGCAAGATGTTGCCAGCTCGGTGCCTCCTGCTAGGCAATATCCGTGTACTTGAGCAATGACTGGTTTTGCTAGATCCCATACTCGGAAGAACCCATCAACGACATGTCTCGCCCAGTTGCCATCGCCTGGAGATGTGTGAAAAGGCTGATTCTTCCCGTTGTTTCCCTTGAGGTCATAACCGGCGCAGAAAGCTTTTCCTGCTCCGCGAAGGATTGTAACCTTCACGTCCGGATCGTTGTCATTCGCCTCCAACGTGCCGTAGATTTCGCTGCGTAGCGTGTTGTTGAGTGCATTTCTCGAATCAGGTCTATTGAGCGTGATCCGTGAAACACCGGGCAGAGGTTCGTCTACTAAAATGTGCTGAAAATCAGTCATTGATGCTCTCCTGTTATTTTTCCGGGACCACGCCAGCGGTCACCGACATCGAATTGTCGACCCGCATAGCGGCACCATTTACAAATTTCGACTCGTCTGAGGCTAGATACAGCGCCATGTAAGCGATGTCCCTAGGTTCCCCTAATTTGCTGGCGCGTGAAGGCCGGTCTTCCTTTCCCGCCATTTCCGCCGACGCCATCTTTTCCGGCATGCTCAATACCATCGGGGTGACAATGCCCGAGGGATGTATCGAGTTACATCGGATGTTCTGATTCTCTTGCGCAGCCCAGACGGCGACTGCGCGAGTCAGAGCTTCGACAGCGCCCTTCGCGGCACAATATGCTGTGACGACGTATTCACCTTGTAGCGAAGCGATGGAAGCCATATTGATAATGGACCCGCCGCCGCTCTCTACCATCAAGGGGATACAGTTCTGACAACCAAGAAAGGTGCCATCTGAAGATACCGCGTTTACTCTGCGCCAACTGCTGAGAGATGTATTTAAAATGTGTCCAGCCTCGACAATGCCGGCGTTGTTGACCAATACGTGCAAGGCGCCGAATTTTGCTCTGATGTCAGTAACAACCTGTTTCCAGTTGTCCTCGTCGCTGACATCGAGATGCATAAACGTGCCGTCGATTTCTTCCGCAACCGCTTGCGCGCGCGGGTCTACATCAGCGACGATGACTGTTGCACCTTCTTCCGCGAATAGTTTGCAGTCCGCCTCACCAAGTCCTTTTGCGCCGCCAGTGACTAACGCCACCTTACCTTTCAGTCTTCCCATTATTTTTCCTTTTCCTTTTTCTTTTTCACAATCTCGCACGCGCAAACACGATTTTTTACGTCGCGCAGTCGAGTATATAATTAGCCGGTGGTGAACAGTTTCTCGAGATCCTCATCCTCTGTTTCCAGTAAAGTATCTACCCAACGGTGAAAGTCGTGTCCGCCACCTTCGTTTCGGCCAAACAAGACGTGGTCTTTAGCGCCCGTTTGCAGCGCGCGCTGCTGTTTGATGCCTGTAGCGTAGTCTTCCTCTTCGACGACATAGCGAAGGAATTTAAATTGTTCGCGGGCAGCCTCGGCTTGTTGTTCGTCAGGTTCCTTTTCCATTAGGTAATTCTGAATCGTGTAAGACGTTTGCGGCGTTTCTCCGGGAAATAGCTGGGATATCATGACGGCTCGGCCACCGCCGTCAAAACCCGCGATCGATATGTGGGGAAATATTGTCCATACCCCTGATATTAAATGTTGGGTAGGCCATTCATCCTCGGGTAGGTCCTCGTATGCGCTGAGAGAGGCATCTGGTCCCGACACGCGCTGGTGTGGTCCCCATTTGTAATACAGTGCTTTATTGGGAAAGTCTGCGCCAAACGTGTTTTTATGTAGGATCGGTAAATGATAGAGGTCCATGTATCCATCGTAGGCGATTTTCCAATTCGGGCCTGGGATGATTTGACTGTCAAAGTGATGCCAGGATTCAAATCCAAAATGACCAAGGAGCTCATCATAGCCTGACAAAAAGGTACTAATGTCTAGCGTGGATTTCGGATCGGTTGTTACCCAGACTAAGCCGGCTCGTTCTAGGCAAGGTAGTTCCGTTAGTCCATAACAGCTTTTGTCGATGTCGCCAAAATCTTTATTCGAAAGAATGCCAGTTAACTCTCCCTCCCGGTTATAGGACCATGCGTGATAGGGGCAGGTGAAACGGTGAGTATTGCCTTTACCTGTATCCATGACCTGCGCGCCTCTGTGACTGCACATGTTCACGTAAGCTTTAATCAGGCCGCTGTCGGTTCGGACAATGAGCACGGGCGTATTACCAGCATCCATTGCTTTGTAATCTCCGGGCTCTTTCAGTTCGGCAGACATGGCCAGCATTAAAGGCATCCGCCTGAACACCTTGTCCATTTCGGCCTTCCAGCGTTCCTCGTCATAGTAATGGGATGATGGAACTCGATATACATCGGGCTTCTGGTCAATGGTGCCTGCTTTTGCATGAGTCAGGCTGTTTCGTGCCATTTCGATCAATTGCGAATGAGACAACTTGGAATTCCTCCTAAATATTGACTGTGCAGAGATAAACAGTCAGGCTTGACGGTTTCTTAAACATAACAAAATTATAAAGGAATAACATGCTTGAAGAACTTTTTGGTCTTAAAGGCGAAACGGCGGTCGTGACCGGCGCGGGACGTGGCATTGGAGAGGGCATCGCAAAGGTATTAGCAGGTGCAGGTGCAAATGTTGTCTGTGCGGCGCGCCGCACGGATGAAATTGAGCGAGTTGCAAGCGAAATCCGGGAATCGGGAGGTAACGCGATTGCCTGCACGACAGATGTCACGGATGAAACCGCTGTTCGACAGTTAGCACAAACTGCAGTGAGTGAATTTGGTGGCCTTCATATGTGGGTTAATAACGCGGGTGGCTCACCCGTGCAGGCTCCGCTAACCGAGTTACCGAGAGAAGAATGGGAAAACACGCTTGCGCTTAACCTGACGGCCGTATGGCTGTGCACGAAAGTTGCCGCTGAAGTAATGGAAACGGGGAGGGTGCTAAATATTTCCTCGCTGGCGGCAGAAGATGTTATTCCTGGCAGCGGTCATTATTCAGCTGCAAAAGCTGGCGTAAATATGATGACACAGACTTTTGCTAAAGAGTTAGGTCCAAGGATCAAAGTAAATTGTGTGATGCCGGGCGCTGTTCCCACTGAAATTATGATGCAAGCGCTTAAGCTTAAAGATGAGGATTTGCCGGCACTAGATAAAATGCTCAGATTACCATCGGGTCGATTAGGTACGCCTCGCGATCTCGGTGCCGCAGCGCTGTATCTGCTCTCTCCTGCCGCAGAATGGGTCACTGGACAAAACATCAGAGTTTCAGGAGGAGGTTAAAAAGTGATAAATAAAAAAGCTGTTTTAGTGTCTCGCCCTGAAGGTGACTTAAGCGAAGCAAATTTCAAGATTATGGAAGAGGAGCTGGCGGAATTGCCCGACGGGCATGTTCGCTTGAAGGTTGAGCACTTATCGATTGACGCTTTTATTCGAACCACATTAGATGCGCGAGATGGTCACCACGGCAGTATGGCGCTGGACTCGCCGGTCATTGCGTTAGGTACTGCACGCGTGCTGGAAAGCAAGTTTGACGGGCTGAATCAAGGCGATGCGGTGTTTGGACCGCTAGGTGCGCAATCCTATGTTCAGTTACCCGGCGAAATGTTCAGAGTACTTGATGAGTCTGACCAACCCGCCAGGGCTTATCTTGGTGCGCTTGGCATGACGACGGGGTTAACTGCCTACAGTGGCATGATAAATGTTGGAGAGGTAGCTCAGGGCGATGTCATTGTTGTGTCCGCAGCTGCTGGCGCAGTCGGTTCAATTGCCTGCCAAATTGGAAAAATCAAAGGTGCTACCGTTATCGGTATCGCCGGCGGCGCGCATAAGTGTGAATATCTGCTAAATGAGATTGGCTGTGACTTTGCGATCGATTACAAGGCAGACGATATTGGTGCCAAGCTCGATGAGCACGCGCCTGATGGTGTGAATCTGTTCTTCGATAGTGTTGGAGGTGAATTGCTA
>CBFHOH010000004.1:27515-39361 GCA_965657335.1 Candidatus Azotimanducaceae bacterium
TGCGGGGCGATCTCTCAGTACAATCATCTGGAAAATGTCACTGGTCCTTCGCTCTACTTGCGTGTCGCAGAGCGGAATTCAAGTATGCGAGGTTTTACAGTAGATTATTATATGTCTGAGTTTCCAAAGATGGAGTCGGACATATCGGGTTGGCTGAATGATGGCTCGTTAAAAATGCCCGAGCAGGTAGAAGAGGGTATCGATAACTTCCCGAAAGCGCTGTGTATGCTGTTCAATGGTGGTCACACAGGCAAGCTGTTAGTCGCGCCTTAGCAGTCTCAAAGGTCAACTGGCTTGAAGCGTGTACGATGACTCGAGCAATGTAGTGTTGCTCGAGTCTCGACACGTGAATTATGCCGTCAAATCAATGATGACCTTACATTGATTCGTGGGTTGCCTTAGCGCCTCAAATATCGTTGGTACTTCCTCTAATTTGACCACGTCGGTTACCATCGCTGTTGCACTAATTCGTCCCGCGACCATCATTTCAATGGTAAATTCAAAATCCTCTTTGTCGTAACCCACCGCCCACTGAATTCTGAGTTCTTTACCAAATGCCATCAGTGGCACTATTGTGTCCGGGTTATCACACACGCCAATACCCATGATCAGGCCGCGCTTGGGCGCTCTAGCAACACATTCCTGCATCAATCCGACTGCGCCAACGCATTCGAATTGAACCTCAGGTTCGCCGCCGGTGAGTTCGCGAAAAGCAACACCGATATCATCGCTAGGGTTAACAAAATGCTCGAACCCAAACTGCCTGGCCATTTCAAGCCGTGCAGGTGCTCGCTCGCTGATAACGATATGTCGAGCGCCAAAAAATCTACACCAGATAGCGCAGGTCAAACCTATCGGACCGGCGCCAATGATCAGTACGTTCTTACCGCTTACCGATCCAGCCATCTTTACCGAGTGAAGTCCGACCGCGAGAGGTTCTACCAGCGCGCCGTTTTGATCATCTAGTTCATCAGGTAGCTTAACCACAAGGTCGTAGCCAACCTTGACATATTCGCTATAGGCGCCTGTGACTGCGCCTAAGCCAATTGTTTTGTCACCGATAAAAGGTAGCGAAGTCACTCTGTCTCCAAGATTGAAATTGCCACCGGTTAGCTTGTCACCAATTTCGACAATCTCTCCTGAAAACTCGTGCCCAAAAATTGTATTTGGCGGTGCCATGAAAGCACCTTGACGGGAAGCGTGAATGTCAGTTCCGCAGATACCGCAACGGCTCACTTTAACGAGCATTTCGTCTGGCGCGATGTTGGGCTTATCCACCTCCTGAATCTGGAGTGGTTCACCGGGTGTGTTAAATACTGCTGCTTTCATGAATTCTCTCCGTATGTATATGGTTTGAGTTCTACCGCGATGGCATCACTGAAATCGCTTGTCATTGAGTAAATATCTTCGCCGATGATGCGTCCATCGGTTGAGAATGGCCAAAAGGTAACCGTACGACCGGTCGTGGCGTAAAATGCATCCTCTTCAATATCTTCCTGCCCCATGGCCTTGAGCATTGTTCCAGCGAACGGCACCTTGATCTCGCCCTCAGTGACTAATGTATCGTCACCGATGATGATGCGCTCGATTGCGTATTCGAACCTGTTCGAGCCGGAAGCAATCAGATTTGCGTAAAAGCTTTTAAGGTCATCGTACCCTTTCGGGCCGCTGTCAGTATTGCCTGACCAGTTATGAAATTGTGGGTCATCAACTAACGTCGCCATTAATGCGTCGAGGTCGCCACCACATTCCGCCTGAACGTGCTCTTTTAACTGGGAAAGCATTTGTATACGCCAGGTATCTGTTTCAGTCTCCAACAGCGTATCTATTAAAGCCCAGTTTTTACGACTGTCTACGGTATTCATAGGCGCTTCTTAAATTCAATGTTGAGGTCCGCTGGACCATGCAAAAGAAGACTGGGTAAGAATTTCAGCTCTTCCTCACCGGCGGGCAGTTTAAAGTGAGTCATTCTCTCAAGAATAACTTTCCAGCTAACGATGAGTTCCTGTCTTGCTAAAGGAGCGCCGAGGCAATGATGAACACCTTGGCCAAAAGCAATGTGAGATTTCAGATTGTCACGTGTGACGTCAAACTCTGCGGATTGGCCAAACACCTGCTCGTCCCGATTTGCAGAGCCAAACTTAATCATTAGGGTGGCACCGGAAGGAATGTTGACGCCACCGAGTGACGTGTCTTCGGTGGCAATTCGCCACATCTGTGTCGTCGGTGTTGAGAGTCGCAACATTTCCTCGACCATGTTGGGAACCAAGGATGGGTCTTTCTGGACCTTCGCCAATTGCTCCGGGTGTGTCGCTAGCAGATGCATGCCTTCAGCAAATGTGCTGGTTGTGGTTTCATTGCCTGCGACCAGCAGTTGAGAAATGACGGATAAGCACTCGGGCACATCCATTGGCTTTTGGCCGTCCGCGCTTGAATTAACGATATCCGATAGCACATCGTCAGTCGGAGTCACTTTCCTTTCCTCAATTTTTTTCGCAAAATAATGCTGAAAATCAACGACGAGTTGTGCCGTTCTCAATAGCTCCTGACGTTCCTGACCTGCGGCGAATTGATAGACAGAAGCATCTGACCATTCCTTAAAGAGATCAAGATCATCAATAGGTACGCCTAAAATATAGGCAATCATCCGAACGGGCATCGGCACAGCAAATGCACTCATCCAATTACATTTGCCGTCATCAATAAAGTTGTCGATGAGTTCGTTGGCGAGACCTGCGATGTATGGTTCTAGTCTAGCGACACTGCTGGCGGAAAACGGTTTTTGACACAATGACCGATAGCGACGTTGCTCTGGAGGATCTTGAGTCAACATGGTTTCTACGCTAGGAAAACCCTGTTTTCTAATGTTGTGCAACTCTTCATCTCTGTCCTGACGATCACTACTTTGCATCAGGGCAAATTTATTGGAGAACAGCTTTTCATCTTTCGCAACCTCAACGACCAAGTCATGGGTCGAGACAAAGTAAACGCCGGTATGGGGGCAATGATAAACCGGTGCCTCGCTTCTTAGCTGCTGATTGAAATTATAGGGACAGGCTAGCACTTCAGGGTCGAAGGGCTTGATGTCGGTGAGTAATTCAGCCATTTTTTTTCCTCGTGAAGGTCGATCTGAACCAGACGCCCAGTTTTAGAAATGGTACAAGATAGGGAAGCACCTTGAGTAGATTTACAACCTTCCAGTCGACGAGTGCCGCGTCTAATCGAGAGTACATTGCATGAAACAGCGCTTCGGCTCGATCCGGGCTCTGATCTATGTCGTCCATTGTCATAGTGAACATCACAAGAATCAGCACTAGATTCAGCTGATAGTCTTGTATCATTTGCTTGAAGCTATAATCGGAGATGCCATGGTCAACGAGTTTGCTGTGATAAAGCTTCAGTAGGTCTTGTTCTGTCTCCCGTCGATCTTCGATGCTAATGCTTTGTGTCATCCAGCGGACAATATCTGTAATGGGTTGCCCCATACCTGTCATTTGCCAGTCTATGACAGCAAAACCGCCCCCGTTGTCGGAACGACAAAAGATATTGTCTGATCTCAGATCACCATGACTCAACGTAAACGGGAAGGGTGGTGGTGGTTCCATTTTAAAAAGAGGAGGTAGCAAATACATTAAGCGTTTCATTTCCGGATAGCGGTCAAACCGGCCAGTTTCCTCGGCCTGCGTAATGCTGTACTGAAGTAATTTGAGCCCCTCGCTTATGGGTTGTCGGTTGAAGATAGGTTGTGCCCACTCCAGACCTGCGAGGCGTTCGCTATTCCACCAGGTGGCGTGCAACTGGGCAAAGTTTTCAATGACTTCCCGAGAAGTTTGCTTTGATGAACCTGCAACTTGATCACTGGGTATCGAGGGCGCCAAATCCTGCAATAGCATGACAAATTGATTACTTTCTTCCGAGTGTAACGCGTAGTAGCAAATCGGCGTTGGGATCCCGACTTCTTGGCCTATGTCCTGATAGAAGCCAATTTCGCGATGATAGTATCTCTGTTCCCGCGCCATTTCACGCGTTGCCGCTTTTTTGGCGGCAAATTTGGCAATGATGGAGGTTGGAACAGATGTTTCAGTGTTGGTTACGTTGGCCGTGTTGTGGATACCGGTTGTAAGAGAGATCCTCGCTAATTGCCCCATGAAACCCTCGCCTACGCCAATAATATCAAGGTCAAATGCGACGATTTTTTCGCCTTCCAGATGAGGCGCCATGACCTCATTTAGCCACTCAATGCTAACTTCTTCAGCCTGGAGGGGCGGCGTGATCATTTATTTTTGTCACCTTTCGGGATCGGGCTTACTTTGAGTGCCTCAGGAATATGTTCGTGGTAATTCAAGTGCGTGAGTTCCGGCCCTGGGTGAAGTTTCACCTCCGTCACCGCGCTATTGTGCATAATATATCCGGGTCCGAAGATAGGTTTCGTGCCTAGTAGTTTCGAAAGCGCGTGGGCGATGGCAGCACCATGACTGACGATAATGATGTTTTCTCCCCGGTGTTTTTCTCTTATCTCTGCAATAGCCGCCGTCATGCGCCGCGCCAGTCGGTTCGGGGACTCGCCATTATGCCCCTCGAAATCATCGTCTTCGATGGAACGCCTTGCAAATTCTACCTCTGCAAGTTCTTTATAGGTAATCCCTTCCCAGTCTCCGAGAAACCCTTCCATTAATCCTTCGTGAGTATGCAAAGGCAAAGCGAGGCTCTGGCTAATCTTCCCGCCAGTTTGGTGCGCCCTTGATAACGGGCTGGCGTAGACTCTGTGATAGGTGCGATCCCATGTTTTGAGCATCTCCGCGGTATGTTCAGCTTGCTGTATACCGCGATTATTCAGTGGGCTTTCCGTTTGACCGTGTGCGATTTGTTCACTGTTGCCGACAGTTTCTCCGTGACGCACAAACATAAGGTGAGAGCCTCCCATCAGGACATCTGCGTCATAAATGTCTGGAGATCGAAGTAGTCACGCCAAGCCTTAATTTTGCCGTTTTCTATCTCGAACGTGCCCATGACCGGTAGGTCGACTTTCTTACCTCCTGCAAGATCAAACCGATCAACGCGTTCCGTAAGTACTTTATTGCCTGATGCCGCAATCGATAACGTTTCCCAATCAACGCCTTCCGGCTGCATGCCTGTGATGAATGCTGTGGCAGCTTGCTTGCCTTCCAGTTTTTCCATCGGAATATTGTGATAGATAACATCTTCCGCGAGCGCGTCAATGACCGCGTCCCAGTCCATTCTGTTCCATGCATCAATAAAGTTTTCTACAACCTCTGTTGGTGTTGCACTCATTTGATCTCCTATTTCCTTCCTAGCCACCAGCTAGCAAGGTTGGTGGGGTATAGTTTTTGCGCTTTGCGCATGCCTTCGTCCATATCGTTGGTAAGCGCTGGGTCCTCGGTGTGGGGCAGCGGACTCGCGTTACCTACGGGATCGACATATTCAAGGGTGATAGTTTTCAATACTTCGCCAAAATCATGGCCCTCGTGATGATCAGAGTTTTGGTGTCGATAAAAGGCCCATTTGTCCTCGAATGAGAGCAGGCAATAGTAAAAATTAGGCTTTTGACCCTTAAAATATTCGTAGCGTAATACGCCGGTTTCCTCAGCGAAAGTTCGGCTAACCATGTCTTGCATGATTGCCTCCCACTTACTTTCAGTACCCTCGTGAATTTCGATGTGCGCAATGATAGTTGTCATTGAATCTCCTTTTCGCCGTTGAGAAAACAGGGTTCAAAACGTGATCGACTGTGATTTAAACGCGATTCTTAATTCGGCAGGTGTCCCATATGTTGTCCGCCTGATAGGTCCATGAGCTGACCTGTAACAAAGCCAGAGGCTTTCTCATCTGCAAGGTAAAGTACTGTTTCAGCGATATCGTTCACGGAGCCCATACGCTTCAGGGGGATTTCTGGAATGAAACGATTATCTGTCGCATCATCTTGAAACATGGCTGCGGTCATATCCGTGTGAATCAAACCGGCGGCGATAGAGTTGAAACGTATCTTCTGAGGGCCGTATTCAAGGGCGGCTACTTTGACAGCGTAATCGATGCCAGCGCGCGCTGCGGAGTAAACAGCAAGTGCGGGACCCGGTAACCTTGCGGTCAACGAGCTGATTGTCACTATTGAGCCTCCCTCCGTCATGTTCTCAGCAGCATATCTGAAAAAAAGCAGTGCGCCGGTGAAGCTGACATCTAGCGTGGGTTGTATAAGTTCTTTTGTGAGCATGCTGATAGGGGCTGCAGAGAGTTGACCCGCACAATTAACGGCGATGTCCACGCGTCCAGTCTCGGCCTTGGCTTTCTCGAACAGCGCCTTCACCTGCGCTTCGTCAGATATGTCACAGCTAATTGCAACACCATCGATCTCTTTCGCTAGCGCTTCCAGTTGTTCTTTTCGTCGGGCAGATACGACGACTTTCGCACCCGCAGCTGCGAGCCGTTTGGCGGTGGCGACGCCGAAACTTTGGGTGCCTGAAGCACCAATGATTACTGCTGTCTTTCCAGTCAGGTCTGACATAATGAGGTCCTATTTAAATTGATGTTATCAGGTAACCTATAATCAATCTCACTGCAGGATGGGTGTTTGTAATCCGGTGAGAGACATTTAGAGGTGTATTATTTTCCGTTAAGTTTTTCTACCACAGCGGCAAAGGGTTCCATAGCGTCTTCTCCGACTGTGATGTAAGAGATACCGTAAGCTTCCCTGCGCCTGATAAGTTCGTCTGCAATCTGATCGACACTGCCAAACAAAGCGTGTGGATGGGCAGCCATATCTTCTTCGCTGAGACCGAACATTTGTGCGAAATTTGACAATACTGGTGACGCATCATCCATCACAAACGTGAAATACGCGCCAACTTCGATTTCGATATCATCAAATCGCTCGCCTGCACCCTCTTTGATCCAGCTAATTTTTTTCGCCGTCTCCTCCGCGGTAGAGCTATTGACGCCAGCCGGGCCTATCATTCCCGATGAATTGTTAAAGTTGAGGCTGACGATGTCTGCTTCTCTGCCAGCAAGACCGAGGATCTTCGGCGCTCCGCCTCCGACCATGATCGGCGGGTAGGGTTTTTGTACGGGCTTTGGAGATCCGTCGAATTCACTCCACTGAAGTGTGTTGTTTGAAAGACTGATTTGCTCGTCTGACGCATAGGCTTTTACACCTTCGATGACATCACCGAGACGGGCGATTCGTGTGCCAGGGGAGTCCATCTCAAGGCCGATAGCGGCATATTCATCCTTGAGCCAGCCAGCACCCAAACCTAATTCCAAGCGGCCACCGGACAATACGTCAATCGTCATGGCGCTTTTAATGAGAACAACTGGGTCATGGTAGTCAACGCAAAATACGCGGCAGCCTATTTTAATTGTGTTGGTGACAGCGGCGGCATAGGCCATTGCTGGAATCGCAGCAAGGTTTTGCAAGGGATGATTGCTTCGAGTTAGTGCGGCACCCTCACCAATTATGTGATCGGCAAGGTGGAAAGCGGAATAACCGAGCGCCTCTGCACGCTGAACCTTACCAGCCCACTCTTCTCCAGAGCTTGCGTTGAAGCATTGGATGGCGAATCTAAACGGTTTGCTCATGAGCTCAGTCCTGCGCAGTAGCGAATACCTCGTCGCAGCAATTCATAGAATTGTTCGCTTTCCCATGATCCTTTTTCAATCTGTGGGTAATAATCAACAACGGGTTTCATGTCATAGTGCCCTCTGCAATGCCCAAGGTTGAGGTAAAGCACTTCTCCTTCGCCAACTTTATTAATGTAGTAAACCGGCCGCGGATCATCGTCTAGCCATTGATCTTCGATGAAGCCTTTAGCTTCTCCGGTGTAGTCGGTGTACAACAGCTGGTGAAGATCCCCGTGAATGCGACACAGGTAAAGTTCATCGTCTGTCTCAAATTCACCAATATCTTTTACCAGCGGGTGGTTTTCGTCTGCGGTTTTAACAGTAAACTTTTGGATCGGTGGGTGAGCAATAAACTGAGTGCCCAGTGTTTCCATAAGCACCGGTGCGATCTCGGGACTCTTTACTCCCTCAGCAGTAAATTCGAGTATCGAATTGGTACCGTGTAGCGCGAACCATTTTCCTCCGTTACTAACATATTCTCGCAGTGCAACCTGTTGCTCTTCTGTTGGAATCAAGTTGCATGTGTATGAAATGAGAAAGTCTGCAGCCTTTATCGATTCCATATCTGCATAGTCAGTGGCAACCTTCGTTCGAAATCGTTTTTCCTCTCCGAGCAGTTTAAGTATTTCCAAACGAGCAAAATCGATATCGTGGTATTGGCCTGCCGCCACCAGATAAACGGATATGGAATCTTCTGGCATAACGCCCTCCTAGTACTGGATTCGTTTTGTGAGACCACCATCAATGACCACATTGGTACCGGTAGTGAAGGCTGCTCGTGGACTGGCAAGCAATGCTACCTGAGCCGCGATTTCCTCTGCAGATCCCATTCGACCTAGTGGTATTTGTGCCAATGTCGAATCGTAGAGGGCGGTCATGTGATCTTTGATCATATTCCATGATCCTCCTTCAATGTAGACGGGACCAGGGCTGACGGAGTTCACGCGAATGCCTTTTGTACCAAGTTCTTGGGATAACGCACCGGCATAATTGAGTAGGCCAGCTTTCATTGCGTTGTAAGGGCCTGCGTTAATGAAGTGCTCCAGTGCTGCAGTCGTCGAAATCATCACGATATTGCCATTGTCTGACGCTTCTAGGCAGGGCATAGCAGCTTCTACCGCATGGACGGCTGACAAAACATTCAAATTAAATTGATTGATCCAGCCCTCGTCTCCCGGCGCATTCGACCCACTCACATTTGATACAATAATGTCGAGCCCACCAAGCTCTTCAGCAGCAGAGGTAATCCAGCTTTTGAAGGCGTCTCCATCACCAATATCCAGTCCCTTACCTGTTACTTTAACGCCTTTGGCGGACAAGCTTTCAACTGCTGCGGCGACTTCCTCTGCATTTCGCGAACATATTGCGAGATCACAACCTTCATCCGCGAGTGTTTCAGCGATGGCACGACCTATGCCCTTAGTTGCACCTGTGATAAGTGCGCGTTGTCCTTTAAGTTTGAGATCCATGGTGTGCTCCTTGTACGTTATTGTAATTTGAAAAGAGGATAAGACTAGGCTTGAAAAAAGAGTCAGTCAAGACTGTTTTTTTGTAAGAAATACAGTTACTGCGCCAGCGCCCAGTCTAGTGCTGCCTGACTGCCCGCCCAGCGAATAGCGTTTTTGAGTAGTTGTTGGTAGTGAACCGATTGATATGCCACCGGATCGTCGCCTCCCTGAAGATAGACGATTGGGCTATTTGCATAGTGTTTTAGCCATCCAACTAGATTTGATCCATGAGGATGTTGCCAGTTCTCGTTGTCGTACATTTTGCCTTCCTGTACGACCTTTGCTGCAGAGTAAAAATTATCTTGAGTAAAATGATAGTCGCTGGCGAGTAGTGGCGTGACTGAGTCTTCAAAGACTTCACAGAGATATAATTCATCAGTCATGGAAAAATGCGCAGGTAGATCGGCTGTAATGGGATGATCTTCAAGGACGGTAATTTCGTGTTCGACACCATGACGATATCCGCTGTCCTGCATTAGCTTGCCTCTTAGCTCGCCCGGGGTATAGAGGAATCTGCCACCAATGATCTCAGCATACTCCGTCCATGCTGGCCATCCAGCGATGGCGTGGTGCATAAAAACCATGCCTTTGCCGCTTGAGAGTAAGGACATTAAACCTGATTTGTACTCTTCATTGGGTGTTTCAATGTTGGGTCCGCCGGCCTCGAACGACAGACCGGGCATATCGTAGAAGACGACTACATCATACGGTTCAGCCAACTCCGGTGTCATAAATACTCTTGCGGCCGGCTGCTCAACATGCGTCCACGAGACTCCGATTTGATCAAACATGGAAAAGAATTCGCCGCGATCAAAAGGGTGACCTTTAGTGACTAACAGCACACTCGTGTCTGACATGGTGAGGTTCCCGCGTGACCTGTGTTGAGAAAACGAGTATTGTGTATAACACAAATCTAGTAGGGATGAACGCGCAAGTTGAGGAAAGCAGTGGGTGACCGAACGAGGCAGCAGGCAAAAAGTGAAAATACGCGCACGACGATTCTTGATGCGGCGATTCGCTGTTTTTACGAGCGCGGCTATAACAACACCACGACAGAAAAAGTTGCAAGAGAAGCAGGTGTGTCGCGAGGCGCTATGCTTCATCACTTTCCTTCCCGATTTGATCTGATCAAAGAATCCGTAAATCATCTTCATCAACAGCGACTCGTGTTATTTGAGGATCAGGAACGCCAGATTCAGCAGAATGCTGAGCACAGTCTGATTGAAGAAGGTATTGAGAATTTCTGGGCACAGCTGCATTCACCTCTATTTATCGTCTGGAATGAGCTGAGGGTTGCTGCGCGAACAGATGTCGATTTAAATAATATCCTCAAACCAGCAGCACGTGAATTTGAAGCTAAATTTACGAAGATTACCGCCAGTGTTTTTCCTGATCTGGCGTTGTCAGAGGAATTTGAAAGGGCGAACCTGCTCACCGCCTATTTATTGGAAGGTATGGCAGTAAATGGAGTCTCGCGCGGTAGAAAGGCAGATATGATGGTGCCCTGGCTAAAAGCGCAATTGCGCCAGATGTTTGCAGACGTGACCAATATCAACAGGGATACTGCGTTGAAAAGCGGCGCTAAGCGTACGCCAAAGACTCAGTCAAAGACAACGTCAAAAAAGACCCCCGCCAAGCGTTCGAAAACAAAAATATAAAATCGTAAAGACAGGTAAAGTGTATATGAAGATTATTATCTCTGGTGTGGTAGATATCGATATTGCCCAAATGGATAAGGCTATGGCTGGAGCCGAGCCGCTAATTGTCGGGGCGCTAACACAGGACGGTTGTATGGACTATGACTGGTGTCCCGATCCTGTCAATCCTGGCCGCATTCGAGTGTTTGAGCGTTGGGAAAGTCAAGCAGCACTGGAAAATCACTTTAATAACCACTGGTATACCGATATGCGGACTCATATTGGACAATGCGGTATCACAAACGCTGATGTGTTGAAGTATCGTATAGGGGCAGCTGAACCAGTCTATGACGAAACTGGTACCCCTCGTGCAGATTTTTTCACTGAAAAATAACCGCCAAAACCACACAATGATCATCAGCGAAGATGTTTAACCGGTTCATGGTGATCGATTGTTTTTAGCATTGTCATGCAAGCTTTTATGACAACCTATGGGGCGACACTCTTTGGCTGAGAGGATCGCCTTCGCATCCCTTGAATCGATCCTGTTGAAATAACAGTCAAGCTTGACTGTTTCTATCGATCATCGCATGATGCGTTTCACGTTCAGCCTTGGAAAATGTATCGTGGCAAGCAAAATATCCAACAAAATATTAACTGACCTTCATTTACGAATGGTCCGAATTCGGCGTTTTGAAGAAGAAGCCGGAAAACTCATGGAAGATGGAAAAATTCCCGGTGCTTTGCATTTGTATGTGGGGCAGGAGGCAGTTGCCTCGGGGGTTATGGAGCATCTCTCTAATAAGGATCAAATAACCAGCACCCACCGCGGGCATGGACACCTGATTGCAAAGGGTGGAGAGTTTGATCGAATGTTCGCTGAGCTTTTCGGGCGTTCAACTGGCTACTGCAAAGGTAAGGGTGGCAGCATGCACATCTCTAACATGGCAGTAGGGATGCTTGGTGCCAATGGTATCGTCGGTGGCGGCCCCCCTATCGCAATGGGCGCTGCGTTTTCTAACAAATTTAGAAAAACCAAAGACGTATCTGTCGCATTTTTTGGTGACGG
>CBFHOH010000004.1:39460-42643 GCA_965657335.1 Candidatus Azotimanducaceae bacterium
CGCTTCGAACGAAGGCAGTTTTCACGAAGCCGCAAACATGGCAGCACTATTTAAATTGCCATGTGTTTTTGTCTGCGAAAATAACGGCTATGGCGAATATACGTCCCAAGCCAATCATCAGGCGATCGTTGATGTTGCGGATCGTGCTGCTGGATATGGCATGCCGGGTGTGGTCGTCGACGGTATGGATGTGGTCGCAGTCTATGAGGCGGCAGGTGCTGCGATCAAAAGAGCGAGATCCGGGCAGGGGCCTACATTGCTTGAATGCAAAACCTATCGATATTATGACCACGTCGGTGTGAGGGGGATGGGACTTACTTATCGTACTGATGAAGAGCTTGAGATCTGGCAAAAACGCGATGCGATTCAGGCTTTTGAAAAACAATTAGTCAAAATGAAAGTAATGACAAAGAAGAAAATTGAAAACGTTTACTCACGGGTAAATAAAGATATAGAGGCCGGAATTAAGTATGCAGAAGACTCGCCATTTCCTGAACCAGCTGACTTGCTCGATGATGTCTATCACATTGGAGGCGCATCATGAGTGAAGCAAAAAAACAGGAACCAAGACAATTACCCTACGTTGCCGCGATCACTGAGGGCGTAAGACAAGTTCTTCAGGAACAAGACAATGCATTTGTGGCCGGTGAAGATGTTGGTCAGGCGGGCAGTGTTTTTGGCTATTATCAGGGACTGCACAAAGAGTTTGGACCTGAACGGATCTTTGATACACCGATCAGCGAAAAAGGGATTATTGGACTCGGTGTTGGTGCGTCGGCGACTGGGTGTCGCCCCATCCTTGATCTCATGTTTATGGATTTCCTCGGAGAATGCATGGATGAAGTGGCCAACCAGATGGCCAAAATGCGTTTTATGTTTGGCGGAGGCGCCACGCTGCCGGTCACAGTGCTGACAATGTCTGGTGCCGGTATGAACCTCGCCGCTCAGCATTCCCAAAGCCTTGAGGCATGGCTAGCGCATTTACCCGGCGTGAAGGTGGTCATGCCATCTAATGCTTATGACGCGAAGGGCCTAATTATAGCTGCAGCAAGAGACGACAACCCGGTGTTTGTCGTACTTAACAAGCTAAGTCTGGCGATGGCTTGTGAAGTCCCTGAGGAACCTTATGAAGTGCCTATTGGTAAAGCTCAGGTGGTTCGTGAAGGCAAGGATCTATCCATTGTTGCCGTTGGCAGAATGGTCAATGAAGCAATGGCCGCTGTTAAGCCGCTGGCTGAATTGGGTGTCGATGCCGAAGTGATCGATGTAAGAAGTATCCAGCCTTTTGATACTGAAACTGTCGTTAATTCTATGAAGAAGACTCATCGAGCCGTGGTTGTCCATGAAGCCGTTAGGTTTGGCGGATTTGGCGGTGAAATTGTTGCGCAGCTTCAAGAGCTGGCCTTTGACTATCTCGATGCACCGATAGCTAGAGTTGGCGCACCTTTCTCTCCGGTGCCATTCAGTCCGGCACTTGAAAAAGTATATGTGCCTAATGCTCAATCGATTGTTGCAGAAGTTAAAAAAACGCTGGGACTCTAAACTGTGCAGCCGATAGGCGTTGTGGCAAATCCGCTTTCCGGCAAGGACATTCGGCGTCTCTCAGGCAAGGCTTCTGTTTTTGATAATAGAGAAAAAGAAGCAATAGTTCGCCGAGCAATTGCGGGTGCGGTAGCGGCAGGCGCAAAGCACTTTGCTTATATGAACGATTCTCATGGCATCGCTGCGAGCGGATTTAGCGATGTCGAAGGCATTGATGCTGTTGCTGTTGAGTGTCCCCGCTCGGCAACCATGTTCGACACTATTGAGTCAGCGCGACAACTGGCAGAGCTAAACTGTGCTGCAGTGCTTGTTCTGGGCGGTGATGGAACCAATAGGGCTTTCGTAAAGGGTTGGCGAGAAGCAGTGATGATGCCTCTGTCTACGGGCACGAACAATGTCTTCCCCGTGCTGGCCGAGGCGACCGTCGCCGGTTCGACACTCGGCTTGATTGGATCAGGAAAACTTGATGCAAAGCGCGTGTCAAATGTTGCGAAGATTATCGACATTGAAATAGAAGGTGAGACCGGTGATATCGCGCTTATAGATGCGGTGATGACAGAAGACGACTTTGTTGGCGCGCGCGCACTGTTAGATGCAGACGCAATCCAGCAAGTATTGCTCACGCGGGCTGACCCCGCTGCGGTGGGTATGACCAGCTTGGGTGGTCTTATACAGCCGATGTATGAAGAAGAGGATGCCGGTTTGTTGCTCGAGATGGGGGATGGCGGTGCAAAGATAAACGCGCCACTCGCGCCGGGCTTGTTCGCGCCCATTGGCATCAAACAGATTAACCGAGTGCCTTTCGGTAAGACAGTCGAGCTTCAAGGTCCAGGTGTATTGGCGCTCGATGGTGAAAGAGAAAGAGTTATTCAGCCAGAACAAAAAGTTAAATTACGGGTATCTAGATCTGGTCCACGGGTGCTTGATATTAATATTGCGATGAAGACCGCCGCGAGTAGTGGTCTTTTAAGGTTGTAACGGAGTTAAAAAATGCCAAGGGAAGTTTATCTTGTAAAAGTCGGTATGACGATGACCGAAGGGATGGTCTCTGAGTGGTTTATTGCCGATGGTACAGAGGTTAAAAAGGGCGAGATGCTCTATTCGCTCGAAACTGAAAAAGTAAATTTGGATGTCGACGCGGAAGCCGACGGGACAGTGAAGCATCTGGTTGAAGCAGGTGTCACACTGGCGCCTGGTGATGTCGTTGGATATATCTTCGAGCCGGGGGAAAGTATTCCTGACGTGTTACCCGGAGCCACTTCACAGCCGGAGATTGATGCCCCTGCCGAGCCTGTGGCGACTGAAAGCCCGGCTCCAGCCACGGCCCAGGAAGTTGCCACGGACGGAAACGTTAAAGCGTCACCCGCAGCCCGAAGACTGGCAAGAGAGCTGAACGTCAACTATCAGTCGCTGCAGGGAACCGGACCCGGCGGGCGAATTGTTGAAGCAGACGTACAAAGCGCAGCAACCAATCCGGCGGTCGCTCAACAGCCAACGATAGCTGCTACTTCGCCTCAATCTAATGCCGATGTTAAAGCATCACCATTAGCCAAACGTATCGCTGAACAACGCTCTATTGATCTTTCTCGTGTTCAGGGGAGTGGGCCTGGCGGACGAATTGTTCAGGCTGATGTGGAAAAT
>CBFHOH010000004.1:42742-98000 GCA_965657335.1 Candidatus Azotimanducaceae bacterium
CTTGGTGCTTCAACCGCGCAGGTAAGTGGTCCCGCTGCTGGTGAAGTAGTACCCGTAAAAGGGATGCGGAAAACAATAGCGCAGCGTATGCATCAAAGCTTACAAGAGAGTGCGCAGTTGACCATGGATATGGCCGCTGTCATGGAAGATGCGGTAAAACTCCGAGAGCAGTTGATTCGGGAATGGGATGGCGCAGCTAGGCCTACCTTTACAGATCTTGTGATCAAAGCTGCGGCTAAAGCGCTTCAAAAACATCCGCTAATGAATAGCCAGTTCAGTGATGCGGGTATCCAGTTGCTCAATGAAATTCATGTCGGTATTGCGGTCGCTTTACCAGAGGGTTTGGTCGTGCCGGTCGTGAGGAACGCCGATCAGCTGAGCTTAAAAGAAATAGCGGTTGAGTCAGCACGGCTTGCAACTTGTGCTCGAGAAGGAACGCTTGGACTTGATGACTATGCCGGTGGAACGTTCACGATTTCAGCGCTAGGCATGTTCGGTGTAGATTCGTTCACGCCAATTATAAACCAACCTCAATCAGGCATTTTAGGCGTCAATCGCATACTTGATGGTATCGCCTGGGAAGGTGAAACGCCGGTTCGCCAGAAGCAGATGAATCTTTCGTTGACTTGGGATCACCGGGTGTTAGACGGCGCCCCAGCAGCGGAGTTTCTTCAAACTGTCGTGGAGTATTTATCTGAACCTTATCGGTTGTTGGTGTAGAAATGAAGGAATATGACGTAGCGATAATAGGTGGCGGTCCGGGCGGTTATACGGCAGCCATAAGAGCATCCCAGCTTGGTTTGAAAGCCACAGTGATAGAGAAATCTGAACTCGGTGGCACCTGCCTTAATTGGGGCTGCATCCCAACAAAATCATTGTTGCATTCTGCTGATGTGCTCCGATCTGTGCAGCATGCAAATGAACTTGGTATTAAAACAGGCAAAGTGAGTTTTGACTTGTCTAAGATGGTCAAGGCTTCAAGGCAGGCGGCCGGACGTCTTAATCAAGGTGTCGGTCACTTGATGAAAAAATATAAAATCGACGTCCAAAAAGGTGAGGCTGTAGTTAAGGAGCGCGGTCTCGTCAGCGTAGATGGCACTGACTTCTTTGCTGACAACATTATTATAGCAACAGGCGCACGAGCAAGAACGCTAGAAGGACTTGAGCCTGACGGAAAGGTGGTGTGGCATGCCACTGACGCTATGACCCCTAAAAAAATGCCGAACAAGCTGTTGATTATTGGCGCTGGTGCGATAGGGGTTGAGTTCGCAAGTTTTTATAACACGCTGGGTGCTGAAGTCACATTAGTTGAAGTGCTCGAGGAAATTCTGCCCAACGAAGACGCAGAAATAGCCGCGACCGCAAGA
The DNA here is from genome assembly GCA_965657335.1 of Candidatus Azotimanducaceae bacterium. GTDB lineage: Bacteria > Pseudomonadota > Gammaproteobacteria > Pseudomonadales > Azotimanducaceae > UBA4582. The sequence goes on from CBFHOH010000004.1 coordinate 44,110, forward strand.
ATGTCATTCGAAGGACTCGGCATTAAGGTGCTAACCGGCGCACAAATCAGTCAGTTTTCTGTTGGGAAAAAGTTCACATGCCAGATAAATGCAGAGTCTTTTGAATTCGATAACGTCATATCCTCTGTTGGGGTGATGGGAAATATTGAGGGCATCGGGCTCGAAGGTTTAGGGGTTGAAACCGAGCGGGGCTTTATTAGCGTGAATGGTCATCAGCAGACTAATGTCGCCGGAGTGTATGCTATCGGTGATGTCGCTGGCGCACCTTGTCTTGCCCACAAGGCGAGCCATGAAGGTGTAATAGCGGTAGAAACAATTGCTGGATTAACACCTCACGCGCTTCAGGCTCAGCAAATACCGGCTTGTACCTACAGCCATCCGCAGGTTGCAAGCATCGGACTGAATGAGGCGGCGTGTGCCGGTAGGGACATTCGCATTGGCCGTTTCCCATTGCTTGCCAATGGTAAAGCCGTGGCGATTGGCGAGACCGAAGGGATAATAAAGACTATTTTTGATCGCGCCACGGGCGAATTGCTTGGTGCGCATATGGTCGGCGCTGGCGTATCGGAGATGATCCAGGGCTACGCTGTCGCGATGCAAATGGAGACAACGGAAGTTGAATTGATGAACACGGTCTTCCCGCATCCTACAATCTCCGAAAGCATGCAGGAATCTGTTCTAGATGCGTGGAGCAGGACACTTAACTATTAGATAAGCAAACAGGCGATGATATGAGCGAGCTAGCGTTATTTAGTCCAGAGACACTAATTAATCCTTACCCTGCTTATAAGCAGCTTCGAGATGAAAATCCGATTTGTTTCATAAAGGAAATGAATGTTCATGTAGTAACCCGGTATGACCTGCTCAGGGATGCCATTCGCCGTACCGAGGACTTCAGTAGCAAGTTCGACGCGTTCCTAGGGGGCGCCCAACAAATGATGTTTTCTGTGCTCGATGACGAACAGAAACAACGAGCGCAGCAAATCGTCAGTAAGATGATTGTCACGCCGCCAACGATGCTGACGTTGGATGAACCCGAACATACAAAATATCGATCTTTAGTCTCAAGACTGTTCACTGTTAGTCAAATAAATCTAAGCGCATCGGATGTCCGGCGCGTGATTGATAAAAGTATAGAGACAATGCGAGGAAGGTCTGAAATAGACTTTATGGAAGCTTTCGCATTTCCAGTGCCTCTGGTGATTATTTCTGACAGGTTGGGTATTCCGGAACAAGATAAAGCATTTTTCTACGAGGCTGCGGCTGCAGCTGCAGCCGGTTTAAAGATGAGCCCTGTTTCGGGAGAGGTCTTACTCAAGAGAATGCAGCTTGCAGTAGACCTTCAGCAACTTCTGATTCGACTCATGAAAGCGCGTCGGGTCGAGCCGCGTGAAGATATGATTACAATCCTTGCCACTTCAAGGCTTGAAGAAGAAGACCGTCTACTGACTGACGGTGAGATTCTTAGCATTCTTAATCAGTTTCTCGTTGCTGGCCATGAGACAACCACGTCAACTTTTGGCTGGGGTATGCTGAACCTGATCCAGCAACCTGAGTTAATCGAAAGACTGCGTGGTAACGAAAAGTTGATCCGCACTTTTGTTGAAGAAACATTGCGGCTTGAGGCTCCGGTGCAGGGATTGCCACGGCTCGTAACCCGGGACACAGATCTAGGTGGTTATGCATTGAAGCAAGGCGATATGTTAATGCTGCGCTTCGGTGCTGCAAATCGGGATGAGAGGCAGTTCCCCAACCCGGATAGCCTGGACATCGACCGCGAAAAACCCGGTCTACAAATGGCGTTTAGCAGCGGTGTGCATCATTGCATTGGGGCGCCACTTGCCCGACAGGAACTCAATTTAGGTTTTCAGGCCTTGTTAGCGTCGTTTACTAATTTTCGGCTGGACCAGACCAAACCGGCACCGGGTGCAGACCCCAGTATTATTTTGCGTGGCATGCCACATCTGCACATTTGTTACGATAGCATCTAACGGTTTTGAGGATATTGATTTAGAGTGTTTCCAGCAATTCAAAAGCCTGAAGCTCTTGGATCGACTCAAGCGAATTCCCAAGCAACGTTTCTGCCATCAATTTGCCTCGCTCGTTACCCAAATCAAGAGCGCTGCAAATGACCACCGCGTAGCAAAGGAAATAAAGAGCGCAAGCGCGATAGCGTGCTCGGCAATCTTCTAACGAATATTCTATGCCTTGCGAGGTCAATTCTTCGTGATACAAGCCGACCCAGTCTTTGGCATTGCGCACATCTCGTTTCAAGCTCTGGGTGATGAAGTAGGCAAGGTCGTGTTCTGGTGCAGATATGCAGGTTGCTTGAAAATCAACCAAAGCAATATGATCGTCACCAAGGAACACGTTATCTAGTCGAAGATCTCCATGGGCGACACACAACGGTTTGCTGCAAATCTTAGAGAGCAATGTGTCAACCTTTTCATGCATGCCTAACGCCTGATTGAAGACATCGTCTGTCACAAGATCTGGAAAGCTTTCATGTACGACTTGCCATCCCATCTCAAATCCCGCGCTCATTCCCTGCACTTGGGCTTCGTTATAATGATGATTGATCCCCTCAAAGCGCTCCGGATTCCAAGTGCTTCGATGAAAAGTTGCGAGAGTTTTAACAACCATTTCAGCTTCTTGCGTCGAACAACCCAAGACCTGATCACCCAGTTGGTAACCCTTGAGTTCTTCGAGCAGTAATACAAAATTATCATTGCTGTGATCGTATTCGGCGTGAAGGCAAGCCGGCGCTCGGACCGGAATGTCCTGAGCAATTTCGCGGTAGAACTGGTACTCGCGTAGGTACATGGTGTACATGTTGGCAACCATCCGGTTTTCTGCCGCTGTCGCTGGAAATTTAGCAATGATGGTTTTGGTTCCCTCATTTGTATCCATCGTCACGCGGGTGACGAGACCAATGACGCCGACTCCCTCGCCCAGAGGTTCGACGGAAAAGTCCTCTACGATGTAGTCGAGCGAATTGCTAAGCCAGGCTTTTGTCAGCTCGTTGGGCTGGGAAGGGAAATTTGACATGGAAAGGGTTCCTGCATGTTATTGTTTTTTAAACGCGAGGTTCAAATTGACTACGCCCAGCATGATACCGGGTTGGTGAATAAAAGTATTATCAGGGGCATATTCGAAGTGATCGATCCTATCGATCAATGCATTCCACGCCTCGACCTGTTCGAGCCTTGAAAGACTGGCGCCAGGACAAACCCGTGTCCCCTGCGAGAACGTTAGATGTCGTGTGCCAGCTTTTCTATCGAGCTTCAGTGCGTTCGGGTCTTCCCACTCCATCGGGTCAATGTTGGCAGCTGCCCAACGCATATGCAGGAATGATCCCTTCGGTACGGTTATCCCCTGAAAGACTTCCTCCTGGCTTGTTGTTCTGGTTGACAGTCCCTGAGTAGGCGCTCTCAGCCGCATACCTTCTTCTGTGAATGCTCGGATTTTCCGCTTGTCTTGCTTCAGTGCTCGCCAGACATCTTGATGTTCTATCAGTAGCTGCACTTGTTCGGCCAGAGCGTACTGGGTTGTCTCAAGTCCTCCAATGACCATGGCATAGACAATGCCATTTATCTCAGCATCAGTCAGCTTTCTGCTTAATGGCGAGTACTCTACAGTCGTCAGAAAAGTGATCATATCCTCTTCTGGCGCTTTCCGCCGAGCCTGAATCAGTTCGTTGGTATAGTCCTGAAATTCCTGCAGAACCTCTAGTTGCGATCCGACTTCCTCATTAGGCAATATGCATCTGTGGCCGCTGCCGTAAACAAAAGCTTTGACGGTGCCGTCACCAAAATATTTAAGAAGTTTTAGGTCCTCAATGGGCCATCCCAACACCTTTGCCATGACTATCTGGGGCAAGGGTTGCGCGAATTGAGAAACGAAGTCGACTTTTTCATCGTCGATCCACTGATCAATGAGAGCATGCGCCGTATCGACGATCATTGACTTATGACGGCTTGCGCCTGGTCCGACCCAAGGGTCGGTTAACTCCTGCCGGTGGGTGCGCCAAAGTTCGGGGCTAGGGCGTAGCGAAACCATGGATTGAATCATAGCATTCAAGTTGGTCACGGCTTCAGGTGACTCGCTCAACTGGCGAATCATTAGCGAGAGAGCAGGAGGATATCTCTGTTCGTCTTTTACGACACGCGAAACGTCTTCATATCGCGTCAGAATGAAAGCATCTGTGCCTGGCATGAATCCCTCGCCGGGAATCCTATGCACTGGCGCTTCGCTATGAAGAATGTCGTAGGCCTCATACCAGTGTTCCTGAGCGCCCAGACCAAAGAGATCGACGTCTGCCAGTTGATGAGGGCATGCCATTTCGCTCAATTCATGATTCGGTTTCTTGTTCATGCGTTTCTGTCACTCGAGCCCTGACGAAAGCCGCTAGAATCAATTTCCATTGATGTAATAGGTTCGGACTTTGTGCCTTCATGCACGCAAACACGGTGCATAATTCGCCATTCGCCCGCTCTTTTCTCATATTCGTCGAGGTAACGGCCGTGCCATGTATCCAATATTGCTGCATCTTTCTGAAAAAGATAACTCACATTGTAGACTTCGCCTGTGGCATGAATCCCGTCGGCGTTTAAGTCGATAGAATGATTGAAGATGCAATGAGAGGTTGAACGCCATTTTGCGTGACCGGTCATACAGAATTCGGCGAATTGGTGGGCGTTACCCTTAAAACTGCCGTGCTCATCGGTGCCATCAGGCCAATAGGCAGATTTCAATTTTTCAAGATCTAGCCGATCTACGCCTTGCGAATACCGTTTTGCAACATCTTTAATGGCTTCGACATCGCACAATTGTTCTGGAGTGTAGCCCATTTTTTTTCCTGCTGAGTCAGTTGGTGTTCATCCTGTAATCAGAGTGTCAGCCACCCTCCATCAACCGGCAAATAGATGCCAGTCACAAAAGCGCTCATGTCGCTTGCGAGGAAAACGGCTGCTTTACCCTGTTCCATTGGGTCTCCCCAGTGACCCAGCGGGAGTCTCGCGATTCGGTCGGCAACGGTGTCTGACAAAGGATCGCCTGTTTTAACCGGCGTTTGCCCATCAACAGGCGGCGGGCTTCCCTCGTTAACCCAAGTAGGGCCGGGCGCAAGTGCATTAACATTAATCTGATGCGGTGCAAGTTCGAGTGCTAACGCCTTTGTCATTTGTGCAACGGCCGCCTTGGATCCGTCGTAGGTCACACCTACGCCAGGGCTGACAGTTTGAGTCGATGCAAGGTTGATAATACGGCCCCCGTTGCCTTGGGCTTTCATTATTGTCGCTGCAGCTCGGCAGCAATAAAATACGCCGTCTACGTTAACGGACCAAAGTGTCTTCCACATTTCGTCCGTAATCTGTTCGACGGGTCCGCCGTAGCCGATGTAAACCCCGGCATTGTTCACTAGAATGTCGAGTGAACCAAGTTCTTGTGCTGTTCGTGACATTGCTTCATCGACTGCAGCGCGATCCGTAACATCGAGCGCCATTGCAGCACCGCCGATTTCAGCAGCAACTGCCTGCGCGCCCTCGAGATTAACGTCAGATACCATTACTCGAGCACCTGCCATTGCCAGCGCAGTTGCGATGCCCTTGCCGATACCTTTTGCACCACCGGTGACGTGTGCGACTTTGCCAGAAAGGTTGATCCAAGCAAGTGCGCTATCAAGGTCACTGTTACTGGTCATAAGCTACCCACTTGCTGTAGTGGTCATGAAAATGTCGAAGTTTTAATTCATTGTAGTCTGCCAGTCTTAGATGCTCCCGCGAGGTTGCCTTCATGCCCGCATAGACATGTGGAAGATTTCGCAAATCTTGATTAAAGATTTTTCCTAACATGCCTAGCTCCGGTGCATCAGTCCAGTCATCATCCGGGTCAAGCCAGTGTATTTCTGTCACGGGCTTGTAATCCCCACTTTCGGGCATCGGTGCAAGAAACATACATTCCATAATACATTCCTCGTGATTGTCCCCATTAGGACGAAAACGATAGTTGATTTGATTGAAGGAACCCCAAGGATGCCAATTAGGGAAAACGGTGAAAAATATCTGTGAAGATAGCTCCACATCCGGAATGTTTTCCGCGGTTGATGGGATTACTTGGGCTAACATCTGGCGTTGCATCTCGGCACCCACTGCGCGTTGCGGTGCGTCCTCTCCAAGCTTCTCTCGAATACGTGCCATCATCGCTGGATCGTTGAGTGTTTGAGCAGCTGATGCAGGGAGCTGGCGGCCCGCGACCCAGAGACATAGATGAGGATTGGCGTCGGTGAGCTCTCCTTCTATCCAATCTGCGTTTACCGTAAATCGACCCGTTTGCCCCTTTGGTGTTGTGACCAAGACTTCGTCGTTTTCGATGGCTTCATAGACCCAGCCATTCAGCGGGTGCTGCAGTTTCGTCGTACCGTCGAGTTGAGTACCCGTCTCCCACGATGGAAGGCCGGAACTTTCTAATGCGCCACACCGGATAGCGCGCGAGTAATTTTCGAACGCATCATACTTGGTGCAGCCGTCATGGGCACCGCCTGTGAGAATCTGTGGGTGGGTCATTAGCACGTGGTACGACTCCATGAAGGCCTCTTGAACTACCTTCCAATTCGCCTTAATAACCTTTCCGACATGCGCAGCTTTATAGCGTTTGTCGTAGGGTAAAAGTTCAAAGTGTGAATCAAGGTCTCCGAGGTGTGAAGCGAGGGAGTCGCAATCAGGATCAGGATTGATAAAAATGAACCTTCCCCAGCGCTCAAGTTTTACTTCAGGTAGCGCCTCGTCTTCCTTTTTCAGGCCAGCATAGTCGTATGCGCAGGGAATTTGTTTGAGAGAGCCGTTGAGGTTCCATGCCCAGCCGTGAAACGCACAACGTAATTCTGTTAGCGCAGTGCCCCTGAATTCTCGTAGTTTTCGTGCTCTATGAAGGCACGCGTTGTAATATGCCTTGTACTCGTTTTCGCCGGCTCGAACGATAAGAAAAGAGAGATTTGCAATGTCATAAGGCACCACGTCACCGACGTTGGGAAAATCGTCTTCGTGTGCAGCGACCTGCCAACATTTTTTCCAAAGTCGTTCTACCTCCAGATCGTGATACTTTCGAGATGTATATCTCTCAACTGGAACGAGTGAAGGTCCGGGCGGCAGTGGCGCATCGACTTTGAGCGCATCAGATATAAAAGTTGCATTGGTGTCAGCCTCTAGCAGCGTATGAAAGCTTGCGTCCATTGTTCGAACGCTAGTGGTATCAGGCATAAATTACTCCTTTGCCAGGCCCGGCAGGTCTGGTGTATTGATCTCGTATAATTCGATGATATTTCCAAATGGATCCTTGCCATAAATCGCCGCGGTCTCTTTCGTAAAGTGAACGACTTCTCCGGCGAATGTCATACCTGCTTTGAGCAATCGATCATATTCATCGTCGATGTTGGACACCTGCAGCGCAAAGTGAGGGTAGCCATAATCACAAGGTCGCGACCTAAGGTCCTTCGGTTGGGGATGGGTATATTCCCAAAGTTCAACAAAAGCATTGGGTGCTTTCAGCATGGCCATGCGCGCTTCTGCGTCGGTCAAACCAATCGCGGCATCAACCAATTTGTTTTTCTCGAAGTCGCTAGTCTGAACCACCTTAAAACCGAACGCATTTTGGTAAAAGGACACGGCTGCATCCAGATTTTCGACGCTGATCGCAACGTGGTGAATGCCAATAATCATGTTGCTACCTGTTCTAGTCTAGGGTCGTTAGGGTAGATCCATTCGTCACCTATGACCTGCTCAACACTGAGTGTCTCGGGAATATTGTTAATGCCAATCATCTTATCGGCAGCTTGATTCCAGTGATAAATACGCGCTTCCTGATAGCTGAGTGGGACACCCGTAAACCCCCATGACTCCACAGATCGCTGAATTTGCTGGCCAAACTCGGTGTCCTCTTGAAGCACTTTGACAAGTTGCTCTCCTTGATTTTCGGTCCAGATGTCCGGCGCGGGGTTGTCCCCCCAGTCGGGTGCCATGGTCCATGTTTCAAACAGGCATTTGTCGATGCCAAGAGGCCAAAACAGCAATGGCGGTAACACCCGATGGTTTAGTGGTGATACCCAGTTAGGAAATATACCGTAGGATTGTGTGCAGGTTCTCCCTATCTCGCCAACCGTGTCAATTTCATTTGATGAGGCCGGTAAACTCATCGCCGAATGCATGCCTGCGGGGCGAGGTGCCACCATGCGGCCGTGACCATTAGGGTACAGCGTATTCACGTTACGACGATCGTCCAGCACTGGCGCGACCGTGGTCGGATGAATGCTCTTGACGTGATAAACCTCGGTGTTGGCTTCCATCGCAATTTTCCAGTTGCAATCGAGAACGAAGCTATGTCTGGCAGCAAGACGGCATTTGTCGAATTGAAATTCAGCCCATTCTTCGGCAATAGGGCCGAGCCACTCCAGCAGAGAGGGTGCGTCATTCTCAAAATTGAGAAAGATCAAGTTTCCAAACATTTCACATCGAATACCGATCAGACCACGGCATGACATATCGAGACCGGAGAAATCCTCAGGGTCTCTAACGCTGACCAAATCACCCTGGTGTGTATAGGTCCACCCATGATACTTACAGGTGAGTCGGGCTCTGCGTCCCGATTCCTCTGTCACCACCGGTGCGCCTCGATGGCGACATGTGTTGTAGAACGCCCGGATGACCCCATCATCGCCGTGAACGATAACGACAGGTTGCCCGGCATTGTCCCATCGACGATAGCTTCCGGGTGAAGGTAGTTCGTCAATATGGGCAGCAAACAGCCAAGATTTGTGCCAGATGTGTGTTTGCTCTAACTCGAAAAAAGTAGAATCCGTATACCTGCCGGCTGGTATGTCAGGAAGAGACGGAAAACCATCCGGTGGAGACGTTCGGGCAGCCTCAAACTCCATTAATCGATATAGTTTTTCAATTTCCTGACGACTTAGCATCTAGCTGCCTTTCGTGCGAGTACGTATGCTTCAGAACAATTTCGAATTTATCGAAAACTTTGTCTAGCGTGGCGGAAGCCCCTTTTCTGCGCGTACTTTATTCATGCGGTCAATGTCACCGGGCAGTCTCTCTCCCAAGTCTGATTCGTCAATCGCCCCCGCCATGTGTGCGCCAGCATTTTTGCCGTTGTACATAATTTTTTTAGTCGGTGTAACGGCTAATATAATTCTTAACGGCGAGTCGAGCAAATTATAGAAAAACTCCTCGCCGGAAGGATTACCGGGATTCAGTTTTTGCGACAACGCGGTATAAAACCACTTTTTGGTGTCGTCATCCTGAAAAAACTCACCGGTCCCTTTAAAGGTAATTGCTCCGCCCGGCAGATCCGCAGATGCATCAGGTCGATAGCCATTGCTGCTTACATTGACTGAAACTCTGTTGTCGCGGCGAATAGCCGTGGTTCTGTGTCGATGTTCCGCGAAGGTTATCCAGATTTTGCCCTCGTGCCAGACATAAGCATGGGTGACGCCAACAGGCCATCCGTCTTTTGTTGCCCACATGAGAACGCATTCCATAGAATTATCCATGAGTTGGTCAACTTCGTCGTCGGTAAAAGGATAAATAGAGACAATTTCGTGGTCGTGAGTTTGTGCCATGATGGAGCTTTCCTTGGAATTTAAAATGTTAGTTACACCACATTGATGTAAAACAATCAAGTCTGATTGTTTTTATTATGACTCAATGTCAATTATGTCCGCGTAGAAACGTGTCCAGCACATCGTGAAAATGCCGAATACGAATTTCTTGATAGTTTCCGAGTGTTTGATGCCCTTTTTTCGACGCTTTGATACCGGCCCATTGCCTCGTGAAGTTTTCTGTATCTTGATCAAGCACGTGACTGAGCCCGGTTTGATTAAACGACGAGAGCGAGGTGTAAGGTTCATCGATTCCCAGTTTCTCTACGGGCGCAGGCTTAGGTCTGATGCCTGAGCTTGGTAGAGGTTGAAGCAGCATGATGTCGTGTATGCAACGGTCAACACCGAGAGGTCTGAAACGATAGATCAACGGAATGACGATACCGGGAAAGAAACAGGCGTTGGGAAATAAATGGTATTCAATGCTATCGAGCATTTCACTATTCGAGTGGCCGGACAAGTCTACGGAAAGGTTCTCGGACATGTTTGTGCGAAGGATGTCGGCGTGTGCTTGCCTTGCGGTTATGCCTTCGGGCAGTTCGCTTGCGTCATGACCAAAAAAGCCGAATAACTCAGCCTCGGAATAAGCTTTTTCAAAATGTGGATTTCCGGAAGAAAGGTTTTGGAAAAACCGAGTCACGTGAGGGCTAAATATGTCGTACTGGGTGTTTGCCCAACTCGACGTTCGTAGTGCCTCTGGATGGGTTGCGAGAACATGAAATGCCTCGAGAAAGCCCTCCATGCACATTTTCCAATTGCCCGGCAGAATTTTTTGCGTGTGCAGCGAAATAAATCGGTTTTCCAGTGGCCACGTTGCAAAGTGCTCAGGAAGCACCTGTAAGTACTCCTCAAGCGGTGTCGCCTGCGGATCGAGATTAATGAAAATAAATCCACCCCAGCTTTCGCAAGGTATCTCAGTCAGCCCAAACTTTTCCTCTTCGACGTGAGGAAAGTCCCATCGGCAGGGTATGTCTCTCAGTGCACCGTCTAGATGCCACGACATGCCGTGAAACGGGCAACGAAGAAATTGTTTGCCCTGTCCTTGATCACCTGCATCAAAGAATTGCATGCCTCGATGTGGGCAAGAGTTGATAAATGCACGAACTTTATTGTCCTCACCGCGAATAACGATAACCGAGTCATCACAAATGTCGTAGACGTAGTAATCGCCGACATCCGTGACATGTTCCTCTCGGCAGGCCCATTGCCAGGTTTTCTGCCAAACGTTCTCGACTTCTGAGCGATAGAACGCCTCGTCTGTATAACGGGAGAGTGGAATGTCATCGCTACCCAGATATTCGTACTTGACCTGTTTCAGTGCGTCGGCGGGCGTGTCCATATCCCTGTTGAGCATGTCCTGAGGGCTGGGACCGGGGCATCTTGCATCGCCGGGTTCAAGCGTTTGATCTGAATTTGCGTATATATCAAAGCGTTCGTTACTCATAGTTCAACACTCCACCGGTTTACGTAAATAATACGTCATTGTGCCAATCTTTATCTGTTGCTTGGTACCATTTATGCCGAAATGTACAAAACAGTCAACATTGATTGTTTTATGTTATTCTCTTTTTAACATTTGGCCAACGATGGAAATTAATTTATGACAGCTAGCGATCAAGAAGAACTAAGCAGAGCTGCAACCTGTCCCCTGCATGAGGTCTCGCCAATGCATCCTGCGTTATTGAAGGCACCCTGGGACATAAATCGCCGCTTGAGGCACGAAGCCCCTGTTTTTAAGGATCCTGCGTCCGGTATTTACTTCATTTCGCGGTATGAAGATGTGCTCAGCATGGCAAGAGATCATCAAACATTTTCTAGCAAAATGCTGACAGCAACTCGCGCGCTAGGGGGTAGTGAAGATCCGGAGATTACGGAAATCCTGAAAGGCGGCTATCCTCAGGTACCAACCATGTTGACTCAGGATCCACCTCTGCAGAAAAGGTACAGAAAATTTGTCGACGGTGCGTTTTCACCCGCGAGTCTCAAAATGTTGGAACCTTTCATTGAGCAAACCTCAAACGACCTGATAGACCAATTTATAGATAACGGTCATTGCGAGTTTTTATCTGACTTTGGCGTACCGCTGCCGCTTCGTGTGATTGTGTCACAATTAGGTGCACCTGAATCGGACATGCATTTGTTTCGTAAATGGACAGAAGCCTTTATAGGTAATCTTTCCGGGCAGCTCGACAGAGACGGATTGCTCGCAGCGGCCAAGGATATGGTGGAGTTCCAACATTATTTTGTTGAACGGATGAACGAACGTCGCGAGTCGCCAACAGATGACATTCTCTCCAAGGTCGTCAATGCGAGCATCGACGGCGAACAACCACTCGGTGATGGTGAGTGTCTTTCAATGATCTCGCAGATAATGGTCGCTGGAAACGAAACAACCTCTGCGACACTAACAGAAGCAATGTGGTTGCTAATTCAGAATCCTGACCAATATGAATTGCTACGCAACGACCCTTCACCTGACATGATTTCGAGGTTAGTTGAAGAAGCGCTAAGGATATCGAGTCCGTCGTCGAATATGTTCAGGCGCGCGACGCGTGACGTCGAGATGCACGGCGAAACGATTCCCAAGGACTCAATTCTGTTTGCACGATTCGCATCAGCGAATCAGGATGAGAATCAATTCCCTGAACCTGAGAAGTTTGATCTGCAGCGCCCTAACCTTAAGGATCAGGTCGCATTTGGCAAAGGTGTTCATCACTGTCTCGGGGCCGCGCTCAGTCGTCGAGAGATGAACATTGGTTTTAAAGTTATTCTGGATCGCTTAGAGAATTTCCGTCTGAATGACGGCGCCAGTGATCCTGAGTTTTCTGCTAATGCATTGCTGCATGGGCTGACCGGGCTGAACTTGGCGTTTGACAAAAAATAGGCGAGCCGAACGCCGCAAAAATTGATAACAGGATTGTATATATGAGTGTACTTGATACTTTTAGCCTGAAAGGCAAAGTGGCCGTTGTAACCGGAAGTGGCCGAGGGATAGGTGAGGCGATCGCGATAGGTCTTGCCGAAGCCGGGGCAAAGGTTGTGCTCGCCGCACGCCGAACTGAAGAAATTCAGGCTGTTGCAGATAAAATTAAGGATATGGGTGGCGATGCCATCGCGGTGACAACAGATGTAATGGTGCTCGAACAGGTGACTCAGCTAGCGGAAGCCGCGGTAGCTGCGTTTGGTTCACTCGACTGTTGGATCAGCAATGCAGGTGGTGCAGATGATCGAGTGGCCAGGACATTGATTGATGTGCCCGAGCGGCAGTGGGACTTTCAACTTAATTTGAACCTGAAGGCAGTCTGGACCGGCGCTCAAGCAGCGGCAAAGGTGATGAAGGATAATGGTGGTGGCACGATCATCAATATCTCGTCAGCAGTGGCGGGGCGAGCGTCGCCATTTAATGGTCCCTACGCAGTAGCAAAATCCGGCGTCGATAACCTGACGCAGACGTTGTCCTCCGAGTTGGCAAGATACAATATTCGGGTTAATGGTATTTCTCCAGGACCAATACCGACAGAAGTGTTTAAGGAGTTTTTGAATATCTCTGATGACGACGTGCCTGAAATGGGCAAGAAACTCGGTATTCCTTTGGGAAGGTTGGGAACACCTGAGGATATTGCACCCGCGGCAGTTTTTCTCGCATCAAGTGCCTCTGAATGGATGACCGGAGAAACAATCACAATCAAAGGCGGCCACAGCAGATAGAGTCTAAGGTTCGGGCGGCTAATCGGCAGGCAATTGCAATGTGACCGTTGCCTCGATAAGTCCCCGCTCTCCATCACGTTCGAGCCAAGTTTCAACCTCCGCCATCGCGAGGCTGTCCTGCTGGTATCGTTTTGTTACGATGCCCTTGGAGACGATGTGATCACCATCGAGAATAATCGGATTTGGGAACCGTACAAACATCCGCCTTATGCAGTTCTCGCCCGCCCAGCTATGGAGCATGTTAACCATATAGCCAATGCCTAGGGGACCCTGGTTAATGCATCGTTCACCGAGCCCCAGCTCCCTAACGCTTTTTCTATCCCAGTGTACAGGGTTGGGATCGCGCAGAATCGCTGCCATTGTTTGCATCCGCTCGGCGCTGACTGATGCCATTGTCCAGTGAGGAAGTTCATCACCCTCGTTCACGTTCATCTTTGCCCCCGATTGTAATGCCATACGACTGTGCTACTTGCGGTTAATAGGCCATCGTTGTGTAATTCAAAATCAAACACGATGCGATCGTACACAGACCCGGTGTCCTCGGGCTTATCGTTGTGCCTGCTTACCTCTGTGATTTTACCCTGAACGTCATATCTCGCATTTTCCCTGAGCGGATTAAACAGCTGCCAGTCGTAACTCTCGATTGATATCGACATGTCACTGTCAGCGCACCCTAAGGCAAACATTTCTGCGATAGTGGTACCTGAGCCAAGAATAGGCACGTGAAATAAAGCAATGGGATGCACCACGCCATCATGCATTACCTCTGCACCGGTACAAGCTGAAAGGAGAAAGTTTTCCCAGTGCTGAATCGAGTATTCGCCCCCGGGGAATTTGTGCCCCTTCGCGCGCGTGACCTGATCAAAGCTAATAATTTCAGTCAAGATGACTCCTGCAAAACTTGTGTAAGAAGTGATGTTCGATAAACGACACAATGAAGTCAAGCCTGACAATTTGGATGATGCTTGTCGCTTTTAGTGATTTGTCGTACAGTTAAAGAACTGAATCAATCGCGAGAAAACAGCCAATGCCAAGAGTAACAGAAGTAGGTGGTTTGCCGGGTTTTGCCGGTGTTTACGCACATTGCCCGGACCTCTTCGAGGGATTTATGTATCGCTATGGATTGCTCTGGTCGCACAGCCGACTGGATCCAACGCTCAAGGATCTCGTGAGATTAAAATCCGCAAATCTAAATAAGTGTCGCTACTGAATTCCCGCACGATCTTCTGCGGCGCAGAAGAACGGCATGTCAGAACAAATGATCAGCGAGATGTTGAATCACAGGGAGTCTTCACTGGATGAACGAATCAAGCTTGCGCTTGATTTGACCGAAGATTTTGTAGGCAATCATGCGCACGGTATTGACGATGCGTTCATGGAACGTTTGAAAGAGCATTTCAGCGAGGCGGAAATTGTTGAATTAACCATTGGTATTGGCATTTGGGACTCTGTGCACAAGTTTAACAATGTGTTTGACGTCCATCCGCCAGTGGAAGAGGGGTTATTTACAACAGATCCTCCGGACGTGCCGCCTTCAATGCGAGAACATGTCAAACAACCCGGTAATAAGTTCTAGCACACGAGGTGATCGCTAGGGTGCGTCCAAAATCGATTCGAGTTCGATGTCGATCGCTTTTTGGTAAGCACTGTCTATCCAGTTTTGCATGATTGCTGGTCCCCTGTCTGTGCCTAACTCGAGTTGGGATTGGTAGAGAATTGGTGAAATTCGGTGCACGATAGCAATCATACCGATGTCAAATTCGCGTCGTAATGCTGGCGTAGTTATTTGAATCCCTCTCAGGCCGATAGCGTGTCGGTAATATTCAATCATCTCATCCAGTTTTTCTCTAGAGGCATCTGCAGGCAGTGCTGTGCTGAGGAAGTAAGCTAGTTCTAGAGCGTACGATCCCGCCATCGTTGTTTGCCAGTCAAGTAACAACATTTCGCCTGAGTTGTCATCAAAGCACAGGTTGTCAACCCGGAAGTCTCCGTGCAGAAGGGTGACTGGTTTTTTCCCGAGGCGCTCCGTGAGTGCTACGCCGTTATTTTTTAACCAAGCATGTAATTTAAGCTGGTCTTCGGTAAGGCTCGCAGCATTTTCCTTAAGATATTTGGTGGCCGATTGTAGATAGCCCATGTGTATGAGTTTGGCTGACAGCTCAATGGGGGTGACCCAGGAAAGCGACTGTAATTCCTCGTTATCCCAAAACTGTGCGTGTAGTGAGGCCATTGAGTCGAGTGCCATTTTGATATCATCGTCGCTGCAAACAGCCGATTGATCTCCAAGTCGATAGTGACTGACGTCTTCAATCAAGAGTGCATAACGGCGCGGCATCAGCCCATAGATCCATTGGACGATGAGACCAAAAATAGCGATGAGCCAAATAGGTAGACGATTAAGTGCTTTCAGCCGTTCCAAAATAACATCGGGATCATCGGTCGCACTCATCGCACCATAATAAAAACCAGGCGTGCGAATGTTGAGTTTTTCCTTGAGCGTACTGTAGAAGCGAATCTCTTTTTCGTAGACACCAAGACTTTGGCCCATTACCCGGTTTTTTAGTGGTGTCGGTATCTTTAATACCATCGTCGCCGGTGGTGCTGGATCGGAGGACTCGCCCTTAGCATCTGAAGAATAGGTCAGAGCAAGAATGGCAATCTCACCGAGAAAGCCAGTCTCCTGACCGACGACATGATAAGTAAAGCTAATTACTTTACCTGTCTGGAGGTGACCGCCATCTCTCATGGCTAAGGTAAGCCAGTCGGCAGTGATTTGCCCCAGACTGAAAGGTACGTCTTTATATATCTTCAGAGGCTTGTCCTCTCTTAGTTTTTAGCCATTGGCTACTGGCATGATCCGCTCGCTAAGTTTGTCTAAATTGTCCAGCCCCTCTGGTCCGCCAAAAAAGAAAGCAGGAATCATGACGCGATTGACGCCTATTGAAGCCATTTCTTCAATTCCCTGTTCGGGGTTCGCCATTTGGGAGCCGAAAATGGCACTAAATTCAATTGATGCAGGATCACGACCCGCGTCTTCAGCTGCTTGCCTCACTCGATTCAGCAGTGCGCCAAGCTGTGTGATGTCGCCCTCGCCCGGGAAGTAACCATCAGCAATGCGTACCGCGCGTGAGATTGCAGCATCTGAATCACCACCTACGATGACAGGAATAGAACCATTTACCGGTCTTGGGCTACAGGTTGCGGGTTCGAAGTCTACAAAATTGCCGTGATACTCGGCGTGGGGACCCTGCCAAAGTGCGCGCATCGCTTCAATGTATTCATCATTTCTAGCGCCACGCTTTTCCCAAGGGACGCCTAGCGCATCGAATTCCTCTCTCATCCAACCCACACCCAAACCTAACTCAACTCTGCCTCCTGACAATTGGTCTAGTGTTGCGAGCTCCTTTGCGAGGATCAATGGATTGCGTTGGGGCACAATAAGTATACAGGTGCCTAAGCGAAGCGTTGGTGCCGCGGCAGCTGCAAAAGCTAACCATATTAAAGGATCTGGAATAGGTGTTTCCGGTTCCGCGGGAATTTTTCCGTCTGGCGTATACGGATATTTCGAGACGATAGAGTCTGGCATTATCACATGCTCGCCTCCCCAAACAGATTCAAAACCGGCAGCTTCAGCGCGCTGGCACAGCGCCAGAGCAGAAGCACCATCGGTGCTGATACTACTTGCGAAGGCTAGTCCTACTTTCATGTTATTTTCCTTTTCTCTATTTTGAATGCATGTAGAAATTCGAATCACTGACGTATCTAGTTTTTGACTCAATTACCCAATCGAGTTATCGCCCGTGTCGCTTCTCGCCGTCTTGCTGCTGTTTTCGGGCGGCTATTAACGACGAGGTTTAATATCTGATTTTGTTTTGCTATCTTGTTAAACAGTCATGTCTGATTGTTTTGTATTTAGCGCCTGATCGAGCTAAAGGTCAAGCGCTCAGCGAACGTCAGATACACCGCGCTTTTTAGCGTTGAGTCCCTAAAGTCATGAACCAAAAATTGAAATTGTAATTATGATTCCAGCAAACATAAATGATGTAACCCCTGAATTTCTCTCTGCCATCTTTGACGTCGAAATAGATTCAATCGAGGCTAACCAGATTGGTCAGGGGATAGGGCTTATGGGCGATATTTATCGAGTTGGGCTCAGTACATCCGATCCGAGCCAAAAAGTGCCAGAAAGTGTCGTCGTGAAGCTGCCTTCCTCCTTTGAAGGTAATCGTGCACAGGGCGTGGCTCTCGGCATGTTCGACGCAGAAATTCGGTTCTATGAAGAATTAGCTCCCTCAATACCTGTCGGAATCCCCGGGGTTTATCATACTGATATCAAACCCGGCACCGCTGATTTTGTTATCGTTATGGAAGATTTGACTCGATATGAGTTGGTTGCACAAAGTGATGGAATGTCGGTTGAGCAAGCCTATGCAGCGGTAGAGGTCATGGCCAGAATACATGCTGTATGGTGGAATAAAGTTAAGATACCTGCGCTAGAGTGGATCCCCTCCATGATAAGTCCACGAATTGAGTATGTTGATCAATTGCTCAAGGAAATTTATCCAGTGTTTGAAAGCGGCTTTGCAAAATATCTTCCGGCTGGTGGGCTTGAGCTCTATCAACGATTTGCAGGCAATTATTTGCAAATAAACAAGACACTTGCCGCCCGGAGTCCCTGGACCTTAGCGCATCAGGATTATCGCGTGGAGAACTTGATGTTTGCACCGGGGGAAGCGGTAGTGCTTGACTGGCAAGGCATTGGTCGTGGACCAGGTGCCTATGATCTTGCCTATCTCCTGGGTGGCTCTATGGCGATAGACAAAAGGCGCGAGCATGAAGCTGGGCTGGTGCAGGCTTATCAGAACACATTGGAATCCTCAGGTGTTACTGGTTATCCGATAGAAAAGTGTTGGGACGACTATGGCCATGCGCAATTGATGGGTGGGCTTGCTACAGCTATGGTGACAGCTGGGACGTTAGATTTAAGCAATGCGCGAGGTGTTGAACTAGTTGCGACAATGGCAGAACGACATGGCCAGGCCGCACTTGACCATGACGGCCTTGCGAGGCTGAGCGCGATACTTTCCGACAGTATTTAGTCCGATTATATAGTGATAGCAACATAGTACAGCCTGTCTTTTTGGCGGGTGGCTAATAAAAATTAAAAGTTAAAAGTTAACCGAGGAAAACATATGACTACCGCTGAAGTAGCGTCATACAACAACCCTTTTTTAAAAGGAAACAATGAGCCTGTTTACGAAGAGATAACGACTACCGAGTTGGAAGTGATCGGTGAAGTACCAGCGGATATTTCGGGTAGTTTCTTGCGAACGGGTCCTAACCCCTACTATGTCCCTGATGAAGCGAGGTATCACATATTTGATGGCGATGGGATGATTCATGGTGTTAACTTTAAGAACGGAAAAGTCACTTACCGCAATCGTTTTGTTCAGTCAAAAGGATTGGATGAAGAGCGCGCGAAGGGCGAGTGGATCTACCCTGGCTTAAATATGTTGGGTGAATACATTGCCAAGGGTGAGATGCCGGGTGTCAAAAACACGGGGAATACTGCCATGGTGTTTCACCAGGGGCAGCTCTATACAATGATGGAGGGTGGAACGCCGTATCGCATATCTCTGCCAGAACTTGAAACGGAAGGTGAGCATGATTTTGAAGGCACCGTCACGCACAACTTTACCGCTCATCCAAAAGTAGATGCGAAAACGGGTGAGATGATGACCTTCGGTTATGGACTCCAGCCTCCTTTTTTAAGCTACTCTGTTGTGGGTACCAATGGGCGGGCTTCGCACGCGACCGAAATTACGATTCCCAAGCCGATCATGATGCATGACTGCGCTATCACCGAAAATTACACCATTTTCCCTGATCTTCCCCTCGTCTTCGATTTTGAAAAGATGATGACCGGCGGTGGTTTGGTCGGTTGGGATCCTGACAATGGGTGTCGAATAGGCATTGTGCCGCGGTCTGGAGATGACAACACAATCCGCTGGTTTGAAATAGAAGAGAGTTTTCTTTTTCATGTCGCTAATGCTTTTGAAGAGGGCGATGAAGTCGTTTTTCAGGCATGTCGATCAGACCGTGGCGGTATTGTTACAGAAGAGGGTGTTGAGGTCAGAGATCAACTGGGACAGCTTCATGAATGGCGATTCAACATGCGCACCGGTGATGTTCAATCGACACCCATTGATCGTGAATTTCATTGCGACTTTCCTCGGATTAACGATGACTATGTTGGCTACAAAAATCGGTATACCTACGCTGCTCGCTTTAGGGTAGAAGCCACTCCAACCTTTGATGGTGAAATGAAATATGACAATGAGACTGGCGAAATTGCAATGCACTACTTTGGTGATAACGCGGAATCTGGAGAAGCTGTTTTTGTGCCAAGAATCGACTCTACCGATGAAGATGATGGCTACGTGATCTGTTTTGTGTACGACAGAATTTCCGGAACCAGTGAATGTCAGATTCTCGATGCGCAGAATTGGCATGCCGACCCCGTTGCCCGGATAAAAATTCCGCAAAGGGTGCCGCATGGTTTTCATGCAGCTTGGGTGCCACACAGCTAAAGCATAAAAATCCGCACCTGCGAAACTCGGGGTGTTTGAAGCAATAACGTGATGAGTTAGCCAGTTTGTCGAATAAAAAAGACAACTTTGACTGTTTTTTTTCATCTGGCTATCATCCTATTCAAATCTAAAAAACCGATACTTCCACGGAGCAACCAAAATGACATTTGCGCTGACTTATGCCGAACAAAATCCCGACCAGATAGCCATCAGAGATGAGCACAAGTCACTGCTTTGGTCAGAGGTGGATGACGTGCTCAATCGAGCAGTGAATGGACTCCGAGCATATGATCTTGGTCCTGACGTCAGAGTTGCAGTGTTCGCGGAAAATTCTGTGGAAACAGCGCTCGCGAACCTCGGTGGACTTGTGGCCGGTGCATCGGTGGTGCCCGTAAACTTTCATCTTACGGCAGAGGAAGTGGCTTATATTTTAAGTGATTCGGGCGCACGTGTACTCTTTGTCGGTCCTGAGACCGCTGAACGAGGAATCGAAGCGGCCGCCAATTCAGGTGTTCATACGGTTGTTGGTTGGTGCGATACCGAGGGTGTTTTGGCGTGGAGCGACTGGTTAGCTGGCAATAGTGCTGATCAGCCCGATCACGGTGTGCCACCGAAACCAAACCTTTTATACACCTCAGGTACAACTGGTCGCCCGAAGGGGACTGAATTACCACCCACCATGTTTGCTGGGGGAGCGACGATTGATGAACATCTGGCGCTTTTCAAGGAAAGAACAATGGCGCGTATCCCTGCCGGTGCTGAGGTTGGTGCGCAGCTAGTAGTGGGTCCGATGTATCACACCGGGCCATTAAGCGCGACACGGCAACTGATAGCTGGGGTTCCCTCGGTGATTCTAAGCCGATTCAATGCAGAAAATACGCTGGCAGCGATCGAGCAATTCAAAATTGAATCTACGCTTATGGTGCCTACACACTTTGTAAGACTCTTGGCGCTGCCGCTAGACGTGCGGGAAAAGTATGATGTCAGCTCAATGAAAAGCATCAGTCACACAGGATCAAAGTGCCCTGTAGATGTCAAACGGGAAATGATTGAATGGTTTGGGCCAGTTTTTCTGGATGCTTATGGCGCCAGTGAAGTGGGGACAACGTGTATGATTACGTCGGAAGAGTGGCTTCTACACCCGGGCTCTGTGGGTAAAGCCATCCCGCCATTTACCGCGTTGATTCTCGATGATGACGATAATACGCTGCCGCCGAATACTGAAGGCCGCTTGTTTTTCAAAGATGCAACCGGCAGGGGCGTTGTCTATCACAATGACCCTGAGAAATCGGCCGCCGCACATATCGCACCCGGAATCTTTACATTAGGTGAAATTGCCTATGTAGATGAAGAAGGTTACGTGTTTATCACGGATCGTTTTAGCGACATGGTTGTCTCTGGCGGGGTGAATATCTATCCGGCCGAGGCCGAGCAAGTGCTGATAGAGCACCCAGCGGTTCTGGACGTGGCTTGTATCGGTGTGCCTAACAAGGATATGGGTGAAGAACTAAAAGGGCTGGTTATCCCCAAGCCTGATGAGGTTTTGCCATCTGCAGATGCTATGGTTGCCTGGTGCCGAGAAAGGTTATCTCACTATAAGTGTCCGAGAACGCTTGAGTATGTTGAGGACCTCGGGCGAAATACGATGGGTAAGATTAATAAGCGCAAATTGCGTGCGCCTTACTGGCAAAATGTCGATTGAGGGCTTAGCAACGGTATAAATCACAAGCAAAAAAAAGCCCGGTTAAACCGGGCTTTTTTTTAATAAAGTTTACATTTCGTAGGTGAATTCAAGTCCAAAAGTTCTTCCCTGATTAATGATACCTGCAGCAAAAAGGTCCGCAATCGGAATGCCAACTTCAACCTGATCGTCAGTCAGATTTCGTCCGTACGCGACGATAGAGAAATTATCCGCATGATATCCAATAGATGCAGTAAGGTCTTCAGAGGAGTCCCTGTGTCCGAACTCGGTATTGAGCAAATTTTCGCTGTCATCAACCATTGCATGTTTTGCGTACAGTTCTACTTGGCCACTGCCCAGCTCAACAATATAGCTTGCGCCGAAACCAAGTGTGAACTCAGGCGTATCTCTGGGTCTTAGGCTTGTTGCGTCAGATGTACTAAAGTCATCGTCTGTTAAGTCCAGGTCTGTTTCAAACTTCCCGTACTTCGCATCAAGATAACCGTAATTCAGGAAAAGTCTCAGACGTTCTGTTGCTTGAAATTCTGTTTCCAGTTCTATTCCCTTGTAAGTTGCGTCTGATACGTTGTTGAAGATTGTCGCGACAGTGTTGGTAGTAGGGTCGAATGATATTGAAGATTCCTGTTTGTCTGTGAAGTCGTTGAAAAAGCCGACGACATTCAGTCTCAGACGTCCATCCATCATCATACTCTTGTAGCCCAATTCGTAAGAATTGGCGTACTCGGGCTGATATTGGTCTCTCACAAAGTCTGCGATATTTTGATTGGTGCCAAAGAAACCACCGGAATGAAACCCTTCGGAATAGGTGCCAAAAACGATCGCATTGTCATTCAGTTGATAAGTGAGGCCAACCTTGGGAGACAGCTCGGTCCAGGTGTTGTCAAGATCAGCAAAAGCGGGATAAGCAAAAGCATCTTGTCTTTCCACGGTGGTTAAGTAAGCCTGTCCCGCAAGAAAGTCTTTCTCTTCGCGAGTCCAGCGCACTCCTAAAGTTAATGTCCAGTCTTCAGCGAATTGCCAATCGCCCTGAACAAAGGCAGCAACTGAAGTCGTTTCTTGGGTTTCATAAAGCACCTGAACCAAATCGGAATCTAGACCAGGATAAGCTGGCACGCCTGTGTCGCAGAAAAGTCCAATTGCGCCGCCCTGACAGAGTCCCCAATAGGTGAGTCCTGGCGCTGGTGGAGGTGCAAATGCAAACAAACCGCCCAACCGGTTCTGCCAGAATGATCCACCTGTGCGCCAGTCACGATCGAACTCGCTGTTAAAGTAATAAACACCTGCAGTAAAAGTGAAATCGTCGTAGCTGCCGTCTAGTCGCAGCTCCTGACTCAGCTGGTCAAAGTCATTGAATTTTTCAATGGTGATAAATGGCGCTGCCGAACCGTCAAAATCAAAGATGCCGTATTCTGTTAGATCGCGGTAGCCAGTCGTCGATACAAGTGAAAGATTGTCATTGAGATCAAGTTTCATCGACAGCGTGAAGGCTGTCGTATCAAGCTCAGCGGCATTTCTTGTGTCGTTTTCAGATACATTAGACTGCGCTAAGGTTGTTCTACAAGCGTCAGGGAAGCTAAACAGCTGTGTGGCGTCGCACATTTGAAAGCCACCACTTAAGTCGGAATCCCGAAGTCCTGTGGGTGGCGCAGCAACACCAGCTGCCAAGTTGTAATTTGTGTTGTATGCGCTTAGATCGCTTTGATCTAAAAATTTCTCGATGGTTAACAACGCCTCGAAGTCATCGTTAGGTGTGAACAGGAATGTCGCGCCATAACTTTTGTAGTCGGTGGCGCCATTCTTGCCGCCTAGTGTGATGTTTTCAGTGAACCCATCGTCCTGAATATAGGAGCCAAATAGCTTAAGCGCTAGTTTGTCTTCAACGAGCGAGGTATTAAAAACGCCCCGGAATTCTCGTTGTCCATCTTGTCCAACGGTCGCTTTAACGCGGGCGCCAAGTTCTCCTGTGGGTCGGCTACGGATGACGTGAATTACGCCGCCAACCGTGTTTTTGCCAAATAGCGTGCCCTGAGGTCCTCGTAAGATCTCAACACGTTCAAGATCGAAGTTTTCGAGTACTTGACCGGCGAGCGAACCTAGATAGATACCGTCGATCATTACGCCAATGGGAGCATCGAGTGAATTGTCGTCGGTGCGGCTTGGGCTAATACCCCGCATGGCGATGACCGCGCCGCCGCCGCCTCGCGCACCGTCTTCTCCAATCTGTACGTTTGGAGCAAAGCCGTTAAGGTCTGTGATGTCGCGGATTGTGGCGCTCGCCAATTCTTTCGTGAGAGCCGTGATAGCGATCGGTACCGTTTGCGCTGATTCTTCTATTTTTCGCGCTGTAACCGTGACTTCTTCAAGGGCGATACTCTCCGATTCGGCGGCCCATGTTGGTGCTGTTGTGATGGTAGACGATAGTGCAGCGAGTAATGCGAGTCGTACGTTTTTGCTGATTGACCTAATCATTCTGTTTCCCCGGCATGCTTTTATTATTGTTAAGACTATCTCGTAATGCTGTTCCTAATGGTGATGTGTTCTGTGCTTTATGTGTTGTGTATCGTCATGTTCCGATTAAAAAAATCAGAGCTGACGGTTTTTTATAGAATATGTGAAGCGACTAGTCAACAACTAACTAGTAAATATCTGTTTGACGCTTCATTCAGCCAAAATTGCTGCTATGTGGACTGAATAAAGCGTTTTTTTGGGCGATACAGGTGAAATTGAGGAGCAAAGGCTCTCGAAAGCCAACTCACCGATTAGTTGGCGGAGGGTCAAGTGTGCGTCTACCAATCAGGTTTCTTCTACGTCTAAAATTTCGTAGATTCTTTTCTGGAAATACCAACGATCATTTTCGCGCACGTAGTCATCACTGTATTTACCTGTAATTTTGCGTTTTGAGCCGTCTTTTCCGTTTAAGAATTCCTGTTGGTACCAGGTACCTGTGGCGGAATCACCTTCAATAATTATGGGTCCGGCAGATGCGAAGAAACCGACAAAAGAGAATCCAGACATGGTCTGCTCCCAGATCGGGAAGAAGTTGTCGAGTCCTTGGATTTCTCCCGCACCGGGTAGACTCCAAATGGCGTCTGCGAGCCAATTCGACCGCCAAGCATCTCCATCGAAACGCATCACTGCGTCGTTATAGGATTCTATCAATTCGCGAATTGCCAACCTATCCTCGAGTGGACCCTGACTAATCATTTTATACTCCTTATTTTATCGACTTGGATTTGGTTAGCACAATAGTATAGTTTGTTCGCTGCCAGAAACAGGCGAAACTTGCTGAAAATGATAAAACAGAAAAGTAAGCGTGCTTAATTAGTTTGAGAAAGGTTTTGGAAACTAGGCAACGCAGAGGTTTTATCTTTGCATTGACGGGCTTTAATTTAATGACGCGCTCGGAATCAAAATAATTGCTCGAATTCTAAAAACACAGAGGAGAAAAATATGACAGGTAGACTCAACGGTAAAATCGTCGCGATAACCGGCGCCGCTAGCGGCTTTGGTGAGGCGGCAGCGATTCGTTTTGTTGCTGAGGGTGCGCAGGTTGTGCTCGGCGATATTCAGGAAGATGCGGGCAAAAAAGTGGCTGCAGCACTCGGCGACGCTGCTCGCTTTGTTCCTTGCAATGTCACCAAGGAAGAGGAAGTCGCAAATCTCATTGACACGGCAGTTTCGGAATTCGGTCAGCTTGACGTGATGTACAACAACGCAGGTATTGTGGGGGCTGCAGGACCCATTGCGACCACCGTGTCTGAAGAGTGGAAATTTACGCTAGATATTCTTTTGAATGGCGTTTACTACGGTTGTAAACACGCCGCTAGGGTGATGATTCCGCGTGGCCGCGGCTCGATTATCAGTATGTCTAGCACGGCAGGTATTATGGGCGGGCTTGGGCCTCACGCCTATGCGACAGCCAAGCATGGTGTCATAGGACTGACAAAAAATATTGCTTGCGAGCTGGCCCAACATGGCATCCGCGCGAATGCTATTTCTCCCGCCGGTATGGCAACGCCAATGGTCGCAGCGCTTAGGGGCGATCCAACGGCGATTGAGGAGACGAAGAAAGGATTAGCGGCCAGTTCACCTTTGAAAGGGCGTGCAGGCGTCGCCGATGATGTGGTCAACGCTGCGCTTTGGCTCGCTAGTGACGAATCGGGCTATACCTCTGGACATACCCTGACAACGGATGCTGGCCTCACCATCGGTTCTGGCAATGTCACGCCTTTTGAGGAGTATCAGCCCATCATTCGGGAAGCCGGAAAGCGCGGTTTGGATAATTAACGCATAGGTTGTGCCGCGCCTGTTGCAAAGCATTTTTCTTGAGGCATTTTCATTACGTCAGAGTTCAAGTAGACTAAAAACAATCACTACTGACTGTTTATTTGAAAGGTAAGACAGATGTCCGAAATGTTAAAGAATGAGGATCTCGATCCAGATACTATGCCGCGCTCTCCTGGAGTGACGTATCAGGAGTTGCTTGATCAAGATTCTCACAGTGTGCCTGATGTTCTCAGGATGGAATCTCCTAAAGATTTGGGATTGCCTGAGTACTCAATTAATCGTTACATTTCTGCGGATTATCACCAGAAAGAAGTGGAGCGCCTCTGGAAAAAGGTCTGGCAATTTACTTGTCGAGAAGAAGATATACCCGAGCCAGGCGATCACTATCGTTATGATATTGCTGGCATCTCTTTCCTGGTTGTACGAACGGAAAGTGGTGAGATAAAGGCCTACCCCAATGCCTGCTTACACCGCGGACGTATGCTCAAAGAGTTTGATGGTAACGCCACAGAGTTAAGGTGTCCTTTTCATGGTTTTGCTTGGCATCTAGACGGCTGTCTCAAGGATTTCCCCTCCGCATGGGATTTTCCGCAAATCAAGAATGACGAATTTTCTTTGCCGGAAATACCCGTTGCGATCTGGGCAGGATTCGTTTTTATCAACCCTGATCAAGGTTGCGCGCCTTTTGATGAGTTTATTTCGGATCTGGCAGGTCAGTTTGAAAGGTGGGATTTGGGCGCGTTGTATAAGGAAGCACACGTCGCCAAAATTATGCCCTGTAACTGGAAGATTGCTCAGGAAGCGTTCTGTGAGGCCTACCATGTCAACGCGACTCACCCGCAAATCATGCGTGGGATCGGTGATACAAACAGTCAGGTTGATATTTGGGACAACTGCGCCCGGGTGATTACGCCTGGTATTACGCCAAGTCCATTGTTGGATTACGAGATCACTGATGAAGACATGCTGCGTGCGATGATGGATTTGCCACCCGAAGCAGAAGTGCCGAAAGTGCCTGAAGGTATGAATGCGCGGGCGTTTATGGCGGCCATTAGTCGTGAGGGTTTGCGGCCATCTGCTGGCGCCAAGGTTGACGAGTATTGCGACGCTGAAATCGTTGATAGCATTGACTATACCCAGTTCCCTAATTTTCATCCCTGGGGCGCCTTCAATAAAATTGTGTATCGGTTTCGACCAAATGGTAACGATCATCGATCGTGCATCATGGAATGCCTGCAACTACTGCCGTTCAGTGGAGAGCGCCCACCAGCGGCGAAAGTACATTGGCTGAAAGAAGATGAAAAGTGGTCCAGTGCACTCGGCTTTCTTGGCAAGGTGTTCGATCAAGACTCTTTCAATATGCCCAAGGTACAAATGGGGCTGGAATCGACTTATAAGCCCGGCATTACGTTATCAGGTTATCAAGAGAGCAAAGTTCGTTGGTTGCATCAAAAATTTACAGAATGGGTAGGTGATTAAATATGGCATCTCTTTATCATCCGTTTGATACAGATCACCTGTACGAATATACCGAGGATGGCAACATCCGTGTGACGGCAGGTGAGAGACAAGGTTTGTTTACGACTCAGGGGATACACATTTCAGGTGAGTTTAAGCATGCAGATCCGCAAATTTGTGTTTGGGTGGGTAACAACCCTGACGCGACGACACAGTTGTCGAGGCCGAGAATGGCGGGTCGGGAAGTTTAGCCGCCAAAGTGATTACGGAAACACGGTCTCAGGAAACGGCTATGATATTAGCCCCTTTGTTTTTCGGGGTGGAGTCTTCGCAGTTACGTACGGTCTCTGCGACCTGAAACATGGGCTGTTTAAGCATGTTTTTTAGTTCTTCACTGGCATTTGTCCGCTCGAGTGCCTCGTCCATGCAAAGAAGCCATTGATCCCGTTCTTTAGGGCCAATGCGAAATGATTCGTGGGGGTCCGTTAAGCAGACAGTGCCTTTGATGGCTTGATAG
The DNA here is from genome assembly GCA_965657335.1 of Candidatus Azotimanducaceae bacterium. Taxonomy (GTDB): domain Bacteria; phylum Pseudomonadota; class Gammaproteobacteria; order Pseudomonadales; family Azotimanducaceae; genus UBA4582. The sequence goes on from CBFHOH010000004.1 coordinate 72,033, forward strand.
ACCGGAGGCCCGCCCATCCACCCTGTTAGGTAAGCCGTTAACATACGCTTAATGTGGTCTAGATTGTCGGCATGCATTTGTCTAATTTCGCTGGCAGTCGTGAGCTCGTCCATGACGTCATAGAATGTGTGAGCCAGTTGCTTAATGCCATCGTCGCCGAGTAGGTCGTAGGGTGTTTTAAATGCTTCGGTCATTCGAGGTTGCTCCTATAATAAAAACGAGATGGAATCTCACTGGTGAAAAAGAGTCTACAGAATTCCAAAAAAAGTATCGAGGAGCAGATGATGTTGATGTGGGCTTCGATTTTGTCAAAGGTATTGTGCAAATGGTGTCTAACTTATGATTAAAGTTTATTACTTTCTCAGATCCGAAGATGAGCTAACACTGCGTCAAGATGCGATTGATATGCTATCTAAATCATTACCGGCGATCGACGCAGCGTTGCTCTCTGTTGCTATCAAGGATGCAATACCCGAACGACCAGCGAAGCTCAGTGGGGTGCTTGAGCTTTGGTTTCGCGGTATGGAAGACGCTGACATATGCAGTGATTTTTCACCATCCGTACTATTCACAAAACCTGTCGAGACAGCTTCCATGCTGATGGGTATGGAGCGAGTGGTCATGCGAACACCTGCATTTTACGAAACGGATGGCGTTAAAGGCATCTATGCGTTTCGGCGCAAGGAAGATATGCCGGTAAAAGAATTTCAGCATTACTGGTGGCATGGTCATGGGCCGATCGCTGCGCAAACAGAAAGCGCGACCTGCTATGTGCAGTGCCATGTAGCGCAAGAGTCCTATACAAACGGATCTCCGACATTTGACGGCGTCACAGAATTATATTGGCCTGACATGCCTGCTGCGCTTTCGGCCCTGGGTTCCCGGCAAATGATTGAAGATCAATCTAACGACGCGAGAAACTTTGTTGACATTGAGAGTGTTGATTTAATGATGGCAAAACAAAACATGATAATACCGCCCTGGAGGGAGAACCTATGAGTGACCAGTCAACAGACTATGATGATGTAAAACAATACCGCCTCGATCCCGAACGTATTCAGGAATTAATCATGTCTGCAGGTGAGTGCGTCTTCATCTGGGCGAATAAGGCTGGTCATCCAATAGGGGTGATTACCGCCTATGTGCCGGTGAATGGAAAAATTTGGATGACTGCAACGCGAGAAAGAGTGAGGATCAAGGCGATTGCGAGGGACGGCAGGTCATCCTGTGTTTTTACCAGCAAAGGAACACCGATGGGGGGAGGTAAGACGGTGACCTATAAAGGTCATACGGTGATTCACGATGATCAGGAAACCAAACAGTGGTTTTATAAGTTACTCGCCCGCGGCATGGCGGGGCGGTCTGATGATGGCAATGAGTTTACGAAAAACCTAGACCCAGATCTGTTTGTGCGGTTTCTAGACACGCCCGAGCGAATTGTCCTCGAGTTTACGCCGGAACTGACTATTCCATTTGATGGGGACAAGATGGCGCAAGGGACCGCTGCCGCTTACGCCAACTTCGCCAAGGAAGAGAGCTAGCCGCCAGCGTTCATGGATTGTGAAATGACTGCGTAGCCCTCTGTTGCTGCCAGTCGTTTTCCAACTACAGCCTGATAATCGTCAGAGTGATACCAGGCTTTGGCCTTTTCGGTACTTTCGAATTTGATGATCACCGTTTGAGCGCCGGGTGCAGTGCCTTCAATCGTTTCTGCAGCGACGTCAAACGCGACCAATTCTGCACCGTGCGCCGCCAGCGTCGGTCCTGCGCCTGCTGAGTATTCCTGATATAGCCCCGGGTCTTTAACCTGATACTGTGCGATAAAATATGCTGCCATTGTAGATCTCCTTTAATTTACTCGTTGGGAATATGCGGGTGCCAAATTTCCGTTTTCGTCTTTGACATCAAATTCTTTACTTAAATCTTCTACCCACTGGATCGATCCACTACGAGCCATCAAATCCGATGCCTCTGCTAGAGCAGCCACGGTCCTTCCGACGCCAAGCGTCGTTTGTGCGCCTGAAGGGTCTCGTCCACTTGCGAGAATAAATTCGGTGGCAACAGATCCTGGGTACAGTGTTACAGCGGCAATTTCCTTGTCTTTTAACTCAAGTGCCATATCTGCAGTCAAGCGATCAAGACCTGCTTTTCCGGCCCCATAGGATGATGAAAAGTGATAAGACTGTCCGCCAGGAGAAGAAACGTTGACGATTAGACTGCCAGCACCAGCTGCAAATAGCCATTTTGCGGCATGCCAGCTGGCAACGTAGTGTGCGCGTAATCCGATACCGACTTGATCGTCCCATACTTGAATAGGGTGGTCCCAAAAACCACCGCCCCAGGCGGGTGGGCTGGGTATTTTATAAACATTGTTGACAAGGATATCTATTTTGCCCTGCTCTTTGCCCACATATTCAAAAAAATCTGCAATCTCCGCGTCGACAGCGTGGTCGACGCGCATGCCGTGGCCTTCACCGCCCGCAGCGTTCACCGCAGCGATAGTGCCCTCAATCGTAAGCTCATCAGCACTGCCCGTTGAGCGACCAGAGACATAGACAATTGCTCCCTGCTCTGCCAGCGCGACCGCCGTTCCTCGACCGATACCACGCGTAGCACCAGTAACAACACATACCTTCCCTTTTAGCGACATAGTTGGTTCCAAAAACCCAAAAAAAGAATCCGCATTGTCTCGATTAACAATAAAACCGTCAAGCGTGACGGTTATGTTTAGTTGGCTCAAAAAAATGTTGTTCAGAACCTTGAGTCTGTTAGGCGCTCACGTTGATGAGTGTTTTGCTAGTAATGAGCCGTGCCGCCATCGACACTAATGAGAGCGCCCGTTATTCCGCCGCCGTCCTCGCTGGCTAGTAACACGGCGACAGCTGCAACTTCTTCAACTTTGTTTGGGCGCTGGATGGCCGCTTCGCTGGCAAACATGTCAACCATTTCATCAAACGAGATGCCCATTGCCTCAGCAGTTGCAGGACCGTTGTCCTTAACAATATCTGTGATAATCAAACCGGGACAAATAGCATTAACAGTGATTCCTTCAGTGCCAACTTCCCGTGCAATAGATTTTGTCATGCCGTTCACGGCGTGCTTGGCGGTAACGTAGGCGGTTAGAACTGGCTTGCCGTTTTTTCCCTCAACAGAGGATATGTTGATAATTCGCCCCCACTTATTACCTAGCATGTTTTTGAGCGCGCGTCTGGTCCCCCAGAAAGTTGAATAGACATTCCATTTCATGCAGAGGTCGAATGCCTCGTCGGATAAGTCGACTGCCGGTTGCAAGTCCCCAGCACCACCTGCATTGTTGACTAGCACATCGACCGAGCCAAATGTTTCAACAGTTTTATCGACGAAGCTTTCTATATCATTTTGGTCAGTGGCATCGCCCTGAATAAAAACAAGGCGATCACCGGCGCCAATCTCTTTAAGGACAGCATTTGCTTTCTCGGCGTTGCGCGCCATGATCGTGACCTTTGCGCCCTCTGCTAAGTATGCCTCGGCGATGGCTCGTCCAATGCCGGCGGAACCGCCCGTGATTGCTGCCACTTTGTTTTCAAGTTTCATTTGTTCTCCAGGATTTCATTTTTTTGTCGGTTTAAACTAGGCTCTTGTAGCCGTTTGCGTTGAGTCCAGTTCAGCTATTGAATAGTAATGTGACACTGTTAGCTGGTTCGTGGCAAGCTAATCAAAGGTTTGCAGGAGGCTTTTAGCCTCAAGCGCATCCTCATTATTGGTTTGGTAAACCCAGATAAGCATATACCACGGTAGCTTTTAGGCGTTGTACGTTCTAAAAAATCATAATGCCGGACAAGGATCGCTAAAAATTTGTCTTTTAATATGCCTTAGCATTATTGCAGCTCAAACATAAATGGCGGAGCCACAGCAAGAATTGGTGAGGCCCAAGCGACATCAATATTGAATTGTGTTCGGCCATCAGGATTGTCGATATGTGTCACGCCATCCTGAGTGACAAGCCAACCAATGCATTGGCTGCCATCTTGTCTGACGATAAGGCAGCGATTGTTCCAGGCGTTATCAGGAATCCCTTTGTGATGAACATAATAAAAAGCCAGGTGACCTGATATTCGCGAAATGTTTCCACTTGCCAACCAACGAACAGCCGCAAGGTTTTCACCATTGGGCACAAGCGCCGGTATTTTAATCTTATGAGGTGAGTCGGGGGGCCGAGCTAACACTTCATACAACTCGTTAATGATGCCGGTGATTGGAACCTCTGTACTTTGTGAAAAGAGATAACCAATATCCACTTCTAGCGTCTCGCAGAAAGCGAGCAACGCATCTACCGAAAGGCGGCGCTCTCCCTTTTCCAAGCGGTGTGCCTGCTGCACGCTGACGCCCAGTTTTTGGGCTATTTCAGCGACTGATACGCCTTTTTGAACACGAAGTTCTTTAAGTTTATTTGCGTCAAATTTCACCATATAGGTTAAAACTCTCCAATAAAGCGAGCTATTGACAAGAATTTTACCAATAATAGCGGTCAAATGTCGAAATTGCTTAACCAAACGTTAATAAAAACAAACATGCTTGATTGTTTTCTTACAATGATGGTAACGTGCGCCCTCATTCGGATGACCGAAAATAAAATCAACCCGGAGACGAAGACATGAGGGGAACACAACAAGATCAAAGTGACACTTGCGGCGGAGGTACGCCCAAAGATGGATTGAAAGATCGTCGAGGAGGACTCGGTGTGCTTTTAGGAGGATTATTGGGAGCATTGCCTTATGCCGCACTGTCGTTAGGTAGTGCCGCGATTAGCACAACGGCATCAGCCGAAAGTGTGCTAGAAGAAGTCATTGTTACCGCTCGAAAGCGAGACGAATCGATACAAGATGTGCCAGTTGCAGTGACTTCGATTACGAAAGAACTGAAGCAAGCAAGCGTCAGACGGCTTGAGGATATTCAGAGTTTTGCTCCGAATACGTTCATACGAAGAAGTCCTGGTGTTGCGAGTGGTGCATCTATCAGCATTCGAGGGGTAGGCACGCTCGACACCGATAAAAGCTTAGATCCGGCAATTGGCGTTATGATGGACGGAATGTTCTTGGGGACCGCGAGTGGTGTTCTGCTGCAGAACTTTGATATTGAAAGAATTGAAGTGTTGCGGGGACCTCAAGGTATTCTTTTTGGAAAAAATACCACAGGCGGGATGATCAACGTTGTCCGTGGACGAGTAACAATGGAAGCTGGTGCTGATGTCAGCATGGCAGTGGACGGAAATGGCCGACAAGATATTAAGGCGGTCGTAAATTTACCCGTTATCGATGATAAGTTAGGCATCAAGCTCTTCGGCGCTCAAATAAAGAGCGACGGCTTCGTTTACAACTCCACGTTAAATGAAGATGTCGGTGGAGATGACATAAAAACCTATGGTCTGACCACGTTATGGGAGCCATCGGATACATTTAACCTTAAGTTACATTATGAAAAGTTCTTTGATGATAGTGACCAGGGTGCGTACGTAAATTTGAATCAACAGGGTTTGCGAGAATCCTATCCGGATGGTGATTATATTCTTGATGACGGTGGAGCCCCCGTCCAGCGTGACGAACTAGCGTGTCGTCAGGGTTTTTGTGCCTTCGACTCTCTCGATGGGCCGGATAGAAACTCCGCGGATGGGCGTAACTTTAGCGATAACGAGTACGACACGTTTATTCTGACTTCCAATTTGGACCTAGGTAACTTCTTGTTAACCTACATCGCAACTAGTCGAGATATGGATGAAGATAATAATCAGCACTTTGACGGGTCTGCTGCCAGTACGCTTTCAATGGAGTTCTACAATCTTTGGCATCAAAAGAGTCATGAACTTAGAGTGACATCACAGTTTTCAGACACGGTTGAATTCGTGGCTGGCATCTATAAGTGGGATGTTGACTATGAGCAGCGTTGGGATGTTAGAGATCTTTTCCCCGCGATTTTTGCTGAATTTGGTTTAGATAGGGCGGGTCAAGTAAGTCGCAATGGACAAAACCAGACAACAGAGTCCAGTGCGGTGTTCTTCTCAGGCGATTGGCATGTTACTGATCGCTTGACGCTTTCCGCTGGTGCGCGATGGACCGAAGAAGAGAAAAACTTCGTTGGCGGGAATGGCGGTACGACGTATTGCGAAGAAGGCGGTACGACGTTTTGCCCAGAACCGGAACCCATTCCTGGACTCAATGACCCTGTGAGCTACTCGGCTAAGTGGAATAACACAAGTCCAATGGTAGGAGCGCGTTTTCAGGTTAACGAAGATATTATGGTCTTTGGCTCCTACACTGAAGGGTTCAAGAGCGGTGGATTCTTCGGTAGGCAAGCGAACTTTGCTATTGATGCGAGCTATCAGCCAGAGTATATCGATAGTTACGAGCTAGGTATGAAGAGCACGCTGATGGACGGCAGAATGCGCTTTAATCCAACGCTGTTTTTAGCTAAGTACAAGGACAAGCAGGAGTCAATTCTAGTGCCTGTCAGTATTGTGCCACCAAATGTCGCAACCGTCGTTCGAAATGCCTCGGTTCTAGATATGTTTGGAGTCGAGCTCGAATTACAGTTTCAAGTTAATGAAGCTTTCTTTGTTCGAGCAACCTACGGTTATTTGGATGCTGAATATGATAACTACCTTGCTGATTTAACCGGAGACCAGATCGTAACGGATAACTCAGCTTTAGTGCCTCGTAATGCACCAGAGAATACGCTAGGCCTGACGGGTAACTACATTACCTCTATAGGTAATGGTGACCTAAGTGCTGTTGTTTCTTGGCGCTATCGCGACGAAGCAGAGACAATTGCGGATAACAATGCGTTAGGTCATCTAGACAGCATTACTGAACTGAGTGCCAACGTGAGTTACGCTTGGTCAGACAATCGTTACAGGGCCACAGTCTTTGGTCGAAACATGACCGATCAGAGAGAACGGAAAGCTGGTATCATCGGCGGATTTACCACTCGCGGATGGTGGAATGAAGGTGCCACATACGGAGTGGAGCTTTCTGCATCTTTCTAAACTTAGAGATTTGTAGTTGATGTTAAAATCTTCAATGGAGATAAACTGAATATGAAGGTGTTTCCCCGTGTAGTGTGTTCGATACTCGTGCTATTTTTGGGCGGTTTTTCGTTTCACGTTATAGCCGCAGGGGAGACACCATATTCAGGCCCACTCGGGCAAAATTATCCGAAAGAGGTTTTCTTCGGTGATACCCATCTACACACCCGTAATTCTGCGGATGCCTGGAGTATGGGTAATTTGAATCTTACCCCTGGGGATGCCTATCGGTTTGCCCAGGGTTCCCCCGTCACTGCGCACAACGGTATGCAGGTCCAGTTACGCCGCCCGCTCGACTTTCTTGTCGTTAGCGATCATGCGGAATACTTAGGTGCGTTCTACCGGTTTAATGTTGATGACCCTTTGATCATTAACACTGATGTCGGTCGTCAGTGGCAGAAATATGTAGAAGAAGGCGATTTGGCAAAGTTCTTTGGCGCCTTCGTAAACAGTATGCAGAACAAGGAAGAAGATCCCGCACTACCCGCTGCCGTACGTCAGACTGTCTGGCGTGGTGTAGCTACAACTGCAGATCAACATAACAAACCAGGGGTTTTTACGGCGTTTTCCGGTTACGAATGGACTTCCATGATATCTGGTAACAACCTCCACAGAGTCATGGTATTCAAAGACGATGCGGATAAGGTCAGCCAAATGATTCCTTTTTCCGGTCAAGATAGCCTTGACCCCAGAGACCTTTGGCAGGCGCTTTCGAACTATGAAGCGTCTACTGGTGGTGAGGTCTTGTCGATTGCTCACAATGGAAACCTGTCCAATGGAATGATGTTTCCAGAGGAAACCGTTGATGGGTCACCAATAGACGAGGCCTATGCCAGCCTCCGTGCAAGATTTGAAACTGTTTATGAAGTCACCCAAGTGAAGGGTGATGGTGAAGCACACCCAATATTGTCGCCGGATGATGAGTTTGCTGATTTCGAAAATTGGGATTGGGACAATATCGGTCGTAGCCAGAAAAAAGAGGATTGGATGCTACCTCAGGAGTATGCGCGAGGTGCGCTAAAACGCGGACTCCGGTTCGAGGATGAACTTGGTGTCAATCCATTCAAAATCGGACTGATCGGCAGCACCGATGGACATAATTCAATTTCGACGCCGGAAGAGGACAATTTTTTTGGTAAGTTTCCAGAGTCTGAACCTGGTCCTGCGCGTCTGGAAAACGCCATGGCGCTTGACCGCCTTTGGCAAAATTCGTTGCTTGTCGCCTCTGGCTATGCGGCAGTGTGGGCAAAAGAAAATACACGAGAGTCAATCTTCGACGCAATCAAGCGTAGGGAAGTTTACGCCACGACTGGCTCTAGGATAAAGGTCAGATTTTTCGGCGGTTGGAGTTTTGAAAAGAATGATATTCATCGTCCGACAATGCTCGATATTGCCTATGGAACGGGCGTACCCATGGGTGGAGACCTTACGCGTCCTGCTCAAGTTCAATCACCAGCATTTCTTGCAATCGCTGCTATGGATGCCGACGGCGCGCACTTAGATCGTATCCAGATCGTTAAAGGTTGGATGGATAAAAAAGGTGAGTTGCGAGAGAAGGTTTATGATGTTGCCTGGTCCGGGGATCGTGTCGTCAACCCAAAGACGGGCAAACTCCCAGCCGTTGGGAACACCGTGGATGTAAAAAACGCATCGTACCTCAACACAATAGGCGATCCTCAGTTGACTGCTTATTGGAAAGACCCCGATTTTGATCTAGACGAGCGCGCGTTCTATTATGCGCGTGTATTAGAGATTCCGACACCGAGATGGACTACTTATGATTCTGTCTATTTTGATGTAGAGCTTGATGGTGAAGTGCCAGAAACGATCCAGGACAGAGCATATACCTCTCCAATTTGGTACACACCATAGTAAATTCTAAGTTTTGTACCATGTCGCGCAGACAGCCGAGCTTGCTGTCGATCCGCTTTTGTTCAGAAAATAGTTATTACAACGTTATAAGCATCCTTTGAGCAGATGAGTTCATGAGTAAATACTATCGCTATTACGTGCTGATGATTTTAACTGTCGCGTCGGTTTTGAATATCGCTGACAGATTGATTATGTCGATCCTGATGGAAGACATAAAGACAGAGTTTACGCTCACCGATACCCAGATGGGGCTGTTGGCCGGTCTTGCTTTTGCGCTTTTTTATGCGTTGATGAGTTTACCTATTGCTCGGCTAGCCGATAGGTCTAACCGTAAGAACATACTTGCTGCTGCTTTGATTGTTTGGAGCGGCATGACGGCGTTGTGTGGCGCGGCAACGGGATTTGTCAGTTTGTTCTTGGCAAGATTGGGGGTAGGTGTAGGCGAGGCAGGAGGCAGCCCACCAAGTTATTCAATCATTGCAGACTATTTTAAACCCAGTGAGCGCGCCCGGGCGATGGGTGTCTACGTTACTGGCGCTGTGATTGGTACTGGTGGCGGTTTAATGGTGGGAGGGCTGCTAGGAGAGCTGTTGGGGTGGCGACTCACTTTTATGGCGCTGGGCATTCCCGGCATTCTGATCGGAATAGTATTGTTCTTCACCGTGAGGGAGCCAAAGCGGGGTACATACGACGCGGGCAATGATCGCGCCAAAGAAGCGATCGAAATCAAAGAAACACTGAGCTCGCTGCTGGCAAATAAGGTTTACGTGCGAGTTAGTATCTCATTCGCAATGCTTACAATGGTTGGCTATGCGATGGCTGTGTGGTTAGCCCCAATTATGTTGAGAAATTTCGATGTTTCGTTAAGTAAGGTCGGCTTGTATCTCGGCTTAACTTATTTTGTCGGCGGTATTCCTGGTCCTGTGATTGGTGGATACCTTACGGACTATATGGGCAGTAAAAATGCGCGTTGGCGTGCCTGGATACCGGCAATCTTTATTTTGGCTTGCGTGTTTACGTTCTGGTTCTGTCTGTCGGCAACGGAACTTATGCCCTTCCTCGGTTTTTTCGCTTTGGCTTATGCCTTTTTTATGATTCCTCAAGGCGCATCGATGTCAATGCTGCAATCTGCTTTGGGATCAGGTGAGCGGGCGCTTGGCATCTCATTTGCTTTATTGATTAATAGTATGGTCGGTCTTGCTCTTGGCCCCCTGCTGATCGGGTTGCTAAGTGATTTTCTCGCCCCTTCTTATGGCGCGAGATCACTCAATTATGCGCTGCTAGTGGTGTGCACCTTTGCGGCAACGGTGGCCGCTTTAGGATATTTTTGGACTTCGGTTGCTATGTCTAGAGACCCTAATCTTGATGAAGGGCTCGAGGAAGGGCACGATGAAGGTCAACTAACTGTTTAAAAGGGAGACCTTTAATTGAGCTGGCTATTGAGAGTCGGATACGGTGTAGGTCAACTACCGGAGGGCATTAAAAGTGCGGCCTTCGGGTTTTATTTGTTATTTTTCTTTAATCAGGTACTCGGGCTTTCAGGTACTCTCGCAGGCATCGCTGTTTTTATTGCGCTTTGCTTTGATGCGCTAAGCGACCCGGTAGTAGGGTCATGGTCAGACTCGACCGTATCGCGTCTTGGGCGTCGACACCCTTTTATGTATTTAGCTGCAATACCCTTCGCAGCAAGCTTTTATTTTCTATTTGTGCCGCCCGCGGGGCTTGGAACCACAGGTTTGTTTTTGTGGTTGTGTGGCTTTGCGGTGTTAACGCGAACAACGATGACATTCTACACAGTACCCTATATGGCATTGGGTGCTGAGTTAACTGAAGATTACGATGAGCGAACTCTACTTTCATCGTTGCGAACAATTTTCCAATTAATTGGTATGTTTGCCGTACTAATCGGCGCTAACCAATTAATTTTTGGTGCGACAGACACCTACGCTAACGGTCAGTTGAATCCTGCCGCCTATCCGGTGTTTGCGCTTGCGGCTGTCCCAATACTTATCGGCGGTATATTTGTCACGGCGTTGGCAACTCATCACAAAATACCTTCATTACGTGTGCCCTCAAAAGAAAAGTTTTCAGTTGCTCGCGTTGTTGCGGAAGTGAAACTAGCATTTCAGATCCGTTCGTTCACCGCCGTTGTTTGCTCAAGTGTCGTTTTTGGAATATCGCAAGGTATGATACAGGCGTTAATCATCTACACTGCGACCTACTTTTTTGCCCTAACGCCCAATATGTTGTCGCTACTATTTGCTTGCGCAATCGTCGGTATGATCTGCGGCAGCGCGGCAAGCAGACCACTGTCGGCGATGATGACTGAGAAAAAGAATCTGTTTATCGCTGGCATGTGTTGGTACGCGTTTTTTACATCAGTCATTATTATTTTGAAACTAGTTGGTGCGCTACCCGACGATGCAGAGCTCGTCGGTTGGCTCTATATTATAAGCAGCGGTTTTTTTTCTGCCGTCGGTTTGGGGGCAGCGCTGCCGATGATCGGGTCAATGATCGCGGATATTACTGACGAACATGAACGCATACACGGTGAACGTCAGGAAGGCATATATTACGCCGCTGCTTCTTTTGCAGGCAAGGTTGTCGGTGGTGCAGGTCCAGTGCTTGCTGGGTTCGTCGTTGATCTTGCGGGTATCGAGTCTGGCGCGACAGTCGCTTCAGTGCCAGCGTCGGCGGTCGCCAGATTCGGCTGGGTCCAGGGGCCAACGGTGCTGGTGCTCACCGGTATTTCAGTGTTGTGCATCAGTTTTTTTTCGATCACGCGTGCGCAACATCGCGATACACTGGATGAATTGTTAGCGAGACGGCAGAAAGCAGAAAGCTGATTGGCGCATACGCTTTGCAGGTCCAACTGGGCAGTGATTAGTTTTTTTAATTCATCAACTCTGGCTCCCAAGCGACTGGGAATACATCAGGGAACTCCGAGAGTGTCTGGCCAGTCTGGGGATCGAAATCGTACAGTGCTTTAGGATCAGGGATCGACTGACTTCTTCGCTTGAGATAGTGGACGTCGGGTCCTGCCCAGAGTGAGGCGTGCGACCTTCTCGGGTGTGGCATTTCTACGCCACCCAGCGCGGAATGGACAATATTGCCATGGAAAAGAATAATATCACCAGGCGCGTAGTCCCAGCCCATAATATCAAAGGAGTCTCTCGATTTTTCTATGTTAGGTAATGCCGGTAAAGATGGGTCGAGAAAAGAATCAAAGTAGGTCCACTTTTCAAAAGACTCCTTGCCGATCAATGTTTCCCCACGGTCAAATTTTTCGTTGAGTAATGTTGCCCCTTCGGGATCGCTGTCTGGGTCCATGCCGACCGGTGGCCGATAGGTTACATTCCAGAGATGAGATCCTCGCAATACCTCAAGGCTGATATTGCGTGGCACAGGATCTGCGCAAACCCAGGCACGTATTAATTGCTGGCCGTCGACGTTGTAATAGCAAGTATCTTGGTGCCATGCGCTAGGAGCAATGAGTCCTGCGGGTTTGTAGAACATTTGATCCATATAGAATCTAACGGGCGCCTGCAGTATTGAGCCAACAATTTCTGCGATTGGTGAATTATCCATCAGATCTTTGAGTCTCGGCGAGTGAGACGCTGGGAATTGATCAATTCTTAGTGGCATAGAAACACCCGCTGACATGCCATCAGGATGGGCGTTGGCAAACTCCAGGCCATCTGCGAGGGTTTGAACCCAGTCATCATCAAGTACATTGGGTAGCAAGATGGCGCCGTCTCGGTTGAATGCGGCGATTTCACTTGAACTAATGGTAGGACGGTGAGTTTTCTTTAGCATTGTCATGGCTGATGCTCCTGCTTACGCGTCTGGATGCGTATGATGCTAATACACAATTCGGAATATTGGTACTGGAAGCAATGAATCGTCATTTTTTCTGACTTGTTTGAATGATTCGATGTGTTCACATAGTGTAATCTTTATCTATTCATCAAATTAACCCTCGGAGCGCAAGATGCCGACATACGAAAATATTCTTTATCAGGTAGAAAATGGTAGAGCGAGAATAACGCTTAACCGACCTGAAAAACGTAATGCTTTGTCGATTGATTTAGTGGAAGAGCTTCGCGATGCACTGTGGGAAGCCGATGACGATAAATCAGTTCATTGTGTTGTTTTGAAGGGGTCAGGTTCTTCGTTTTGTGCAGGTTATGATTTGACCGCTGCTAGGAAAAAGTCAGATGACGGCGTGATGCGTCGCAAGGGTGTTGGGTTTGATGATGATGCCTGGAATATCGAACGATTCCAGCGGAGTCTGCGGACTTTGTTCGATATGCATAAACCATCGATAGCCCAAATTCATGGGCATTGTCTTGCAGGGGGAACAGATCTCGCACTGTACTGTGATATTTTGATTTGTTCCGATACAGCTAATATAGGATATTCTGCGCTGCGTAACATGGGCGCCGCACCCAATCAGATGTGGCTTTACCATTGCGGCCCTCAATGGACAAAACGATTATTGCTTACCGGTGATACGTTAAGTGGAGAAGATGCTGCAAAAATTGGTCTGGTTTTGAAATCAGTACCTGAGGATCAGCTTGAGGCAGAAGTTGAAGGGCTGGCTGATCGCTTGAGTTGGATTGATCCGGAAATGTTGTCAACCAACAAGCGCATAATCAACGTGGGCATGGAACTAATGGGCGCGCAGACGCTGCAGCGGTTAGCTGCGGAGAATGATGCCCGGGCACATACGACCCGAGCCGCGAAAGATGTTTTTAAACAGATCGCGACAGAAGGCCTTGGACCAGCGCTAAGGGATCGTGATGCGCCTTTTGGCGATAGTCGCGCCCGCGTCCAAGGAGCAGAGATTCGCGATTCCTCGGGGAAACTCGTCTCTCAGGATGAGATACAGGATTGATACCTCAATCTAGGCGGCTGCGACACCCCACTTGATGCTGCGTCTGAGTAGTTCGTAGAAGACCGGATAGTTCCAAGCGCACCGAGATATAGGCGCAACGTCCATCAGCGGTTGCATATCGTATTTACCGCTGCAATGGCCAAGCATCATGTAAAGCACCTCTCCTTCCCCGACCGGGTGAAGGTACATTTGTGGTTGAGATTCTCGATCGATGCCAAAGTCGGATCTGACGTAACCCGTCGATGGCGTATCATAACTCGCTTCTAACAATATTTTGTTGTCTCCGAAAAATTCACAATAATAGGGTTCGTCATCTATTTCGAAGTCTTCGATACCTTCAGTGATAGGGTGGACTTCGTCTGTAACATGTACCGTGAATGATTGTTGAGCCGGATGTGCGACAAACCTTGAGCCAAGGCTTTGCATCAGATGCGGCGCTTTATTTGGCGTATCGGCTTTGCCGTTGACGAATTCAACCAAGGCATTTGTCCCATGTAGGGCTAACCAACGTCCTCCATTTTCAAGATACTCACGTAAACCGTGTTGCTGCTGCTCTGTCGGGCAAAGATCACAGGTGTAGGTAATCAAGAGTTTGGAGTTTTTTATCGCCTCAATGTCTGCGTAACTATCGGCGACGCGCACCCAGACATCTTCATGTTCTGCGAGTAGTTTTAATAGCTCAAGTCTAGAAAAATTCGTGTCGTGATATTTGGCGTTGCAAATAAGATAAACATCGATTCGTTGGTCTGTCATTTTTGCACCTAGAGTATCGTTAGATGAATGTTTTGATCTGAGTTATGTCCAGCTGTCGAACCTCATCGTTTCGGCGCGAGGTTTTCGTACAACGGGTCCAAATTTCCCCATTGGGTAGCCAACGGGAATCAGGCACAGTGATGCAAAGGTGTCCGGTAGGTTGAGCACTTGCCTAACAGCATCCTGGTCTCTGAGAGCAAGAGTAGTTGGGGCAGCACCGAGACCAAGAGAGCGTGCCGTCAGCAGTAAATTCTGGATGCCTGGCCATACTGAACCTGCGCTCCGGTAGACCTCGAGTCCTTCAACTTTTTCTGGGTAGTTAAAACAAGCAACGATAAGCGCAGGTATTTCGTGCATATGATCCATTTGCCATACGACGGCGTCTAGCATCCGTTTCTGTTTCTCATTCGCCGGGTTTTCGACACTCGCAGCAATGTAAGGTGCGCCGTGCTTGCGGTTCAGGTCTGCCAGTGCCTGCTTGATTTTTGGGTCTCGAACAACGACCCAACGTGCGTTTTGTGTGTTCGAGCCTGAAGGCGCCTGATTAGCAGCGTCTATCAGCTGAAGTAATAACTCTTCCGGGACTTCATCTGATTTAATGCGTCGCATGGCTCGACAGTTATAAATTGTTTCGTTTAGTGAGAGTTGCTCAGACATTTTAGCTCCGATTGATGAGGGTAGAAAAACGTAAAATATACACTTTGATAGGTTCAGCGTCGCTGTTCCTCTGCTGTTACCCGTTGCGGACGAGTGTAAGCGGGCGTGCGCATTGTGACAATAAAACATATTTCATCGAAAATTGCTTTTCGCTAATTGTTGACAGTCTAAGAGTCCCTGTATATAAAACAGGATAGGTTGACTGTTTTCCAAGAAGAAACGCAACCTGAAAGCCTGTTATCAAGACAAATATTCCATTGGGGGTAAAAATGAAAATCAATAAAGTCTTTATGGGCGCTGCGTTGGTAGTAGCACCGTTATACACACCTCAGCTTGCAATAGCTGAGGAGTCCAGTGATGCGATGGAAGAGGTCATTGTTACCTCTCGTCGAAAGAATGAGTCGGTGCAGGACGTACCGCTGTCAGTGACCGTGTTTGGCGAGGAACAAATCAATCAACTTAAGCCGCAGACTTTGCGAGATTTTGATGGTCTCGCTCCCAATGTCTACATCGGTATGAATGCTGCCGGACCCGGCAACAGCACCATCTATATTCGAGGTGTTGGATATCCTGGTAGTGAAAAGACACAAAGCCCGCAGGTTGCAGTAATCGTCGACGGTGTGCAAATGGGCTCAAGTACAGGCGCCCTGATTGACGTGTTTGACGTTGAAAGCATGGAGATAAATCGTGGTCCTCAGGGCGTTTTGTTTGGTCGGAATACGATTGGCGGAAACATCGTGGTTAATCGGGTAAAACCAAAGTTTAATGATCTAGGCTTTGCTGCAAGCGCGATCTTGGGTAACTACAACGGTCAAACCGTCAAAGCACGGGTCAATATTCCACTTATTGACGACACCTTAGCGCTGAAAATCGGGGCGATTAGCCGAACGCAGGATGGCTTTTACGATAATCTGACTATTGGTGGCGAACAGGGTGACATTGATTTTCAATCACAGACGCTGGCATTACGATGGGCGCCAAACGACGCGCTCGACGCAATTCTTACTTATGATCGTATAGATGATAATACGGAAATTACGCCTCAAGATGCGTTGTACGATGGTGATAACAGGTTTGTCACTTTTGCAGACAAGGAAACACCTACCAGTTATCAGGTTGACCAACTGTCTCTTCGCCTAAATTGGGATATCACGGACAGATTGTCATTAACCTCCATCACTGCTGATAATTCGGGTACTGATAGTACTGAATCTGATTTTGATGGTACGTTTATCGGAAGCCCAAGCTCTCCTATCGTGCAACTGCACCCGCGCAGGGTCCAAGATTTTGATTACTTCTCGCAGGAATTGAGGTTTGATTTTGCTGTCAATGAACAACTCGACCTGATGGGTGGGTATTCTTACTACGATTCCGAACTTGACTACATTCAATATACTAACAATATTGTTCAGTTGCCGGCTGTAGCGCTTGGGGGTGCTTGTGCTCCATTCATGAGAGCAAATCCTGTACTGGGAGATTCGTTCTGTCAGTTTCCTAATGACAAGAGCACCCAGTTTGCAGGTGAGGACGTTGAGTCAACGGCATTTTTCGCTTCGCTGACCTGGCGCCCAATAGATGATCTTGAGTTTTTGGTCGGTGTAAGAAGAATCGATGAAGAGAAGTCTGGCCGTAATTCATATGTCAACCATTCCACAGGCACGTTTGATGCACCGGGACAAGATCCACACGACTTCACTGGTGCTCCTCAAATACCGGGTGCAAGTTATACGGTTTCCGATGATTGGCAGGAGACAATTTCTACTGCCTCTGTAAATTATGCATTTTCAGATAACGCCAGAGTCTATGCGTCATACAGTGAAGGGTTTCGCTCCGGCGGATTTAGTATAAGGTCAGTTAATGCCGATACGGCTCCCTACTTGCCAGAAACCGCCGAGCAGACTGAATTTGGTCTGAAATCTGACTGGTTGGATGGCAACCTGAGATTTAACCTCGCCTACTACATCTTAGAAAGAGAAGCAGGGCAGTTCATTTCTATTATTACGCTACCTGCTGGAACCATTCCAGGTACAAATACCATCATTAACAATGGTGGAACGGCTGAGTCGAAGGGTGTTGAATTCGAGGCGTCTTGGAACATTACCGAAAACTTAACGATCGCCGCGAACGGTGGCACCATCGACGTTGACAATGGCCCGTTCACGCTCACGTGTGATGTGCTTGATGGCTGTTCAGCTGGTGCGGAACCATCTGGCACAATTAGAAACCTAGGCGGTGGTAGTGACTCTCGGCAGCCTGATCGTAGTTTGGCATTGAATGTCGCTTATCAGAGACAGATGGGCGATGGCGTGTTTAGAGCAAACACTGGATATAAGAGAGTCGGAGACTTCCTCTTGGTAAACACGGGTGCAGGTCCTGACAATCGGTTGTTCGAAGGTAATTATGGTTTGTGGGATGCACAAATTGGCTACGACATGGAATTGTCCAGCGGCAGCATGTTGAGCTTTTCACTTTACGGAAAAAACCTGTCTGACACAGAGTTTAAAGAACAGGCACTATTCCTTGGTGGTCCAACCGCCGGTTTTCAAGGTTGGGGAGCACCTCGAACTTTTGCGCTCGAAGTTAGTTTTAGCCGTTAGTTAATAAAGTATGAAGAAAGCCGCTTTCAAGCGGCTTTTTTTTTGTTAACTTTTTGTCGTTATTGCGGCTGAGCTTAGATTAAGCATCGTACTGCGCTGTTCTCATCGATACTGAGTACGAGAAAATAGCGCCAACAAAACAGAGGAAAATCAATGTTCGATTTTGGTGGTAAAACCGTATTAATTACGGGTGCAAGCTACGGTTTAGGAGAAGAATTTGCTTATGCCTTCGCTCAAGCAGGTGCAGACCTAATTTTAACAGCACGTAGTGAAGAACTTTTGCACGCGGTTGCAAAAAAATGTCGAGAGAGTGGCAGCAAGGTTACTGTTGCTATCGGCGACGTTGCGATTGAACGGGATGTGCAAGCGGTAATCGAAGCTGGTCTCGAGGCGCATGGGCAAATTGACGTCCTTATTAACAACGCAGGTATTGCAGATGCTAGGGGTGTTGCAGCGGAACAATTTGATGCCGATACCTTCAATCGGATTCTGTCAGTAGATCTAGCAGGTGCTTTTTATTTTGCGCGCGACTGTGGTCGTCATATGCTGCAAAGGGGGCGCGGGGCAATTGTTAATATATGTTCGATAATGGCCAGCGGCGGCAATGAGAACAATGTAATTGGTTATACCGCTGCGAAAGGCGGTTTACGAAATATGACACTGCAGATGGGTAGCGAGTGGGCAGACAGAGGAGTTAGGGTCAACTCTGTATCACCTGGGTTTATCGTGACCGAAATGACCAGACCCATGCTGGAAGCGATGGGCATTGATCGCTGGATCGCAAGTAGAACACCGATGAGGCGCGTTGGTGAGGCCCAGGAAGTAACAAACGCGGTGCTGTTCCTGGCCTCCGATCTTGCAAGCTATATTACTGGTGTTGACTTGTTAGTCGATGGTGGTACTAATGCCAGTAATGGCACGTTCCAAATTCCTCCTATTCATCATGAGTGGAACACAGATACACCGATGGTGCCAAGTACGTACGAGCCGGTACAACCTCGTCCCGATTGGTATCAGGCGCTGGAAGGCGGCGTACCGGGCGTACACTATCCTTTGCCAGATCAGGAATAGTCAGAGATTGGGCATAGGCATTAAAAGACAAGCAACGTTATAAAACGGGATTAGATATGGACGATAAAGTGAATTTGAATAAAAAGACTTTGTTCTTTTATGGTCTCACAGATTTACCCATCGCCATGTCCCTGTTTCCAGTCATCGTGTTTATTCCTCGGTACTATGCTAGTGATGTAGGCGTGCCACTCGCGATCGTTGCAAGCATATTGTTCTTTGTGCGGTGGAGTGACGTTGTGACAGATCCACTGATGGGTTACCTGAGCGACCACACGAAGTCACGATTTGGTAGACGGCGTATATGGATAGTTTCAGCAACGCCGATAATGATGCTGTCAGTTTATAATCTATTTATGCCTGGAGAAGACGCTGGCGGATTTCATTTGGCCTTATGGAGTTTTATGTTGTCTCTTGGCATCACGATGATGCTAATTCCTTACTATGCTTGGGGAGCAGAGCTCTCGACCGACTATAGAGAGCGTTCCAGAGTGACCGGCAGTCGAGCTATCTTTAATGCATTAGGTTCTCTGTCGGCTCAGTTAGTGCCTGCAATCGCACTTTTGCTCTTTGGTCTTGGTGGAAGCGGCGTAGTGCTGGAGTTAGTGGGCACGACAATGTTGGTGCTCATGCCTATTTGTGTGCTCTTGACGGTGACTAATGTGCCTGAGCCGACTTACGTACCACAGAAGCGTGTGAGTGTTAAGGAAGGCCTAAAAGTGATGTTCTCTAACGGACCGTTTAAAAGGCTGGTCGGCGCTTTTATGATTGGCTCCATCGGACTTAATGTCACTACCCCGCTTTATCTGTTTTTTATTGCTGATGTGCTGGATGCCGAAGAAAAAGCAATTTACATGCTGAGTGTGTTCTATCTCATGAGCATTATTGCAGTGCCTTTTTGGGTTTGGTTTTCAGGACGAGTTGGCAAGCATCGAGCCTATCTCGCATCTTTTTTCATGTTAGCCTTTGCTCATCCGTTTTATATGCTGTTAGGTGAAGGGGACTTTTGGTTCATGCTTCCCATTACTGTGGTCACAGGTTTTGCTGCCGGGGGGTTCGCACAAACGCTACCGAATTCAATGAAGGCAGATGTGATAGACCTAGACACTCTCGAGACAGGTGAAAATCGTGCTGCTCAATTCTTTTCAGCTTGGTCATTCGCTCAAAAGGCAACTGCTTCTTTTGGTGGAGCGATTGCACTTTTTGGTTTGGGCATGGTGGGCTTTGATGCACAGGCAGGTTCAGCTAACGGCGAAGAACAATTGTGGGGACTTCGCTTTCTGTTCTCAACCTTCCCCTCGCTGTTCTTTTTAACCGGTGCTGCGATTGTATGGAGTTATCCTATCACCGAGAAAAAACATGCGGAAATCAGGGCCCAGCTAGATGCAGCGGCCTCGAAAACCGCTTAAAACTATTGTTCAACAGGCCCGACATGCTTCTCGATATATTCGTCTATTAATTCGTGGTATCGACGTATCCGGGTTTCTTGGTTTGATAAGTAGACTCCCGTAAAGCCTCTAGAGCGGAACCCGCGTTGTTGCGTGACAAATACAGCAACGTCTTCTTCGATAGCCGGTCCAATCGAGTCCTTACCGTATTGCAGCATAGTAACTTCCGCTTCATCGTCATCCGGCGAGGTAGTCACGGCCTGACGTGAACGATTTAGGCTCGCATCCTCGTTAAGTGAGGCTGGGCTTGCGTACCACCAATTATCGAATAGACATTGTTCGGGATCGCTCATGTGTGGTCGAGCCCTCAGGAAATGAAACCCATCAGCCCAGACCGACACAGCAAAGTTTGGAAACAATGTGTAATGGAAAGCATCTGTTAATTGCTCTTTCGGTACATTGGCATAGTGCGTATAGCCGCGGTCGGGTCCCAATTTTTGTTTGGCGTCTTGAAGCGCGGGACGGGTATCTTCCAAGCGGTTCTTATACTCGGCGGGATCAAGGTCCCAATAGCGGAGTAGGCTAGCAAGAGGTTCGACAATATTGCCGTCGGCATCCTCGTGACCGACGCCAAACCCGCCTTTCATTATCATTCGGTTGTGACCTTCATCCGCGAGGTCAAATTTTGTCTCTTTAAAGTAGGTGTCGATCGCGCCGCGGATCTTCTTGCGATCGGTGTCAGGTGTTGCACGCATGTGCACCGTGGGTACGTGATAAGATTCATTGAAGTTATCAAGTACTATCTTCCAATTACAAGGTAGCCACATTGTATTCGCGCTAGTGCGCTTCCACGTGTGAATTTCACGCTTTTCCCATTCATCCCAAATTGGACCTAGGTACTCTCGTAAGGAAACGCAATCGGGGTCCATATTTACCCAGATAAACCCCGCAAAGGTTTCACATTTAAGTTCTGCAAGTCTTACGTTTTCACAGGGATTCCCTTCTGGAAAGTCCTCTTTGTCAGGGGCGAAATTGAGCTTGCCATCGGGAAGAAAAGCCCAGCTATGGTACTTGCAAACAAAACGCTGCAGAACGTGTCCTTTGGTTTCTTCAACGAGAGGATTACCGCGATGCTGACAAACGTTGTAGAAGGCCTTCACCCCTCCGTCTTTCTGTCGAACCATCAGTATTTCTTCTCGGCCCACTTCCTCTTTCTGCCAATCGCCGAAATTTGGTAACTCAGCTTCTCTGCCGAGCAATAACCAGGCTTTCGTCCACATCCCTTCCCATTCCTGCTCCAAAAATTCTTTGGAGGTATAACGGGTGCCGGGTATTTTGTGTCCTTGAGTAGCCTGTTTTGGCCAGTCTTCGAGTTGTAATGACATGGGTGGCGTTCCTTTAACGGGTATCTATTAACAGTATAACGAAATGGTGCTTGTTGCCAGTGTGGGCACAGCAGGTGCCTGTATAGTAACAATTATGGGTTTGTGACATGAGTACCACGCCTAACAAGTTCGTGGCGGATAATCTTCCAATCGCCGCTAATACAACGATAATCAGTGAGATAGGTAGCCCAGAGTGTCAGCTGTGAATCCGGTTTGCTCTTCAAGTAATGCATAGCCTGCACATCGACACGAGTAGAGGCATGGTCTCCATCAATATCTACAAGTTGGGGTCCCAGCATGTGTTGAGTTTCACCAAATGCTTCCAGCTTGCTTTTAACATCTTCAACCCAATTATCAGCACCGACCAACGTCTCGGCGCCAAAGCCGACAATTTCAACATCATCAGCAAAGCAGTTGCGATATTGCTCCATATTCCTATCATCGACGCCTGCAGCGTAGCGAGTCATAACATCTTGTATAGCGAGGCGGGTTTCGAGCGCAGTCATAGTCTTCCTGTTAGATCGTTAGAATTTAAAGGGTTTATTTCAACAAGTCGTGGCAAGCCATACTTTCCAACGCTGCAAGTGAGCGCTGAAGCATTACCCGGCCAAGCTCCATGCCCCGCTCGTTGCCTGGATCTAAAGTGCCACAAACAGCAATGGGCGTAATCATCGTAATCATCAGGTTTAGGCGGTAGTCTCTAAGGCATTCATCGAAACTGTAGTCGCGCACGCCGCAATCAATCAAAGTCTCATGATATCGGCGTAGTTCCTCAAGCTCGATTTCACCACGTAAATCAGTGTCACAGCTTTGGGCGCTGAAATAAGCGATGTCGTGAGGTCCCTTGCCTCCCATTGTATTCTGCCAATCCACCGCGATAATTTCGGCTTTACCATCGATAACAGGTAGTAACATATTATCGGTGCGATAGTCGCCATGGATAACCGTTTGGGTGCCCGACATCGCCTGCTCAAACAGCTCTTTAAATTGTTCGCCGATTGCAACTACGGTACTTTCAAGATTGCCGGTGAAGTACTCGCCAAACATGTCTAACGTTGGTTGTACACCCGGCTTATAAATGACGTCCCTACGGAAAAGATTCTTTTCCTCAATATTTTGATAGTTAAGCCATTTTAGTTGCTCGGTTTTCCCCCAATAGCGCCCGTGAAGCTGGGCAGAGCGGAAAAAAGCAAGGGACATGATCTCTCGGGAGCAACCTGCTAATTGGTTGCCCGCGTCAGCATCTCCCATGTCCTCGAGTACTAACAGAAAATCTTGAGTTGATTCATCCAGAAAGGCATATAAACATTGAGGTGTCTTTATCGGGCAGTCATGTGAAAGGTGGCGGTAAAAGTTCACCTCATTTGCGTAGAAGTTCAAGCCCTTAGAAATTTCGACATTTTCCGTTTGCGCAATGACTTTAACGATACAAGTGGTGGTTGTGCCGTCGGCCATTTCTATTGTGGCTCGCGCAATGGACGACATGAGACCAACGCCTTCGCCTAGAGGAACCACATCGACTTGTACAGCGGGGCTGCGTAATTGCAGAATCTTGTTGGCAAGTTGAGCATCAAACTGCGCAGCACTCTTTAATACGACCCCCATGCGGGCTCCTGATTTTCTGTGGTACATTGTGAATACCATAATAAGGAAGAACTATGAAACTACAAGATCGATTTGACTTAACTGGGCAAGTCGCAGTCGTTACAGGCGCGGGCAGGGGAATAGGCGAGGGCATAGCGCTTGATTTTGCAGAGGCTGGCGCCTCGGTTGTCGTCGCTGCCAGAAGAGGTGACGAAATTAAAGCAGTCGCTGATCGCATTAACGCCAAAGGCGGAAACGCTATCGCTGTGACGACTGATGTAACAAATGATGACGCGGTATTGGCGCTGGGACAGGCGGCAGTTGATAACTTTGGCAGTTTAACTATTTGGGTAAACAATGCCGGTGGCTCTGCATTGAGAATGCCGCTAACAGAATTACCTCGCCAAGAGTGGTACAACACGATTCGCCTAAATCTTGATGCTGTTTATGTTGGGTGCATGACGGCGGCCAAGTTTATGAACAAAGGGTCGATTATCAATATTAGTTCCGGTGCTGGCACCGGTCCTGTTCCCGGAAGCGCACACTACGGGGCTGCCAAAGCAGCGGTAAATTCGCTGACCTGGACGCTATCAGCTGAGCTAGCACCTAATATACGCGTTAACGGCGTTGCGCCCGGTGCGATACCTACAGAGATCATGTTGAAGGCGCTTGATAAATCAGAAGACCAGTTAGATGAGTTGCTAGAAGAATGGAACATTCCTCTTGGTAGGCTAGGTACGCCTGAGGATATTGGTTCAGCGTGCGTTTATCTTGCGTCTGAAGCGGCTGGCTGGGTGAGCGGTGAGATTCTTAGGGTTGGTGGTGGCGCCAAACCCCGCTAGTAACGATGTGAATTTGTGAGCGTGGCATGATCAGTTAAATATCATTGGAGACGAGTAAAAATGGCATATGAGTATTCAACAATAGTGACGGAATTTGACAAGGGCGTGATGTTTGCGACCATTAGTAATCCTCCGGCGAATGTGATGACTGCGGCGTTGTATACCGATTTGGTAGGGTTCACAACGGAAGTTGAAGTTGATGATAGGGTCAGGGTTGTCGTATTTCAGAGTGCCGATCCTGAGTTTTTTATCGCGCACTTTGACGTTGAAATGATACTGACTTTTCCAACAGATGAGCCTGCCCAGCGTCCGGAAAAATCGAGCGATTTTCATTTGATGTGTGAACGTGTGCGCAATATGCCAAAAGCGACCATTGTAAAAATGGCCGGTCGAGCCGGCGGAGGAGGTAACGAATTCGCCGCATCATGTGATATGCGATACGGCGTCGCTGGTAAAACTAAAATTAACCAGATGGAAGTGGCTCTTGGTATTTTACCCGGTGGCACTGGCACCCAAAGACTCCCTCGCCTCGTTGGTAGAGGTCGCGCTATGGAAATTTGTCTTGGAAGCGATGATATTGATGCTGAAACATGCGTAGCATGGGGATACCTCAATCGAATATTTTCCAGTAGCGAAGAGATGAGTGACTGGGTTGATCAACTGGCCTATCGGATCGCCAGTTGGCCTGCTGAAGCGATAGCCTTGTGTAAGGCTTCGGTGAACAACTCGGAAAATGAACTTTCTGAGGCGCTGCTAGATGAAGCTTATCTGTTTCAGCAAACGTTGCGCACCGAGGGTGCGCAGAGGAATATGCGCAAAGCGATGGAACTGGGTGCTCAAACGCGTGAAGGTGAGCTTCGTATGGGAGAGCTTTGTCGTGAAGTTGGGGAAGCAACTCAAAGCGAAGATTAAGCATGTCATCGAAATTCTTAGACGAGGTTGACAGGCTCGACGCAGAGGCGCAAAAGGTTACTGCTCGATGCGCCGATGGCGAATTAGTGTTTCGAGTTTGGTCAGCAACCTCATCGACACATCGAAGCCGACTTCTATTGGTGCACGGCGGATCAGGTTCCTGGACCCATTGGTACAAAAATATAGGTTTTCTTCGAGAGCACTTCGAGGTGTATACCGTGGATCTGCCCGGACTAGGCAACTCTGCCAGGCTGCCTGTGGGTTATACGGCAGCAGATGCAGTTGCGGTTGTTGAGCAGGGAATTCGCGATGTGTTTGCAGACAACATGATTCATGTGGCTGCTTTTTCATGGGGCTGTGCTGTCATGTCGCAGGTGGTATCAAATATCCCGGCGCAGTTCTCTTCGCTTACTCTCGTGGGCCCAGCCTCGCTAGGAGATATCCCGAGACGCGGCGGAATGCAGCCGTTGGTAAAAAAGACACCGGATATGAATATCGCTCAGGAGAACGAAGCGAATCGCACTAATCTCGCGCGTTTGATGCTTTTTGATAAAAATAAAATCGATGATCTTGCTGTTTACTTACAAACTGAAAATACACGTAGGGCGCGCTTTAATTCGCCACAGTTCAGTAGAACTCGATTGACGCTTGACGGTATTGCTACGCACGAGGTCCCCCTGCAAGTGATTTACGGAAGTGAAGATGCGTCGGCTAAGCCTGATGTGGCGTCCAAGCAACAGCTATTCCGTGAGGTTCGTCCCGATGTGAGTTTTCAGCTCGTTCCGGATTGTGGTCATTGGCTGCAGTACGAGAAGCCAGAGGTCTTTCACAGCCTTGTGCTTGAATGGACAGACCAGAACGAGCTGTGATGAAACAAAAAGGGCACCTATGCGCGCCTAAAATTATGTTTTATCAAACTTGATGTGTATACCGACAGGCGCATGGAGCAATAAAGA
>CBFHOH010000004.1:98057-98748 GCA_965657335.1 Candidatus Azotimanducaceae bacterium
TTCCCAGCCAACTTCTAGCTCCAGCCTTGCGAGCGGCGCGCCAGGGCAATGATGGATACCTTGACCGAAGGCGAGGTGGCGCTTGCTGTTGTGCCGTTCCACATCAAATCGATCCCCGTCCGGATAAAACTGTTCGTCTCGATTGGCAGATATCCACTTGATCATGACGGTTGATCCTTTGGGAATATCAATGCCACCGACGTTTGTATCTTGGGTGACGATGCGCCACATTTGAGCGGAGGGTGTGGCCAACCTCAGCATTTCTTCCACCATGTTCGGAATGAGTTCGCGGTTTTTTTGTACTTTCTCGAGCTGATCCGGATTGTTGATGAGCAGCGACATACCCTCCGCAAACGTAGCTGTTGTGGTTTCGTTACCTGCAACAAGCAGCTGTGCAATCACCGAGAGACACTCGGGGACATTCATCGGCCGTTCACCATCGGCCGTCGAGTTTACAATTTCCGACAATACATCATCGGTCGGCTGCCGTTGTCTATCCTCAATTTTTTTCGCAAAATAGTGCTGAAAGTCGACGACCAGTTGGGAAGAGTGCATCAGTTGCGCGTGCGTTTGCCCTGCAGCAAAGGCATTAACATTTGCATCCGACCATTCTTTAAAGAGGTCCATGTCTTTGAAGGGCACACCGAGAATTTTTGCGATCATTTTGACAGCGATGGGGACGCAAAAACTC
>CBFHOH010000004.1:98834-109488 GCA_965657335.1 Candidatus Azotimanducaceae bacterium
ACTTTTAACGGAGAAAGGCTTCTGACACAAAGAGCGGTAACGCCTTTGCTCGGGCAGGTCCTGAGTCAGCATCGTATCTATTCGGGGGAACCCTTTTCGGCGTATCGCGTTTAACTCGTCGTGCTGCCGTTTTTCCTCGGCAGTCGGTTCTCTGTCATTGAACGACGTCATTAGATTAGAGAACTTGCTGGAAAAAACACCATCGTTTTTGGCGATGTCCATGACCAGATCGTAATTTGAAACGAAATAGATGCCGGTTCTTGGGCAGTGATAAACCGGTGCTTGTTCTCTCAATTGCTGATTATACTGGTGCGGACAGGCGAGGACTTCAGGGGCAAATGGATCCTGTTCTGATAGTGCCTTCATAGTGTGTTCCTTGCCTAATTTCAGGCATTAATATATTTATCGAGTGTTTGGTGAATGTGGCGGATGCGACCTTCTTGGTAATTTCCAAGAACGACCTCCTGACGTTTGCCTGCCTTCATACCTTTTATGATGAAAGGGATGTTGGCCATGTCTTGGTCGAAAACGGCACCAAGGCCACCTAATTCCTCGGCGGTGACAAAAGGCTCATGTTCTTCGAGTTCATTAATCTCGCATGCCGGTGGTCTGGGCCCACTTTCGTCATAACGCATGAGCAACATGGCTTCCATAATGCAGGAGGTATGATCGTCGCCGTTGGGTCTGAATCGATACACAACGTTGCGGTTGAGGCCCGCCCAGGGTGCAAAGTTAGGAAAGACGTTATACAAAATACTGTCGATACATTCGCTATCGGTATAGTGAGATTGATCCTTTCCTGTCATCTTCGCCACATTCGCACGCGTCAGATCTGCCATGAATTTTCTCGCTGTCATGCCTTCGGGCAAATCGACAATGTCCGTTGCATCCTTATTTCTGCCGCCCAGTGTCAGAAGTTCAGCGATAATTTCGCCCTCGCTAAGGGGACTTTTTATATGCGGGCTCATCACGGCAGAAGCGGTAATCGTTCGGTTGATATGATCCCCGAAAGCGTCGTACTGGGAGTTTTCATCCGCAGTGAAAGTCATGATTTGAGGATGCGTCGCGATAACGTGAAATGACTCCTGAAACGCCTCCTGAGCAACTTTCCAATTCGAGCGGACGATGCGTTTTACATGTGCCCCTTTGTAGTAGTTCGCCACCGGCCAGCGTTCAAAATGCTCGGGTAGGATATTCAGATATTCCGCCAACGACATACTATTGTCGTCCATGTTGATAAAAACGAATCCACCCCAAGTGTCGACCTTAGTCTCGTCTAAATTCGCGTTACTTTCCGTGAAATGACCAAAATCCCATCTGCTTGGAATAAACTTAGGGGTTCCGTCCAGTCCCCATGTGAATGCGTGATACGGGCAACGGAAATACTCCGCAGTCCCATCTTTGTCACATAAAGTGCGCCCCCGATGCAGGCAGGAGTTATAGAAACTCTTGATTTCGTTCTCTGCACTTCGGACGATGATGAATGAATAGTCAGTAATGTCGTAGACGATATGGTCACCAATCTCAGGAATATCTTCCTCGCGGCAAACCATTTGCCAAACCTTTGGCCAAACCTTTTCTTTCTCCAGTTCATGGAACTCTCTGGAAATGTAACGATCGACGGATAGGTTATCTGAACCCATGTATGCCAGAGAATTTACCCGCAATGAGTCAGGTACAGGAACGTCTTCAGTGTCTAGCAAATCCTGGTAGCTCGTGCCGCTCGACCTGAGATCGTCACCCTGTTGTCTTTCTTTATTATTTTTCAAAGTAGGTCCCTGAGGATTTTCTGATGTTTGAGTAATTGTAAGAAAACAGCAAGATTCGCTGCTTTCATCAAAAAACCATCATAGGGAAAATCGACTCAGAAGAGATTTGATCCAGATCAAGAAACAGTCAGAACTGACTGTTTCTTGCTGGCAACTGCATAGGTTTGCAAGCGCCGAAGCGCTGGTAATGCTTTAGGCGACTAGTTCTTACCCACGCTAATGTTTATGGGAAGGCCACTGGATGGGATCATTGCCGTAAACCCCTGAAGGGCGTTGTTGCCATCGACCAAAAGGTTCGTATTGGACCCAACCTCTCGCACGGGTGACTGTTGATCAGGGGATGTTCCCCAACAGTGGTGCATGGCGACAACCCCGGGTTTTATCTTGTCGTTCGCTTTTGAAACAGCGGGAATAGAGCCATACTGGGAATGAATAACAATTTCATCATCCTCGCCAATACCGAGTTTGGCTAAATCCGCGGGATGAATATTTGCATGGTTGGTTGTGCCGGACTTCGCCTTAAGCGCAGGTAGATTGCGGCCAAAAGAGTTTAAAACATATCGACTTCGAAAACTGATGAGCTGATGCGTATAGTCCTCGGTTGACCCCTCGGTTTGTCGTAGTGCTTCAAATTCCTCCGCGACACCTACAGGGTACAGTTTAAGCTTTCCAGACGATGCTTCCCTGGCAGGTTGAATCTCTACCCGCATATCCTCAAAGATGTGCCCGCCGGGGTTGTCCCTCAAGAATTGTAGATCTGCCCGAGATCCCGCTGTGATGGCCTTGAGTATATCGAATTTGGAGGGTTTTTCTGTGTTTGAGATAGGGGTTTGGCCGATAGAAACCTCGAGCCCTAGTCGTTTCGCCAGTCCCCAGTAGAACTCCCATTCCTCAATGACATCATGGTCAGTCTGAACGATAGCTTTGCTGTATTGGCTGTAGGGTTTTTCATACCAGCTGTCAGCGAGCAGCGTAACGTCTTCTCGCTCCAGTGTCAGTTTGGGTGCAATGACATAATCAGCCATTTCAGCTGTTGCGGACATGTAAGGATCGATACACACAAGTAGATCTAGTGCTTGCATTGCCTCAAACGCCTTCTGCTGATCAGGCCAGGCCATCAGCGGATTCCCGGCGATGACGAAAAGGGCTTTAACCTGTCCTTTTCCAGGTGTAAGAATTTCATCGGCCAGCTGCGAGGTAGGCATTTCCCTGACACCGGTTGCGGAAGCTAATTCACCAAATTCCGGGTTTACACGACAGCGCGTGCCATGGCCCCATGCCAGTGGTGCCTCATATACTTGCGCATATTTCGGCGTGTTACGCGCTAGTGCCCCTGGGTTGGGCATCGTCTCCCCAGCGCGGTAGTAGCGACCGCAGATTGTGTTTAAGGACGCGGTTAGATGCTGCGTCAGGTTCGGATGCGAGCTCATTTCAGGTCCGGTGCCGGTAACCGCAACGCCGCGCGGCCCTGCAGCAAAAGTGCGCGCAGCCTCGACAATTGCGTCGGCCGGAATATCTGTGCGGGCAGCAACAGATGCTAAATCATAGCGTTCCACTGACTGGCGTAGTTCATCTAGTCCGCTGACATACTCTTCGCAAAATTCTGTGTCATGCAGGTCCTCCGCGAGAATGATGCGGATCATACCGGCGAGCAGTGTTGCATCTTCACCCGGCTTGATTTGCAGATGCAGGTCAGAGCGTCTCGCCAGTTCAGACTCTCTTGGGTCAACGACGATCATCTTCAATCCGCGCTTCTTTGCCCTGCGCAATTGATCCGCGGGGCTAATAGGTGAAATTCCACCCGGTGAGCCGTAGTGAGACACGAGTGGATTATTGCCGATGATTATTGCCACGTCAGCGTCTTGTAAAAAATGGCCTCCAGCCGTCCAGTAACCCATGCGAGAGCCAACGTAGACTTTTGCAGGTTGATCAATCGTCACGCTGGTGTAGTAGGAGTGTGACTTGAGGGCGTTGTGCCATTCTCGGCTGTAAACGAGTTGTCCCGAATTCTGGAACGCGACGGTGCCGTTATAGGTCGCTATTGACTCAGGTCCATGTTCTTCGACCAGCTTTTTAACACGTTCGGCAATTTCATCCATCGCCTGCTCGCTGCCGATGTCCGCAAAGTCTCCGTTGCCTTTATTTTTTTGGCTGCTCGTCAAACGCTGGGGCTGATACATTTGTTCGACCAACTGCCTGCCCTTAATACAGGTGTAACCGCCATACATTTTATTATCAGTATCTGGTTTTACCGATAGCGCTTTTCCTTCGGAAACCTCCGCAATCATTGGACAATAGGCATGGCAGTAGCGACAGAATGTTTTATGTTTTTCACTCATTATGATTTCCTGGTGAGAACCTGCTCAAGGGTAGAAAGATTCTCTATCTGTTTTTGTTAAGAGCTATTCTTATTATCAGATACTACGTTAAAAAAGGAAATAAAGTGGCTTTTTAAGCGCAGAAATTTGTTTTCGGTATGCGATTTTAGAAGATAGTCAGTCGAAAAAGTCATATGGGAATGGAATTAGCAAATTGTGTTATAAGTCAAAAAGGCTCGCAGGTTTCGCTAAGAACCGTTTTGTTGAACACATGTTGTTGCACCTGCACTTAAATTACTGTGGAGTTCACGGAATGAAAAAAAATCGCATAGGCTTAATGGGCTTTGGTCAAGTCGGGCGACAGATCTATCGGTTGGCAATGGAGGATGCGCGTTATGCCGACGGCGCATTATTTGACGGTCAACGGCATGGTGCGTTGATAGGTGGGCATACAATGCTGACCGTCGTCCTGATAACCAAGGCCGGACTGCAAGCTGTATGACCGATCTTGGAGTGATAGGTGAGTGCATGCTGGAACTGCGTAATAGTGCTGGCAATTACAAAATGGGTTTTGGTGGCGACGTCTTTAATACGGCTGTTTACGCTGTCCGTGAGGGGCTGGAGGTTACCTTTTTTTCCGCAGTGGGTGACGATCACTATTCAAATTATTTGCTGGATTGCTGGCGCAGAGAGCGTGTCTCGACAGAAACCGTCAGGGTGATTCCCTCCGCGACGCCAAGTCTTTATATCATTGACACTGACGATCAAGGTGAGCGCTCATTTCACTATTGGCGTGATGCATCACCATTCAAGTCATGGCTCGCGCCAGGTGAATATCTTGATTACCTTGGCGAGGAACTACAGAAATGTCGGTGTATCTACTTCTCGGGCATTACACTGGCCCTTTTGAATCCAGAGCAGCGATTGTTGCTCTTTGCGATGCTCAAAAACATGCAAGCGAACGGCCGATTAGTTGCGTTTGACCCTAACTACCGCGATCGCTTGTGGGAAAGTTCGGAGGATGCGGCTTACTGGTTCGATCAGGCATACGCGCTCAGTGATATCGCTTTCCCATCTGTTGATGACGAAGTACTACTTCGCGGTGAACAATCACCTAAAGCGATAACAGCACATCTAGTCAATCTCGGCTTAGAGGAAATAGTATTAAAGCATGGTGCGTTGGGTACGACGGTGGTGACGCCCGATCAAACCTTCAAAATACCGGCGCAGCATGTAGGAACGGTAGTTGATACAACAGCAGCTGGCGATTCGTTTAATGCTGCTTACTTTTCCGTTCGACTCAGAGGCGGTGATGTTGTCGAGGCGGCAAAGGCCGGAAGCAAGCTTGCCGCTCAGGTGATTCAGCATGCCGGAGCGATTGTTCCGGCTGCTCTTTGAAATGTACCGGAATTAGAAATGCAACAGTCATTGCGCGGAAGTAATCGCTAACGACTGATGTGGTTGTTAGCAAATGCCCAGTAATTTCTCGGTAAAGTCTTTGTTTGTATCCCTGAGGCTGCGACTGAGAAGTTTGGCGATCCCCATAAGCACGCGGTTCGCGATGCCCGGCTCCTCTTCGAGCATCTTCTCGAAATCCTTTCGCTTGAGGACGATGAGGGACAGTGCACTTTTTGCCCTCACTGTCGCTGATCGCGGTGCGCCATCTATCAACGACATCTCACCAACACTTCTGCCTGCAGAAAGCTCTGCAATTTTGTGTTTTTTTGTATCGTATTGTTTGATGACCTCGACTGTACCCTCGACGATAAAGAACATATAGCCACCATGGGTGCCTTCCTTGAATACATAGGCTTTTTCTTCAAACTGATATTTGAACATGTATTTTTCGACGACGCGGTAGTCCGCTGCCTCGAGGAAGTCGAATACTTCAAGATTTGCCAGTAAGCTTTGGATTGATTGACCCATGGAGATCCCTGCCTTTTGGGCGCTGAGGACTCAGATGCACCGAGCTTAGCAGAATCAGCGATAATATTGACCTCAGTTAATCGGAAAGTCTTTCACGGTGTTAAACTTGCCACACGAAATGGAAGGAACAACTTTAAATGGAAGCGAATTTAAAAATAGCAGTTTTGACGGTATCTGACACAAGAACGATGGAAACCGATACATCAGGTCAGTTTCTTTGTGATGCGCTAGCAGAAGCTAATCATATTTTGCAGGATCGCACCCTTATTGCCGATGACATTTATCTTTTACGTGCAAAAGTTTCAGCTTGGATTGCGGACCCCGAAGTTGAAGTGGTGCTGTTAACGGGAGGCACCGGTTTTACCAAGCGGGACTCGACCCCAGAAGCGATTGAGCCCTTGCTAGACACAATTGTGCCTGGTTTTGGGGAATTATTTAGGGCGTTGTCATTTGACGAAATTGGCACCTCTACGGTTCAGTCTCGCGCCGTTGGCGGATTGGCAAATAATACGCTGGTATTTTGTATGCCCGGTTCAACTGGTGCATGTAAAACGGCCTGGGGCGGGATTCTTCAAGAGCAGCTAGATATTAATAACCGACCATGCAACTTCGCCGAGTTGATTCGCACAGGAAAACACTAGTGGCTGCTTTAACACCGGTAGATGAAGTGATCAAAATGCTGCTCGCGCAGGCCGTGACGATCGATGAAACAGAAATAATACCGCTGCGTCTTGGGCGTGGCCGCATTCTCGTTCGGTCTATAAAGGCCTCCGTTGACGTTCCTCCGCACGATAATAGTGCGATGGACGGATATGCATTTGATGCAGGAGATGATGCCATCGTTGCAGGTGGCAGGTATGGAGTTTCTGACAGAATTCCCGCTGGCCATGTGGGGAAAACACTTGAACCAGGCACGCTGGCGAGGATATTCACTGGCGCGCCAATTCCGGAGGGAGCCAACTCGGTTGTCATTCAAGAGGACACAGAGGCCGCTGACGAGTTTGTTGAGCTTAAAGAGCGACCAGAGATAGGGGCAAATGTGCGACCACGTGGTCAGGATATTGCACAGGGCAGCGAGTTGTTAGCACGGGGTCATCGATTAAAAGCGGCTGATGTCGGCTTGCTAGCCTCTACTGGTGTGGATCAGGTTGAAGTTTTTCGCAAGCTGAAAATAGCTATTATGTCCACCGGAGACGAGCTTGTTGAACCGCCTAACGCGCTTGCACCGGGGCAAATTTATAACTCAAATCACTATACCTTGGCAGCGATGATTGAAGAGATGGGCATGGAAGTTGTGGATCTCGGACTGGTGCCCGATAGTCTGTCCGCGACGATAGATGCTTTGGCCAGAGGTGCAGGCACTGCCGATTGTATCATCTCCAGCGGAGGCGTATCTGTGGGTGAAGAGGATCATGTGAAGGCTGCCGTTGAAAACCTGGGAGAGCTGGGTTTGTGGAAAGTCGCGATAAAACCGGGCAAGCCACTCGCATTTGGTTTCGTGCGGAAGACGCCTGACGCCGACGCTGTTCCTTTTTTCGGCTTGCCAGGCAACCCTGTGTCATCCTTTGTGACGTTCACGGTAATTGCAAAACCCTATTTGCTGAAATTTCAGGGAAACGAAGCCGCTGTAGAGAACAGTTTGCTCGTAACGAGTGAGTTCAGTTTCAAAACCGGCGGGCGCAGGGAGTATTTGCGGGTTCGAGTGTCAGGCGGCAATGCACTTACCGCCGCGCTTTACGATGGTCAGGGGTCGGGCGTGATGTCATCGGTCAGCTGGGCCAATGCATTGGCAGAAGTCGAGGCGAACACGCAGGTGCTGGCTGGAGACAAGGTCAAAGTGCATCTGTTGCCAGACTGAACTTGGTTTATGTGAGCCAATAGCGACACCTATTGACGAGACCGGCTGGCATAGACGGTGTTTAGTTCATGACTCGATGTATCGACGTTTACTAGCGCAATGTTGAGCCTTTCCCATGTGATATGATGCGGACGCTAAATAAGCTGCGTCAATGATAAACACTTTTCGTTCCAGTAAACTGATAGCAACGTAAGCCAGTGACATTGCTGACTTCCAAGTCTAATAGTTCGTTCAAAGCGTAATAACAGACGATGGTTCGCAGTGTGAAACGAAAGCGAATAACCGGACCCGCTGATCATGAGGATTTCGGTTAACGAATCTTTTGGCGTAACAACGAGTAAATCGATATTGGAGATCATTTTATGGGATTGATGGTGCTTGTCTTACTTTCATCCCTGGTGGCCGGGTGCATTTTGTGGCTGGTTATCGGCAATAAGTTACCACTAAAGTCTGAGGATAAATTTCCTCCACTGAATAACATTGCTTTTTATTCGCTAGGGCTGTTTCTGCCCATCTACTTGATCTTTTTTGCCTTAGGCCTTTGATATTTATGTCGCATTCCTCAGATTTTCTTCCTGAACTGCCACTGGACATAGACTCGGTAAAGGGCTTTCTGGATCCTGCCGAGGGTGCTGAGCTTTACCGGCGCGCCTTTGATGCCTGTTTGCTTGGACCATGTCTCGAGATTGGTAGTTATTGCGGAAAATCCACAGTTTATCTAGGGCAGGCTTGCAAGGCACAAAATCGAACGTTATTCGCGATCGATCATCATCGCGGAAGTGAAGAGCACCAGCTGGGTGAGGAATATCACGATCCTGAAATATTCGATGATGGGCTTCAGGTCGTGGACACATTTAAAATTTTCAGAGATACCCTGAAGCGTGCAGACATTGAATCGCATGTAGTTCCTTTAGTTGCATCTTCTCAGGTTGCGGCAAGGGATTGGCAAACACCTTTAGGACTTGTGTTCATCGATGGCGGGCATAGCTTTGAAGCGGCGCAGTCAGACTTTGATTGCTGGGCGCCACATGTGACCTCAGGCGGCGTACTCGCGATTCATGATTTGTTTCCGGACCCTGACACAGGTGGGCAGGCGCCCATCACCATCTGGCGACAAGCATTGGATTCCGGTTTATTCGATGATCTCGGAGTAGTTCGGACTCTTGGTGTCCTGCGTAGAAGATAGTGCCTGATTACTTACGCCCTCGTTTCGAAATATTCGTGCTGCTGGGGTTGCGTTGGATAGAGCGTCCGCTGCCAACATGACTGCACCTGCGGTCCAAGTCGGTTTTTCCAGAGGCCAAAGTGCTTCATCTCGATAGACATAGCCAGTCCAATATGAGCCATCGTCATCGCGAAACTCATGTAGCCAACTAAAGAGCTCGACGGCGCGATTGTATTCTCCGCAACTGATTAGCGCCATGACCAACTCGCATGATTCAGCGACGGTAACCCAGGGCTCGTCATCTACGCACAAACAGCCCAAGCCGTCTTGAACAAAGTGGTCCCAACGGTTTCTCAGATGTTGCTTTGCCGCTGAGCCGGTAATGACGCCGGTTAACACTGGATAAAACCAGTCCATCGCAAATCTGCTTTTGCTATCCCAAGTTCTGTCGAAGCATTCGGGATGGTTGCGTAATGCCGTGCCGAGTCGCAATCGAGCAAGCGTCCAGTCAGATGCATCTAGATTCAATGTGGTTGCTATATTAATAGCACATTCAAAACTTTTGTAGATACTACTGCAGCCTGTAATGAGCGAGTCTTCCTTGATACCCTCTGTCGTGTCTTCTGCCCAGTAGATTTGACCTTGACCACCCTGTAGGCGAAGTACAAATCCCATGGCTTTTTCTACCGCGGGCCACGCGTGCTGCAGAAATGCCTTGTCACCAGTCGAAAGGTAGTAGTGCCAGACACCGGTGGCTATATAGGCCACAAAATTCGACTCAGCCCGAGTGCCGTCCTCTATCTCACCATCTTTGTAGGCTGCTAACCAGGTGCCATTTTCAGTTTGGTTGTCGATGAGCCATTGATAAGCGGCACGGGCCTCTTCAAATCTTTTACCAATCGTAAGCCCCATCGCCGACTCGATATGGTCCCAGGGATCAAGAGAGCCGCCCTCAAACCATGGAATTGCGCCCGTGCTTTGCTGGACCCGCGCAATGTAATCTACGGTGTCTTTAAAATATTCATGGGGATAAAATCCCATCGAAACATAGACCTTGGTCATGCGGCTTCCTGTGCGGGTTGCTGATAAGTATCTTTGCAATTGATTGCACTTTTTTTGACAAAATACATCACGACACTTTTGCCGAGCAGGGGATTGAGTAGCTTTTCTAATGTCCTAGTAATCCAAGGTTGCTTCATCAAATCCCACACAAGGAATTTGTGGTACCAAGTGACGATGCCTGCTTCAGGTTGATCGTCGGTGCGCCAAAATAGACACTTCAGCCACCAATAAGGTACATGTAGTGAATGCGCCCAATGCCGCTTGAACCAGATAAAACCGTTTCTCTCTATGTCCTGACGCAAATGACCAGCGTTAAATATTCTAACGTGACCGCCCTCAACCTCGTGGTATGCGTCGCTGAGTTGCCAGCAAACCCATTCGGGGAAGTATCTCGGTACGCTGGCTGCGAATAGGCCGCCGGGTTTCAAGACTCGCTCGATTTCTTCCAGCACCGCATGATAGTCAGGGATGTGTTCAAGCACTTCAGAGCAAATGACCTTATCAAAGCTTTCATCCTCGAAAGGTAGAGCAGCGCCGCTAGCGACCGATATCACGA
>CBFHOH010000004.1:109514-113462 GCA_965657335.1 Candidatus Azotimanducaceae bacterium
AGAAATTCTTGATGGCGTTCACGAGTTGTTGTGAGATCCTTCTGGCTCAAGTCGATACCCACAGACTCTATGTCGGCTAGCATATACGCGCTAATTGCGTGTCTACCTTCGCCGCAACCTAAATCGAGAATGCGATCATTTTGCTGCAATTCAAGGACGTCAAAATCTATTGTTTGCATCGACATTTAGGCTGCTCTCACTTCGTCTATAACTCGGCTGTATTTTTCGACCATTGCTTTAGCCGCTACCTGCCAACTAAATTGTTCTAGTATGCGGTGACGGGCTCTATCGGCGAGGTCAGCACAAACCTCGGGATTTTCGAACAAATGTATAATTGATTCAGCGATCGCATCGGCGTCGCGCGTAGGCACAACGATACCCGCGTCGCCAACGACCTCAGGTAGTGCCCCACCATTTGTCGATATCACGGGCAACCCGCAGGCCATGGCTTCGCCTGCAGGAAGACCAAAACCTTCGTAAATCGATGGTACAACGACCATGCGAGCCTCATTATATAGGTCCACAAGCGCTTTGTTATCGATCCCTGATATGAATCGAATACAGCTGCCTAGGTCAAGTTCCTCAATAAGTTTGGCGATCTCACCATCCTCCTTGAGTTTACCTAACACAACAAGATGAGCCTCTGGATAAGTCTTTTTGACTTTACTCATTGCTTGAACCAAATATTTCACGCCCTTCAGCGGTTGGTCCGCGCTTGCGGTTGCCATAATTCTAAAGGGTGCCTTTTCAATGTCAGCTTTCGGCACGAAGACATCGGTATCGATGCCGTTGTGAACCACCTCGATTTGATCAGGATGACGGCTGAAAGCAGAGGCGATATCTTCTCTGGATTGTTTCGAAACGGTGACGACATGGTTCAGGCCTGTGACAACTTTTTGCTGCATACCGAGAAAGTTGTGCCAGCGTTTGATGAGTATTCTTGCCTTCCAATCCGTTGCATTTTTCAATGCAATTTCCCGATCACTCGTGATCGGGTGATGAATGGTGGCGAGTATCGGCACGCCTTGGTTTTGTAATTTCAGTAAGCCGTAGCATAGTGACTGATTGTCATGAACAACATCGTAATCGGGTTGCTCGTCCTGAAAGTAGCGTACGAGCCTGCGGCCAAATGTGTATGGTTCTGGAAACCCGCCAGTAAACATACTGAACCACTCAAAGAAATCTGTGAACGACAAAAAATGTCTTGGTCTAATGGCCGTTACATGATTAGGCGCTTCAAAAAGATCAAGGCTGGGTAATTTTATTAGTTTTACCCCTGCATCAAGGATAGGGTAAGGAGGGCCAGAGATAACATCGACCTGATGGCCGGCATCAAGCAGTGCCTTGCTCAGATATCGAATATAGATTCCCTGACCACCACTATAAGGATTACTGCGGTAGCCTAGTAGACAGATTTTCAAGGGGTTATTGACGATTCGTTATTATGAAGGGCTGAAATTGTACGGACTTAGTTCTGAAATGCCAAACTCGTAGCTCAGATTTATCGTTTTTATGAGCGAGTTAATTGTTCTAGATCATTGGAAATATCAGTTGCCCGCCGGTGGTTGGCGTGAGTACCGTTTTCTCTTAGTTCCGCAATGGTGAGAATCGTTTCTGCGTCCATCTGTCGCGTATTTTTTGTTCTTCGTTCAGGACCGTAGGCCGGCGCTTCATGCTCTTCAGTAAAGACATTTGCGTAAAGGTTAGCCACCCAAGCCTGTCCTGTCTGAGTGCGTCTCAGGTATCTTATTCCCTCGGTAATAAAGGGCGCTACAACCTCCCAGAAAAATTTGGGATAGTCTGCGCGGAGATCAGCTGCGCTTTTGTAACCCATTTTTTTTACTTGACCCGTTTCGGAAAATTCGGCGAACAGCCTTGATATCTTTTTAATGTACTGCGGGTCAGCCAATTGACCAATCAAATCGGCAGCCCTTAACAATCCCGGCAAATCAGCGTTTTCTTGATGGTCTTCCTCAGTGGGCACGGGAAACCTGGTGCGCTCAATGTTGCTGCAAATAATATCCACGTCAATCCGATCATCTTCCTGAAAACGCTCGCGAACGTACAGTTGCGCTCGATCTACGTGAAAAGGCGTTAACGCCGCGTCGGTTGCTCCGTGCGCGAGTTCAATCGTCTCGTAGTCATCGTTAATAGCATATTTGCCGCTGCGGTCTGCCCGACAAATGCCCCTGATATAACCAATGTCGTGATTTAGCAGGGAAATAACGAAATGAACCCAATCCTTCGCGCTGATGTTACCTTCAATAAGATGCTTGCCGCGCAGAATTTCCATGCCGACCATTGTCACCATGATCGTATGATTCATGTCATGGTAAGGTGCATCGCTATTGGCGATAATTTCCAACGCATTTCGAGCGGCGCTGGTGACCAGTTGCGCATC
Organism: Candidatus Azotimanducaceae bacterium; assembly: GCA_965657335.1. Classification (GTDB taxonomy): domain Bacteria; phylum Pseudomonadota; class Gammaproteobacteria; order Pseudomonadales; family Azotimanducaceae; genus UBA4582. The sequence continues at coordinate 111,916 of CBFHOH010000004.1, forward strand.
ATTTGAGTTATCGCCGAAAAGATTGTAGTGCTGGGATCTCAATTCAACTAAAAATGCTTCAATTACCACAGACGAAGGGTTGAACATATTTGGCTCCGAGAAACAGTCGCGGGTGTCGGACGTTATAGCGACATTGTCTCTTGAAGATTGAGTGAGTCAAGCTGATATTTGTCGGGGAAATGTATAAATCGAGACAATAGGCGTGGTTGGAATCATTTGTTAACATGAGATACGCTGTAGCAATAGCGGCAACGTTATGAGTCAGGTTCATGTAGGGTAAAAAAATGATTGAGTTGAGACACCTGAAGACACTGGTTGCGCTCCGGGATTCCGGTAGTTTGGTCGAAGCTGCGGAGAGACTGTTTGTCACTCAGTCAGCGCTTTCCCATCAGATCAAAGATCTTGAAGACAGAATGGAATGCCCTTTGTTTGTCAGGAAAACCAAGCCGCCCCGATTTACGAGTGCCGGTCGTAGGCTGCTTGCTCTGGGGGATGAAGTGTTGCCAATGTTCCGAGCAGCTGAAAGAGACATCAAGCGGCTCGCCGGTGGCGAAGCGGGCAGGCTGCATATTTGTATCGACTGCCATACCTGTTTTCAGTGGTTGATACCCTGTATCGACAAATATCGAGGTGATTGGCCTGAGGTTGAGCTGGACCTGACGGGCGGCTTTAATTTTGCTCCACTTCCTGCATTGGCAAGAGGCGACCTCGATTTAGTGATTACCGCCGATCCTTTGCCAATCTCAGGCATCGAATACATCCCGCTTTTTAGATACGAGGCGATGCTCGCCGTTGACAGACACCATCCCTTGTCGTTAAAGGAGTGGATCGAGCCCGAAGATTTGTCGGAGCAAGTATTGATAACCTATCCGGTTGAGCGAGAACGGCTTGACGTCTTCACCCGTTTTCTTGACCCGGCATCGGTCGAGCCGGGGAGCATCCGAACGGCGGAGCTCACGCCGATGATGGTGCAGCTGGTCGCGAGCGGCAGAGGCGTTGCCTGTTTGCCAAACTGGGCATTAATGGAATACGTCGATAATCAGATTATCGTCGCGCGAAAACTGGGAGAGCATGGAATATGGGCGACGCTTTACGCCGCGATTCGTGAAGATCAAAAGAGCGCGGCGTTTATCGAGGACTTTCTTGCGACAGCGGAAGATACCTGCTTTTCAAATCTTTCGGGTATTAAAGCGGTGAGTGTTGAGACTTGAGGCGGTAAGAGAATAAGTGAGTTTAACGCGCAAAAAATTAAAGGCGATAAATTAAGGGCGGTTAGTTAAGAAACATAAAACGAAAAAGCCATGAGAGGAATCCCCTCATGGCTTCGTCAACGTACGGGGAGCGAACTCCGAGTTAGATGGCTATATCCACTCGGAGGCTCCCCAATTAGTCTGACTACTGATGGGATCACCTCCTTTTACGTTCAGGGTGCCAATCGGCATGCTGAGTGTTCCCCCTGGATAGATCATCAGCACTAGGCTTACTGTTACGAAACAGTTCACCATACGTTTCAATTTTACTTGGCCCCATTTCTGATGCCATGGTAA
>CBFHOH010000004.1:113949-208252 GCA_965657335.1 Candidatus Azotimanducaceae bacterium
TGAATATGGTGAAGTCTATTTCACCAATATCACGCAGGACCAATGTCCTGATAGATGCTCTGCCGTTATTGTCAGCAAGTGCGAGAAAACAAAGATCAGCGTTAGGGTCCCCGAGTTTTCTTGCTTCAATGCGACTTTGTTTTATCTGTTCGACTGGATTCATTATTAACCTCATCGTTTTGCTTTTGGCGCATTCATATGTTTGTCCAGATTGCCATCGGAGGACAAGCCAAAGGGCGGCTTCGCCCTTATTTACGGCGCCGGATTACCAGCTGGTATTGGCTCTCTCGACATTCGAGTGCTTGCCGTAACACGGTGGTAGTAGACTCGCGTTATGGTAGAGACCTCGGTACCGTCAAGGAAGCGATTTCCTGTTTATTGCCAAATAATCTCGCGTGAATTTCTTTTTCACTGAACTCAACAATACCTTCTATAAATTCATGCCATTCGTAGTCCGTCTGCAGTGTCGTGGTCAAAACGACTCTTGGCGGGTTGTTTTTAGAATCTAGCACCTCACGCGCGACGTTTTTGATACGTAGTTCCGCATGTACAGATTCGTCGAATATGAGTTCGACGTCCACGTCGCCGTGTAATGTGTGTAACCGATGAGTCATGTTGGATTGTCCAGAATGATAGGCGACTTTGCGCCATGGAGTGAATACGCTTAAGAATATCAAATATTGCAGTGGAGTTAACGATATCGCCTCTTTTGATTCGAACCGAGACACAACATAGCGAGTTCGCCTATAATGCGCAGCAACGATACAAAAACCATATACCGCAAAGAGAAATTAGTACTATGAGTCAAAAAGACGATCTCCTCGCTAGTGCCGAGGAAATACAGCGCAGCCTGCGAAAACTGGGTGATAACCGGGTAATGGCACTGTCTGTTCACAAAACCAAAGAGCTGATCGCTGAGCTCGAAGAGAAGGCAGAAAGACTAGTTCAACAGGTCTCGGCGCTAAACTAATCCTCTCGCGGCTACCCATGGTTTGTCAGCAGGTCTATCCGTCGAAATAGCAATGGCGTCGGATCCGGTATGCGCTTATCGCAAAAGGTGTTAGCCGATTCACACGTTAGGGATCCCGAAACGTGCGACAGACATGGGGTTGTTCGTCGACGCCGTGGTTCCAGCTTAGAATACTCAAGGTGCGGGTGCCCTGATCGCAAGCCCAACCCGAACACTTTTTATCTTCCCGCGGTTACCTCACGGCAATGTTTCTTGGATGAAAAACAATCCGAGCGTAGAATGTCGGCGAACGATCGTTTCGGAATCAGGGCGTATTGAGCTAGGAATTTTGTGGCGGTGAATTGTTTCTCTAGCGTATCAGATCTTTCATCGTTAGCTCTCTGTGATAAACCCACAATCGAAGGTGAAAAACCATGCTAATAACAAAACCAACCGATGCTGTACTGGGCGCTATTGTCGAAGGCGTAAATTTAACAGAAGGGATCAATGCCGAAACGTTTGAAGAGATACATCAGGCATTGCTAAAGCATGAAGTGCTTTTTTTTCATGACCAGCCAATAGAGCCGGAAGTACACGCTCAATTGGCTGATATGTTTGGTAAACCTCAGTACCATGAGGCCTATCCGCATGTTGAGGGGTTCAGTCAGATTACGGTGCTTGAGAATGACAGGGATAACCCCTCAAAAATTGAGCAATGGCATACCGACATGACTTTCAGGCCCCGCCCGCCACTCGGTTCAATTCTTCACGGGGCGATCATGCCGGAGACTGGTGGAGATACAATGTTTGCCAGCATGTCTGCAGCGTTTGAGGGACTCTCTGAACCGATGAAGGTATTCCTTGAAGGGCTTACGGCAATCCACGATTTCAGTTTTGGTTTCAAAGAAAGTCTTGCTGAGCCCGGCGGCGAAGAGCGGCTTGCTCAGATGGTGAAAGATAATCCACCGGTCGAGCACCCGGTCGTTCGCACACACCCTGTATCTGGCAGGAAAGGGCTTTTTGTCAATTCTTTGTTCACGGTAGCGATCAAGGGGCTGAAGGAAAAAGAGAGTAGGGTACTACTTGATTTCTTGTTTGAGCACGCTGTGCAGGATGAGTATGTTTATCAATTTTCTTGGCAGAACGACTCGATCGCGATTTGGGACAATCGAATCACTCAACACAAGCCCGTCAACGATTATTGGCCACAACATCGAAGAATGCAGAGAATTACTATCGATGGCGATGCGCCTTTCTAATCAACGTTAGATAAGCACCAAAGATGAGGTGCCTCGCTCGCTTGATGACTGAGAGCGGCGCGATGTCATAATCGACGCGGTGACCAAAAGTTTACGCCAGAAAGTCGATGATAGCAGGCCAGGCAGATTTGTCTTGAATCATGAACAGGTGTCCTCCTTCGAACCAGGCAAGCTCGGCTTCGGGCATCTTTTCCTGCATCAGTTTTTGATTTTTTGCCGGGGCAATACCGTCGTATTTACCTGCGCAGATAAAAGTAGGAATGCGGATGCTGGGCAATGCCTCAACAACATCGTGCTGGGCTCTCGCCATTAATTGTCTTTTTTCGCCCGCCTGAAATTCCGCTGTATGATGATCCTCGAGTTTCCTACTGAGCGAGACTCTGATCATTTCCTCAACCTTTTCAGCATTGGCTGCTTGCCAACGCGCATCGAGTCGCTGGTCGTTAATAGACATCATATTGCGAATTTTGTCTGTCGGAGACCATGTGTCTGGCAACGAGTGTAAAGGGAAACTCGCCATGTCCGTGCCACCAGGGGAGGTGCAGCAGAGAACCATCTTGTTAATCCTATCCGGATTGTGGACCGCCAAGTTGAGCGCAACCATGCCTCCGAATGAGACTCCGATCACATTTGCTGTTTCCCAACCAAGTTCATCCATCAGTTGAACTGCATCATTGGCATATTCCCGCATCGTGTAATCCGATGATGGCTTTTCGGTTTGGCCTAGCCCTCGTTGGTCGTAGGCGAGTACTTGATGCATCTCTGCTAACGGACTGTCCAGCACATTAGGTTTTGTTCGGAGGTCCGCTCCGCTTCCGCTGATGTACAGTACTTTGTCCCCACACCCTTTGAGCTCGTGATAAATTCTAATGTCAGATTTACTGGTGAATGGCATGTTAATCTCCGCAGACATGCATGATGCGTTCGTGTCTTAGCATTGTGTTTTAGACTACAGTTTTGGTCTCTCCAGTCCAAGCGCTCGATCTGGCTTCGCTGTTTCCGTGAGTATCCGGCCGAGTTCGTTGCAAAAAGCCAGCGGTTGCTCGAGGAACAAATGATGGTGAGCGTCGGGTATTCCTCCAATCAATTGCGCGGGGAAGAGTGTTGCTAGATGTGCAACATTCTCGGCTGGAAAAAAGATACTTTTCTCTCCATAAATGAACCCCGACTTACAGGGTAAGTTTTTGATCATTGAGACGGCATCTGGCAGGTCTTGTGCCGAAACTTCGTCCATCTTGGCGAATACCGCAGGGTCAAGCTTGAAGCTAAAACCGGTTGCGTTCTGTTTTAGCGAGTGCTCTGCAATATAACTCAGGATATAGTCAGCAGGCGCGGGTTGTGCCGGGCGTAATCGAAATCTCCGCGCCCCGCTTTCAATGGTCGGGTAGATTCTGTCTTTTTTTCTCGGCATGGGGGGAGGCGTTCGGCTGCCCCTGTTGCGGCTGATATTTGCGTCCACGATGACAATACCGCCAAGTGACTCTCCGTAAATATGTCCGCAGATCCTGGTCATGGTGCCACCTAGACTGTGGCCAACGACGACGGTGTTGTCGCCGAGTGCCCGGGCAGCGGAATAAATTTCTTCGGCGAAAATCTTAGCAGAATAAGCTTCGCGGTGATCACTATCTCCTGCGCCGCTCATATCCATGGCCGCGACGCGATAGTCGTCAACAAACGCAGGCGCGATAAAGTCCCACCAATGGGTATGCGCTGCGTGACCATGAACGAATAGCAGTCCCGGTTTAGCATCCTGCGCATTCCAGCTTTGATAGTGAATACTGGCTCCAGCTACCGTTATCCAGTGATCATTTCGTGGTAAAGTCGTGTAGTGTTGGAACCAGTCTGGGGCATCTGTGGGATGTTCTGTCATGCCAACAGAGTATATAGAAACATTTTATGCTGAGACACTTTAAGTCAGCGTGCTTTAGGTGTGAGGTAAATCAATACAGGTCGGCTACTTCATGAAAAATCCCTGGAATAATCGAAATGCAGTTTTTGCCATCATGGTCGCTTTTGTCGCCGGCATGATGATTGCCTTGGCATTTAGAGAAAGTAACGACGCGCCCGTTAGTATTGTCGATGGCAGCCAAGGGCTTGCGCCAATTCATTGGCGAGTGCCGGTGGCCTTTGGCACTAACCTTCCCGCGCTCGGAGACAACATTTTGATTGTTGCCGAGATGATTGAAAAGGCGACTAATCAACGAATTAAGCTTGAGGTTTTCGAGCCGGGCATGATCGTTCCTCCCTTCAGTATCACAGAGGGAGTGAAAGGCAAAAAAATCGATGCAGGCTATACATGGGTGGGTTACGACTCAGGAAAAATTCCTGCCACACCGCTCATTTCAGCGGTCCCATTTGGCATGGAACCTTGGGAGTTCGCTGCTTGGTATTTTGAGGATGAAGGCAAGGCTTTAGCTGAAGGGTTGTACAAGCCTCATAACGTGCATCCCGTGCTGTGCGGCCTCGTAAGTCCCGAAACTGCTGGTTGGTTTCGGGAGCCGATTAATACGCTGGAAGACTTTAAAGGCTTGAAAATCAGGTTTGCTGGTCTAGGCGGGGTCGTGCTACAAGAATTAGGAGCCTCAGTAACGCTGATTCCCGGTGGTGAGATTTATCAGGCGCTGGAGAAAGGTGCGATTGATGCAACGGAGTTTTCGTTGCCGGTTGTAGATCAAATGCTCGGTTTTGACAGGGTCGCAAAATACAATTATTTCCCAGGCTGGCACCAGACGTTCACCAGTGCGCATTTGGTTGTAAACCTTGATACTTGGCAAGCATTGCCCGCTTCGGATCAGGCACTGATTGAAATGGCCTGTACGGCCGGTGTCATTCGTAACCTTGCCCGGGGCGAAGCATTGCAGGGTGAGGTCATGAGTGGTTTCAAGGATAAAGGTGTGACACCTAAAAAATTACCGCTGGAGATATTGAAGCAACTGCAGGCCGTCACGACGAAGGTGCTGGAAAAAGAAGCCGCCAAAGATGAGGACTTTGCGCGGATCTGGGCATCCCAAAAGGCATTCAAGGCGAAATATAAAATCTGGAAAGACCACGCCTACTTGCCTCGAGATTTCGACTGATGTTTGTTTCTAAAGCATGAATAATCTTCCGCACACAAAGTTGTCAAAAGCCTTAGACGACATGCTACGAACTATCGGTGATTGGGTTTCTTGGGTCTGGATTTTGTTGCTCGCTGTGATTGTTGTTAACGTCGTGCTCAGGTACCTGTTTTCAGAGGGTCGGGTCGAATTTGAAGAGATCCAATGGCACCTTTACTCTGTCGGTTTTCTGCTCGGCCTCCCCTTTGCCTTTGTCACGGATTCGCACATCAGAGTTGATGTACTCCGGGAACGCTTCAGCATGCAGCTGAAAGCGTGGATTGAACTGTACGGATTGTTGCTGTTATTTTTCCCTTTTGTGCTGCTGGTAATAATCAACGCTGTGCCCTTTATTGCGTATTCCTACGCCACCTCAGAGATTTCAGAAGCACCCGCGGGGCTTGCATATCGTTGGTTAATAAAAAGTACGCTGCTTATCGGGTTTGTTCTTTTGTTCGTAGCGGGCGTTAGCAGGCTTTCCCGGGTATTTGCGTATCTGTTTGGCTGGCCTTATTCAAAGGATGCTGATGCGGGAGAGTCCGATGTCGGTCGGTGATTACCTGTCCATAGCGATGTTTATCGCATTCATAGCGCTGATCTTTACTGGTTTTCCCGTTGCATGGGTGCTGGGTGGGCTGGCGGTATTGTTTACAGCGATCGGTATCATTCTAAAAGTTGATTTTGATTTACCTGTTGCGATTGATTGGGACTACAGCTCTCTTGTCGTAGACAGAATATGGGATGTGATGAACAACTGGGTGCTTGTGGCATTACCCATGTTTATCTTCATGGGGTTGATGTTAGATCGCTCTGGCGTGGCGCGTCGTTTGATGACTAATTTCTCACGATTGTTTGGCGGCGTTAGGGGAGGAATGGCACTCTCCGTGGCATTTATTGGTATTTTATTGGCCGCCTCGACAGGGATTATTGGTGCCTCTGTTGTGTTGTTAGCTCTGCTGGGTCTGCCACAGATGGAGAAATTGAATTACCAGCCTGAGTTGGCGGTTGGAACGGTTTGTGCGGTTGGTACATTGGGTATTCTCATACCCCCCAGTATTATGCTTGTGCTGATGGCTGACCGGTTGGCGATGCCCGTGGGTGACCTTTTTCTCGGCGCGCTCTTCCCTGGATTGTTACTGGGTGCGCTATTTGTCACCTATATTATTATTTATGCCTGGTTTCGGCCGGAGGTTGCGCCGGTGCCGGCGGACAGGGAAAAAATCAACTTTTCAATTCTAGTTGACGTGTTTTTCGCTGTTTTACCACCAGCTGGGCTGATTATAACGGTGCTTGGCTCAATCTTCTTTGGCATTGCGACACCGACGGAAGCAGCGGGCGTCGGTGCATTCGGGGCCACAGCGCTCGCGTGGTTCAACAATCAGCTGAATCTTGGTGTTTTTCGTCACGTGCTTCAGGAAACAACAAAAACAACGGCCTATATCTTTGCCATCTTTTTAGGCGCAACTGCTTACTCTCTGGTACTACGTGGATTGGGTGGTGACGAGTTGATAGAGGGACTGTTAAAAGGGCTACCTTTTGAGCCGCTTGGGGTAATTATCGCGATACTATTTTTTACCTTCATTCTTGGCTTCTTTCTAGACTGGATCGAAATCACCCTTATAGTTTTGCCTCTTGTAAGTCCCGTCGTGGTTGACCTTGATTTCGATTTGGTCTGGTTTACCGTGATGTTTGCAGTTTGTTTGCAAACATCGTTCTTGACGCCTCCGGTTGGTTTTTCGATTTTTTACGTGAAGGGGGTTGCGCCCAAGACAATGCCGGTAACGACTATTTATCGGGGCGTCATACCTTTTATCATTTTACAGGTGCTCGGTCTCTGTATGATTTTCTACTGGCAGGGTATCGTGACTTGGCTTCCTTCGCTTTCTGCTTAGACGAGCCGTTGAATGTTTCTAATGTATCGCCTACTTTTCAGATAGTAGCGTAGGTTGGTTTCCATTCTTTGCCACACTCGAGGCCGAGACTCACCATATGATTGCGTTCGAGGCTTGACGTCCTCAAGTAATTTTAGCCAATCGTCGTTTTTTTCATAACCATAGTCGCGAACAACCCGCGTCAGTTGCGGATATTTTTCAAGCTGAAAAGCTAGCCGCGGTAAGTGCTCTTTCCAGGAAGACATATTTTGATCTGAGATAGGTCGCATCCCCTTGAGCGAAATTTCAGCCTTCTTTGAAGCGTTCGCGTGTTGATCGTATTTCGAGAACAGATGGTTTTGGCTCAGACAAGCAAATGCGTTCTGTATCCTAGTTTGTTCTCCATCCGGATCACTGATCAGTGACTCATATTTTACTTCAAGGAATCTCGGGTGATTTTTAAGTGGCTTGGCAGCGCTTTCGTACCGTTGCCAACGCTCGAAACTGGCAAAATAGACATCAGATTTTGATGGGTGAATGCTGGTTATTACTGAACGAGGGTCTCTCTGCATATAAATAACATAGAGATTGGGGTCCGCCATAAAGACACGATGCATATGAGTGATGTCTGATGGCTTCTTGCTGAGATAAAGCCCAGTCGACTTTTTGATGGGTACAAAAATTGATTGTTCATGTTCGCAACGCTGGGCGTAGTCAAAACATGCTGCCAGCATTTCTGTGATTAAGGTCGTACCGCTTCTATGACATCCTGTGACGTGTAGGCGTGTGGTCGAATTGTCTGAGGGCATGCTAGGCGTTAGCATTTCTGTGCTTGAGGCCAAGGTTGAATTTTCTCGTCTGGGATATCATCTATAAACTCCTCTTCCTTAAAAACGTCGAAACCTCGCGCGAGATAGTTGGAAAGCGCCTGCGGGTGATCAAGCGTGCAGGTGTGTAGCCAGACCCGTTTGCCTCCTTGTGTCCAGGCTGTGCGAATGGCATCTTCAAGCAGGCTTTTGCCGTATCCCTGACCAATAAATTCGCGAATGAGTCCAAAGTATGCAATTTCGACGTTTCCATCCCGTTGGTTTTTAAGCTCAAAATAACCGATCGGTGTTCCACCAAGGTAGGCGACCCAAGTCGACACGTCGGAACGAGAAAGTAATTCTAACCACTGTTGATAACTCCACGACAGACGCATGTACCAGCTCCACTCTGCGCCAACCGCAAGATATAGGAAGCGGTGGAAATCTGGTAGTTTGTGTTCAATCTGTCTCAGCTCATATGGGCGCTGTAAGTCATTGTGCAGAACAGGAATCTTCGTGGCTTCGGTGATTTCCACATGCCAGACTTTTATTTTTTTTCTCATAAGTTCTCTTTACGGAAATCAAAATATGTGATTTTGGGTTTCAGGTATTTGTTGCCCATCCGCCTGAAAAGGGAATCACCTGACCAACAATGAAATCACTTTTGTCCGAAGCGAGAAAGAGCGCAAGCTCTGCTGACTCGCTCGTTTCGGCAACACGCCCTCGAGGAACATTTCTCCTCAGGTGGTTTTGAAATTTTTCAGTGGCGACCAGTTCTTCAGGGAAGTAAACAGGGTTGCTGACATAATTTTGAGCCACGGCATTTATTTGGACGTTTGTGGCCGCAAACTCAAGCCCGCTGGCTCGGATAAATGCATTTTGTGCGCCACGCGCTGCACAATATGCGGTTGAACCGGGTATGCCTCGCAGAGGCGCAGCACTTGTGATGGCGACAATCTTTCCATGTCCTGCAGATGCCATTATTGGGGCGTAGTGCCTCACAAGGCACATAAGCGGTTCAACCATCGTATCAAACATGCCACGCCAATCGTCGTCGGTGATGTTGGCAGTTGGCCCATTACAAGGTGCATGTGCCAGATTAGCAACGACAATGTCAAAAGAGCTGCCTGCTGTTTGTGCGTAATCGGTAAACTTGTCACCGGTAGGGACAACATCGGGTATCGCTGTTACCTTTGCCCCTTCGGTCTCAAATAGCGCCTCAATCCCAGGGCCCATATAGTCGTTACTTTGCGTCACGAGTACTGTTTTATCTGCTAGTCGATCGTTCATTGAGTGGTTCCTGTTTGGACGGTGGCAGAGTCGCTAGTTTACCTTGATCGCGTGCTGCTTAAGCAGAGCAAGGGGGACGATTTCCAGCGCTTTTTGATGGGTGTTCTCCAGTACAACCTTGGGTGCCATCCCTTTCTCATGCGCCTGGAGCCATCGAGCAGCGCAGAGGCACCAACGGTCGCCTTGTTTCAATCCGGAAAAACCGAATTCAGGGTGAGGTGTGGACAGATCGTTTCCGGCAAAGCGTGAGTACTCGAGAAAGTCAGTCGTGATTTCAACACAAACTGTGTGGGAACCGACATCTTGCTCGCAGGTATTGCAACAGCCGTCACGGAAGAAGCCGGTAATTGGGTCAGTACTGCATGGCGTGAGTTCACGTCCAAAGACATTAAGCGATTCAGTTTTTTGAGGGTGATTCATTTTGAGCGTAGTCCAAGCAAAAAAAGAATCTTGCGATATCTCTGGTCATGAATCAACGTGTGTTCAGATTTGAGTGCGGGTTGACTTCCCAACTACATTAGCGGCCGCCGCGAAACCTTCGGAATCTATTGGTATTAGTTTCGATAGATTTGGCGGATTGCGCCCCTGCGATCTTAGTGATTTCCTCCATGGAGCGCTCTCTAGCTTCCTTGATTAGGTCGCGCCGCTCGTCTCGAGTGAGGGATTGATCTGACCTGATTTCAGAAACTTCTGCCTCTGTTGACTGCGAAATCTCATAGACTTCAGTGATTTCCCCTGTCGTGTTGCCGTAACGCTCCCCGATGGCAAGAAGAGATCGATATGCAGGATCCTGAGAACGCTCAAACTCCTTGTATCGTTGATCTCCAAGATAGCTTTTGATGGCTTCGTTGCTTGCGCCTCGAAGTTCCCGGAATGATTGCCGATCCCTTAGTTTGGTGAATTCGCTCCCTTCGTTGTCTCTTCTGATGGCGAAAATGTCCCTAAATTCCTGTTCAGAATAATCAAAGGTCGCCATTGTTTCCGCCATACGGTTGGCGAGTCTGGATTCGCGTAATTCATATTCAGTGAATTCATCTGTGCTCAGTATTGCCTGAAGGGATGCCTCCATCTCCTCGGCTTGCCGATATCGGTCTTCTCTCATTTCGGTTATAAAGCCGCCACGTGAAAGTTGACGTGCTGAAATACTGGCGCGCTTGCGAATTTCGTAGATGGCAATTTGTTTGTCTGAGTCAAGAAAAGGCAGCGCATCGTTCAAGGGTTTGAACAGAGCTTCAAACAGCGGATCCTCAATGATCCCAGAGCCAAATATATCTACTAGCATAAGACGCTTGTTTTCTTCCTCTGCTAACAGAAGTTCACCGGCAGACTGATCGGTATTTGTAGCAAGCCAGTAAGGGGCTGGATCGTTAACTTGGGTCGATAGAAGTTGGTCGCGAGAGATCGTTGCCAAAACGATTTGTCTGACCAAGTCCTCTGGATAAGACTGAGATCGTAGTAGTTCAGCAAGCGTCGCATAGTTTTCACCCGCCCAGACTTCGGGTAGAGCAAGTGAGTTGGTCGACCCTGTGTCTGTGTTTTTTGCTGCGACATCTTTTGTAGCAGAAGAGCCTGACAAAGGGGTGGTTAGGTTGGGGGACAACGGTGCCGAAGTCGCCGTTGTTGCAGATATCTCAGGTGAAGCATACGGTAGTGGACGCTCATTTAGGTTTTCGTAGAGGTAATACAAAAAGCTAAGGTTCGCCGTTATCGAAGCGATGATGATGAAATTTTTAATCATGCTTTTTATACGTACCTTCTCAGGTTTGTCGTCTATGGCGGTCACATTTATTGGGAATTTAATAGTACCTGCATGGTTTGGCCTCGCTTCTAGCAGAAATGCTTGTCCCACCCCAACCTTTATCGAACTTGCGTTTGTAAAGTGTCCATGCCGAGATTGGATAGAAACGACGCGCTGATCTTTGATCGCACATTTTCTCGTAGCGATGCTGTTTTCTCTGCGTTTTGCTTGCGCTGATGCTAAATCTGATGTCAGCGTTCATGGCCCAGCGTAGGGCTAAGGTCTTGACTCTCCGGCGGGATACGGCGATTTTGCCGGTACAACGCGGGATCTTGTGCCCTGTTACTAAAGCATAAGGCTTTACGAGACGCTAGGCCGCATACCCGTGCTACCGGCCACGGTGTCTGCCGCGATTCCCTCGGTCGTTGCCGCCGCGTTTGTTGTTGTCACTTCTGGGTGCTTTGGGGCGGGGCGGTTTTGAATACGGCGGTGGTTTAACAAGTAATTCTTCGGGTGGCTGTAGACACTTTAGCGCGTCGCCCAGTAGTGCTTCGATGTTGGGAAGCATAAAAGAATCATCTTCACATGCGAGGCTGATCGAAACGCCATCAGCACCTGCTCTGCCTGTTCTGCCGATTCGATGGACATAGTCCTCTGAGTCTTCCGGTAGGTTGTAGTTTACAACGTGTGAAATTCCGTCGACGTGAATGCCTCGTCCAGCGACATCAGTCGCGACAAGGACTTTAATTTCGCCAGACTTGAATTTGTCTAGCGTGCTTATGCGTTTCTTCTGAGGAACCTCGCCTGTAAGAAGCCCGGAGTTGATATTGTGACGATTAAGTTTTTCCTCAAGCATTCTGGTTTCGTCTCTTCTGTTGACGAAAACAATGATGCGATCGACTTCATCGCTCATAACAAGGTTATAAAGAACCGTATATTTTTGATCTGCGGAGGTCAGATATACCAACTGTTCTACTGAGTCGACGGCGACCTGGTCAGGTGCGATTTCCACTCTTACAGGGTCCAGCGTCCAACTTGCAGAGAGCCGTTTTATGTCTTCGCTGAAAGTTGCGCTAAATAGCTGTGTTTGCCGGTTTTGCTTCTTTGGTGTTCTTTGAATGATGGCTTTTACATCAGGAATGAATCCCATGCTCAGCATTCGGTCGGCTTCGTCTATGATCAGCATTTCAACTTTGGAAAGATCTATGACTCTGGAGCGACAAAAGTCGAGTAGCCGCCCGGGTGTCGCAATGACCAAGTCGACATTGTTGAGCAGTTGTTTCTTCTGTTTTTCGTAGTCGATGCCACCTACGGTGGCGACGACGTCAAAGTCAGCGTACTCGGATAGTTGCTCAGCATCGCTCGCGATCTGCATAACAAGTTCACGCGTAGGCGCAATAACCAGGGAAAAAGGTGTGCCGGGTGGGCGCTTTTCATGCTCTGGGTTTTCGATGTGATAGGTAATCACGGACAACAGGAAAGCGGCTGTTTTCCCTGTACCGGTCTGAGCCTGCGCAATGATGTCTGAGCCATCCAATGAGTGCGGCAAGACCTCGTTTTGAACAGGTGTGCAACTCTGAAAACCTAGCTTCTGAATGGCTTGTTGTAGCGGTAAGGGAAGATCCAGAACGGCAAAATCCTCTGGCAAGGAGATGACCTCTGGTGGTTCCTCTTTGCGTGATGATTTCTTTGATTTACCTTGGCCGGCGTTCTTTTTAGCTTTTGTCTTATTTTGCTTCTTTTGGTTTGAAGCAGGCTGGTGTGTTGAAGTTTCCGTTCGTGCGGATTGTTCTTCATCACTGCTGCGACTGAATAGCTTTTTTAAAAAACTCATATCGTTAGTTGTTTCACACTCGAATAAAAAGCGACCGAGTTGGATGTTTCAGCTCGTTAACTCTTAAGGTAATGGCGAACAGACGCCAATTGGACACAAACTACGAAGACTTCGAGGGCTTGTCGCAACGAATCTAGTGCCGGAAATGTTGGTGCCAGTCTTATGTTTCCGTCTTCGGGGTCTAATCCATAGGGAAAAGTGGCGCCAGCGGGCGTCAGTCTAACACCAACATTCGCCGCAAGCGTGATAATTTCCTTAGCCTGACCCGGAATTGCGTCGAAAGAGACAAAATAACCACCATTAGGGCTGCTCCACCTCCCGATTTCCTTTCCCGTAAGGTGTTTGTCGAGAATCTCCTCGGTTAGATCAAACCTAGGCTTCAGCAAATCAGCGTGCCGTGCCATATGTTGGGCGATACCAGTCATGTCTTTGAGGAAGAGAACGTGTCGCAGTTGGTTTACTTTGTCAAAGCCAATCATCGTTTCAGAAAGATACTGCTCAAATGCCGCTAATTTTTCCCGTGATGTGCCAAGGAAAGAAATGCCAGCGCCTGCAAAAGTCACTTTCGAGGTTGAGCCAAACAAAACCATGCTGTCAGTCGTGTCGTTTTCACGTGCTAGCGCCATCAAATTAGTTAATGTATCCGGCACATCGGTTAAGTGGTGCACTGCATAGGCGTTGTCCCACATAATTCTGAAATTATCCCCAGCAATTTTTGGCAACATCGAGAATCTTTTTACTGCTGTTTCGGAATAAGTACTGCCGGTGGGATTCGAGTATTTAGGCACACACCAAATGCCCTTGATTGATGGGTCTTGTCGGACAAGTTGTTCAATTTTATCGAGATCGGGATCTTGCCCTTCGAATGAGACGGGAATCATTTCGATATTGAAATGTTCGCAAAGCGTAAAATGTCTGTCATAGCCGGGAACTGGACAGATGAATTTTACGCCAGCTGGATACTCTTGTTGCCAAGCTGGTTGCATGAATGCCAGATACTGATGCATCAACGTGAGACTGGCATTGCCGCCAACGAGAATTTCATCCGGATCTGTTTCCAGCACGCCCGCGCCAAGTGCTCGCGCTTCTGGAATGCCTAACAAACCGCCATAGTTCCGGACGTCAGTACCATCTTGGAGAAGATACTGTCCCTTCAAAATACCGTCTAATTCGTTGGAGAGATTAAGCTGTTCTGAGCTGGGTTTTCCTCGGGTGAGATCGAGTGTCAGTTTAGCCTCTGCGATTTTGTCATATTCTTGAACCAGTGTTATTTCGAGTGCTTCGAGCTCAGTTCTGGACATTTCGCTGTAGCTGTTCGACTTGTTTGAGATTGTCACGTGCTTATCCTGAATTGATTGCAGACTATGAGAGTGAAAGCCCGGCCAGTTCTTCTACACCGAGCATCAGGTTGAGGTTTTGTACAGCCGCGCCGGATGCCCCTTTGCCGAGATTATCGAGGCGAGCGACCAGCAGCACTTGATCGTTGTTACCAAATACGAACAGATCTATTCGATTGGTATGGTTGTTTCCTTGCGGATCAAGGAAGCCCTTTTCAAGCGAATCATCAGTGTTTGGCGGGTGAACTTTTACGCAGCGTTCGTTTTTGTATCGTTCCTGAAGCGCCAAGTGAACTTGTTCAAGACTTTTAATGCGTGTCATCGCTTGCCCGGTAATCGGAATATTAACCAGCATTCCCTGATGAAAGTGTCCTACCGAGGGCATAAACATTGGTTTGTTGGCTAGACGCGCATGTAATTGCATTTCGGGTAAATGTTTATGTTTAAGTTGGAGGCTATATGGGCGCGAATACCAGAGATTTTCAGGATGTGTTTTTGCTCGCTCCTCATAATCTTCAATCATTACGCGACCGCCTCCCGAGTATCCGGAAACCCCGTGCGCAGTGAGGTCCGACGTGGCGGACACCAACTCTGCATCGATCAGGGGACGCACCGCAAGCAAGAAAGCTGTTGACCAGCAGCCAGGATTTGAAACCCTTGTACTGTTTTGTATTTTATCGCGCTGGTTTTCAACTAGCTCCGGCAAACCGAAGTCCCAAGTGGGGTCGACTCGATGAGCGGTACTCGCATCGATGAATTTTACTGGCGCATCCTGAGCGAGTTCGACTGAGCGTTTTGCTGCATCGTCTGGCAAACATAAAATGACAATATCGGACGATTTGATAATCTCTTGTTTGATGCCCTCATCTTTGCGTTCAGCATTATTGATGGTGACAAGTTCGATGTCCTCACGCTGATCAAGGCGAGCCTGAATTAACAGACCGGTGGTGCCTGCCTGACCGTCAATGAAAACCTTGTGCATGTCTAATGTGCTCTTCGCGAGTAGGAAAGCCCGCAATTTTAGCACGAATTTGGCCTTTACCCGAAAGCCAGTGTGCTTATTTTCTATTTGTCACCTTGCATTTTGGC
This sequence comes from Candidatus Azotimanducaceae bacterium, assembly GCA_965657335.1. Taxonomy (GTDB): domain Bacteria; phylum Pseudomonadota; class Gammaproteobacteria; order Pseudomonadales; family Azotimanducaceae; genus UBA4582. The sequence continues at coordinate 129,218 of CBFHOH010000004.1, forward strand.
GGTTAGGAGGGCGGTGGGGAGCCAAGCTTGCTGAGAATTATTCGCAGGTCAGAGGCGTCGTTAATGCTGCTGACACCAAGATCGATATGCTGCGGACAGATAAATTCGAGAGGCTGTGATTGATAGTGTTTGTCTCTCATGTAATGGACAAATTTAAGTGTTCGAAACCCGTCGAACCAATCACGCAGAAATTTAACAAATACGTGCTTAGACTTGATGCGACGTTTTTGTTTTTCGATCTCATCAAAAGCACCTGTTTCGAGACCCCATTGCACCAGTAGATCGTCATTGCTAAATGTATCTGCTGCAGTTTTTCTATCCCAAATGAGTGGTAAGCGCGCTAATAATGTTTTCAACAACTCAAAGATTGCTGGTTGGTAGTACAGATATTCTTTCAGTGGGTTGCTCAAACGCTGGATACGGTCAATGCTGGTACCTGTACCATACGGCGTGCGGTGCGAAATGCGAGCGTCAAGCTCGATAGGGTCGTTGTGGGCGGATAAAACGACGCCAGTTTTTGCCAATTTGTTCAGCAGGTAAAAGTCTTCCCCTGCAAGTCTTTTCGGTGTGCCCCTTACTAACGCATAGGCTCTGGCATCGACTGAAATTGTGCTCCCGACGGTATGAAAGGCGTAGTGGCTATTTGCATATTTTAATCGATCAACATAGTAGTAGAGCGATATCTCGTACAGGAGCATCGCCTGTATCAGCGCTAGCGAGGGTGCATTTTTTACCCAGGGCGCTTTGTTCGCTGAGGGCTCTTTACTCGCTGAGGGCTCTTCTTCCGCTGAGGGCTCTACTTCCGCTGAGGGTTCTACTTCATCCGAGCGGAAAACGTGTCTAAACGGTCTGACAATTGCTGCGATTTTATGGTCGGAAGTTAAGTTTTGCAGCGAGGTTTCGAAGTACCGGTGGGGCAGCCGGGCATCGGCGTCAGTATTATTGATGAAGGGGTTTGTCACCCGCTCTGACCCAATCATAGCGAGTGCAATGTCAGCGCCAATCTTCCTAGCAAGACCGACGCCTTGTGTTTCGTCGAACATCCAATTCGAAGAAACTCGGTCGACGGTGAGGCAGTGGACTGAGCTGTTGATAAAAGAAAAATACAGGTTGTCTTTGTGCAGGCGGTGCGATGATGTCGCCTCTGCCAGCAACTGTGCTGTTTCGTGATCATTGGCGTCACTGGCGTTGACGATCAGAATGACAATTATTCTACCCGTCAGTTTGTGCCATACCTTTTGTACACTGGACCAATTTTCATTCCTTGCAGGAATAACAAGGCAATGTTCGTACTGATGAGTCGCTGTAATTTCAGCGTTGGCGTTAAGGTCAGAAAATAGGTCAACAATCTGGCGCGCCTCTGGCTCGGCGTAACGGGCAAGATATTTTTCGATTTGTTTGTCCGTTGTTATGGTGATCGCTCACCTCCGGATATGCCTAATGTAATCGGGCCCGAACTTCGAGCGTGGATACGACCTCGGATTCTATTTGCAGCCATTCAGTCAGTCTGTCGTCTACCTCAGGTTTTGGGAAATACTTTAAGGCAAGATCGATAAACAAATGATGGTGATTACTTTCAGACCGAGCAAGCGTTGCATAAAACACCTGTATCTCCGGATCGACATTAGCACTTGCTATGCGGGCAAAGCGTTCCGCGCCTCTTGCTTCAATTACTGCTGCAGAAAGTAATCTGTCCAGAAAGTAGACATCTGAACCTTCTCGCATGTGTTTGCGGAGGCGATTAACGTATGGATCTTTTTCATCCGCAGAAGGAGATAGGCCGCGGCTTTGCATGAGTCTAACAACCTGGCGGAAGTGGTTAAGTTCCTCCAATGCAAGGTCAATCATTGCCGTTAAGATGTCTGGCTTATCTGGGTAGTGCGTGACCATCGACATCGCCATAGCTGAAGCTTTGCGTTCGTTTGCCGCATGGTCGTTAAGGAATGCATCAAAGTCGCTTGTTACCGCTGACAGCCATTCATCAGAAGAGGCTATGCCCAAGTGACCGTAGTACGTTGTCTTCGAATGCGCGACAGCTGTCACAAGATTTCCCGAAAGAAGGCGGCTATCTCTGTGATTTCCTCTAAACACACCTGATGTTCCATCGGATAATCAAACCAGCGTACATCAAAACCAAGACGAATGAGATTTTCTCTTGAGGTTGCTGCCCGGCTTATAGGTATCATCTGGTCATACGATCCGTGTGCCATCAGGATTGGAATCGCTAAATTGCTATCGCATAGTGCTTGCTCGGCTGAAGCGAAATCATTGAGATAAGTCGACAAAGCGACTACGCCGGCCAGTCGATGCTCGCACCGTATAGCGGTATGGAGTGCGACCACGCCACCTTGGGAAAACCCAGCCAAGATGATCTTGTGGCTTGGAATGCCGCGGGCTATCTCTTGATCGATAAAATCCCGCACGTAATTTGCGGAGGTCTCAATGTCACCACTATCTCCTTTTTCACTGTGGAAGGAGAAATCATACCAAGCACGCATTTCATCGCCTTCATTGACGCTTACTGGTCGAATTGGCGCGTGGGGAAAAATAAATCGAATCGGTAAGGTTTCAGGTAGTTTCAGCTCAGGCACGATCGGCTCGAAATCGTGACCATCGGCTCCAAGGCCGTGAAGCCAGATGACCGTAGCAATGGCCTCCTGCTCAGGCTGGATTTCTACATGTTCTAAAAGTGTAGGCATAATGTTTTCCTTTTCTTGAAACGAAGCGCTGACAGCGGGTGCGCGGCAACAAAAGTGCCATGCAAAATCGGATTAGCGAGTGGCTCGTATCAGCTGAAGTAAGCACGTGGTGTAGTCATAGCCGGATGATATAGATTTTGTCCAAAAAAGTCCGCTAGTGAATAGCATAGGTATGCGGTTTTCGGACGCTGCTACGTCTGGTAGGCCCTAAAAAATGCCTCAGTCGCCTTCGGTTGTTTAGGGTGTAATTTGCAAGCACGGGAAAACCGCGGCTGTATCAAGTTGGTAAACGGCCTCTCTGAAACACGAACAGATGACGGTAAATCAACGGATCGCAGAAAAGTATGCAAAAACGCCTGCCGAAATAGCGAATTGTTGATCCATCAGGGGGATTGCGCCTATAGTTCTTTTAAATGAGCCATGTAGAAGAATATCTAAACTAAAAGGAGTACTAAATGGGACCGTTAACAGGTTTTAAAATAATAGAGTTGGCCGGCATTGGTCCGGGTCCTTTCTGCGGCATGATGCTAGCGGATATGGGCGCGGAGGTGATTCGTGTAGATCGTGCAGGTTCATCTAGCCGTCGGAATATTGACGTGTTGAATCGTGGACGCAAGTCAATTGCGGTTGATCTCAAAAGTCCCGCTGGAAAGGAGCTTGTGCTTAAACTCTGTGAGTCAGCGGACGGTTTGTTCGAAGGATTTAGACCTGGGGTCACCGAAAGGTTAGGGATAGGCCCTGACGAATGTTTAGGGCGCAACGAAAAGCTTGTCTACGGTCGGATGACTGGCTGGGGGCAGGATGGACCGATGGCCAACGCGGCGGGTCATGACATTAACTATATTGCGCTTTCCGGTGCGCTAGGTGCGATTGGTAACAAAGGAGGTAAGCCTGTTCCTCCTCTCAATCTCGTTGGGGATTTTGGTGGCGGTGGTATGTTGCTAGCTTTTGGCATGGTTTGTGGCATGTTGGAAGCGCAGAAGTCTGGAAAGGGTCAAGTTGTCGATTCTGCGATGGTTGACGGTGCAGCGACCTTAATGTCAATGTTTTTTACGATGCGCGCAGCAGGAATTTGGAAAGATGAGCGTGCGAGTAATATGCTCGATGGTGGTGCACATTTTTATGATACCTACGAGACCAGTGACGGTGGATATATTTCGTTAGGTTCAATCGAACCGCAGTTTTATGCGCTGCTGGTAGAAAAAGCAGGTCTTGACGCAGAGGACTTTTCTGCACAAATGGATCAATCTCGTTGGCCTGAGTTTAAAGAGAAACTTGCCGCTGTGTTTAAGACCAAGAGTCGTGACGAATGGTGCGATATTATGGAGGGCTCAGATGTTTGCTTTGCGCCAGTACTTGGGCTGGGTGAAGTAGCTGATCATCCGCATAACAAGGCCCGAGGTACATTTGTTGAGATGGATGGCGTGGTACAACCAGCGCCTTCGCCTCGATTTAATCGAACAGAAGCTACGCTAACCCATAGCTCCCGTATTCCTGGGCAGGATAGCAGGGAAGTGCTTTTGGCTGCGGGTCTGAGTGAAAGTGAAGTCGACCAGTTGATTACCGAGAAGGTCATCACCATTCCCGAGGCAGGTTAAAGACCTAAAGTCGACTCCAACGGATGGCGGGGTTTGCAATTGGCATGCCCCGCATTCCTTCTCTTACGACGACAGTACCTATGCTGGCGCCAAAAGTTCCTCCTGAACGCAGTGCGGAAACTCCCCACCAGACTGATATACCCGCATTAATTGTGATGTTTTGTTTCCTGTTGTCTAACGAACTTGAGCAGTTTCGGGGAAAAATATCGGTTTTTGGGTTAAAAGTAGTCGATTTTTTCAAAATTTAAGTTAGAATTGCGCCCCTTTGTAATTGGCCGGTACCTGACAACATTAAACTGTCAGTGGCAATTTGCGAAAACAACCCTCCTGGTATGCTCAAAAAAGGTGTGCCCAACAACAGGGTTCGTTACTTAATTAATTCACCCGCGAGATGCGGAAAATCAAAGGCAAATGATTATGAGCGTAGAACTACTTGATACTACCCGGTTTCACGGGTTTAGAGTTAGGCGTCAAATTGCAGGAAAAACTTACCAAGAGTATTTTTCGCTGAAAGAAAATGGTAAACGCGTGCGCGGTGCTGCACGTGCGGCAGTGAAGGTTACGGCCGAAGACAGAGATGCCGTTTTGGCGAAAATGCAGGCGAAAGCGAAAGCTGAAGCAGCGAAGACTGCATTGTTCGACAAGAGTGGCAAGGTGCGCGGTATTTTGTTCAGAATGAAAACGGAAAAGAGCGGTACCAGAACGCCGGTATTTCAAATTGGCATCATGTCAGCAAAGGCCGGCAAGATTGTTAACACCACCGTTTCAATCAATCTCCACGGATTAGAAGGTGCATGGGCCAAGGCTGTAGGCTTTTACATTGATCACAAGAAGATTTCTAAGCGATCAAAAATCTATCAGCAGCTGATGCAGGCGCAGCCTACTAAAGCACAGCTTGACGCAATGAAGCGCAAGCGTAAGAAAAAGTAAGCACTTCGATTGATAAGAAAGGAGCCAACAGGCTCCTTTTTTTTGCCTGAACATAACGGGAGTGCTTTTTCTAGCGGGCTGATTATTGGTATGGTTGACGTATCTTTTGTTGTGGAGCAGGAAGTTGTCACAAGTTCAATCAGATTCGAATAGAAAAGCAGTAATGGGGGAGAAATACAAGGCCGCTTTTGCTGAATCAATTCAACAACCAGCGGCATTTTGGGAGTCTCAGGCTGACTCAATTGACTGGTTTCGAAAGCCTCAAAAAATTCTCTCCAAAGCAGAAAACGGCAACGATGTCTGGTTTGCCGATGGCGAGTTGAACACGGCGCATATTGCGCTCGACTTCCATGTAGACAACGGCCGGGCGGATCAGCCGGCGCTGATCTATGATTCACCTGTCACGAACACGATACAAACCTATACCTACAGAGAACTGAGAGACAAGGTTGCACTTTTCGCTGGTGCGCTGAAAAACCTCGGGGTCGAAAAAGGCGATAGGGTCATCATTTATATGCCAATGATCCCCGAGGCGGCTATTGCAATGCTTGCCTGTGCCCGTATCGGTGCGGTGCACTCAGTGGTGTTTGGCGGGTTTGCTGCGCGGGAGCTCGCGACGAGAATCGATGATTCGGCACCTCGAGTTCTGCTTTCCGCTTCCTGCGGTATCGAGTTCGCGAGCACTATTGCATACAAGCCGCTGATAGATGAAGCGATTGATCTGGCTTCACACAAGCCGGAAACGTGTGTCATTTTACAGCGTCCGCAGTGCGAAGCGGCAATGGGTGAGCGAGACATTGACTGGCACCAGGCGTTGCAAAATGCGAATGGTGAAATGGCGAAATGTGTACCGATGTTGGCAACTGATCCCCTTTACATCCTTTACACTTCTGGCACCACGGGAAAACCCAAAGGTGTTGTGAGAGACAACGGCGGTCATGCGGTCGCGTTGCAGTACAGTATGAAAGCTGTCTACGGCGTAGAAGCCGGCGAGGTTTTTTGGGGAGCATCGGACGTTGGGTGGGTCGTTGGCCACTCTTATATCGTATATGCGCCTCTTTTCGCGGGTTGTACGACGATACTTTTCGAGGGTAAGCCTGTTCGTACGCCTGACGCAGGAACCTTCTGGCGTATAATTCAGGATCACAAAGTGAATGTTTTCTTCACTGCACCCACTGGTTTCAGAGCCATGCGCAAGGAAGATCCGAATAGCGAACTTTTGAAAAATTATGATATCTCGTCTCTCAGAACGTTGTTCGTTGCAGGAGAACGTACAGATCCGCCTACTTATCACTGGCTGCGGGAGATATTACAAATACCGGTCATTGACCATTGGTGGCAAACGGAGACCGGATGGCCTGTTGCTGGCAATTTAATGGGGCTAGACCCCGCTGGCACTAAGGCTGGTTCGGTAAGCTTCCCAGTACCCGGCTTCAATGTGCAAATTCTGAGCGAGGCGCATAAACAAGAAACGGCCGGTGAAGAGGGTGATGTGGTCATCAAACTTCCACTGCCCCCGGGGTGTTTGCCGACAGTGTGGGGTGATCATGCGCGTTATCACGATGCCTACATGACGCTGCATCCAGGTTATTACCATACAGGCGATGGTGGTTATTTTGATGAGGATGGTTACCTATACATTATGGGTAGAACCGATGATGTCATTAATGTCGCAGGCCACAGACTTTCGACAGGAGAAATGGAGGAGATTGTGGCTGCGCACCCGGCGGTGGCTGAATGCGCAGTGATTGGTATCGAAGATCCTGATAAAGGTCAGATTCCTATGGCACTCTTATTACTAAAGGACGGGATTAGTGACACGAACGAGAAGATCAAGCTGGATCTGACTGCGCTGGTTCGAAAAGAAATTGGTGCGTTTGCCAACTTCAAGCAATCGATTGTTGTTGACCGTTTGCCCAAGACACGTTCGGGTAAAATTTTACGTCAAGTGATGCGAAAGATCGCCGACAAGAAGCCTTTTGAGCCACCAGCCACGATCGACGATCCAATGATCTTGACTGAGATAGAAGCAGCGATGGTTGCAAATGGTATCGGTATGGTTGGAAGAGGGGATCAATAGATTCACCTACTTACGTTTATCAAATTGATTACATCGACTATTTCAGGTTGTCTGGAGAACGTTAAATTATGTCTACGATTTTAATTACCGGTGCGAGCTCAGGCTTTGGGCGCGCCTGTGCAGAAAAATTCGCTGTCGGGGGAAACAAACTGATCCTTGCTGCCCGCAGGCAAGACCGGCTTGAATCGCTGTCGTCGAAATTATCGGCGCAAGCCGAAGTCCACACAATGACCCTCGATGTTCGTCAACGTGAAGCAGTTACTGATCAATTGGCCGCATTACCAGAGGCGTTTCGGGATGTTGATATCCTGATTAATAACGCAGGTCTTGCGAAAGGACTGGGTGGCGCAGACTCTGCCGATCTCGATGACTGGGAGCAAATGGTCGACACAAATGTTAAGGGGGTGATGTACGTCACAAGGGCGATATTGCCTGGTATGGTTGCCCGGGGTGGCGGACACATCGTAAACCTTGGGTCAGTTGCTGCCAATTGGCCCTACCCAGGAGGAAATACTTACGGTGGCACCAAGGCTTTTGTCCAGCAATTCTCTAGGAATATGAGAGCCGACCTTAGTGGTAAAAATATCAGAGTCAGTAATATTGAACCGGGTATGTGTGAGACTGAATTCTCGGTTGTCAGATTCAACGGCGACGAACGGCAAGCCGAGCAGGTTTATGCCGGTATGAAACCACTCTCGGCAAATGATGTTGCAGAGATTATTCACTGGGTTACTGCGCTGCCGCCTCATATCAATATCAATCAATTAGAGGTAATGCCAACCGCGCAGAGTTGGTCACCTTTTACCGTTCATCGAGAAGAGTGATCGTGAAGGATTTCCGCGCTATAATAATTTTTTTTAAAAGTGGTACACAGCGTCGTATGTTGTGTTGACCAGGAAGGCATAAATGATCATTGTCCATGGCACATTTCCAGTCAAAGCTGATTATCGCGAAGAAGCGTTGGCTTTGATGAAACGCATGGCAGTTGCAAGTCGTTCTGAGGAAGGATGCATCAGCTACGAGTTTTACGTAGGGCTTAGCGAAAACAATACACTGCTACTTTTTCAGGAGTGGGACTGCGTTGATTCGCTGCAGGCGCACTTCGAGACAGAGCACATGGAAGAGTTTCTCAAGGTGCTGCCTGATATTCTTGACGGTGAGGTCACTACTCGACGTTACGAAGTCAGGGGAACAAGCGATGGTTATGATGAGGGCGAATTAACCTCAGAAGGGTTGATTGAGCCTGAAGTACCGGATCGCAGAGCGAAAGCTGAGAGCAGACCGAAAATTATCCATTGATAGTAGGGGCGAATCGTTTGCTTCAGCCCTGCGTCAGGCCATCTCTGCTAGGTTATAACTTCAAGTACCCGTTCGGGTGGACGTCCAATTCTTGCCCCACTTCCGCACACGACGATAGGCCGCTCGATTAGAATTGGTGACGCAACCATGGCTGTAACAAGCGCGCGGTCGGTCAGGTCTGTATTGTCCAGTTCGTTTTCTTTGTAGGCATCCTCACCCTTTCGCATCAGGTCACGTGGTGTCATTTCCAATTTAACCAAAATGGCTTCAAGCTCGGTTTCTGAGGGCGGTGAGTCGAGATAGAGCACGATATTCGGTTGTATGTCATGTTGCTCGAGAAGTGCCAGTGTCGCTCTCGATTTGGAACATCTTGGATTGTGGTAGATTGTGACATCAGTCATCTTTTCCGCCTTTTATTGTGTGAGAAATTTGGTCTAGCCGTCGGTAATTTGGTATTTTGTTGATTGAGATCTTATTGTGCGTTGACAGATGCCTCAAGTTGAATGCAGCTATTCTATACAGGGTCGATCATGGGGTTTATAGAGCAGTATATAAAAGTACCGCCGCTAGTCCGACAGGTTTGGGGTTTTTTCTACCTGATGTCAGAACGGTTCGTCGAGGATAGCTGTCGTTCCACAGCTGCCGCGTTAACCTATCAGACATTGTTTGCTGTTGTCCCCCTACTAACGGTGATGTACACCATCTTCAATGCCTTCGAGGCATTTGACGGGTTGTCGGGAACGGTACAAGAATTTATTTTCACTAACGTTGTGCCAGAAAATGTTGCGGTCGTTCGTGAGTACCTTGTTGAGTTTTCAACGTCAGCAACTAATCTCGGTGTTCCGAGCGGCATCCTCGTATCAGTTACGGCGCTGCTGATGTTGCTCACAATAGAGCGCACATTTAACGACATCTGGAGAGTAAAGGAGCCCCGTCACGGCTTTCAACGATTTCTTGTCTACTGGGCAATACTCACGTTGGGACCGGCCGTTTTGGCCATTACAGCGTATACATTAACACTACCGCTTATTAGCGATGTGACTGAGACCACAGGACTCATACAATATTTGCCTGTTTTACTAAGCATTTCGATGTTTACGCTGCTGTATATGGCTGTACCAAACTGCGCCGTCTCGTTTAAGCATGCGCTAACCGGCGGCGTTGTTGTGTCGATTGTCTTCGTGTTGGCGCGGTCGTTGTTCGGGTTCTTGATGGCCAGCTCTGATTTTAAATTAATCTATGGCACATTTGCCGCATTGCCTTTATTCCTGCTGTGGATATACATATCTTGGACAATTGTTTTGCTGGGTGCTGAGCTCGTTAAGGGGTTAGGCATTTTTCGATCTGAAGGTGACACAAAACTGGAAGCGCCGCTCTTTCAGCTAATGATTATTCTTGAAATCTTCTATCACGCCCATCAGCAGGGGGAAACGGTAAAAGATAAAGAGATACACAAGCTGGGTGCGAGAATCGACCTCGAACAGTGGAATGATTACAAGGAACGTCTAATGGAGCTCGATCTGATTCGTGCCGTTGACCGCGGCGGCATGGTGCTCAGCAAAGATCTGAGCGAGCTAACCGTGTGGGAGCTCTATCGGGCATTGCCTTGGCCACTACCGGTAGAAATGAAAGGTGAGTCTGATTGGGGTCTTGATCTGTCGAATCGCTTCGATGAGTTGTCTGGCCAAACCAGAGAAAAATTGTCAGATGACCTTGAAACCTTATTTGCCCGAAAGATGTCCTAGCCAGTTCGATAAGTTAAAGAGAAGGAAGTGTTTTTGTGTTTACTTGTGTTGTACATGTTTTCTACAGGCTAATCAGTGTAGCCGCAGGGTTGAAAAAGCCCTTTGCTAAATTTATCGTTTTTATGAGCCTCGCGATCTTTCTATCTGCCTGTGCCAAAGTCGATTTTGTTGACTCGGAAGGGAATGGTTATTCTCTTGCCGGCTTGCATGGCAAATACGTCTTCGTAAATTACTGGGCAACCTGGTGTGCGCCTTGTATAAAGGAAATACCAGAGCTAAACAAACTCAACAAAGAACATGCTGACGAGTTGATAATACTGGGTGTTGATTTCGATCAGGTGGAAGGGGAAGAGTTGAACAGGGAGATTGCCAAGATGAAAATTGCGTTTCCGGTTTTTGCGAAGGAACCTTCAAAGCTGTTGGGTGTTGCGGTTCCGCAGGTTTTGCCGACGACTTATGTGTTTAACCGCGAGGGAAAACTGAAGGCTACGCTTGTAGGGCCGCAAACTGAAGCGTCATTGTTAGCCCAGATAGAATAGATTTTTTCACAGATCATCGCAGGCACTGTCACAGCGACACAGGATGTTATTCGCCTAGTCGTCAACAGGGGTGCGACGCCCCCTGTTAGTTTAGTGATTAAGCTCTTGATCGATGATTTGGCGGAAGTGCACATCCAGCCCTTCAATCGGTAAATCGCTCGTGTCTCCGGTTTGTCGGTTTGCGTATTCAACTGTATCTGTTTTGAGGCCTCTCTCTCCGACAACGATGCGATGCGGGATACCTATGAGTTCTGCATCAGCAAATTTGGCGCCTGGCCTGTGCCCATCTCTATCGTCTAACAACACTTCGATGCCAAGATCTTTCATGGATTCGTAGATGTTGTTTGCAGCCTCGGCGACTAGCGGTGACTTATGTGCATTAATTGGAATAATGATGATCTGGAAGGGTGCAATAATAGTAGGCCATTTCATGCCTTTATCATCGTGATATTGCTCGATGATGGCAGCGACCAGTCGAGTAACGCCCATACCGTAGCAGCCCATGGACATAACAACGGCCTTGCCGTTATCGTCCAGTACAGTCGCGTTCATCGCCTTTGAATATTTTTCTCCCAATTGAAAAATGTGACCGACTTCAATACCTTTTTTGAACAGAAGTGTGCCTTTGCCGTCTGGACTAGGGTCTCCCTCGACCACATCACGTAGATCATAAACGGCGTCAGCGTATGCATCGCGCTCCCAGTTTACGTTGATAAAGTGGAAACCATCGATGTTTGCACCACAGACGAAGTTCGTCATGGCGTAAGCGCTTCGGTCTGCGATAACAGGAATCGAAAGTCCACCAGGGCCGATTGAGCCGGGTGCACAACCAATGACTTTTTCAATATCCGCATCCTCAGCCATTTGTAGTGGGCTAGCTACTTCTGGCATTTTCTCTGCTTTCAGAGGATTGAGTTGATGGTCACCCCGAATGATGAGAGCGACCAGCGGGGAGTCTGTACCTTTGACAATCAAAGTTTTAACGGTGGTTTTTGTTTCCACGCCCAAGTGTGTCGAAACTGAATCTATGGTTTTAACGTCAGGCGTCGCAACCTTTTCTAGGTCCATGTGTGTCGCTTCACTTTTCGCCGGGGCGATCGCTTCGGCTTTCTCAATGTTGGCGGCATAATTACTTTCGGTGCTGAACGCGATGGTGTCTTCGCCGGAATCCGCTAGCACGTGAAATTCCATTGAATCGCTGCCGCCGATAGCCCCTGTGTCAGCATCTACTGGTCGGAACTCCAGTTGCATCCTCTCGAGTACGTTCGAATAAACCCGGTGCATCGCCATATAGGTTTCATCGAGACTTTCCAGATCCATATGGAAAGAGTAAGCGTCTTTCATAATGAATTCGCGTGCTCTCAGAAGTCCAAATCTTGGACGGGTTTCGTCCCGAAATTTAGTCTGTATCTGGTAAAAGTTGATCGGTAGTTGGCGGTGGCTCTTCAACTCCATACGCGCGATGTCAGTGACGACCTCCTCGTGGGTTGGTCCGAGACAAAAATCTCGTTCATGTCGGTCTTTCAGTTTCAGTAACAGACCGTCGTCATATTCAGCCCATCGGCCGGATTCTACCCATAGTTCTCCAGGTTGCACGACGGGCATTGAGATTTCGAGGGCGCCCGACGCGTCCATTTCTTCGCGAATAATATGTTCAACCTTATGCAGTACTCGCAATCCCATTGGCAGCCAGTTATAGATACCGGATGCCAGTTTTCGAATAAATCCGCCGCGAATAAGAAGTTGATGGCTGGCTACTTCAGCATCTGCTGGCGTTTCCTTTAGGGTCGCGATGGTATAACGGGATGCTTTCATGATGGTAAGTTGGTTATTCCTTGGTCCAGATAATCTGGATTAAATGTAAATTTGATTGTATTTGACGTGGTCTGCAGTCTATCAGGGAGCATTCGTCATGCACACATTACCTTGCCGATCTCGATAAAAAGAAGTGCCTCTGAAAAGTTTTTGAGCAGGCGGCTTTCATCATCTAACGCACCGCAAGTGTCGCAAATATTGGTTGATACAAATTACAAGCAAAAAAAAGGCCGCGAATCGCGACCTTTTTTCTGCTTTTACACATGTTTCAAACAATGATCGTACCAAATGACGTCAGAGTGCTTTAAATACAGTGTAAAGAAAGGTTCTCAGTCTAAAGATTAAACGAAGTCTTTCAGTGCCTTGAGCGGTAATACTTTAACTTTCGTGCTTGCAGGCTTAGCAGCGACGTCCATGACTTCACCAGGACGGAAAGGGTTAGGTACACCTTTACGTGCTTTGCGAGCTGGTTTTTTGACGGTTTTGATCTTCAGCAAACCAGGAAGTGTGAACTCGCCTGTGCTACCTTTTTTCACGTGACGTTCGATCAGGTCCTTCAATTCATCGAGAACTGCAGTTACTTGCTTCTTGCTCAGGTCAGTGTTTTCTGAAATCTCACTCAAGATCGCGCTCTTGGTGTACTTCTGTTTAATAGCTGGTAGTCGCTTTGCTGGAGCAGAAGATTTAGCAGCAGGTTTCTTAGTCGCCTTTTTGGCAGCCATTCGATTTTCCTTTTTTGTGTGATCGTTTGAAAGTGGTTTGCAAAGATGGGAACGTTTTAACACTAGAATATAGCGGTATTTCTTATCACATCATTTGTGGTGCCCTTTATATATGATTGGAAAATCACTCGCAAGAATTAGCTGGTTTTTTTTCGGGAACGGTCGATATCTCTTAGTTTTTCCGTGAATTCTTGTCCTGTATCAATTCACAACGCAAGTCAGATGTCTTGATCAGATCGGCATCAATCATTCATCGCAAAGAAGTTGGAGTATTTAGCGTGTTTTCGAACAACGGCATGATCATTACTTATTCAGCGCTGAGAATTGGCTCGACATTAAGTAGCGGTGTTGTCAGTAAAGTATGCGTTATCGCCAAGGTGGTTTTGGTTTGATGCTGTTCAGCGCGATAGGTTGCCAAATTAAGTGAGTATTCGCTGCTCCAAGGTTCGAGCTTATGGCCCTGTAAAATAAAAATGGTCCGAAGCGCTCAAATTCGCCAGTGTAGGGTGGTTATGCCAATGCGAATTATTGGGGTATAATGCGCCGCCGCTAAAGCACCACCGACTTTGCGGCAAAGTTCATTAAAAGAGGAAGAGAAATCATGCCGATATACGAGTATCAGTGTGAAGGCTGTGATCACAAAATGGAAAAGATCCAGAAGATGAGTGACGAACCGCTCGTGGATTGCCCTCAGTGCCAGAAGCCAAAATTGAAGAAACTGGTTTCAGCCGCTGCTTTCCGATTGAAAGGCCAAGGTTGGTATGAAACTGACTTTAAAACAGGATCAAAGAAGAATGTTGCCGAGGGAACCAGCTCCCCAAGTAGCAGTGGCAGCAGTTCCAGTAGCGGCGAATCTGGAAGCAGCAGCAAAAGCCCATCAGCTGATAGTTCGAAAAGCAAAAGTACTTCCGCTTCGAATTAGAACCTTCAATTAGATAACCTCTGACGTTTTTTCGATAGATAACGCCAAGGTAGACAACAATAATCATTCATAGCTCTATTGGAGAGTCAGGAGAATAATAATGCGGACCCACCTTTGTGGTCAGCTCAGAGATAGCCATATTGATGATCAGGTTTCACTTTGTGGTTGGGTTCATCGCCGAAGAGATCATGGTGGTGTTATTTTCCTCGACGTCCGTGATCATGCAGGCATTGTTCAGGTTGTATTTGATCCTGATACCGTGGAAAGCTTCAAACTGGCAGATCAGGTGAGAAATGAATATGTGTTGAATATCACTGGTCGCGTCAGAACCAGAGATGATGCAGCGATCAATCCTAAGATGGCGACAGGCATGATAGAGGTCCTCGGTAAAGAACTGACGATACTCAATGCTTCAGAAACGCCTCCCTTTCAGCTAGATGAACACTCCGATGCCGGGGAAGATGTGCGCCTGAGGTATCGATATATCGATCTGCGCCGTGCCGAAATGCAGGACAAATTACGCCTCCGATCAAAAGTGAGCCACTTCATTCGCAACTACCTTGATCAACAGGACTTCATCGATATCGAGACACCCATTCTGACCAAGGCAACGCCTGAGGGTGCGCGAGACTATTTGGTGCCCAGTCGTACGCATCCCGGTGAGTTTTTTGCGCTACCGCAGTCGCCCCAGCTGTTCAAGCAGTTGTTAATGATTTCAGGTTTTGACAGGTACTATCAAATCGCAAGATGTTTTCGGGATGAAGATCTGCGCGCCGATCGTCAACCGGAATTCACGCAGGTGGATATTGAAACAACTTTTCTTGGCGAGCAAGAAATTATGGATATGGTTGAAACCATGTTCCGGCAGATGTTTAAGCAAACGATAGATGTCGAACTCCCTGAGTTTCCTGTGATGACCTACGCCGATGCCATGCAGAATTATGGCAGTGATAGGCCCGACTTGCGTTTTGGCTTAGAACTGGCTGATGTTGCGGACCTGCTGAAGGACGTAGAATTCAAAGTATTTAGCGGTCCTGCAAACGACCCTAAATCACGCGTTGCTGCCTTGAGACTGCCGAATGGTGACCAGCTGACGCGAAAGATGATTGATGGCTATACAAAATTTGTTGGCATTTACGGAGCCCGCGGGCTGGCTTACATTAAAGTTAACGACCTCTCCGCAGGCATGGAGGGTTTGCAGTCACCGATTTTGAAATTCCTGCCGGATGACGTTGTGCTCAATATTCTTGAAAGAGTAGGCGCGGAAGATAAGGACATCATCTTTTTTGGTGCCGATACGGCTAAGGTTGTTAACGATGCGTTGGGCGCGTTACGTTGCAAAATTGCAGAAGATCTGAACCTTTATACTAAAAAGTGGGCGCCGTTATGGGTGACAGAGTTCCCCATGTTTGAAGGAGAGGGCACGAACTGGACAGCCACGCACCATCCATTTACACAACCCACGGGCGATATGGATGCGATGCTCGCGGACCCCAGCAGCGTGCTTTCGAGAGCCTATGATGTTGTGCTGAACGGTATAGAAGTAGGGGGTGGCTCGATCCGTGTTCATGAGATGGAGATGCAAAAGAAAATTTTCGAAGTGCTGGATCTCTCGGAAAACGAAATAAATGTGAAGTTTGGGTTTCTGCTCGATGCACTTAAGTACGGTGCGCCTCCCCATGGCGGGCTGGCCTTCGGGTTGGACCGGCTGATTATGCTCATGTGCGATTCAAACGCTATACGTGACGTGATTGCATTTCCAAAGACTCAGACTGCTGCGTGTCTGATGACGTCCGCACCGAGTGAAGTCGATCTGCCTCAACTCGCTGAACTGAATATTGCGGTGAAAAAGAGCAAGAGTTGAATCCAATAGGTGCGGTGGCATTATAATTTGCACGACGATGTTGAACCCTAAAAGATGAGTGAGGAATAGTAAGTCATGGCTGGTCATAGTAAGTGGAGTAACATCAAACATCGCAAGGCTGGACAAGATGCCAAGCGTGGAAAGGTGTTTACAAAAATCATCCGCGAATTGACGATTGCCGCCCGGGATGGCGGCGGTCTTGTTGAAGACAACCCTTCGCTTCGCACGGTTGTCGATAAGGCTAAAGCAGCACAGATGCCCAAAGACACAATGGAACGTGCCATTGCACGGGGTGCGGGCGGTCTTGAGGGTGGCGACCTGAGTTCATTGACATACGAAGGATATGGTCCCGGCGGGATTGCCTTTCTGGTCGAAACAGTGACCGACAACAAAAACAGAACAGTTGCTGAGGTGCGTCATGCGTTTACTAAGGCAGGCGGCAATCTTGGTACTGACGGGTCTGTGGCCTATATGTTCGATAACATGGGGCAATTGCATTTCGCCCCGGGCACCGATGAAGACGCGCTGATGGAAATTGCGATCGAGGTAGGTGCTGAAGATGTTGAAACGGCTGAGGATGGATCAATCGAGGTTACGACTGATCCTGGTGATTTCTTGACGGTAAAAGAGGCGCTGCTGGAGGCGGGATTCGAATCTGAAATGTCAGAGCTGGGTATGGTTGCCCAGAACCTGACAGAACTAGACGCTGAAGCCTCCGAAAAAGTCATACGGCTCATCGATCATCTCGAGGATCTAGACGACGTTCAAAACGTTTACACCAACGCAGCCTTCAGTGACGAGTAATCTCCTCGTGAATTTAGATATCCTGAATTTGGACGTCCATCAAATACATAAATAGTGGATGTCCGGATCTCACCCCGAAGAAAGATCTTGCAGATAAGGCGCGCGGTTGTTGTGATAGACTCGCCTCAATTGACTTAGAATTTACCGATATGGCGCTCATTCTGGGAATAGACCCTGGTTCGCGAATCACTGGATATGGTGTTATCCGAAGCGTCGGCGCGTCCCATTCCTATGTGACCAGTGGCTGTATAAAGACAGTTAAGAACAGCGACCTGTCCGAGCGACTTGAGGAGATTTATGCTGGTGTCACTCAAATTATTGACGAGTTCGCGCCAGACGAAGCTGCCATCGAACGGATATTCATGGCGAAAAGTGCGGAATCTGCACTGAAACTCGGTCATGCCAGAGGTGTCGCGATGGTAGCTGTCGCAAATCAAGGGTTACCTATCTCCGAGTATGAGGCGCGCAAAGTAAAGCAGGCGATTGTTGGTACTGGTGCCGCGACAAAAGGACAGATTCAGCATATGGTCCAAACGCTCTTGAAGCTCCCTGGGCAACCTCAGGAAGATGCCGCAGATGCGCTCGCGATCGCCCTTTGCCATATTCAAACCCGCCACAACATGGCGCGCATGGCCGGAGCTAAGACATTCCGCCGTGGCAGACTGGTGAAAAGCTAGATGATTGGCAGGATACGCGGTGAAATAATCGATATCTCTGAAGCGTTTGTGCTCATAGACGTCGGCGGGTTGGGGTATGAAGTTGAGATACCGCTTTCGACCTACACCGCGCTGGGTGCAGTGGCTGATGAAGTGACGCTTCACACACACTTGGTGGTAAGGGAGGATGCCCAGTTATTGTATGGTTTTTACACGCTTGCTGAGCGTGAGTTGTTCCGGTCGTTAATCAAGGTGAACAAAGTAGGACCAAAGCTCGCGATAACAATTTTGTCCGGAGGAGATCCAGCCAGCTTTGTTCGTTGGATCAGGACCAAAGACGTGAAAGCTCTGACAGCGTTGCCCGGTGTTGGTAAGAAGACTGCGGAGAAACTGGTGATCGATCTCGAAGACAGGTTGCCGGATATCTCAGGTGCCGAGGTGATGAAGACAACGCCGGTCGAAGTGACAAACTCTGATGTTTTGGCTGACGCTGAGGCAGCACTTATTGGTCTGGGTTTTAAACCTCAAGACGCGGCGCGTGCTTTGGCCCAGATAGATGATCCGGACGCGGACGTGGAATCAATGATTAAACTTGCATTGAAGTTGTTAGCCTAGTTCTTCATGTGCACAAACGAGACCAGATTCTTTGAGAGCAGCATATGATTGAGTCCGATCGCCTGGTAGCGCCAGAAAAGCATACGACCGAGTCGTCCCAAGATTGGGCGATAAGGCCCAAAACATTCGCCGAATATCGTGGCCAGCCTCAGGTCAGTGAGCAGATGACGATCTTCATTGAAGCAGCAAGAGGTCGTCAAGAATCGCTTGATCACACGTTGATATTTGGACCACCCGGGCTCGGCAAAACAACACTTGCAAATATTATTGCCAACGAAATGGGTGTTCAGATCAAGTCAACCTCGGGTCCGGTTATCGAGAAAAAAGGTGATCTTGTTGCCGCACTGACAAACTTGGAAGAAGGTGACGTACTTTTTATTGACGAAATTCATCGTTTGCCGCCGGCAATTGAAGAGGTGTTATATCCAGCGATGGAGGACTTTCAGGTCGACCTGACGATAGGCGAAGGGCCAGCGGCGAGGTCGATCAAGCTTGATTTGCCCCAGTTTACACTCGTCGGCGCAACGACTCGCACTGGCCTACTTACATCACCCTTGCGAGACAGGTTCGGTATTATTCAGCGGCTTGAGTTTTATAATGTGGCGGATTTAACACATATTGTCGCCAGATCTGCAAAGTTACTGGGCGTTGTTACAGATACCGATGGGGCAAGAGAAATTGCACTCCGGGCGCGCGGCACACCTCGAATAGCAAACAGACTGTTGCGTCGTGTGCGGGATTTCGCTGAGGTAAAAGCCAATGGTGTGATTGAAAAATCCGTCGCTGATCAGGCGCTGAACATGCTAAACGTCGATGTGAACGGTTTTGATCACATGGATCGTCGTCTGTTAATGGCGATGATTGAGAAATTTGATGGCGGACCGGTGGGTGTCGACAGTCTGGCGGCTGCTATCGGCGAGGAACGTGACACGATAGAGGACGTTTACGAGCCATACCTGATTCAACAGGGTTTTATTATGCGGACACCAAGAGGTAGGGTTGCTACCCGTAATGCTTATCTTCATTTTGGCATCCAGACACCGAACGAAGGGGATTTGTTCAAGGACGAAACGCCGTCAGGGTAGTGTTTAATAGACCGCTGATCAAAAGTTCGGAACTGAATCGGGGTTTTGTGAGTCGAAGATGTAGGGAATAATTTTGTAATGAGCGATCAACCGTAAAATAGTGGTATAAGCTAAAAGGGAAAATAAAAACTTTGAACGAACAACTATCAATTCTAGATCTTGTTCTGAATGCCAGTCTGGTCGTACAGCTGGTGATGGGACTTTTGCTACTCGCGTCGATGGTCTCTTGGGTCATGATATTTCAAAGAGGGTTTACGCTCGCTACTGTGCGGCGTGAAGCCATAGAGTTTGAGAACGAATTCTGGTCTGGGAAAGATCTTCGAAAGATATATCTTGAGATAGAAAGTGCCGATCGCGAGCCTATTGGGCTGGAGAACATCTTTGTTGCTGGGTTTAAAGAATTTACCCGCTTGCGCCAACAGAAGGCGGCAGACCACGATCAAATAATGCAGTATGTTGGGCGTGCGATGCGTGTTGCTATGTCAAGGGAAGAGGAGCGGCTTGAAGCCGGGCTTCCATTTTTGGCGACCGTTGGATCAACCAGCCCATATGTTGGTTTGTTTGGTACAGTGTGGGGAATTATGAATTCCTTTCGCGGGCTTGCCACGGTAAACCAAGCCAGCCTCTCGGTAGTTGCCCCGGGTATTTCTGAAGCGCTTGTAGCGACAGCTATTGGCTTGTTCGCAGCCATTCCGGCAGTGATTGCATACAATCGTTATGCCGCGCAGGTTGAAGTAAGTGTTAATCGCTTTGATGCTTTTACCGATGAATTCAGCGGATTGCTCTATCGAGCGCTCCACAATCAGAAGTAGGAGCAACCACACAAATGGCCAAGGCCAACCGCAGAAAACCCATGGCAGAAATCAATGTAGTTCCTTACATTGATGTGATGTTGGTCTTACTTGTTATCTTTATGGTGACAGCGCCTTTGATGACCCAAGGCATTAAAGTTGATCTGCCCGAAGCGTCTTCAGGTCCGCTTGATGTGACAGAGGATGAGGTAACGCTTGTTGTCTCTATCAAGTCCGATAATACTTACTATATGAATGTCGGTGAAGAAGAAAAGCCTGTACCTCTCTCGGTGATTGGCGAGCGCGCCGGTAAAATCATCAAAGCAAACCCCAAAATAAAAGTGTTGGTCGAAGGGGACCACACGTTGAGCTATGGTGTCGTTGTCGATCTGATGAATACCCTGCAGCTTGCCGGTGCGGAATCTGTGGGTTTGATCACGGAACCCCCGCGGCAATAGTCATGAATTTGACCGGTTATTCAGTGCTCTCGCTTGTTTTGGCCGTGGCCGTACACGCTGCGATTGTCGGATTGCTCATGACTAACTGGCAGAGCGAGGAACATATTGCGGTGACGCCGGTCGAAAAGTTCTATATCGATGCCTCAGTCGTTAAACGTAATCCACATACGGTTAAGAAAGAAAACGAAGCAAAAGCAAAGCAACAAGCGCGAGCACAAAGGCAGAAAGAAAAAAAAGCGGCTCAGAAGCGTGCTCGGTTAGCGCAGGAAGCTTTGGACAGGCAGGCGGTTCTAGACAAACAGCAAGCTGAAGAAGCCGAAAAGGAGCGGGCAGCAGTTGAGCAGTCCCGGCTAGAACAACTGCTTGAGCAGCAACGTCGCGAAATTGCCGAGAGTGAACAAAAAGAAGCCGACCAACTAGCAGAAGAGGACCGCGTGCGGCTTGAGCAGGAAATGGCGTTGGCGATTATAGAAGAACAGGAATATCGCCGGGCGGTTACTGACGATGAAAAAGCACAAGCATATGTTGCTCAAATTCAGCGTGAAATGATTCAAAATTGGAGTCGGCCGCCCAGTGCAAGAAATGGCATGCAAGCGATTGTCCGGGTGCGTTTAGTGCCAACCGGCGAAGTTGTGAATGTCGAAGTTGAAGAATCGAGTGGAAATAACGCCTTTGATCGATCAGTGATTCAGGCTGTACAAAAGTCCGGGCGTTTTCTTGTTCCAGCCGACTCCCGGCAATTCGAACGTAACTTTCGATCCTTTACTGTACTGTTTCGCCCCGAGGATTTGAGACTGTAATGAACGAACAACAAAAGGTCAGATAGAGATAATGAAGTTGATGAAGTGTGCCAGTATTTTAATAGCCTTTGTGCTCCAAATGTTGTTCGCACAACAGGCGTTTGCTGAACTGAGAATTGAGGTGACAGAAGGGCTCGACGATGCGGTAAAAGTTGCTGTTGTGCCCTTTGTCTGGGAAGGGCGTCGCCCATTACCAGAAAACCTTGCTGAAATTATTGATGCTGATCTGAGACTCAGCGGCAGATTTGAAACGACGCCAGTCGATCAAATGCTAAGTTTGCCAGCGAGTGCCAGCGAGGTGTTTCCTCGTGACTGGCAACTACTCCGAGTAGAGTACATTATTATCGGTCGAATCCAGGCGCAGAGTGACCGATTCCAATTACGCTTTGAGCTTTATAATGTTCCGAGGCAAACCGTCGATATCGTCCAGACGATTGAGGGCAGTATCGAGGAACTGCGTGACATGGCGCATTACGCCAGTGATGTCATTTTCGAAAACCTAACAGGAATCGAAGGCGCATTTTCAACACGTATTATGTACGTAACGGCAACAGGTCCGTTAGATGACAGGTCTTTTCAGCTCAATATTGCCGACGCAGATGGCCATCGTATTGAAACCGTGCTGCAGTCCAAGGAACCCGTTCTTTCTGCAACTTGGGCGCCTGATGGTAATCGGATCGCTTACCAGTCTTTTGAGAAAGACAGTCGGCCTGCAATTTACATTGCCGACCTGACAACAGGGGCACGACAGCAAATCACCGACTTCGAGGGTTTAAATGGCGCCCCAGCATTTTCTCCCGACGGCAAAAGCCTGGCGATGGTGCTTTCTAAGGATGGTAGTCCGGATATCTATGTGTTGGATATCGAGTCGCGCCGGCTGCGCAGGATTACCCGTCACTATGGCATTGACACAGAGCCCTCTTGGACGCCTGACGGTAAGGCCATCGTTTTTACCTCAAGCCGTGGCGGTAAACCCCAGATCTACAAGATGACGCTGCGGGACCTGTCAATCGAACGGCTGACGTTTGAGGGTGACTACAACGCGAAGGCGAGTATTTTACCCGACGGTTCCGGCATCATTATGGTGCATCGCAGAGAGGGTATTTATCATATCGCGCTATTTGACATGGTCAGAGGCAGAACCTCCGTCTTGACCGAGACTTCGCTGGATGAATCGCCGAGTATCGCACCCAATGGAAGTATGCTAATTTATGCAACGCAGGTGAATAACAACGGCATTTTGGCAGCAGTTTCTGTTGATAGTCGTGTGAAATTTAATTTGCCCTCGAGCGAGGGTGATGTAAGGGAACCGGCATGGTCTCCAAGAAAACGGATGACATTTACCCCGCTTTCGCAGTAGGCGGGGCCATACAGCGCCGGTTGATAACAAAATGTGGCGGAATGTGAGCTAGATTACGAGATTTCGACGCGTAATTTGTGGTTTAATTCGCTTTCAGTGATTGTGAGTAATTATTAGCGATAGATAGGAGCTAATCATGGTAATAAGAATAAATCGGGGATTTTTAGCCATCGGCTTTGCGGCAATGTTTTTAGTCGGTTGCGCGAGTGACAAGTCAGACATGGATACCATGGAAGATGGTCCGGGTGATGAAACACCAACAATGACTGATGGTATGGAAAACGAAGACTCGATGGCGCAGCCTGAGGTGGCCAAGCCAGCCGCGCCTGAAATCAGAAATGGTGATATGTGGGTGCCTGAAGCACCAAGCTCTCAAAACCTCATGGCACTTTCTGGTGTATTTTATTTCGATTTTGATCAAGCGATCGTGAAGAGAGCGGGTCACGCAGAGCTCAATAAGCACGCGAGTGCACTGGGTGGTAATCGTGCACTGCGTCTGAGATTGGAAGGACATGCAGACGAGCGCGGCACGCGAGAATACAATCTGGCGCTTGGTGAGCGACGTGCAAACGCAATTCGTGCCTATCTTGTAGCGCAGGGGGTATCACGCACGCAGGTTGAAGTGATCAGCTATGGTGAAGAAAAGCCAGCTGATGCAGGCCACAGTGAACGTGCATGGGCAATGAACAGACGCGTTGAGTTCTCTTACAGATAGCACCGGTTGGTAATATCTGTCGCATGCCTTTGGCAATGTGCACGAAAAAGTAAAGATATAAGGGTTGGCAGAGCGCCAACCCTTTTTGCATCCAGCATAGCCCCCTCCAGTAATTTGTCTAAGCCGACAATTCGGCCCCAATGAACCTTCGTGTCACTTTTATGTCTTATTATGATCACGATTACCGCTTGAATAGGTTTAAACGAAATCAATGAAAAATTTAAAAAAATCAAAGATTGGGACAATCCCGTTAGGGCCGATCTATTCCAGCATTTTTGGGATAGTATTCATGGCATCTACGCCGACACTCTCAGCGGCACCGAATGATCCGATCGCGGTTGAATCGAGAACAGACTCCCGGTTATCAGAGGTAGAGACGCCATTTCAGGCCCCTATTGAAAGCGATGAGCCGCAGGCACCATCCGGCATTGAATCGCAGTATCAACAGCAACTTCTGCAGCAAGAAGTGCAA
The DNA here is from genome assembly GCA_965657335.1 of Candidatus Azotimanducaceae bacterium. Taxonomy (GTDB): domain Bacteria; phylum Pseudomonadota; class Gammaproteobacteria; order Pseudomonadales; family Azotimanducaceae; genus UBA4582. The sequence continues at coordinate 153,187 of CBFHOH010000004.1, forward strand.
GAGCTGAGAGGGCTGGTCGAACAGCTGGAAAACCAAATTAAACGCCTAAAGCAGACCGGAGACGATCGTTATTTGGAGCTAGATGGCAGATTTCAGGCGTTACTTGAAGAAGTATCAAACGGCAGTGCGCCAGCGGTAACCAGACCACAAGTTTTACCAAAAGAAAACGAAATTGCCACCGGTTCAAATGAGCCTGTCGACGCCGCACCCGTGGCGGTACAAAGCGAGAAGTCGCTCTACGACACTTCGCTAGAGCTAATTCGCAACCGCCAATACGATTTGGCGATCACACAATTGCAGGCAGTTATCACGCAATATCCTGATGGTAACTATGCGGCTAATGCTTACTACTGGCTTGGCGAAGTTTACGCGGCAAAACCTCAGCCCGACTACGAGAGCGCCAGGCAATCGCTGGTCCAAGTTATCACCTTCTTTCCGGAGAATAGAAAAGTCCCCGACGCAGCCTTTAAGCTAGGTAAGGTCTACCATTTAATGGGAGATTGCGTGCGTGCCGAAGAGTTGTTGAATCAGATCATTGAGCAGCATCAGGGTCGCTCTGTCGCTAAGCTGGCAGATACGTATCTGCGGAACAAGATGGCAAGTTGTGAAGCAGAGTAGCTGGCCGGTTTTTGCCCTCGGGCGCTTGGTGACAGCAACCTTGTGGTTCTGAGCCAATGCTAAGAATTACTGAGATTTTTAATTCACTTCAAGGTGAAAGTAAATCAGCAGGACGTCCCACTGTTTTCGTTCGGTTAACGGGATGTCCATTGCGCTGTGAATACTGCGATACCAGTTATGCATTTAGTGGTGGAGAGCAACGGACGCTGGATGCGATTCTAGCTGAAGTGAAGTCCTACAAACCGCGTTATGTCACAGTCACCGGCGGTGAGCCGCTAGCCCAACCTGAATGTACAACGCTACTCACCCGTTTATGTGATTTAGGCTTGAGTGTGTCTTTGGAAACTAGCGGTGCACTAGATATCAGTCAGGTTGATGAGCGGGTTTCCGTTGTGATGGATCTCAAAACGCCGGGTTCAAAGGAAGTCAGTCGTAACTTGTATACTAATATTCCGCTTCTCAAGGCAAAGGATCAGGTTAAATTTGTGATCTGCGATCGCGAAGACTATCTCTGGTCGGTGTTTAAACTACGAGAGTATGAGCTAGACCAACAGGTGGACGAAGTGCTGTTTTCACCAAGCGCTGAGGAGCTTGCGCCGACGCATCTTGCTGATTGGATAGTAAACGATAATTTGCCTGTAAGATTTCAGTATCAAATGCACAAAATGTTATGGGGAGACAAGCCAGGTGTCTGAGCAGCAAAGATCGTCCAAGGGTAACGCGATTGTACTCTTATCTGGCGGACTCGATTCTGCGACCGTGCTTGCGATGGCAACGGACCAGGGTTACCAATGTCACTGTCTTAGCTTTGACTATGGCCAACGTCATCGAACTGAAATTGAATTCGCTGCGGAATTGTCGGTAAGATTCGGCGCGGTAGAACATCGGGTAATCAACATTGATTTGCGCGCTTTTGGCGGGTCGGCTCTCACAGACGACGAACTTGACGTGCCTGTTGACGGCGTAGAAGCGGGCGTGCCGATCACCTACGTTCCAGCGCGTAACACAATATTTCTCTCCTATGCTTTGGGTTACGCTGAGGTGTTACCTGCACACCATATTTTTATTGGGGTCAATGCGGTGGACTATTCGGGCTACCCAGATTGTCGACCAGAATTCGTCTCTGCTTTTGAAGAGCTGGCCAATACAGCGACCAGAATAGGCACTGAAGGCGAAAGAATCAGCATAGAGACACCGCTAATAGATTTGAAAAAAGAAGAAATCATCCTCACGGGGACTGCACTTGGAGTTGATTACAGTAAAACGGTTTCCTGCTATCAGTTGACCGAAGCAGGTACCTCGTGTGGCGTTTGTGATAGCTGTAGGATTCGTAAAGTCGGTTTTGCTCAGGCAGGTTTGGAAGATCCTACCCGTTATTGACAGTGAAGCCGCCGTCTAGATCAGATCTTGTTACCTTTCGGTATGCTGCTTTTGTCACAGGCTTTAGCATACGGTCTGAAATATGTATCGGACTCGTCGCGTGGGTAAGCGTCTGATAAACCTTTCCATTTATCTTGTTTTCTGGGATAAATCCGCGAAATGCATGAGTTCTGGTTCAGCAATCGCTAGAATTAGACGATGAGAATAATGATGAAGTGGACCCTGAGGGTCCTTGTGTTTGCAGGCCTCGCCTTTTTATCCTTAAGTGTTGCTTCCGTCGCTCTTACGCCAGAATCAATCCAACCTAGTCAGAACAATAAAGGCGCAGTCATTCGTGTTTACGGCGCGGATGTCTGGGGTATCAGGGGACGCTTTGCCATTCATACCTGGATCGCGACGAAAGCAGCAGAGGATGAAGTGTTTACGTTGCATGAAATTATTGGGTGGAAGTTGCGCCGCCAACAGACAGCACTTACCGTGACGCGGGGACGCCCAGACAGGCCTTGGTTTCGCTCCCCTGCCATCTTGTTGCATGAGATTACAGGAGATGAAGCGGAGAAACTTATGCCAGAAGTTTACGATGCAATTAGCAGTTATCCTTATGCAGAATCCTATACAATGTGGCCCGGCCCAAACAGTAACTCCTTTACCGAGTGGGTGAGTTTGAAAGTGCCGGGGCTCAAGCTTGAACTGCCAACCAAAGCGATTGGCCGTTCTTGGATGATCGATAATTTCCGCTAGCAATTTCACTCACCGCCCTGCAGTTCCTAAAAGTAAGCACTATGTCAGAAATCACATCGCCGCCTTCTCCCTCGAGCACCTCGCAGGAAAGGGCTAAAGGCAAGTCGCTCAAACCTCTGCAGATGCTGGTGCCGTTTATAGCGCCCTACAAAGGTACCCTAATGCTCGCGGTGTTAGCGCTGCTGCTTTCCTCCGCGGCAATGCTGGCAATGCCGATGGCTGTTCGTAATGTGATTGATCACGGATTCTCGGTTGAAGACGCAGCAAACGTTGATAAGTACTTTTTTGTATTGCTGTTGTTTGCGCTCGGGATTGGTTTTTTTGGCGCAATTCGTTCCTATTTTGTCAACTGGTTAGGCGAACGAGTGGTAGCTGACTTGCGGGATCAGGTTTTTCGACATGTTTTGCGAATGGATCCCACCTTTTTCGAAGTGACGAGGATCGGAGAGGTGCTTTCGAGGCTCACTGCCGACACGACACTTATTCAATCGATATCCGGCGTGGGTGTTTCGATTGTGCTGCGCTCTGCTATTCAATTTATCGGCTCTCTTGCCTTGCTTGCATACACGAATATCCAACTAACGGGCATTTTACTCGTTGTTTTACCGATGATATTCGTACCGATATTACTGATCGGTCGTTGGGTAAGAAGGTTGTCTCGCGCCTCACAAGACAGGGTCGCCGACGCCAGCGGGCGTGCAGCCGAGACATTGAATGCGGTTGAAACAGTTCAGGCGTTTACTGCTGAAAAGCTCGAGGGTGAGCGGTTTAGTCGAGCTATTACCGATAGTTTTACGACGGCAATTAAACGAATCCGGGTGCGTGCATTATTTACGACCATCGCTGCTACCGGTGTTTTTGGGGCACTAATTTTTGTTCTCTGGATGGGGGCGAAAGCGGTGCTCGCAGGGGAAATCAGCAGTGGTGAGTTGGGCCAATTCGTCTTGTATGCCCTGTTTGTCGGTGTTTCCGCGGCCGCGCTTAGTGAAATCTGGGGCGAAGTCCAACGTGCGTCTGGTGCGATGGAGCGTTTGACCGAATTGCTCTTGATGAAGCCGGCGATAGTTGCTCCTGAGAACGCTGTTGCCTTGCCATTAGCCACAGAGCGTAGTGTTCACTTTGAGCGTGTGAGTTTCTCCTATCCATCGAGGCCCGATGTGCGAGCGATTAATGAACTTGAGTTGCATATATCTGCCGGTGAACACGTGGCGTTTGTTGGACCCTCAGGGGCGGGCAAAAGCACCATTTTTCAACTCTTGCTCAGATTTTACAACACAGCAGGAGGCAGAATTCTAATTGATAATACCGATATATCACGGGTAGCACCCGAGGATGTTCGTCGCTGTGTGGGTATTGTGCCTCAGGAAACAACGATTTTCGGTGCCTCTGCCGCGGAAAATATCCGTTTCGGCAGACCTGATGCGAGTGATGATGAAGTGATCGAGGCCGCTCGTGCCGCGCTTGCACATGATTTTATTGCGAAGCTACCTCAGGGTTACGATACTTTTTTGGGTGAAAAAGGAGCCCGGCTTTCCGGTGGTCAGAAGCAACGGATTGCTATTGCCAGAGCTGTGCTGAAAGATCCTCCGATCTTATTACTTGACGAGGCAACGAGTGCGCTTGATGCCGAGAGTGAAAGACTCGTGCAACAGGCACTAGAGAAGCTTCAGGAAAACAGAACAACGTTGGTGATAGCACACAGACTCGCGACCGTCCTGGATGCAGACAGGATCGTTGTCATGAACGAGGGTAAGATTGAGAACATTGGCACCCATTCAACATTAATTGAATGTGATCCGTTATATGCCGGCATGGTAAAACTTCAATTTGGAGAAACAGCATTGGAGCAATCTCAGTGAAGAATACACTTATAATACTCGGACTGGTGACGTTACTTTCCGCCTGTCATTCAACACCGATCTATCGCAATAGCAGCGTAGTAGATTATCTGTATCCACAATCAAAGAGTCAGCTGGTGAGCGAGGAAATCGTAAGATTGAGCCTGCCGTTGAAAATAGGCATCGCATTTGCACCGAGTGGTTTTAACGCCCGTGAAGACCTGAACGAAGTAAAAAAGATCGAGTTAATGCATTCAATTGGTGAACAATTCAAAACTTATGATTTTGTCGAATCAATTGCGGTTATTCCCTCTGATTATTTACGGTCGCAGGGAAGTTTCGATAACCTTGATCAAATTAAACGTATGTTCAATATCGATGTCATAGCATTAGTTTCTTATGATCAAACCAGTTACACAGATGAGGGGTTGGCATCAATCGCTTACTGGACAATCATTGGCGCATACATCATTCCCGCCGAAGAGAATTCAACTCACACCATGCTAGATGCTGTGCTCTATGACATTGACAGCAGGAAATTGTTGTTTCGTGCGCCAGGTAGAAGTAGCGTGTCGAGTAAATCAACGCTGGTAGGCCTCGCGGAGCAGACTCGTGAAGACGCCATTAAGGGTTTTGAAGAAGCGAGTGTAAGCTTGGTCGGCAATCTGAAAATAGAGCTTGAACAGTTCAAAGAAAGAGTGAGGCAAGCGCCGGGAGAGTATCAAATTGTGAAAAGCGAAGGGTATAGCGGCAGTGGTTCAAGCTCTTGGGCGTTGTTAGTCTTGGCGGGGGGCATAGCGTTTCGATTTTTCCGGCGGTGATGAGATTACCGTGGCTGACTTGCATACTAATTCTAGCGTGTTGTGTGCTCTATCTGTTTGATGTCGGACACTGGACTCAGTACGACAGGGCATCAATAACTCAATATTTCCGGTTTTTTACTGCTGCATTTTCACATTACACCCTAGCTCACCTCGTTTCGAATTCCCTCGTATTGCTTGTGCTGGGTACTGTGTTTGAAAAAAATTGTCACTCGACGCATTTTTTTGTACTGACGTTGGTGGTCTTGGTGACGACCGTCATGTTCCTGCATTTTTTTCTACCAAGGTACGTGACCTACGCAGGTATTTCTTGTCTGAATTTTGCTTTGATGGGATGGCTCTTTGGCGTGAAAGGCGCGCGCAATCCTGCGTCAAGTATCATGGCGTTAGCATTACTTTTTTGTTATGAGTTTTATGTGGTGACGAGTGCTGAAAAAGCGGCCGATATAGTTAAACCTGCTTGGCAGCTTCACATGCTGGCATTTATCGAGGGGGTTGGTTTTTATTGGTGTCAGCGGTTTGGATTAAAGACGCGATTCGCTGGCCTCGGTATTAGATAGTGCAGTTTGATCTGCCGCCTTCAGGTGCTGAAGCATATTGCTCAAAATTTCCGGTAGTATCTCTGCGGGCATGTTGTGTGCCATGCCCTCGAGTGCAACAAATTTTGAACCTTTGATCAAACTTGCCGTATATTCACCATGTGGCAAGGGGATGAGCGCATCGTCGACACCGTGAATGACGAGGGTTGGTGTGGAAATTGTTTTCACTGCCTCGGTTCTGTCTCCCGATTTGAGTATTGCCATAATTTGCCGTGGCATCGATTCTGTATAGATACCGAGTTGTCTTAAACGCGCTTTGTTATCCACTTTATCGTTAGCCATGTTCTGTAGTTGTTCGTTGGCCTGCGTGCTCGGTGGTGGTAGATGATCACCAAAACCGGGCGTCGACATGATTGAGGTGAGGCTGGACACTCGAGCAGGATGGTTTGTCGCAACAACCTGGGCGATCATGCCACCCATTGAGGCGCCGACAATATGCGCTCGGTTAATCTCCAGTTCGTCGAGAAGTGCGACTGAGTCCTGAGCCATATCATCAAGGTTATAGTCCGCATCAACATCAAAACCGAACCTCGCCTTAAGAAGTTGCCACCAGATTAGCGGTTGTCCAAATTCTTCAAGGCGTTGTGAATCGCCTGTATCCCTGTTGTCAAAAAGCACGATTCGGTAACCGGCATCGGCCAATTGCATAACGAAGTTATCGCCCCAGAGGACGTGGGAAGCGCCTAGCCCCATAATCATCAGCACCGCAGGCTTATCGTCCTCACCAATGACTTTGTAAGCAATTTCGATATTGTTAACCGTAGCGTGACTGAGTTCCAATGATCGGATCTTCGCCGCGTGTTCCTGAGCTTTTGACGCATCGCTCGCTTGTATTTGCCATGCAAAAAGTAGTGAGAGACCCAAGGATAGGTTCAGAATGGCTGATATTTTCATAAAATTTGTTAGCTTGATTGCTGGAAACTCATCAAGGTTATAGTTGAAACCAAATTAGCGACGGGTTCAAGTGCTGTTTTTCATCGTTTTTAAGCTCAATCCTCACGGTTGTGATGGTAAGCAGATTTAGGCAGTATCAAAAGTGAACAAGGGTGAATAGTGAATCAAAAATATAGGTACTAGCGGATGGATGATTTTGAGGGAAGAGTTGCGTTTGTAACCGGAGCTGCTAGTGGTATAGGTCTGGGGATGGTTCGAGCATTCGTCGCGCGCGGCATGCAGGTGATGATGGCTGATATTGAGGAGCAAGCGCTTCTAAAGGCCGCGGCCACGCTTGATTCGAACGCTGTTTCGACGATTGTCTGTGATGTAAGTACCCGTGATTCAGTTCAGAATGCCGCGAATGAGACGATCGAAACATTCGGCAAGGTACATGTCGTATGTAACAACGCGGGTGTCTCTACCGGCGGGCTCATTGATGAATGTGATCCGGGAGACTGGGATTGGGCCATGGGGGTCAATCTGATGGGCGTGGTTCACGGTTGTGAGGCATTTGTACCGCACATCAAGGCTCAGGGTGAAGGTGGTCATGTAGTTAACACCGCCTCTATGGCTGGTTTACTGGGGCGAAACCCTGGGTGGACTATTTATAACGCTAGCAAGTATGCGGTGGTGGGTCTAACCGAGGCGCTGTTTGAAGAAGGCAAAGTCGGCGGCTTTGGTGCATCGGTGCTTTGTCCAGGCGCGGTGAGAACGCAGATCTATCATGCCCCGCGTAATCGTCCCGAGCGACACGGTCCTCAAAGATCGAAGCCAGCTTATACCGATATATCGGACGATCTGGCTAAAGGACTGGACCCGGATATTGTTGGCCAGCTTGTGACCGAGGCGATCGCTGCGAGACGATTGCATATTATTACGGATCCTAGATTCGGCAGAATGGTCGAGAAGCGTTTCGACAGGATTGCATCTGATTTTGACTGGGCTGCCAACAGTGAGACCCTTCGTGTCACCGGGTCTCCTGGGGCTATCGAATAATCATTGCTCCAAATTAAAAAAGTAACACTCACTTTCATCTGTAAACAAGTTGAGTGTGCTGATCAGATCAGGTGAATCCCAGCGTGCGGAAAGCACTTGGCCCTGACCTTTCGGGAAAAAGTGAACAGCGTCATCTGCGAGAAAACCGCGATCGCCTGTTGATGAGCAGGTCTCCAGTTGATGGGTGATGGCACCCTTTGATGTAATCGTTGCACTGTTGGTATCCAATTCAAATAGGAATAAGCCGGTGCGATCAAAGGGATAGAAAGTCGAAGCGGTAGCGAGCGGGTCTTCCTCGGTTCCGTAAACGTCAATTGGTAGCGCAAATCTGTCTATCCCCGTTTCAGGGTCCCTTAGATAGCTAAATGCGCGAGAATCATAGGACAGAACGGAATCAGTGCCCCTCAACCCTATCTCAATTTCGGAAGCGCTCACGGGCATTGCTGGGTCTGAGACGTCGAATAACTGTATCTTCATGCCTTGATAAAATGCGACGCCATTCTCAACTACGGCGGATTTGCCAATACCCAGCAGCAGATCATCGGAAATTGGATGAAGATAAGATGAGAATCCAGGTATTTCTAATTCACCGAGGATTTCGAGATTTAAGAGGTCGATCACGTACACGGGGTCAGTTGTTAGAAAGGTAACAATATATGCCCTGTCGCCAATAATGCGGGTGGAGTAAATCATCTCACCTTCCTTGCCAATTGGCGCAGGATCTTCAGCATTTGGTAGTTGACCGACTTCGACCAAGTCATAATTTTCGCCTTGTTCGAGCAGTGTTATTTTGTGGCCTGAGTTAAAGGTTTCCGAGGTAATTACCGCGAGCCTGCCGTTGTGTTCTCCCATTCTATAAGCCGGGTTACCGGTGCTAAATCCGCCGTTCACTCGCCCGCTGCCGGTATAGACAGGGCCCAGATCTGTGAATGAGAACTTGTGTATGTCGATGACCTCAACCCCTTCAAGAAAACCGATTATCTGGGAACTGTCGTACTGGTTGGATACAAGGTACATCGAGTCGATCGATACATACGTTGCAAATATCGTCTCAGCCATGCAGACGGAATTGATATCTGATGCATCTTGTAGATTGATCGCCGTAACCGTGACGAGGCTTGGACTTCTGAGACTTGAGCTTTCAGCATTGGGGACCAGACAGTCCTGCGCATTCACCAGGTTTTTAATTACGCCTGCTCCGTTAGTATATTTTGGCAACAAATCATTGATGTCTGCATTGTTGATCGCTTCTTGATTGCTGTTCCTTTCCTCAGCATTGGCAGGATAGGGTATAAACGCATCAAGAGTCGGCGTTGATCGTGTGATGAGATAAAGCAGGTTTCCGATACGTCGAGAATCAATTAAGTATCCCTCAATGTTCAGTGTAGTGACTTCTGTGGCAAACTCCGGTTGCTCTACATTGTAGAGACTCAATTTTGTTGTGCCGTTGGTCCAGTACCATGGTACAACCTCGTCAGGTCGCCATTGATACTGATAATCGTTGGCTAGCATGGCCAGTCGCTTGTCAGACGCGTCGTCCTCTACCAAATACAAACCGCTAATGCGTGCGCTGTCATTTAATATGATCGTGTTGATGAGACTGGTCGATGGCGTATCGTTATCTGCGGCCAACACGGAAACCTGGTTTTCCCGGGCGGCGTAGAAATAACTTCCGTCGAACCTCGTTAAATCTGCCTCGTCGACTCCGGCAACCTGTATATTGATTTCGGAAAAATTTTCGGGAGAGGATACAGCAATTGCATCATCTACCGAGGATGCTTCAAGTCGACTTACGGCAGTTGTAGATTTCAGCCCGGCCCATTCAGAAAGTCCGTTCTTGATGTAGGATTCGAAAACTGCTGCTGAGCCCACAGGTACGAGCGAACGCTCACTGTAGGGTCGCGTATCTTCAGTATCCAGTATACCGTCGTTGTCATCATCGGTATCCTCGCTGTTAACTGTGCCGTCCCTGTCTGTATCCAGAAATTTGTTCAGGTTCGCGATAACAGAAGTAATATTCTGATTTTGTGCGCTATCGTCTGCACAGTTCAGCTCTCCCAATAAAACTTCACAGGCGCTTAGTGAGGATGCGATGGCAAGTGATTGCAGTTCAGAATCGAGGCGAAAGAGGTTTAACAACACTTGATCTGGATTCAATTCTTCCATTGCGCTGATCAGTTCATTGATCATCGTATTGTTAGATAACTCGCCGTTTATCGCGAAATCATTAGCGACCGATTCGATAAACTGACGCATGTTTGTCGCTGCTGAATTATTGTTGGCAAGTGCTCGGGTCTGCGCTAACTGATCGAATACACTCGAAAGCGCAAGGAGATAAGCATTGCTATCCAGATCTGAATTTTCCTGCTGCCTGCTTATTACGAGAGAGCCGGCAAATCGTGAGGGCAAGTCCGCGGCGGGTAACAACGGCAAGAACGCGACAAGCAGCTCTGATTCTGCTGTTGAAATAGCCGCTGTGATGTTCATACCTTCATTCATCAGAGCTTGAATTCGTGGGCGAGTGAGCGTAGTCAATAAGTTGGTATTGTGTGATTCATTGTCGCCATTGATTTCGACGATAGCTGAGAGCGTGATGTCGCTCTGGTATTCGCCAGTGACCTCACTGAAATACTGTCCCGTCGTTTCTATGATGACACGACCTTCACGGTCATCTATATCAAAGGTGAACTCACCAGCATCGCTCGAAATATTTGCTTGTGTCAGCGTTGAGGCAACCGACCCATCCGTATTGAGACGGCTTACGCTAACAGTTGAACCATTTTGCAGCGGTCCTTTACTTGCGTTACCAAAAACTGTGTTTGACGTTGGTTGTGCTGTGATAATGGCCCCCGTGCCACCTGTGCCACCCTCAGCGCATCCAAGGAGCGTTGTAGCTAATAGGCAAATTAAGAGGTGCTGAGTTTTCATATCTATTTCTCGCTTGTCATATCTTCTTCAATGTAATAGATGCCGATGCCTAGACGCATTCGACCATCTTGATAAGGCGCTTGACTTTCATCGCTTGCATCGCGGTCACGTTGCGCTAACCAACGATCCATATTAGCAAGCAATGCTTTGGCGTCTTTGCGACTGAGTTGCTTAAAAGCGTCCACCGCCGACCGAGGCAGGTTGTCGTAAGCTGTGGTGAGTTGTAGATGTGTGGTGCCTGACGTTGCAACTAGGTTGTGTTCAATTGTTCCTAGCAAATCAGCAACACTGTTGCCGAGGATCTCGATTTTTGCATCCTGACTTTTATTGGGTACGTAGGCGCCCTGGGTACTCAGTCGTACATACCCGGTTTTTGGGATCGTGACCGCACCCACCCTGACGAGTTCATCCAGCGCGGCTCGCACGGGTATGTCGCCACTGTATTTTTTGACTAACTCGGCAAAACTGCCGGTTTCCGCTTCAAGCGGAAGCGTACGGGGCTTGCCGTCGTTATCTAGATAAATATTGTCTCTATTCCAGCCACTGATAATTCGAGTGCGCCGATTATAGGGCTCAGGAGACAATGGCTGAGACAGGGGATCAGGAGTCTCCTGAATTTGTGTGGCCAGTTGTTGCTCGCGTATACGACTGACTTCCTTGCGGGTAATACCTGTCATCATCGCGATGCGCGATACTGATTGCTTGCGGGACTCAGGTTGATAATCGAGGTCCGCAGTTAGTACAAAACTTTGTTTTGCCAGTTCTGTGAACTCGCCATAGGAGACACCATTTTGCAGCAATACGCGCACTAGCGGCCGGAGCAGCTTAAGAATTGCGAGAGAAAGTGTTTTGTTCATATTTGGGAAATATATCCCAAATATGATATTTGTCAATTATTTGGGACAAAATTCCCAAATAAAATTTTGTCAAATTGGCTACTTTTTGGTGAGCAAAACGGGGTGAATGCGGTACCGCACTGCGAGCAGAGCTTTATCTCATTGATTTTGTTGAGATTTCTAAGTTGGTATCAATCTTGCTCGTCAGTACTTGTAGGGTGGTACTTGTAGGATAATGCTTGTAGGGCAGTACTCGTAGGACAAAGTAAATAAGTTTCAAGGAGAAAAAATGAAAGAGGAAACAAGAGAAAATTTGGTGAGAAGTGAGATCTGGATTCGAGCTTTTTACATGGTTTTGTTTGCTATCGCTTATAGCCTTGCGGAAGCGATTATTGTGTTGCTGGCAATTTTTCAGTTTGTTGCCCTGTTGGTGACCGGAAAAGTGAATGAACCGTTACTTCGATTTGGTAAAAATCTTAGTGTTTTTATGTTCGATATACTGGAGTTTCAAACATTTAATTCCGAATTTAGACCTTTCCCTTTTTCACCATGGCCAGATGAAGAGCATGGCGGTGAGTGGTCAGAGGCACGTGACCTACAACCCGATACTGTGCCCGAGGCAGTTGATGACATCGCGGACAAACCTCATGACGGAGAAGCTAAATCGAAGGACCAGTAACCTAGCGCTAGATGGGAGAGCCGGGTGGTAGGTTTGCGACGGTTTGCCTTCTCGTAAACTGGCCATTTTTTAGTGTTTGATCAATCAAATGAGCAAGGTACTGTCTTGAAGCAGTTTTGCTTTTTGCCAGCGGCCCCGCCAATCCCTTGATAGCCTGCAAAGCAATGGCGTTAACCTCAGGTGCATGGGTCGGTGCAGTTGCAATGATTAGTAAGTTTTCTACCACCAGCAGATTGATTCTTTTTTGTATTTCCGCTTCAAGTCCATTGCGTTGTTTTGAAAATACCGTTGCGGACAATAAGCTTTGAATGACATTTTCCACGCCAGCGATATTTTTGTTGATGGCGTGCTGTTGCTCGAGGCGGGCCAACCGTTGAGGGTTAAACAATAATTTCAGGGTTTCTTCCGCAACCGCCTCGGCGGCTGTTACCGGATCAAATACCGGGGCCGTAAGCCCAGGTGCATTCTCTCTGTCCAGTCTGTAGCCCAGAGGTTTGGGAGCGATTAACTTCACGAGACTGGCGGGCGGAGTGAGCGTTGAAGGATCCAGCGTAAGCAGCATCACTGTCAGCGCACTGTTTTGTTGATCGGAACTTACAGGCGAAATTCCCGCGTACTGTGTTACTCCTTTGAGCGTGTAATCGTAGTTAACACCACCAATCAGTTTTACGACCGCTTCTGCTTGATATCGGTGTAGGTAATAAATCGGAACTAGGATGTCCGCCAGTTCTGAGAACGGTGCGCCAACGGGAAGGGAGTCCTGTCCCATTCTATTCAAGGCCACTTTTCGTATTCGGAGCGTTTTTTCAAGCTCAGTAATAATATTTTCACCGGAATCCCAAAGGTGTGCGTTTGGGTGAGCGCCACCGGTGGCGCGGGCGTCTCTGTCTGAAATAAACGATAAGCCTCGATCTTTGCCATCGGCGATGTGCCGCGCAAGAAAGCTTTGTTCAGAATCTGAGGGAACAATTTTGTAGCCATAGGTAATTGCATGTTTATCCCAGGTGCCAATGCCGGTTGCGTAGGCGTTGGACAAATCAATGCTGTGACTGTTTTCCTCACCTTGATCTAGTGCCAACAAAGGATGCGGATAATCCATAACTGATGCTCGGTTAGTCGTGCTTGCTGCATAATTGTGTGCGAGTCCGAGCGTGTGGCCGATCTCGTGCGCTGCGAGCTGCCTGATTCTTGCCAGTGCCATCGCTTTGATTTCTGAGGTTGCCTCTGCATTCGAGAGCGTAGATTTAAACGGTGACAATAATCCCTGGGCAATTAATAGATCTTGTCTGATTCGTAGCGAACCGAGTGTGATTTTTCCTTTGAGAATTTCTCCATTTCGCGGGTCGACAATGGAAGCGCCGTAAGACCAGCCTCGGGTGCTTCTGTGGACCCATTGGACAATGTTATAACGAACATCCATAGGGTCAGCGTGTTTCGGTAGCAGCTTGACCTCGAAGCCTTGATCAAACCCGGCAGCCTCAAACGCCTGATTCCACCAACTTGCGCCCTCCATCAGAGCTGAGCGCACTGGCTCAGGCACGCCCGGGTCAAAATAGTAAGTCAGTTTTTCTCCGCTTTTTAATCTGTGTCGTCGAATAATGCGTTGCGTCATATCCTCGTCAATGGGGGCTGAATAATCATCGTAAATGAATGCTCCATAACCACTTGAGGGATGGAAGGCGCGTGGCGTAAAACCGGGCTTCGGTAACCGGATAAGTGAGTGGTGAATATGTACAGTTACCGCGTGTGCATCGGGTGAAACTGTGTTCAACTCGCGCCCGACGTCTTTCCCTGTGAGGGTGATCAGCCCCTCAAGCTCAATGTTATCGGGGAATCCTTTAATCATTGGATGATATGGCGCAGACCTTGATGCATCAACTTTGAAGCTGCCCTGATTTCGTTGCTTGAGTTTCTCGCTGACGTGGTAAATATCGGAAAGCAGAAAGTCGGTGTAGTCGATCAGATATCTATTTTCATCGCTAGCGACGACTTTGAAACCCCATATGACCGATTTAGCGAAAGCTTCAGTCACCGCCTGTTTTTCGGCTGGGTTTTGGGCTAGGGCACGATACCGGGTGTTGTGCGCCACTAATAGCGCTTTCTCGCCGAAGCGTTCGAAGCTGACGAGCCTCGTTTCACCAAGTTGCCCGCGGTCAAGGCCAATATCGTTTGATCCGATACCTCGCGCTAAGCTGGTTTGAAAAATAAAGCGGTTGTCCTCCTGACTTCTTGTGCCATCCGCATTGCTGGGGCGAACCGGGAGCTCCAGATAAACGCTGCCGGTAATGCCGTTGGTTAAAATGTTACGGAAACCCGCTTTTTGCGTCAGTTTCTCCGTGAATTCAGCGAAGTCCCTGATTTCTGCAAGTAAGTTGCCGGAATGCCCGATTAAGAAAAAAAGAAGCAAACAGCGAAACGAAAAAAGCTTAACCAACGTAGAATACATAGATCTAACTCAAGTAGGGTTTAATCAAATGTTATACTTTCTTACCTTTTGACTACAATGACATAGCGCGCCCAACAAATTTAGTTTTAATCCGATAATGCCAGAGAGAGAACTTTGTCCAACTACGCAGCCCCACTAAAAGAAATCAATTTTGTATTAAACGAAGTTGCCGATATTAATCGCGTTTACAATCAGGCGCGTTTTGCCGAAAGTAACGCCGATCTCATTGCTTCGATCTTGGAAGAAGGGGCAAAGTTCGCGAGTGGTGTGCTTGATCCGCTCAACACCGTAGGCGATTTAATTGGCTCGACGATTGTCGATAAGCACGTGCGTGAAACGAGCGGATTTTCTGAGGCCTATCAAAAGTTCATTGAGGGCGGCTGGACAGCGCTTCCATGTAATCCCGAGTACGGTGGCATGGGGTTACCTGAGAGTATCGGCATCGCTGCGATGGAAATGTGGTCCGCGGCTAACCTGAGTTTTGCTCTGTGCCCAATGTTAGGTCAAGGCGCGATCGAAGCCTTACAGTCCCACGCCAGTGACCAACTGCGCGATACGTATCTCGCAAAGATGGTTAGCGGCGAGTGGACTGGCACGATGAACCTAACCGAATCTCAAGCGGGCTCGGACCTGGCATCCATTAGAACTAAAGCTGTTCCGGCTGACGATCACTATCTCATCAGTGGTACAAAGATATTTATCACTTGGGGTGATCATCAGATGACTGAAAATATAATTCATCTGGTTTTGGCGCGAGTCGAAGGGGCGCCAGAGGGTGTTCGGGGCATATCTCTCTTCGTTGTACCTAAATTTCTGGTTGAAGAATCTGGTGAGCCGGGTGCGCATAATGACGTTTACGCACTCTCCGTGGAGCATAAAATTGGTATTCACGGTAGTCCGACCTGTGTCATGAGCTATGGTGAAAACAGCGCTGGTGCTGTAGGTTTTCTCGTCGGTGAGGAAAACATGGGTTTGTCTTACATGTTCACGATGATGAATCACGCCAGGCTTAACGTTGGTGTTGAGGGAGTGGCGTTGTCGGATAGAGCCTATCAACAGGCGGTTAGTTATGCGAGCGATCGCGTGCAGGGGAAACCGCCCGTTTCCGATCAGAACACAGAGGTTTCGAAGAACTCACCGATTATTGATCACCCAGACGTAAAAAGAATGCTGATGTTAATGCGCTCGCTCACGGAAGGTTCCCGAGCGCTTTGTTATCTTACCGCGGTGAATTTTGATTTAGGGCATGGAGGAAGTGATGCAGGCGCTGAGGCGGCGCTGGCGAGAGCAGAGTTGCTAACCCCGATCGCAAAAGCGTGGTCAACCGAAGTGTCGCAGGAGGTCACGTCGCTCGGAGTTCAAGTTCATGGCGGCATGGGTTACATAGAAGAGACGGGTGCGGCTCAGTTGATGCGTGACGCGAGAATCACCACAATCTACGAAGGCACGACAGGCATTCAGGCGAATGATTTTATTGGCCGCAAGGTGCTTCGCGACGGAGCTCGCGAACTGGCAAGACTGCTCGTAGATGTCCGCTCAACCTTAGTTAGTGCAAAAGAACATGATGCGTTAGTAAACGTTGTTACTGCACTGGAGTCCTCAATTGTTGAGCTGGAACAGGTCACCGAATGGCTTATCAGGCAAGGAAAAGAAGACCCGGTATTGACGAGTACCGCAGCGTTTAATTATTTGATGGGCGCAGGCACGTGTATCGCGGGTTGGTTGTTGGCGAAGTCGGCCGTTATTTCGTTGGAAAAAATAAACAATGATCCAGATTTTTATAGATCCAAAATTATCACCTGCCGCTTTTTTGCATCACACGTGTTACCGAGAAGTGCCAGCTATTTCACCGCTGTCAGATCTAGTGGTGAAGCGGACCTGATGCTACCGACAAGTGCTTTTTCAAAATAACACTGTGCAGCTGACTCACTTTGATCAAGAGGCAGGGCGCTGTGCTGTGAGAACCGCTTGAGCATCGACCATTTTTTGTAAAATGATTTTTGCCTGCGCTTCCGTCAGCCCATACTGGGCGCTGTTACGAAGAGTTTCTATACTATTAACAATGCCCTGATTGTATTTTGTCATGCATTTTAGCCAACGATTCTGTCTTCGTTTGTACCTATTCAGCGTGTTGGAATCGAGATCGTACGATCGTTGAACCTCGAATCCACTAATGTTCTCATCGCGATCACTACCGCCTTTTGCAAGCGCGGGTTGTTGACCACACTCATTTGCGGGTACTTCCCAAGCAAGCGCGGCGGTAACTTTTGGGTGCATCTCGGCGCCATTAGCTGTTGGCAGATGTGTCGTCAATAAGATGAGCAATAAAGTGACGAGTAAAACTGCGTAGTGCTTCATGTTTGGATTCTCCCGAATTTAAACTTACTTAGGTCGATAACACATGGAAAGGTTACGGTTCCTGATATAATTGTCCAGCGCTAGCAATACGAATAAAGAGACTTTGGGCAAGAACGAAAATTATCAATTTTGGGTCTTCCTGTCTATGTTCGTAATGTTTACGTTTGAGTGAAAATAATCCGTCGATTAATTCTTTAATGGAAGGTTTATGTCAGTACTGAGAGCGCGAGTTTCCAGTGTATTAAAGACGAGCTGTTCGAAAGAGATAGGCTAAAGCTAAGTTTTATCCGTTTGAGCGAAGCATGCATGAGATAAATATGCTTGAGATAGTGAAGGTAAGCAAAACATTCAGTCAACCTGACGGTAAAGTTAACGTCCTCGACCAGATCAACTTTGACCTGCCGTCAGGGGCATCGGCGGCACTGCTGGGTGAGAGTGGCAGCGGTAAAAGCACGCTTTTGCATTTAATTGCGGGATTGGATAAGCCCGATTCAGGGAGCATTCTACTCGACGGCGCACTCGTTTCGTCTTTCAACAATAAGCAATGGAATGCCCTGAGAAGATCTGATTTGAGTCTGATTTTTCAGCAATTTCATCTGATACCGACGCTGGATGTCATGGACAACATTCAATTGCAGTCTCGTCTAGCGGGGACCGTTGATCAGGAGTTGTTGGCTTATTTGATAACTCGACTCGGGTTAAGTGCGCTTGGCAAGCGGTTGCCGCATCAGTTGTCCGGCGGTCAGCAACAACGGGTGGCCATAGCTCGAGCACTGTTGCATCGACCGAACCTCGTGCTAGCGGACGAGCCCACTGGCAATCTTGACGGGGAGACGAGCAGATCAGTTATTCAATTGCTGCTCGAATTAACCAGAGAAACCGGCAGCGGTTTGTTAATTGTGACCCATAGTCATGAAATGGCCGCCTATATGGATCATAGGTGGCAGTTGAGCGGCGGACGTTTGTCCAGAAGCTTGACCAGTTCACTTGAAACCTAAATGAAGATGCCAGAAAAATTGCGCCAGTTGACGTGGATTTTGCTGACACTGTTAAGTCACTATCGCCGGCATCCCGGACAGACCGCATTTATGGCAATTGGCTTGCTGACTGGCGTTGCCCTTTGGTCTTCAGTGCAGTTGATTAATGACCATGCGAGGGCCAGTTATGGTGAAGCTGATCAGTTGCTAGGGGCTGAATCTGCCTATTGGATCCGAAATCCCGCCGGCAATGGCATCACCGTTGAGGAGTACATCGGTCTTCGACTTCAGGGATTTACTCAAGTGTACCCTGTAGTTGAATCTCGAGTGCTTACCACTTCAGGCGAGTTGATACCGATTATTGCGACAGATCTGTTAGCGCTCCCGCTTGCTGCATATGGCAGCGGTGACATGGTGAACAGTCCACTCGCGGGCAATAGTTGGCTTCCCTTTATTCAGCCGGGTTATCAGAGCTGGTTCTCGGCGGAATTAGCAGAACGCTTGAACGTTCTGCCAGGTGATGAAATTGCATTGTCCAATGGTCGAAAAATGCCGCCAGCACTAATTCAGTCTCAGACTCAGCAGGGTTTCAGGGCGTTCATGGACATAGGTGCTGCGTTCTCTGTCCTGGCAGAGGAAAAACTGAGTTATCTGGCGGTGACGTCGTTAGACGATAGCACTCGGGCAAGGCTCGTGAATACATTGCCCGCAAACCTCAGGTTGGTGAAGAACCAGCAGGTATTGGACTTGACCCAGCTAACCGCGAGTTTGCACACGCATTTGGCTGCGATGGGGTTATTGTCATTCGCTGTTGGACTGTTCATCGTTTTCAATGCCGTTCGCTTCTCGCTGTTGTCAAGACAAGGAACATTCAACACGCTGAGAGAAATGGGGGCGAGCGTGCCGCTGATCGGTACCGCAATTATTTTGGAAACCATTGTCTGGAGTGTCCTAGGTACCTTAGGAGGGTTGTTGGTCGGTTATGCGTTGAGTGGTGTTTTGTTGCCAACTGTCGCAGGCACTTTACAGTCGCTTTATGGTGCAATCGTTGAATCTGATATTGAACTTGGTCCAGAGCAAATGCTTTTAGCGTGGCTGATGACGTTGTTAGGGTTAGTGTTGGCGCTGGCTGGCCCGCTCTGGAATAGATTGAAAATGAATGTGATTGAAGGGCGATCGGAATCTCTGATGTGGCAGCAAGATGAGCGCGCACGTTTCATGATGATGCTGAGCTCGCTGCCACTTTTCGCGCTCGCGCTCGTTGGCTTTTATTGGATCAAAACGGTTGTTGATGGCTTCGTCGTGCTCACTTTTATTCTCTTCGCGGCGGCGTTGGTGCTGCCGGTTTTGATTCAGTTTGTTAACTCAACGGTATTGAATGGGTTATCGGAGCACAATTGGAAGTTGCGCTGGGCATCGAGTGATGCTTTTGCCCAGCTACCGCAACTGAGAGTTGCTTTGATGGCGCTTTTGCTGACACTAACAGCCAACATCGGAGTCACAACTCTCGTAAGCTCCTTTCGTGACGCACTGTCTAACTGGTTAGAAATTCGACTCTCGGCAGATATCTATGTCCAAACTACGGCCGGCGATATCAACACATTAGTTGATGCCGACGAGCCGCAATGGCTAATTGCAAGTCATCACCGGATTGGCGTGTCGACCAGATGGCAAGGCAGACCTGCTATGGTGCAAGGCGTTGATGTCAACGCGCCAGATATTGTTGATATGCAACTCCCCGAACAGTTATCAGACGAAATTTTGAAGCAGCCGGGTATAACCGTTGACCCGCAACCGATACTGGCGAATGAACAGGTAAAACATTTAGGGCAGGTGGCACTCGGAGATATTGTTAAACTTGAGTCTAACGGAAAGACATTCGATTATCGGATTATTGGTTTTTTTCACGACTACGGCACACCCTATTATCGTTTCTATTTGCCGTCCCCAATAGTGACGCAACGATGGCAAGATGTACGTTCGGAAGGGCTTGCCCTCTGGATTGCGCCCGGCATGCTTGACGTTGCGGAACAGACCTTGATTGCGAAGGGTGTTGGTTCGGGAGAATGGATCAGACAAGCAGACATCAAACGTGTATCCCTCGAAATTTTTGACAGAACATTTCAGATAACGGCGGCGCTTAACACGCTTACATTGGTCGTAGCGGGCGTTGCGCTGTTAGCAGCACTTCTCGCTGTTCATCAGCAGCGTTTACCCGAGTATGCCCATTGGTACTCTTTGGGTGTGACTTTTCCGGAATGGTTAAAGCTGGTCGCATTTCCATTGCTCCTGATGGTGCTGGTCACCGGTTTACTGGCGGTACCGTTGGGATGGGTGCTTTCATGGATGCTGGTCTATAAGCTGAATGTTGTTGCTTTTGGTTGGACAATGCCGCTTGTCTGGTCTTGGACGCCTATTATGCAACTTTGTTTAGTCACGTTGCTGGTTGTGGCTAGTGCATTGGCGTTTGTTGCGTTGCAGGTTCGCAGAAGGTTGCCGGTGGCGCTAAAACAACTTGGTGGTGTTGGCTTATGAAGTATGCGCAGGTTTCTTTCCTTTTGATGATGTGTTGTGCACTTGCTGATTTGTTTGCTGCGGACAACTACCAGTTGCTCAGGAGTAGTCCGGCGGGTTACGCCGCAGTTGTGCCGGGCAAAAACATGCAGTTTCCACGGGATCATTTGCCTCATGCTGAGTTCAAAATTGAATGGTGGTATCTAACCGCAAATCTAACAGATAATGTCGGGGGTGAATATGGTGTTCATTGGACTCTGTTCAGACAATCGATGAGTCCGGAAGAGACTGGTACCGGCTGGTCAAGTAACCAGATCTGGATGGCTCATGCAGCAATAAGCACCCCAGAGGGTCACGAGTATGAAGAAAGGTTTGCGCGTGGGGGTATAGGTCAGGCGGGCGTACGAAAGACTTCGAACGGCGTCTTTTTAGGTTGGCTGGATAACTGGTCTTTATTGGGTAAGTCCGATGCGCCGGTGCCTGGTTCGCTAACATTTAATGTACGGGGTAAGCACGTCGAGCTTGCTCTGGATGCTGTGACTCCCTGGGTGTTGCAAGGAGAAAACGGGTTCAGCCAAAAGTCCGAAAAAGGACAGGCCAGTTATTACTATAGCCAGCCTCATATCAGTGTCGTGGGGTCTCTGAAAGAAGGTGGTTCAGACGTTAAGTTGACCGGCAAAGCTTGGCTAGACAGAGAGTGGAGTTCCCAGCCTCTCGCAAGCGATCAACCCGGTTGGGATTGGCTTTCGATTCATCTAGATGACGGAGAAGCCGTGATGGTGTATCGCCTGCGACAGACGAGCGGCAACGATTGGTACAGTGGTACAGTCGTTAAACGCAACGGTGAGGCTGAAACACTCCGTGCGGTTGATATTTTGTTTGAGCCGATCGAACAGGTTGAAGTGAAAACCGGAAAGCTGATGTCTCGAAACCTGCCATTGCGCTGGCGGCTTGAATTGCCGGGTAAAGACAAGCGATGGATAATTGACGCGCCAGAACCTGATCATTGGCTCAATACGACATTTCCCTACTGGGAGGGACCGGTGAAGGTCATTGATCCCCAAACGGGGTCGACTGTGGGCGAGGGTTACTTGGAAATGACCGGTTACTGATGCTTGGGTGCTTGCTCAAAGTAAGGTGCCATGTTCCAGTTAGGCCATCGCGACTGGGTTAGTTTCAGTGTTCTACTCGTCCAGTGAGAATCTCCTGGTAATGGTATGCCTAAGCACTCCAGTTGCTCTGGTGAGGCCAGTTCGAAAATGGGTGCCCAGTTGCGTCCCATAGCGGCTTGCCAAACGTGGTAGCTGACTTTGTCATTACCAGTTGCTTTGTACCCTATTGTCATGGAATAGCGGCAACCATTTTTGATCGTGAGATTAGTACCCCGGTGAAAGGTATCAATGCCGTGTGCGACGAAAGAGCCTGCCTTGCAGGTAACGGCTTTTTCTTTGCTACGCAAAGCCAGTTGCTCTTCATCCTTTGGTGCGGCTATTGCTCCCGGTCGCAGTAGCGCGTCGCTGTCGGTTTTGTTGACGTAGTGAAGGGCACCGTGTGCTTTCGTAACATCTGTAAAGTAGACGATAATATCGATCGCGCGCTCTGCTATCTTATCGGATGGTATGGTGAGTGTGTGATTGCCGAAGTCACAATGGAAAGGTTGTTCATAATCTGTAAGGCCAGTAAATTTGGCCCAAGTGTGGGATTGATACAGCTGCACTTTTTGCACACCAAGCGCGTCTCGAGCAAAGGCAATGAGCGATGGATGCAGCGAGAGCATCATCATTTCCGGTGAGCCGTCATAGGGGAAGCTGTCTATGTTTTGAAATTGATCGCGGCTAAATTCACCTAATGGGTTTTTCTCTTCACCTTTTGTCGCTTGCGTCGCGCTGTTGGCTATGTTGTTGGGATGCCCGTAGATCTGTTCGTAGTCAGCGATGATGGGTTTGATTTCCTCCCCCGAGAAAAACTCAGGCATGATCGCAAAACCCTCGCGTCGCCAGAGCTCTATGTCTTCTTGGCTGTGTCTGATTGCGTCACTCATATGTGTGTCTCGCCGATAGCAATAGATAATGCTAACGCTTGGCAGCTCCTGTTTTCAAGACTTCGGGTCTTTGGAAAGATACGATGTTACGCAATTTAGTGTCGTTCGCGACGGTCACACCACTTTTATGACAAACGGTAATTTGCAACGCGGGTGCGCCTGCAAGCATCTGAATACGGCAACCTTAGCTACCCTTAAATTCAGGTTCGCGCTTCTCGACGAACGCTCGAATACCTTCCTTCGCATCATCTGTACCCTGAGCAAGATTTTGCGCAAAAGTTTCAAACTCAAGCGCCTCTCTCAAATCGGTATTCTGGGCCTTGTACATGGCTCGCTTCGCCAACTGGATTGCAATAGGCGGCCCCTCTGCGAAGGTCTTTGCCATAGCGAGCGTCCTGTCCATTAATTTTTCCGGTTCCGTAAGCTCCGAGACGATGCCGAGCGAAAGCGCCTCTGCACCATCGATCATTCTGCCTGACCAAATTAATTCACATGCTTTTGCCATACCAACAATGCGCGGCAAAAAATATGTGCCGCCCCAATCTGGGTGTAGCCCGCGTCTCGAAAAAGTTTGTCCAAAACGTGCGGTGTTGGATGCGATACGAATGTCACAAGCAAGCGCAATGTTCATGCCTGCGCCGGCGGCAGCACCGTTAACCGCAGCTATCACTGGTTTGTTCGCATTTCTCATGGCAAGCACTACCTTGTCTCTGATGGGGGTCACCCTCTCACTTAAAGCATTGCTTCTGTCCGAGGAGGATGCTTTATTCATGGCTTTCAAATCTCCACCAGAGCAAAAACCTCTGCCGGCTCCAGTGATGATGATCACACGTACATCAGAATCTTCATCGCTCAGCACCATGGCATCAAGAAATTCTTTGCGCATCAGGGAAGTTAAAGCGTTGAGTCTGTCGGGCCGATTTAAAGTGATTGTCGCAATATGATCACTGATCTGATACTGAATGTGTTCGTATACCATGTGGGTCCTCGCCTTTTGTGGGTGAGTCACGTTAACATCCGAAAGATACGAGATAAAAGCATTTAGATTGGAGTGCACTGTGAGCGATTTGGAAGTGTTTCGTGCGGAAACGAGAAACTGGATTGAAGAAAATTGTCCGGAAGGTGCCCGTGGCCCGGGATACATACCTCTTGGCAGTTCAAAGATTGAGCTGGAGACAGATACCCGGCTTTGGCTCGAGCGTATGGCGGATAAAGGCTGGACAGTGCCTACTTGGCCAAAAGAATATGGCGGTGCTGCGGTCGGCAGGGAGGAATATAAAGTTCTGATCGAGGAACTGACGCGTATTGGTGCCAGAACGCCGTTGACAGGTCGAGGCGTGAACTACATCGGACCAACCATTTTGGAATTCGGCACCGATGAGCAAAAAGCCAAATGGTTGCCTCGATGTGCAAGAGGTGAAGGGGCGTGGGCGATGGGTTATTCAGAGCCGGGCGCTGGTTCAGACCTTGCTAATCTGAGTACTAAAGCCGTATTGGACGGTGATAGTTACATAATCAATGGATCAAAAACGTGGACTAGCGACGCGAAAGATTGTGATTATATTTTTGCCTTGGTACGAACATCGCCGGATAAACCTAAACATGACGGCATCAGCCTCGTTTTGGTCGACATGAGCCAAACCGGGGTCAGGGTTTCTCCGATTCAGCTAATCTCCGGTGCCTCGCCGTTCTGCGAGACCTATTTTGAAGATGCTATCGTGCCCAAAGAAGATTTACTCGGTGGTGTTGACCACGGCTGGACTGTGGGCAAACGATTACTCCAGTTTGAACGTTCCACTCATGCTGGAATCAATATCTCGGGTTCACAGGGTGGACGTGTCGAAACCAGTAAAATGCCAGACCTGGTGAAGGATTATGTGGGTGTTTCAGCCGGGAAACTCTCCGATGCGCAACTGAGGGAGTGGTTGACGACATTTGAAATGAATTCCCATTCTCAAAGACTAACGCAACGTAGGGCCATTGAGGAGTCTCAATCACATGCACCGGGGTTCACCTCCTCCGCAGTTAAGCTAACCAACGCCCTCAACATTCAGGACGGAGATGAATTGCTCGTCGCGGCCATGGGTAGCCAAGGTCTGCTCTGGGACGAAGAGACTGCAAACCCCAAGCAACTGGGATTTCTGAAAAAGTGGTTGTACCAAAAGTCCCTGACAATCGCCGGTGGTACCAAAGAAGTCCAATTGAATATTATCGCGAAGCGAGTGCTCGGGTTGCCTGATTAGCTAGCGCGCCCCTGTGCACCCACGTAGCCTGCGGCTAATTGTGAAA
Organism: Candidatus Azotimanducaceae bacterium; assembly: GCA_965657335.1. Lineage (GTDB taxonomy): Bacteria > Pseudomonadota > Gammaproteobacteria > Pseudomonadales > Azotimanducaceae > UBA4582. The sequence continues at coordinate 178,184 of CBFHOH010000004.1, forward strand.
TCTGGTTAAAGCAGGTACCAATAAGCTGGAATAAACGAGCCAGCCAAGGCGAGTAGAGTCTGGCGAAGCACAAGCGCATGGCTGCCGCGCATTTTTCCTACATCACGCTGTTTGCTTCTGACTGAATCGGAAACGTGGATTGGTTTTACCGACTTCCTTCGTGTCGCTTAATTAAAGGATGAAACGCGGTTACAGTGCGATGAGTTTTCAAGACATTGCAAGGCGCGCTCTTAGTGAAGCGTTCGACCGATGATTTAAGTCAGCTGAAAGATGTGATTTGAGTCAAAAAGCGTATGCTTAAGTAATGATGCTTGTCCGCGTTAAATGGGGTTACTAACCGGGTAGGCTTGAGCCTTGCGCAACGATGACATAATCTGGTGCATCGCTGCCAAATAAAGAAGGAATACCTCGTGAGCATCACTATCTTTCAGGCTCAGAAAATAATTACGATGAATCCTTCAAATCCCGAGGGAACACATGTCGCTGTTCGCGATGGACTTATTCTTGGGGTAGGTTCTCTGCAAGAAGTTGCTGGTTGGGGGGACTATGAACTCGACATGAGTTTCGCTGATCAGGTCATCGTGCCGGGTTTTGTCGAAGCACATGCCCATGTTATGGCTGGTGGCATGATGCTTTTGCCGTATATGGGCTACTTTGAGAGGAAGCTGCCGGATGGTTCTACAGCCCCGGGTATTCAAAGTTATGAAGCGCTAGTCGATGCAATGACTCTCGCGGAATCAGAGCTGGAGGATCCAGATCAGCCGCTAGTAGCTGTTGGTTTTGATCCTATTTATTTTCCCGATCAGGCCAGGCTTACCCGGCATGAGCTGGATAAAGTTTCAAAAACCCGACCCATTTACTTGCAGCATGCCAGTGGTCACTTGGCAACTGTAAACACCGCGATGCTGGCAGAAAACAATGTGACCAAAGGCATGAACATTGAAGGTCTTGGTCGTGACGAGCATGGCGAGTTGGACGGTGAATTGCGTGAGCCTGCTGCAATGTCGACCTGCAAAACCGGTCATCGTATCGTGCAGATGGTTAATCACACAGAACAGGCCATTCGGGACTTGGGTGCCCTCGCACGTAACGCCGGCATAACAACTTGCACCGATCTGGCTGGTGCATCAATTCTTTCGCCAAGAGCACTCACGATGTGGCAGGAGGTGACTGGTGATGAAAGCTATCCACTTCGGGTGGCGCAGTACAACATCCCCGCGATGCCGGGTTCGGCTGCAGCTTTTGACGAGATTGCTGATCAGTTTGTTCAACTGCAGGAAAAGCAGACCGAAAAGCTACGCTTTCCCGGTGTCAAATTTGTACTGGATGGTTCTATTCAGGGCTTTAGTGCCTTAATCGATGAGCCGGGTTATTTTAGTGGTGAAGATCATGGTCAGCTTCTCACTGTACCGGAACAGTTCGCCGATTGGCTTCGTCCTTTTCATCGCGCGAGTCTAAATGTGCATATGCATTGCAACGGAAATTTGACCCAGCAGTTAGCGATAGACACGGTAGAAAAAATTCTTCGTGAAGATCCGTGGTTAGACCACCGGCATACTATCACCCATGCTCAACTAACGACTCAGGCACAGCTCCGTAAAATGTCAAAGCTGGGTCTGTGTGCCAACTTTTTCTCCAACCATATTTGGTATTGGGGAGATCAACACTACGACATTACCGTCGGTCCGGAACGCGCAAACTCAATTGAGCCTTGTGCTTCAGCCTTGCGTGAAGGTGTTTCTTTTTCAATCCATTCGGATGCCGGTGTGACACCTCTGGGATCACTGCACACCATGTGGTGTGTCGTCAATCGCGTAACACCAAGCGGCCGTGTACTAGGCGAAGTCGAAAAGATTAGTCCCTATGAAGCGCTGAAAGCGGTCACCATCTCGGCCGCCTACCAAATGCACCTAGATGACGAAATAGGGTCGCTTGAAGCAGGTAAGAAAGCAGATTTTGCCGTTCTCGAAGAGGATCCGCTAAGCGTCGACCCGATGCATATCCGTGATATCAAAGTCTGGGGGACGGTTCTCGCCGGTGACAAGCACAAGGCGGCGGTTGCGACCTAACAATGATTGGGTTTACGGTTTTAGGCGGTTATCTCGGAGCAGGCAAGACGACACTGTTGAATCAGATTCTACGGCGTAACACCGAAAGCGCCGATCCGATTCGGATAGCGTTACTTGTCAATGATTTTGGTGATATTAATATTGATGCGCAACTTATCGAGTCTCAGAGTGACTCACAAATTAATCTCGCGAACGGGTGTGTTTGTTGTACTTTGACAGATGGTTTTAGTGCAGCACTTGATACTTTGGTTGATTTGAACCCACAGCCGGAACATATTATCGTCGAGGCGAGTGGCGTGGCCGACGTCAATAATCTCTCTCAGTACGGCAATGGCCAGGTATTAGCGCTTGCAAACATTGTGGTCGTCGCCGACGCCGAAACTGTGCAGGAAAAAGCCTCAGATAAATACGTTGCAAAAACCATTCAGCGTCAACTCAAAGCGGCTGACCTGATTTTGCTCAATAAAGTTGACTTGCTTGAGCCGCAAATCAGGGAAAGGCGGTTGTCTTGGCTGTCAGAGCTTACAGACGGTATACCTGTAGTACCTTGTGTGAGAGGTGACATTCCGCAGGCTATTCTCTTTGAGCTTGAACGCAGGGATAATCCGATTGAAGAATCGGTGCACGGGCACGAGGAGTATGTCAGTTGGAGCTATGGTATCAACAAACGTATATCCCGAGAGTCCCTTGAAGCATTTGCGGATTCGCTTGGACCAGGCGTGTTGCGTTGTAAAGGCGTGTTTGTTGACCCGTTTGGTTATCGGCTCGAGTTACAAGTCGTTGGCAAGCGAAAAGAGGTGGCCGCTGGGGCAAAGACGTTGGAATCTGTTAGCCAACTTGTCGCGATTGGCCTGAAAGGAAAGATGTTAACCGAGGATTTAGACGCCGCGGTCCAGCGGCTGTTTCATGATGCTCCCTGATGGCATTGAATTTAAGCGCCGGGCAAATTTGAGCAGGTTTTCGCAAGTTGTGTCGTTTAAGGCGTTCGAGTACAAAGTTTATTAAAGAAGGGTTACTTCCGGGTAATCAATTCTAGGGGGAGTAGAAATGGTAGAAAAATCGCCCGTAAAATTGCCGTCTGAAAAGCAGGATGTTGTCATTGTCGGCGGCGGTGTATGCGGCATCTATATGCTTTATAAGATGTTGAATCAGGGCTTGAAAGTAACACTTGTTGAAGCAGGTGATGGCGCTGGTGGCACATGGCACTGGAACAGATATCCGGGCGCAAGGTTCGATTCAGAGAGCTATACCTATGGCTACTCCTTCTCACCGGAGTTATTGCAAGAGTGGGACTGGTCAGAGCATTTCGCAGCGCAACCTGAGACGCTTCGATATCTGAACTACGTTGTCGATAAGTTCGAGCTGCGTGATCATATGCATTTTGAGTGCAAGGTAGATACAGCCATTTTCGATGAAAATGCAAATGAGTGGCAAATTGGTCTAGCAACGGGTGAGAGTCTCTCGACCACTTACCTTTGCACAGCAATAGGTATGCTATCTGCTTCTACACTCCCTAAAATTTCCGGTGTTGAGAGCTTTGAAGGCGAAGCGTTTCACACATACTACTGGCCTAAAGAGACGGTAGACCTGAAAGGGAAACGGGTGGCAGTGATCGGAACCGGGGCAACCGGCGTGCAGGTGATTTCTGAAATCGCTGACAAGGTAGGTGAGCTAACCATATTTCAGCGTCGTCCCAATTGGTGCGCACCTCTAAATAATAGTCCTATAACAAAAGATCAGATGGCGGAGATTAAGTCTTCGTATGATGAAATATTTGCACAGTGCTACTCAACTCCCAATGGTTTTTTGCATGGGCCAGACCGTCGTGAATTGAATAGCGTGCCTAATGAGGAGCGTCTCAAGTTCTGGGAGTCACTCTATGCCTCACCCGGTTTTGGAGTATGGTTAGGTAACTTTCGAGACGTCTTGATGGATGCGTCGGCGAATAAGGAGTTTTCCGACTTTATCGCAGACAAAATCCGGTCGAGGGTTCAAAACCAAACAGTAGCGGAGAAATTGATACCTAAAGATCATGGCTTTGGTACACGCAGGGTACCGATGGAGACGAGATATTACGAAGCCTATAATCGCGATAATGTGAACTTGGTTGATATCAATGACACGCCGATTGAGTTTATTGACAAACATGGCATTCAGACATCGGAAAAGCATCATGCTTTTGATGTAATAGTTTATGCCACAGGATTTGATGCTATCACCGGCGCGTTTGACCGGATTGACATTCGAGGCCGTGGTGGTCTTTCCCTGAGAGATAAGTGGCACGAAGGGCCTGTGACATATCTTGGGATACAAGTCGCGGATTTTCCTAATATGTTTACACTCGCGGGTCCCCAGGGGGCATCAGTGTCAACGAATTTCCCGCCAGCGATTGAGTCTGCGGTCGAGTGGGCAGCAGAGTTTATTGAATTCCTAAACCGTAACGGTTACAACAGCGTTGAAGCAGAAAAGACTGCGGAGGATGATTGGTTAGAGCATGTAAAGAGTTTCTATGAAGGTTCAATGATTGCAAACACCAAATCCTGGTTTACGGGTTACAACTCGAATGTCGAAGGACACGATATCCTTAGGCATATGATTTATCTCGGCGGTGCACCGGCTTATCGGCAAAAACTGAATGAAACCAGAGAAGCTGGCTATCCCGGGTTCACTTTTAATTAGTGTAGGAGTGTTATTTGAATATTCTGATTGCCGGTGGTGGTATCGGAGGGATTACCGCGGCTCTGTGCCTAGCGAAACGCGGCTTTAACGTGAGTGTCTTTGAGCAGGCTTCCGAGTTTGGCGAAGTAGGCGCAGGAATCCAGTTGTCACCGAATTGTAGTCGGGTTTTGCATGATCTGGGGCTGGAAAAGCAACTACGGACAAAAGCATTCTTACCCGAGGGTAGTCAGTTTCGTCATTGGCGCACCGGTGAAGTTATCAGCGAGTCGAAGTTGGGTGAAACCGCTTTGCAGAAATACGGTATGCCTTACTATCATATTCACAGAGGTGATTTGCTTCGAATCCTTGTCGATGCTGCGACAAAATCACCTGAGATTGAATTACATGTTAACGCCGCCGTGCAGAGCTTTCATGATACGGAAAGTGGACAGGACAGCGATGTAACGATAAGAGTCGGAGAAACCATACGAAAAGGTGATCTTTTGATTGGTGCTGACGGCATTCGTTCTGTTGTACGCACCGGACTTTGGGGAGAACAAAATCCTCGCTACACAGGCAATGTCGCTTGGCGTGCGATGGTGCCTGTGGAGCGTCTCCCAAGAGGACTGATTCGGCCGATGTCGACCGCGTGGTGGGGGCCCAACAAACATTTTGTACACTATTACGTGCGTCGCGGAGAGTACGTAAATTGCGTTTGTGTGGTAGAAAAAGCAGGCTGGGATGTTGAGTCTTGGACTGAGCATGGAGACTACGAAGAGCTTAAGGCCGACTTCAACGGTTGGCATTCAGATGTTCAGCAGTTGATTGACAAGGCCAACAAAGACTCTTTGTATAAGTGGGCTTTGTATGATCGGCAGCCGATGCAAAAGTGGGGGCGAGGAAGCGTGACATTGTTAGGCGACGCCTGTCACCCAACGTTGCCATTTATGGCGCAAGGGGCGGCAATGGCGATCGAAGACGGGGCGGTTCTTGCCGAATGCCTTGTTTCAACAGATGATATTCCCACCGGCTTGCAACGTTATGAAGACTTGCGTCGCGATAGAACAGCGAGCATTCAGAACGGCTCGCGCCGTAACGCGACGGTGTTCCACCTGTCCGGCGTAAAGGCATGGCTAAGAAATAGGGCCGCTCGTACAGCAGGAAATCATACAATGGATAAGCTCTACCGCTACAATGCGTTGGAAGCTGCAAAACTGAAAGCACTGCATTAATTGTGCGATAGACATGAGTTGCTCAAACGATTCACAAGCCCTCATGCTTAGATTTGCTACATGCCACCGCGCAAGTGGTGCCACGCTAGCGTTTGGCCGTTCTTGGAATGGCTTGGCGCGTAAACTAATACGGTCAAATATCCAACGCCCAAGTTAGCTTGGTAATGCGCTGAACAACAGGCGTGCGTTCGGTACCATAGCGCGTCGTTGGTTACGCGACACTGGCTTCGACATGGAAGAGTTTGTTATAAATGCGCCACTTTCCTTCCGATTTGAGCAGTGACAGTGTGTCCAGAAACGTCATGCCAAGGTAGTCGTCACGCACACGCGAAACAGCAGTATCACCGGCGATATCCAGAGAAATGATATCAAGCCGCGCCGGCTCGCCCTTTTCTTTAGCAGAGGGTTGTTGGCTTGCCACAAAATCAGCGAATTCATCGACAGACATTTGATGCAGGCCGTCCGGCTGGTAGCCGGTTATTTTTGCATTTGGATGGAATGCAGTGAGGGTCTTTTCTTTGCTGGACTCATACATACATTCAAAATAGGTCTGGATCGTATCTTTTATTTGCTGTTCGTCGTTCATCGGTTTTGCCCCCTGTTTTATGGTTTGTCACAGTTTTTAATGGGGTTCTCACAAGTTTTTCTTGCTAATCTATTGTTGCCGCAAGTAAATCTTCGCCCCCAAGTGTTCCTGCTTCTACGTCTCGTACTGCGTAGGCCGGATTCACGCACTCGGGTTGTTCGCCGGGCGACCCAGGTGGCGTAAAATACCCCATTGCGTACTGTCCCATGGTGTAACCCATCATGTCTTGCAGTTCGCGAGAAAATTCTCGAGCCAGCTCCGGCGGACATGAAAGGTATTGGTTTTCTTCCTGCCTAAGCCAACCTAGTGTGTAAGTTAGATTGACACCGATACGATCAAAGGTTGACCTGTTCTCGCCGCCACCGTGAAAAACACCACCGGTATAAAGTAAAACGGAACCAGCAGACATCGTTGCTTGGCAAATCTCTTCGGGTGTAGCTTTACGATCATCGGGCCAAGTTATGCTGCCGGGTACAACTTGGGTTGCGCCATTTTCTTCAGTGAAGTCGGTTATGGCCCAGATCGTATTAAATTGTGGCTCAATATTGTTTTGCATGTACTTTCCCCACGCCCACCGGTCGCGGTGGATAACCTGTTTTCCTTGGCCAGGTTTCAATCTGATAATTTGGGTCAAATGTAGCTGAATTCGCTGACAAAAGGGTGCTAGAAAAGCATTAGCTGCGTCGATTACAGTCTTGTTCATGACCATATCTCTAGCTCTCTCAGAACGTGTGATTAATGAACCGGTTCGAGTGGTTTGATGCCCTGAAAAGCTGTCCAGCCCATTTTCAGTGGCTTCCATGTAGGGATCCATTTCTTGGCGGAACTGCTCGATTTCTGGGTCGCTGAGCACGCCCTCAAGTATGAGTGCGCCATCTTTGGAGATTATTTCAAGAATTTCGTTTGTGTTGGCAGTTGCTGGTAGCTTTTGAAGACGTGGCATTATCCTTCTCCAATTTTATAAATAGTGAACAATAAAAGCACTCTAGACGGGTTAAATGCTGTTGGTCAAGTACTTCGAAACCATGGCTAGCTGGAATCGTATGTTGATCCTTCGGTTTTGCTTGATTTTGTAGAGAAGCAACACGACAAGGATAAGTGGTGTATCTGCACGGTAATAAAACGTGTCTTCGAACAATCCGCGTTGAAAAAAATCTCAGACTACTGGTCTATTGCGTTCTTTATTGCTTGAAACGTTGTCTACAATGTTGTTTGCAGTAGTGGTGCGCGCCAATGGTGAAGTGAGAAGCTGGCGTTTAAAGCGACCAATCGCGGATAGTCAGGCTCACTTCAGGGTGACGCATAATCTGGATCTAGTTAAATTTATACTGATAGAATTTGGCAGGTCAACAGTGTTTAAGTGTCTTCCAAATGCTGGAAAGATTAGTTTCGGGCATACGGCGTATAGAAAAGATGTTGGCTCCCTAAGGCATTTAAGGCGAGCTATTTTAAAAGACCTCAATAGACTTGGGACCATCAAAGGCGATGTTTAAACGATCACAATGGATAGAATTGAACGAATGAAAAGCACAGTAGAAGAACAAAAAATTGGCCCCCTAACGGTATTGTTTGGTCGTGAAAATGGCAAGTATCCGCAGGGAAATACACTTGTTATAGAGGGCGAGAACAACTTGGTTATGATTGATCCTTCGTTAGCTATGGTCGACCGCAAGGAGAATTTGCCCTGTGTAGATACGGTGTTACTGACGCATGTACATGAGGATCATGTTGCTGGATTACATTTGTTCCCTGAGACCATGTGTTTCGCACACTCAGAAGATGCACAGGGCTTGCGGTCCTTATCGGGCATGATGGAGATGTTTGGATACGAAGGTCCGGCTGTGCCTGAATTTGAGGCTGCACTGCTTACCAATTATTACTACCAGGCACGTCCAGATGTGCAAACATTCGAGCACGGCCAAGTGTTCGATTTCGGTGGTGTTCGCTTAAAAGTATTACATACTCCCGGGCATACGAGGGGCCACTGCTGTTTCGTTATTGAGTGGGATGGTAGTGATGAACGTATGGTTGTTCTTGGCGATATTGACCTAACGTCCTTTGGACCTTACTACGGCGATCACTGGTCGAGTTTGATTGATTTTGAAAACAGCCTTGAAACATTGAAAGGCATCGATGCCAATTGGTGGCTTACCTTTCATCACAAGGGATTAATTGAAGGAAGAGCTGAATTCCTGTCTATGCTTGAAAACTACAAGGGAATGATAGATCAACGCGAAAGAAAGCTGTTGGCTTTTCTATCTGAGCCTCAGAGCATGGACCAGATAGTAGAGCATCAATTCATCTACCGTCCAGGCACCGGGGGAGTGATGGTTGACCAGATCGAAAGGCGTAGTATGAAGATGCATTTAAACCGATTGCTCGAATCAGGCGATGTAACTTTTTCAGAAGGCCATTGGCGAACAGTCTAAAGGCTCAAACGGCTTAATCCTACAGCCATTGGTATGCCCTAGTTCTGACGCTTCAAAGTCCTCAGTCGGCTTTGAGTCCTAATCTGGAAGCGCTCTCAGTTTTTAATGTGCGGTGTTAAGGGCGACGCTCAAATGATGGACGTTTATGCTATCAGCGATACTAACCTACTAGCGTCTTGTTGCATTTGGTGTTGATACTCGCTTGTAGTCCACTTCTGGTAAAGTTGTTGGTTCCGAAAAGATCATGCAGGCGAGGGTGCAAAAATGAAGTTAGTGTTACTTGTTAATAGAGATCTTGCCAGCACCATTGCTTTAAATTATCTGTTACCAGCGATCAGCGGACATGATATTTCAGTGCTCATGTCTGACCGAGTAGGAAATAAGAAAACGAGAAAACCGCAGGCATTAATTGATCTTTCGATAGTAGAGCAGAAGATTCTGAATAACTTGATTGTCGGTAGCCCTGATGCCCGGTGGCAAAATATCTCTGAGCTTGCGGACAAATATCAATTTTTTGTCGCCACTGAAAATGACATCAATCACGCTGTAGGTGTTGAGCGGATGTCTGCAATCAATCCAGACCTGATCATCTCCATTCGTTACGGCGTTATTTTGCAAGATCGAGTTATTGGTATTCCTAGACTTGGGATTATTAATTTACATTCCGGACTGTTACCGGATTACCGCGGTGTCATGGCAACGTTTTGGGCAATGCTCAATGAAGAGTCTACTATCGGTACAACCTTGCATTACATTGACGACGCTTCGATTGATACGGGCAGAGTCATCGGGCACACTCATCTGCAGGTCAACGTTGAAAAAGCCTACCTTGACCACGTGCTGGAGTTATATATCGACGGTTGTCAGTTGATCATCGAAACATTAAAAAAGCTTGAAAGAGGCGATCACCCGGCAACGAAGCCGCAGTCAAATGTTGGAAAATACTTCTCGTTCCCTAGTGATGAGGACTTGAGCTTGTTCGATTCAAAAGGTTTGCGTTTGTTTGATTTAGCATCGGTGCTGTCAACTTACGAACGCTTTTTGCCTGGCTGAATACGACACCACCGTTGTCTTTTTCTGATTCGCATCTAAACATTGAAAAGTCTATCATTCCACGAACCTTAGACGCTCAAATGAAGGAATGAAATTGCAGCACGTTAGCGAAAGATTGTTGCCTCCCGTCTTGCCTCAGACTTTTGCTTTTGAAGTAGCGCTCTTTAAAGTGAACCAGCAGGCTAGGCTAAAATTCGAATGTTCATATCATAGGTCAGAGTTGAGTTGTCTCGATGATTAGGGAGCCGATACTTTGGTTCGTTTTAGTGGGGGCTGTTTTGTTTGCTGCCGAGGAGTTTTTCACGACTAAGCGTGAAGCTCTGGTGGTTGATGATGGTGTCCGCAACCGTATAGGCAGCTTATGGCAAGCTCAAATGGGTGCTGCTGCAACCGAGAAACAAATGAACTCTCTGGTAGATTCGTGGATAAAAGAAAAAGTGATGTTGCGCGAGGCGTTGCGTCTTAATCTAGATCGCGACGACACAATTATTCGCAGACGTCTTGTGCAAAAACTTGAGTTTCTTGCAGAGGATCTCTCTTTAGAAACGCCTGATAAAGACACCCTAGAAAGTTTTTATCAAACTAACATAGCAAAATACTCGGAGCCTCGTCGGTACTCTTTCTCTCAGATATTTTTTTCCGAACAGGCGCGCGCCAGAGAGCAAAAGCGCACGCTAGATTCCCGAGCTGATTGGCAAGGCCTGGGTGAAGTCACCATGCTAAATAGTCAGTATTTTGCGCGAAGTAAGCGAGAGATAAGCAATACATTGGGGAAAGAATTCGCGGGAACTGTTGATGATTTTTTGCTCGGTCAATGGGCAGGACCTTTCAAGAGCAGCTTCGGATATCACATCGTACGACTTGACCGTGTCGATGAGCCTGCGGTTGTGCCGATCGATTCAATAAAAATGAAAGTATTGGCTGATTACCAAACAAATCAGAAACGCGACAAGCGGGAGCGCTACATTCAATCCTTATTAGATAAAACAACGATTGAGTATCGATAAGATGAGAGGCGCTGAGCTTTTGAAAAATGGGCGTATCTTTTTGTTTCTCACGCTGATGCTTGTCAGCCTCATTGCGATGGCTGACGAAATGCGCCCCTCAGTTTTGAAGCTGACCCAGCTGGAAGACAACCGTTGGTCCGTCTTATTCAAGCAGCCTCAGATAAATGGTCGGTCTATCAATCTGCGGCTTAAAACTAATTGTGTTGCAGGAACTGTCACGCCGCTCATAGATGGCGCCGCGCTGCAGGAAAATTTCGAGCTTGACTGTGGCGGTGACGAACTTAAGACAATTGAAATAGACGGGCTTGAAAAGACGTTGGTTGACACACTGGTCACGATCAGGGATATCAACGATCAGGAAACAAATCACCTTATTTCATCATCAAGACCCGTGCTTGACCTTGGGGCGAGTGTCCCCGCTGTGCCTGTATATATCGTGCTAGGAGTTGAGCATTTGATATTTGGCCTCGATCACGTGCTATTTGTGCTTGTATTACTTTATGTTGTGCATGGATGGAAAAACCTGGTCAAGGTAATCACCAGTTTCACCGTCGCGCATTCAGTCACTCTGGGACTTGCTTCGCTTGAGTTGCTGACGTTGGCGCAAGCACCGGTGGAAGCGCTGATCGGGCTCAGTATTGTGTTTCTCGCCGCCGAGGCGTTGCGAGGTGATAAGGGTTACGTAACTCGGGCTCCCTGGGTTGTATCGGCATTGTTTGGTTTGCTTCACGGGTTGGGTTTCGCTGGGGCGCTAGCTGAGATCGGTTTGCCTCCGAACAGCGCGATTGTCGCGCTGCTGTTTTTTAATATCGGCATCGAAATTGGGCAGTTACTAATTGTTATATTAGCGCTGGCGGTAGTCACTTTATTTGATCGTCTGGTTCGGGCGAGACCAACGACCAATCCATTGAATAAGCCTGCCGGGCTTGCTAGCTCACAGACACTAACAACTTTCATAAGGGCGCCGCTATATTGTGCCGGCAGTATTGCCGGATACTGGTTTGTTGAGCGAACCTTTGCAATTTTTCTATAAACATTCTACTCGGAATATTTATGAAAAATAGAAAGCTTGTCAGTAAAGCCATTGCTTTAATCTTTGCGCTCACAGCTGCGAGAGAGATCAAGTGGTTGTCCATGTCTGTTGCCAAAAGCTTTTAGCGAGCATGGGCTAACCAATGATGCTTCCAGCTACCAGGAGTTGGAGGCAATTGAGTTTTTCGGGAAGCTGGCAATCAGCTAAGATGAAATTCAACAGCGTGCCCGAGTCACACGCAGCTGTGCAACACCGTTCTAAGACTCGCTGTGCTCGAGCGATTCTTCGTCAGATTTGATCCCGATGGCTTAAACCAAACCGGATTCAGGCTTTTACATTTACTGGCGGCTCGCTTTCTACCGCCGACCAAGTAACGCTGTCTGGGAGGCGCATGCTTGCCTCATATGCTCCTGGCGGGTAGTTGGTCATATGCGGCCCAGGCGCTGTTGCGATATCTGGCTGGGGAACCTCCCCTTTACTGTCGGCAAAGTCGGCAGGTTTTTTGAAGCGCGCCAACTCCTCCGCACTAATGCCAGCGAGTTCAACGACTTCTGGATCTATCCACGCTTGCTGATTAATAGGCGCCTCAGAATAAGAGAGTTCAAGAGACAAATTCTCAGGGCCCGCAAAGTACATCGAAACACACATGCCATGGTTCATAGGCCCCATGACAGGCACGCCATGTGCGCGCAACCGATCGCGCATGGCGAGCAACTCTTCATGGTTTTTTACGCTGAGTGCGACATGCTGCATGGTTCCTGCAGCACAGTTAGCGCCGGGGTTGCCAGCATGTGTTTGTCCCATCTTGACAGGTATTTTTGCGATATCTGGGTGACAGACAAAAGCGATTGCGCTCTCATCATTAAGGCGCAAAAAGCCGTGCCAGGTATTTTCTACGCCATGCATCCAGTAGAGCGCCACCAATTCCATACCAAGTATCTCGGTAAAAAATGCGATCTGGGATTTCATATCAGCGGTCGTTATCGCAAGGTGATGTAGTCCGTCTACTTTGTTCATTGTTGATTCCTCAAAAGTAAATCATGTCATCTCATAGCTATCTTTATAGGCTAAGCAGAAGCAACGATCAACCTTTCGCCTCGTAAGAAAAGTATGGTTACAATTCGGCGAATTGAGTCTATGCTGTCAGCAGGTCAGAAATGGCAGAGTAATTTCAGGATTTACGAAAATGGAAGATGTCTCTTCAAGTGTCGCAACGCCTCTTGATGAAGGAGATCAGTGTCTGCGCCTTGATAGACATACGTTGAAAGATCTCGAAATTTTCCATTCAGAAGAGGGTGATGCCACGCTTTTTCACTTCTGTAATCTGGCACGCACCGAAGGCGGTGCCAGGCGACTCAAGCAACGTATGGAATTACCCTGGTCAAATGCTAAGCGAATCCTTGCAACACAGAAATCCATCTCGTTTGTTGTAGCCAATCGCGAAGCGTTTACAGAATTGCCTTCCGCTTACGCGGCAAGCCGGACAGATCACTATGCTCATGAAGTGATGCCGATAGTGCTTGACCAAAATCCTGTTGAATTCACGCTAGGTGCATTTTCGTTATGGGCGAATCATGCCAGTCATTACCTAAGCATCGTGCGCGGCGTTCAGCTAGCTTGCAGATTGATTCGCTCTCTTCGGACATTCCTGTTGCGCAAAGAATTGGCTGCCGCGACAGGAGAGATTGCGCCGCTCATTGAAGAGATGCGCACGTTAGTGCATGACTCTGAATTTAGCATGGTGCCTGTAGAAGAAGTTGGTAGCTGGGCCTGGAAAATTCTCCGACTTGACCAAGTGTTCCGCTTGCAGGAGAAACAAGCACTCGCACGTTTGCTAGCGCTCGTTTACGAAATTGACGCCTTGGTTGCGATGGCCGACGTAACGCAAAAACACGGGTTCGTAATGCCAAGTCTGGAACAGGGTCCGCTTCGGGTGATTGCCGAAAATGTGGTCCACCCTTTTCTTGAAAAGCCCGTGGCTAATCCTGTAGAAATTGATCAGCAGCACCGAGTGTTGTTTCTCACAGGGCCTAACATGGCAGGCAAGACTACGTACCTGCGTTCTTTTGCCATCGCTTATTACATGGCGCATCTTGGCATGGGCGTACCGGCATCCAGTTTTCGGTTTGTCCCTGCTCAAAGGATGTTTAGCGCGATATCTCTTAGCGATGACTTGCGCGGCGGCGTGAGCTATTTTCGAGCAGAAGCGTTGAGAGCGAAAGCTGTGGCGAAGGCGATCGCGGAAGGCTATCGCGTTGTCGCCATCATGGACGAGCCGTTTAAAGGAACGAATGTCAAAGATGCGCTTGATGCATCGCTGGCGATCCTCAAGCGATTTGCATCTAAAGTCGATTGTTTGTTTATGTTCTCTTCACATCTGATAGAACTGGGTGAAAATCTGAGTGTTTCAGATCAAATCGATTGTCGCTATTTTGAAGCGGATGAAACGGAAGGTCGACTGCGCTTTGACTATTTGCTACGTCCGGGCATTTCAGAGCAGCGACTGGGCATGCGTGTGCTGCAGGAAGAAGGCGTTTTTGATCTGCTTGATGGTAATACAGCGCGCTTTTAAAGCGTTCGTTGCAAATCCGTTGGTTCCAAATCTGAATTTTGGGTTACCATCTATGAAAGAATTTAGTCTGGGCTCGGGATCACCATATGGAATTTCACATCGATGCAATGCTAAAAAGAGACTGGGTTCAGGTTCGAACGATTTACGGTCAGGGTTTAGCGACCGGTATTGCCGCTTTTATGACAACACCTTCTCGCTGGAAAGATTGGCATGCGGGACACTTAGAAATTTGTCGAAATGTTGCCCGGGATGATTCAGACAAGGTGTTGGGATGGTCAGCGCTCGCGCCCGTAGCCGACAACTGAGGTAGTGCAGGTGTCGCTGAGGTCAGCGTCTATGTCGATGAAAAAGCGCAACGCAGAGGAATAGCTGCCGCGCTGCTAAACGCGCTTGTGGTCGGTTCGGAAGCCGCGGGATACTGGACGCTTCAAGCACACATTATGGCTGAAAATACGCCGAGTGTTGTCTTGCATAAAAAAGCGGGGTTTCGTGAAGTAGGCTCAAGAGAGCGATATGGCCACATTAATGGTGTCTGGCATGATGTGGTATTACTAGAGCGTCGTAGTTCCGTATGTGGCGGCGTGGGCTTACCGACACGGACATGCGGTGATTAATTCACGTTGGTCTGACAAAATAATGACTGTTAGAAGTGCTTATCCAAAGTCTCGCGGGGCAAAAGACAGGTGCAATGGAATGTCGGAAATGCGGCGTAGTGGAACAAATGTAGGTAAGGCTTTCTGGTTGAACAGAAGCATTGAAAAGCTTTACTAAGAAAAGTAAAACGCCTCCAGTGGGGGAGTGTTTTTAAAACACCGCCCCTCTGGAGGCCCCGTATTTGGTGGGCCGTCCGCGACTCGAACGCGGGACCAACTAGTTAAAAGCCAGCTGCTCTACCAACTGAGCTAACGGCCCAAATAGGAAGGCCGGTATAATACCTGTTTGAAGATAAAACTCAAGACTGGATTGGTGCAATTTCAAAGAATCTTGTCGAGTACCTTGCCCGTAAGGTTTGGCCCCCCCAATTGCATGATGGTATCGATGCCTCCCGGAGTAATGACATTGAATTCAATTACCCAAGGGAATGCGAGATCCATACCAACAAACTGGGCGCCATAAGACTTCATCAGATGTCCAATTTTCTCGCAATATTTTGATTCTTCGTCAGTAAGCTCGCACAAGGCCGCCTCAGCACCTTGCATGATATTGGTTCGGTGATCTTTGGTTGGGGTTCGAATATATTGGCCAACTACCTCCCCGCCGGCGAAGATAACGCGCTTTTCGCCAGCCTCTATCTCTTCAACATATCGCTGAATAAGGCAATACCTGCTCCGCTCCAATCCGGTTAGCGAGTCGAGAATCACACCGGCATTCGGATCGTCTTGGGTCAACAGGTAGACCTCATTGCCAAAGCTGCCAGCGGGTGGTTTCGCTATCCACTTGCCGCCGGACCGGACGATGCTGAGCAGTTGTTCGGGATTAGTTGACGCGTGGGTCTCGGGGTGTGCAAATGTCGCTTGGTGGTTAGCGAGGAAGTACTTGCTCTTAAAGTGCATCAGAGCATCAAGTGAATTGACGATGCGACAGCTGTCGGGCAAGCCATAGAGCATTTGCATCTTGTCGAGAAAGCTCTCTCGAAAACCTAACGACATGATCCAGACAACGTCAAATTCTGCCAACTCAAAAGTAGACAAGTCTGATGGAAATGGTTCGTTTGCTAACAAAGGTGTTGTGAGCTGAAAACCCTGAATAACAATGGTTGATCTACTTAGCGCTAGTGAATCCACGACCGCAAGGTGACTATTGGCGCCGCGAGCGAGCATTTCATTAGCAAATTTCAGATAATTACCTTCGATGATAGTGTTGGTTTCGCTTACCAGGAACACAATTTTTTGCATGGAAATTACCACCACAATGATCGATTCGATAGACGGTCATCGAAAGTTGGCGTTCGCGCTTTTCGGATGCGTCATTAATCTGGTTATAATACGCTATTATTTCGGAGATACCTGACTACAAATGGCTATGAACGCGTTTGAAGTTCCACTGCACCAGAGTCACACATTGAGTGACGACGAAGTTCAGCACTACCGTGAACAAATCAAGCTACTGCTAAAAGAGCAAAATGCCGTCTTAGTTGCGCACTATTATACCGATGATGCAATACAGAAACTGGCGGAAGAGACGGGTGGCTGTGTTTCGGATTCGTTAGAAATGGCGCGATTTGGCAACAGCGTTGATGCTGAAACGCTAATTGTTGCTGGCGTGAAGTTCATGGGGGAGACGGCAAAAATATTAAACCCGGAGAAGCGCATTCTGATGCCGACTCTGGAGGCGACATGTTCGCTTGACCTCGGTTGTCCCATCGACGATTTCTCGGCTTTTTGTGACGAGCACCCAGACCGCACTGTCGTTGTCTATGCAAACACATCAGCCGCCGTAAAAGCACGCTCAGACTGGGTTGTCACATCCAGTATTGCCCTTGAGGTTGCAGAGCACCTGATGGACGAGGGACACAAAATTCTCTGGGCGCCAGATAAATATCTCGGTGGATATATACAAAGAGAAACCGGTGCAGACATGCTCATGTGGCATGGTTCGTGTGTTGTTCACGAGGAATTTAAGGCGAGTGGTCTGAAAGATCTGATGCATGTACATCAAGACGCAGCGGTGTTGGTTCACCCGGAATCTCCCGAGGCGATTGTTGATTTGGCAGATGTTGTTGGCTCGACAACAAAGTTGATAAAAGCATCGCAAGAACTGCCTAATGACAAGTTTATCGTGGCGACAGACAGTGGTATTTTTCACAAGATGCGGCAGTTGTCTCCCGGCAAAACATTTATCGAGTCACCTACTGCCGGTAACGGTGCGACCTGTCGAAGTTGTGCCCATTGCCCTTGGATGGCGATGAACATCCTTGAAAATCTTCACAGTACACTTCGCGATGGGGCCAATGAAATACAGGTTGACTCCGAAGTAGCCAGTCGAGCGCTCATGCCGCTTGAGCGAATGGTGAACTTTGCAAAAACGTTGGCTTAGTAGGCTGGTTTTTGCTGCGGTGAGCAAAACCTTCATCGGTCTCGATAAGGCTTAGGATCTTCTGGCTTTAAGCCGCATAAGTTGTATCTGCTGGATTCGAAGTTGAAATTTTGAGTTCAACTGAAAATCGTCTTGGACAAGAGGCATTGCGAAGCCCAATTGTTTGATCGCCTGCTCCAAATTGCCAACCAGCACAAAATATTCTGCACGTGCCTCGTGAACACCAATAATGTCGTTGGCCAAGCCATAAGCCTCCGCCAATAAATACCAAACCTCGGTGTCGTTGGGGCGTTCCGGGATAATTACAACTAAGGCATCAGCAGCTTGCTTAGGCTTGTTTGCTTTGAGAAGTACATCGGCATAGGCCATTGTGATTGGATAGTTTTTTGTGTTGATAGCAAGCGCTTCCTCCAGAATCGCAAGGGCCTCGTCGTAGCGTTCAGCACTGCTATGAATTTTCGCGTCTGCGAGAATGTAGGCAATCTTGCTGGGTTTTGCCTCAAGTAATGGTCTTAGATGCTCTCTCGCAGCTACTGGGTCAAAGTTCGCTAAATGCGCCATGACCAGTCCATATTGTCCCGCGCTTTTCAACACAGGGTCACTGCGCTTCGACCATTCCGTCATCATGTTGATGGCCGAATCGTTAGATTCTGCTGCGAGCACAGTGACTCTTGCTTTCATTAAGTGGTAATCAAGATTTAAAGGGAAAGTTTTGTTTTCATATCGACGTGTTTGGTTGTAGGAATCCGAAATTCGATTTTTTGTTACCGGATGGGTGAGCAGAAATTCAGGAATACGGGTTTTATTGAATCGATTTGCGCGCTCAAGTCTTTCAAACATATAGGCGATAGCGCGGGGATCCATGTCAGCGTCGGCAAGGGTAAGAATACCGATCCGGTCAGCCTCCGATTCTCGGGCCCGGCTGTTTCTGAGCAGATCGCTCTGGGCTGCGCCTTGACCTGCTGCGATAGCTGCAAGTCCTGCGTCGCTGCCGGTGGTTGCGATTAAAATAATACCCGCCAGCAACCCAGCCAGGTTTTTCACACTAGCCGATCTGCCGGACTGAACGCCTCTGGCGAAATGTCGCTGGCTCAGGTGGGCGAGTTCGTGAGCCAGAATGGCAGAGATCTCGTGTTCCGTTTCACCGTAAAGGAAAAGCCCCAGGTTCACCCCTACAATGCCTCCCGGCGCTGCAAATGCGTTGATAGTAAAATTATTAATCATTACCAGGTCGAGTCGCCGGTCCTGCAGCTGACTGTGGGAAGCAAGTTTGTAGATCAAATGCTCGAGATACGATTGAAGGAGGGGATCGCTAACAGAAGGTGCCTGCGCTCGCAGTGATCGCAGAAAATCCTGACCGAGCGCGCGTTCTTGCTCGAGTGAAACGATGCCAGATGTTGTGTCTCCGAGGCTGGGCAGATTCTGTTGCTGTGCTGCGTTGGCAAAATGAGTCGTGATGAACAACAACAAGATACTTACGGGTTTGATGCAGAACCTAAAAGACGTGCTGTTGGGAATGGAATTATTGATGAACAAAATCTGGATAACTTGCTGCCTAAGATGATCTTACTGTACCGCTTATAGACCCCGCTAACCACAAACTGGTTCCGGGAAAGTGAATCAATTCTGCTCATTTTGAAGAAAATTGTAGAAATCCGACGGATAAGCCACTGTTGTGGGCAAACTTTGGGATAATCAGTTACAGGGTCGGACGCTCAATCATATATAATCGCGGGTTTTCGGACCTAGCGACGACTTAAGCACGTTCGAATATGAAATCGATAAGAGGCAAGTCTCAACCTGACTTGAAATGAACAATGGATCTGGAAATTAACCAAACACTGGACGCGAGCGGCCTTACTTGTCCTTTGCCTTTGTTAAAGGCCAAACAGGCATTGAATAAACTAAATGCGGGTGAGATTCTGTCTGTTACCAGCACCGACCCCGGTTCCGTGCGGGATTTCAAAGTATTTTGTGACCAAAGTGGGCATCAATTACTGGCATCTGAGAAAAGTGCTGCAGAGACATCTTTTCATTACCTACTGAGGAAATCTTGATCCGTGTATGAGGTGATGCGTGGCTGGGTAAACCGCTTTCTCTCGGATGAAGAGGGCGTGCTGCTGGCTGCTCTTTTGATCGTCTCCGTGCTTGTCATCGTCACGATGGGTACCGTACTTGCGCCGCTATTGACCGGCATTGTGCTGGCTTACGTTATGCAAGGCGCAATTAAATCAATGGAACGTTTCCAGATCCCAAAGGGGCTCGCTGTTTCCATTACGTTTGTTATTTTTATGGGTTTTTTCCTGAGTCTGCTGTTTTTTGTCATTCCACGAGTCTGGCGTCAACTGCAATCGCTCTTCCAAAATATTCCCTCTATGGTTGAGCGAACCCGCGAACTCCTCAGTGAGTTACCGTTGAACTATCCTGAGTTTGTTAGTGAACAACAAGTCACAAGTTGGATAGAGTTACTCAATGGTGAGTCGGCAGAACTGGGGCAATGGTTGTTGTCTTTCTCCCTTTCCCAATTGCCGCTGCTCGTGGCGGTTGCCGTTTATATAATGTTAGTGCCCTTGCTGGTGTTCTTCATTCTAAAAGACCAGCAGCAAATTCTGGCTTGGTGCAGCTCGTATCTACCGCGTGAAAAACCGCTGCTCGATAGAATCGGTCGCGAGATGGATGAGCAAATGGCGAACTACATCCGGGGTAAGGTGATTGAGATTATTATCGTTGGTGGCGCCAGTTTTATTTTCTTCCAAGTGATGGGGCTCGAATACGCGGCCCTGCTAGGGTTTCTCGTTGGCCTCTCAGTCATCGTGCCTTACGTGGGATTTGTCGCCGTAACATTCCCGGTGTTAATTATTGCTTACTTGCAGTTTGGCTGGGGTGCAGATTTTATCACGATCTTGATCGGCTACAGCATTATCCAAGGTATTGATGGATTCTTTATTGTGCCATTACTGTTTTCGGAAGCGGTCAACCTCCACCCTATAGCGATCATTACAGCGGTGCTTGTGTTTGGAGCGTGGTGGGGCGTTTGGGGGGTGTTTTTCGCAATACCGCTAGCGACGTTGATCAAAGCGATTATGAGTGCATGGCCTCAAACTGGGTACGAGATTCAGGGAAACATGGCCGTTACGGCGTCAAAGAAAGTATAAAGTGAGAAATAAAAATGATTACAGGTAGTATCGTAGCCCTGGTAACACCCATGCATAAAGATGGCTCACTTGACTGGGAGCGCATGGATGAACTTGTGGAATGGCATATTGAGTCAGGCACCAAGGCGATTGTGCCGGTGGGTACGACCGGTGAGTCAGCCACCGTTGACATCCCCGAACATTGCGAGATCGTCAAACGGGTAGTGAGTGTCGTCAACGGCAGAGTACCAGTGATCGCGGGAACAGGCGCTAACGCAACTAGCGAAGCAATTGAGCTTTCTCTGGCTGCGCAAAATGCAGGTGCGGACGCCTGTTTGCTTGTGACGCCATATTATAACAAGCCAACGCAAGAAGGCTTGTACCTGCACTACAAGACGATCGCGGCTGCCTTAAAGATCCCACAAATTCTTTATAACGTGCCAGGTCGAACGGCCTGTGACATGCTGCCCGAAACCGTCGCCAGACTGTCGGAAGTCGATGGGATCATTGGTATCAAGGAAGCGACCGGTATTATGAATCGCTGCACCGAAATATTGGAACTTTGTGGCGATAAAATGGTCGTTTATTCAGGAGACGATTTAACGTCGCTCGATCTCATTCTCAAGGGTGCGCAGGGCTCTATAAGCGTGACAGCCAATGTGGCACCTGCAAAAGTGAGCCAGGTGTGTGAGCTAGGAATGTCTGCTTTTGCGGCCATGGAAGAGTCGGGTCAAGAAGGTCGGGCGCAGGAAATGATATCAGCGGCGAAGTCCCTAGACGCTGAATTGGTCGGGCTTCACAAGAATCTGTTTCTGGAGTCGAACCCTATCCCCGTGAAATGGGCAGTAGAGCAAATGGGCAAAATAGGTGATGGCATCAGGTTACCGATGACCAGATTATCCACAAGGTTTCATGAACCGGTGATGTCGGCGATGAAACAAGCAGGAGTAGATGTTTGAACACGCAATTTTGGCAATCAATGATGGTTCCGCTCAGAGTAGTGGTTACCATTGCACTGACCGCGATATTTACCCAAGGTTGCAGTTGGCTCGGTGTCGACGACGATGTCTACCTTCAAGCAGGTTCAGTTCCAAGAACCACAATCCCCGAGACGCTTGATCAGCCTATTTACGACGATGCAATGAGCATACCTACTGTCAATGATGCACGAGGTATCGGCGGTCAAAAACTCGAGCTTGGGTTACCAGAGCCATTGAGCACTGCTTTTGGTGTAGAGCAAATAGTCATCAAACGCATTGGTGATAACCGTTGGGTATTTATCGATACGCCCCCGGCGGCAGTTTGGCCTCGAATCCGACAGTTTTGGGAAGCGAATAACCTCGAAGTGCAAACGGCTGATCCTCGTCGGGGCATTATTGAGTCGGCTTGGTTGGCGTCGCGAGAGGGTGATGCAGATACAACTTACGCAAGCCTGGTAAGCGGCGTTGCTTGGGCAGACCCGGGCGCAACGGTACAAAATAAATTCAGGCTTACGATAGAGCCCGGTATTAGAAATGGCAGTTGTGAAGTCTTCGTTGAACATAAGCAGGTTCCCCTTGGGGCGCCCGTTAGACAGGATACTGCCAACTGGAATGGTGGGTCTGACGACGAGTTGCTGGAAAATAAGGTCTTAAGTGAAATGGCTTACTACCTCGGAGAAAACATTAACCGGTCTATTTCGGTTTCCCGGGAAGCAATGAACATTCGAGGCAAGAGAGCCGAAATTATTCCTGACAAAGAAAAGCCGGTGCTTAAGTATAAACTAAGCTTCGATAGAGCTTGGGCTACGGTCAATGATGCGTTGGAGAATGCGCGTATCGATGT
The DNA here is from genome assembly GCA_965657335.1 of Candidatus Azotimanducaceae bacterium. GTDB lineage: Bacteria > Pseudomonadota > Gammaproteobacteria > Pseudomonadales > Azotimanducaceae > UBA4582. The sequence goes on from CBFHOH010000004.1 coordinate 200,817, forward strand.
CGACGATTTAGATAGAGATACCGCCGTGTTCTATGTGTTCTACGATGATACGATTCAGAAAGAACCAGGATTCTTTGGCAGGATGTTTGGTAGTGATGATGACGAGAGAGAACCTGGGTTTTTTGGCAAACTATTCTCAAGTGATGACACCCCTCAGCTCGCAGCAAATAAGTACTTGTTGTTTTTAGAAGAGCATGAGCGTGAGGTGCATGTAACCGTCAAAAAAGATGCAGATACACTTGCGGACCCATTTATTGCCGAGCGACTTCTCAAGATCGTGAAAGAGTACTCGAGCTAGCAAATTGGCAATTCGATCTCTACCGGAGCAACCATTTTGCGAATAGCCTCCCTGGGCAGCGGCAGCAAAGGCAATGCGACCCTCATTGATGACGGCAAAACCTGTATCATCATCGACCTCGGTTTTACCCTGAAAGAAACTGTAAGGCGCCTACAGCGCCTTAATAAGTCGCCGGAAGATATCGATGCGATACTTGTTACCCACGAGCATGCAGATCACATTCAGGGGGTCTCGGTTTTTGGGCGTAAGTACAATACGCCGGTTTATCTAACACCTGGCACGCACAATCCAGAACGTATGGGCAATGTGCCTGATCTCAACTATATTAATTGCCACCGTAGTTTTCGCATTGGTAGTCTTGGTATCGAGCCTGTTCCGGTTCCCCATGACGCGAGGGAACCCTGCCAGTACGTTGTGTCCTCAAATGGTTTTAAAGTGGGTGTATTGACCGACCTGGGGCACATAACACCGTTCGTAGAACAACAGTATCACCGCTGTGATGCACTGCTGCTAGAGTGTAATCACGACATGCAAATGCTGGATAACGGCCCTTATCCTTGGCAATTGAAGAAACGCGTGTCCGGGTTGCACGGTCATCTCAATAATGAACAGGCTGCCCAGCTACTGCTTAAGATTGACTTGTCAAAACTGCAGCATCTGGTCGTTTCTCATGTTAGCGAGAAAAATAATTCAGCCGAGTTGGCTCTGGGCGCCGTAAACAGCGCGCTTCAGCCAGAATCGTCCTTTACCGGGAACCTTGTTGTCGCTCTTCAGGACGAAGGTTTTGATTGGCTAGAAGTAAAATAACGCCAATAAAGGATAAATTTAGCACCCCTCGCCGTCGTAAATTTGATGAATCGGCTTGATTACTGTTAAAGCATACAGTACTGTATGTGTGTACAGTTTATTGAGAGCTGCTGAACAGTGCTCTCCCAGTCAGAGGATCAAACGATGAAAATTCGACATATCAGGGGCAATTCTTCAAGTGATACGGCCAACGGGATTTCTGAAGGATTGTGGTTGCTTAGCAAAGGCAACAGAGTGCTTTACCGGGGCAGTCTTAGTCCTTGGGAGTCGCCAAAGATCATTGCGTCAGCACTCAAACGAGAAGGCAAACTGCTGCGTCAGGTTGCCTAAGATAAAATTACCAAACCTATGGGCGCGTAAAATAGAAAGGCCTAGTGAAGGAAGGTAAACATTTTTCGACGATAGGCCGTCGCCATCGCGTCGCCTTTGCCCAACAACTCGAATACTTTGATCATCGTTTTTCGCGCCAACTCATCATCGAAAGACTTGTCCTTCTTGAGCATCGTGAGTAATCCCTCAAGCGCCTCCTCGATCTGGTCGTCTGCAATTAATCTAACTGCGGTATCGTATTGCACCTTAAGGTCGTCCGCATTGGCCTCTCGTGCGTCCAACAATTCAGGTAGCGGTGGCAGTTCATTTGCTAACTCAATAAAGGCGATTCTGTTTTGTGGCTTGCTAATACCTTCGGCGTCAGCAGGCAGACTTGCGAGAATCTGTTTTGCCTCATCGATGCGGTTTTCCATAATAAGGAGATCTGAGAGCTCTGTATGTAACGCGTGGTTATTAGGTTCCTCTGCGATGACCTGCTGCAACAGTTCGATGGCTTCCGCTCGATGACCCTGTGCCAGGTAGACCTTTATTTGTTCCCGAATTCGCTCGACCGAGCTCATGGTGAGTTGCTCAATCATCTCACGTAATGTGGCTTCCTCTTGGGGACCCTCAAGATCCTGTGCCATTTGTCCCTGAAAAATCACCTTCACAGTAGGCAAGGTCCGAACCGCCAGTTGTTGGACAATCTGTGGGTTCTGTTGGACATCTACTCTGGCGAGGATGATTTTTTCGCTAAATTCGACAGCAAGTTTGTTAAGAATGGGGGCTAATTGCTCGCTGGGCTCGGCGCCATCGGCATAGAATTCGAGAAACACTGGGATCTGCTGGGACTTCTCGACAACTTCAGTCTGAAAGTTTTGAACAGAGACTTCTATGATGTTGGGCGACGCGTTCATGTTGACTACCTTGCAACGAAATGAATGATTTTCAAAAGTGCGTAGCCTACCTTTTTACGGGCTAAAACTCGATAGCTCTTTGCAAAGGGCTTTTTTCTGCGTGCCTTTGATCGCTGTATGTCACGTGAAGGGACAGGTAGACTATAAGAATTCTCTCTGGTTTATTATTTTTATGAACATCGACACCTTGCAGCCTTATATTCCTCACCTGGTCATTACGATGTTGCTAGCTATTCCAATCATCACCGGTATTGTGGTGTTTTTGATTGTGCGCGCTAGTGCCAGAGCTGAAATTGAAGCGCAGTCGCATGAAGTGGCACTGTCTCAAGCTGCAATGAATCATGAGCTTTCCAGCAAGTCGCTCGCACTAGAGGAGCTGCAGGTGAGGCATGATGAACTGCGCGGTGAGACCGGAGAGATATCAGCGGCACTCGAAAAAGCAAGGCTTGCAGAGGTCAGTTTGCAAACCCGGGTCGCTGAACTCGAGGATCAAAAAAGAACGCTGATAGAAAACCATGAAAGCGTGCAACGGGAATGCCGACAGTTGCGCGTCGATAACGGCGAGCAACGAGAAAAGGTCGCGCATCTGGAAACGACATTAAATGAACAGCAAAAACAAAACGAAGAGAAACTGGCGTTATTGAATGAAGCCCGAACATCGCTGAATACAGAATTCAAGAACCTGGCTCACGAAATTTTTGAGTCGAAACAAAAAAGCTTTAAGGAGCAAAGCCAAGTGCAGCTGGACAGCGTGCTTAAACCGCTTGGTGAAAGGATAAAGGACTTCGAGAAGCGGGTAGCGGATAGCTACAATCAGGAGAGTAAAGATAGATTTTCTCTGATCAAGGAAGTCAAAAATCTGCAGGAGCTAAACTCGAGGATCAGCCAGGATGCGATTAACCTGACCAATGCACTGAAAGGCGAAAGTAAAACTCAAGGAACGTGGGGAGAGGTTATTCTCGAGCGAGTACTTGAGAAATCCGGTCTGGAAAAAGGCCGGGAATACGAAGTCCAAATCAGCATGAAGTCGGAGGAGGGTAAACGCTATCAACCTGACGTGATTGTGCATTTACCCGAGGGTAAAGACATCATCATCGACTCGAAGGTTTCCCTGACAGCCTACGAAAGATACTGCTCTGCAGATGAGGATGCTGTCGCTGAGCGCTCTGAAGCACTCAAAATGCACATACAATCACTGCGACAACACATAAAGCAACTGAGTGAGAAGGACTATCAAAAGCTTGACGGCGTTCGAACGCTCGACTTTGTTTTTCTGTTTGTGCCTATTGAGGCGGCATTTTCCCTGGGTGTGCAACAGGATAACGATCTCTACTTAGATGCTTTTGACAAGAATATCGTGATGGTTGCGCCCTCTACTTTACTTGCGACACTGCGCACTATCCAAAATATCTGGCGATACGAACAGCAAAACAAAAATGCCCAGGAGATTGCGAATAAAGCGGGCGCTCTGTACGACAAATTTGTAAATTTTGTGACTGATCTTGAGGAGGTTGGCACCCGATTAGGGACACTCCAGAAAAGTTATGACAACGCGCATAACAAGCTTATCTCCGGCCGCGGTAGTCTGGTAGGCCGGGCAGAGGCTGTCAAAGCGCTCGGCGCGAAGGTAAGCAAGGCGTTGCCTCAAGGCGTCGTTGATCGAGCGCTCGAGTCGCCGATTGATACGCCCGATACTTGATTTTGACATCGTAAAAATTGACGACTGGTATCTTAAAAAAGCGTGTTTATATCCCTTATTTTTACACTCGTGTGGTTGGGCCTCGCCTCAACAGTTGGTGTCCACTTACAGGAATGATCGATTTATTCACAACCTGACCCAATTTTGCATTTTGCGACTTAGGAGAGTTATCCACTATTTGTCATTAATATAGTGACGTAAACCATTGAATATTATAGTAATAATATAATTGTACAAAAAACGTACAGTGCTGTTTTGTTGCAATTTGGCTATGCACAGAAGGATTCTGTTTATTATCCCCAGAGTTATCCACAGATATTGTGGACAGTTTCGAGCCATTTCAATGCCGTCTATGTTCTTGCTGAATTTTGTCAGGATAGCTTTGATTGATTGACACGAGACGTCGGCTCCGTGATCCTACCGCATCAGAGCTTTGTCAGGGTTTTCGCTTGATTCCATTATCGATTATGCCCGACGTAAACTAATAATAAGAATCAGGAAGTCGTTATGTCTGATCAAGAAAATGCCTACTGGCGCGCGAATATTCGCCTTATGTTGTCTTTGCTGTTTGTTTGGTTCGTCGTCTCATTCGGCTGTGGGATTCTGTTCCTCGACTTCTTAAATCAATTTCAGCTATTTGGCTTCAAGCTGGGTTTCTGGTTTTCCCAGCAGGGATCGATTTTTGTTTTTGTCTGTCTGATTTTTATTTATACCTGGCGAATGAACCATTTGGACAAAGTTTTTGGTGTTGAAGAATCAGACAGCGAGTCACCCCAAACAGGGACCGCTGATTCAATTGACGGGGAGTCCTGATTGATGGATGCCCAAGTGCTTACGTATATCTTTGTTGGCCTCTCGTTTTCTCTGTATATCGGCATTGCCATATGGAGCCGATCTGCTTCGACTCAGGAGTTTTACGTTGCAGGCGGCCACGTGCATCCTGTGGCAAACGGTGCGGCGACGGCTGCTGACTGGATGTCTGCAGCTTCTTTTCTATCGATGGCGGGTATTATCGCATTTGAGGGTGCAGACGGTGCTCGGTACCTGATGGGCTGGACCGGTGGTTATGTGTTACTTGCCCTCCTACTTGCCCCATACCTCAGGAAATTTGCGAAGTTCACGGTGCCCGACTTTGTTGGTGACCGTTACTACTCCAGTACGGCGCGTTTGGTTGCGGTGATATGTGTCATTTTCATTTCGTTCACCTATGTTGCAGGGCAGATGCGTGGCGTTGGCGTCGTGTTTTCGCGGTTTCTCGAGGTGGATATCAACTCAGGTGTAGTGATCGGTATGGCGATCGTATTCTTTTATGCGGTCCTCGGCGGCATGAAGGGTATTACCTACACTCAGGTTGCACAATATTGTGTGTTGATATTTGCTTATATGGTCCCAGCGATTTATATCTCCATCGCGCTGACAAACAACCCGTTTCCCATGTTCGGTCTGGGAAGTGAAATGATAGAAGGTGGTTATTTGCTGGAGAAGCTGGATGGACTAAGTGCCGAGTTGGGCATGACGGCATTTACGTCGGGTACCAAATCAACCATCGATATGTTCTTTATTACCGCTGCCCTCATGGCAGGAACGGCGGGTCTGCCCCATGTGATCGTGCGGTTTTTCACTGTGCCGAGCGTTAAAGATGCAAGAATTTCTGCAGGTTACGCCTTGATATTTATCGCGCTTTTGTACACAACCGCACCTGCTGTAGCGGCATTTGCCCGTATAAATCTCATTGATCATATAGATGGTATGAACTATGCACAGGCGCCGGACTGGTTTACCAAGTGGGAAGACTCAGGCCTTATCGCCTGGTTTGATAAAAATGAAGATGGCGTAGTGCAATATCGCGGTGGCAGTGCAATGAAGCCTTCGGCGCCGATCTTTACAAACAGTGAGGGGCGTTCTGGCGAAAGAGCCGTCTCTAACACAGCGACAGATAATGAAAACGAGTTATACATTGATAGGGATATCATCGTGCTTGCGCACCCCGAAATTGCCCAGCTTCCCAATTGGGTCATAGCGCTTGTCGCTGCTGGCGGGTTAGCCGCGGCGCTATCTACAGCAGCTGGACTTTTGTTGGTCATATCTACAGCAGTCTCCCACGATTTACTGAAGAAAACTTTCAGGCCAAACATTACGGAAAGGCAAGAATTGTTTTATGCGCGAGTTGCCGCTGCGGTTGCAATTGGTATCGCTGGCCTGTTTGGTATTTACCCGCCAGGATTTGTTGCTCAGGTTGTCGCTTTTGCGTTTGGACTTGCCGCCGCCAGTTTTTTTCCGGTGATCTTGTTAGGTATTTTTTCGAAACGAATGAACAAGGAGGCGGCGATTGCGGGGATGATTACGGGACTGACGTTTACGTTCTGCTATATCGCCTATTTTAAGTTTGTTAGCCCAGAGACCAATAATGCGATGCACTGGTGGTTTGGTATTTCGCCAGAAGGCATTGGCACGCTCGGTATGTTAATGAACTTTGCGGTTTCTGCCGTTGTGATGCGGTTGACGCCGCCACCGCCGGCAGAAATCCAACAATTGGTTGCAAATATTCGGGTGCCGGGCAGGGCATCCAACCTCAATTAGCGTGAAGAGGGCTAGGTGATGATTCCGATAGAAGAAAAAATAAGTCAGTACCGCGAAAGTGGTATCCAACGAGTTAAGTTGGGGGTGACAGATATTGATGGTGTGTTACGAGGAAAATATATTAGCCTAGAAAAATTTGCTGCGATTGCGGATGTTACCTCTGGATTTTGTGATTGCGTTTTGGGGTGGGATGTCGACGACCAACTCTATGATAATGCGACATACACTGGTTGGCACACCGCATATCCAGACGTCCTATATCGGATAGACCTCGGTAGTGAACGCAGGTTACAGGATGAGAATGGCACGCCCTATTTTATTGGTGAGTTTGTCGACGCAGATGGTGATAGTCTGCATCCCATCTGTCCGCGATCGCGGCTTAAATCCGTGCTTGCTGAAGCCGAAGAAATGGGATTCGGTGTTAATCTGGCTTTTGAGTACGAGTTTTTTGTCTTTGACGAGACGCCTCATTCGATACGGGAAAAAAACTATCAGAACCTGAAACCATTAAGTCCCGGGAACTTTGGTTATTCGGTTTTAAGAACTAATACGCATTCTGATTTGTTTCACGCGCTCATGGATTACTGTATTGCACATGACTTTCCACTTGAAGGGCTGCATTGTGAAACGGGTCCTGGTGTTTGGGAAGGTGCGTTAGCTGTAGATTCAGCGATGAATGCCGCGGATAAAGCCGCGCTATTCAAAACCTTTGTAAAGGGGTTCTTTCAAAAAAGAGATCTTATTGCCACGTTTATGGCGAAATGGTCGATGGATTATCCGGGGCAGAGCGGCCACTGTCATCAGTCGCTAGTTGATCTCAACTCTG